>CALJEQ010000007.1 GCA_938074565.1 uncultured Alkaliphilus sp. | reverse complement strand
CAAGAGATAATTTTGTAAATTTTATGAATAGAAAAAATGATGATAAATGCTTAGATTGTAAACCGTTAAATAAGTATACAGATTCAAGTTTAAAAGAATTAATCCATAAGCAGTATAATTTAGAGGAATTTAAAGAGATGTATCCTAAGGAGAAAAATTTAATAATAAAGAAGATATATCAAACAACAGGTGCAAGTATTCGTCAGATAGGACGGGTTATGGGGATAGGAAAAAGCATAATTGAAAGAGCAATAAAACAAGACAGTTGAAACGTCCCCTTGTATCCCCTTGTATCTATTAAAATGTTTAGCTCTATGGCGCTCTATATTTTGATGATGGTATTCAAGAATGCTATCTTTACTTAGGGGCAAACTAGTTCAGTTTCTTTAATAAAGCTTTATATTAAACTGTTTTGTATACAATATTACTTGTTATTAAATGGTTTACAATTTCACTTGATTAATTTATGATAGAATTATTGATAAATAATTTTTTTAATATTATTTATTTTTTACATATTTTAAATTGCTTAATCTTAATAAGAAAGTGGTATTAAGCAATACCAAAATATCCAGTGGTCAGTAGAAAGAAAAATTTTACCTATAAAAGTACAAATCATTAAGGAGGAGTTATGATGATACCAACACCACATATTGAAACAAAAAATAAGGATGAAATTGCAAAAACTGTTTTAATGCCAGGAGATCCCCTGCGGGCAAAGTTTATTGCAGATACATTTTTAGAAGATGTAAAACAGTTTAACAGCGTTAGAAATGTTTTAGGATACACCGGAACTTACAAAGGAAGAAGAATTTCCGTTATGGCAAGCGGCATGGGAATGCCTAGCATAGGAATCTATTCCTATGAACTTTATAAATTTTACGACGTAGAAAATATTATTCGAATTGGATCTTGTGGAGGATATACTCCAGATGCAAAACTGTATGATGTAATCTTGGCGAAGGATGCTTGGAGTGAATCGAGCTATGCTAAAGTACAAGGTGGTTATGAAAGCGATATTATTGAAGGAACTGAAGCATTAAACGAGAGCCTTATTAAACATGCAAATGAGTTAGAGATTCCGATTTCTGTAGAAAGAATTCATTCATCAGATGTGTTTTATAGAGAAAACTTTGAGCAGTATAAGGAAATACATGAAAAATACGGATGTGTAGCTGTAGAAATGGAAGCTTTTGCTCTGTTCCATAATGCAAAGGTTCTTGGAAAAAATGCAGCATGTTTACTTACTGTGTCTGACAACTTAGCAACCCATGAAGTAACAACTTCTGAAGAACGACAAAATGCATTTACTAATATGATGAAGATTGCCTTAGAAATGGCAGAGTAGAAAATAAAGGAGAAGAAGTTGGTTGTTCAACTTCTTCTCCTTTTTATATACCCCTTCTAGGGCTGAGGAAACTACCCATAGAGGGGGTAGTTTTGCTTTTATACCTTTGATCCCTGTTAAGTATTACTAACTTTACAAATCTTAATAATAAACCTTCCCATTCTCATCAACATACACACTCTTTACAATAGTTCTCTCAAACCTACTATTAGAACCATTTACTCCACTAATATCTAGCGTAACATTTATAACACCCTTTTTATTCTTCATAGAGGCATTAAATCGTGATAAATTACCGTTTTCAATATCACCTTTAGCATCTACTTCTAAATAAATTGCATCATCGTTACCACCGTCTACTGGAATAAATTCCACCTGCTTAGATTTGACATTTAACTTAGATAGAGCACCTAAGGACTTAGCCTTTTTCATTTCAGAAGCACCTAATACAGAAGAGCTAGACTTCATCATTTCAGAATCCTCAAATACAGAAACCGAATCGCTAAGGGTATCTATAATCTCTTCCACAGGAATATTTAAAGTTTGATCAGATTGATATGTAACTGTCATTACATATGCAGTCTCGTAATCAACAGTGCCTCTCTTTTTAGAATTTCCATTAATAGAAGAGAAATAATTTTTGTTTGTAATCTCTAAACTCCATTCACCCTCCATAGGGTTATCAATTTTAATAGAATGATAGTAAGCTCCATTGAAATAAAGGGTATCTTCACCAACAGTCCAAGAATCAAATTTCTTGTTTTTATCAGGAGAAGTGATTCTAATATGATTTGGATTAATCGGTTGGTTAGCTAAGAAGTTAATATTTATGCTATCAACGCCATCTTCCACCCAGAAAACCTCTTTAGATGTTTCTTTACTAAGAACATTACCTCTAACTAAGGTATTTGCAGCAACATCACTAGTTGAAGTATTTAGACTTGCAAAATTATTTGAAGCTACTTGTACAGTATTTAATCCAGCTATAGATGTGGTTAGATAAGGTCTAAACCAATCGAATGTAGTATTTCCGTGGGTCAAGTTGTAATGATCCCAGTTATTGATTTTAACAATGTGCCCATAAGGTAGAGAGGCATTGTTTACAACTACTGCACCATCATTTTGTCCATAGGAGTTTAGGTAAAGACCACCCCAGTAAAGGGAAGAGAAGAAAGATCCTGTAGAAGTACCTGCTAAGGTGTAATATTTGTTTCTTAAACGATTACTATGGGAGTCGGTAATGCTTCTGAAATAGCTCATATAGCCAGTTTGTAGGCTTTCAGTTGCGTCATTTCTTTGGCCTAAAATAGCCCCTAACCACCAAGTCCAACTTCCATTTGCCAAATCTGCCAGTTGAGACCCATAATGAGGGCTTCCTAATGTAATTACGTTTGACACATAAGGATGAGCACCATAATGAATTAATGCAGCTTGACTATCTATGCCACCTTTACTATGGGCAACAAGGACTATTTTTTTATTGTAATGGTTATAGATTTCCTGAATTTTTGTTGCCAATAAGCTTCCATTGGTCCACATATTTTTATCAGGGTGTAGGTTGATAAATGTTGTTTGATAGCCTTGACTAAGGGCTTTGTTATACATACTATTTGAACCACTAGTCCAAGTACTGTAATCTCCATTTAAACCATGAACAAAAAGTAAAATTGGTTTATTAGGATCAATAATAGTAGGGGTATTCCCTTCAAACCACCAACCAATAGGTAAGTCGCTGGGATTACCAGTGAATTTACCTCCATATACTGTTGAAATTGAGACAAGGGTAAAAATCATAACAAAGAATAAGATAAAAGATTTTTTACTAAACACCTTCATTAAATAACCTCCTTTTAATATGATATTTAACAAATAATTTAATGTCTACCTTCTAAGTAAAAAAAAAATGTAAATACAATTAAAAATTTAACCAAACACCTCCTTTGTAATGTTATTAAAGCAAAAATAAAGCATTAAAAAACATATTAAGATAATTACACAAAAAATGATAAAACTCCTTTTTAAACTCAGAATGTTAACAAATTTATATTCTGGTGTAACATGATATAAATACTTAAAATATTCACGTTATCTCAATAGCTATTCAAGAAAAAATGAAGCAAGGAGGGCTGAAGTGAATGTAGAAATTGAAGGGGAGTAAAATCCCTGTTGAAAATAAAAGGGGACGTTTCGAGATTACTGAAAACACTGTAAATAATTGTAATTTTCAAGAGAAATCTAAGGGAAACGCCACAGTAAGAGAAGTACACAAAAAAGATAAAAATGGCTAAGAAACATATAAATATTACTTTGAAAAAGAAAAATGTAAAAGTTGTATGATTAAATAATGAAGGAATAGTGTAAATAAGTTATAATATTATTGATATAAAATAAATCTATTATTCATTATACTAGATTTTATATAAAAATTAATGTAAGTAAAGGATGAATGAAGTTGAAAAAAGAAAGTAGACATGTAATAAAAAAGAGTAAAAATTTAAAAACATTAGTAAAATTCCTTATCGTTGTACTTGTAGTCTTAACCTTTCTATACCAGCAAAACAACATGATCTCAATAACAAATCTAACGATAGAATCTGATACATTACCTAAATCTTTTGATGGTTATAAGATAGTGCAACTATCCGACCTCCATGGAAAATCCTTTGGAAAAAATCAAAAAAATTTAGTAAATAAGGTTAAAGAAGCAAAACCAGAAATAATACTATTTACGGGAGATTTAATTGATAGTAGGCGTTACGATGAAACCCATAGCCTTAAATTAATGAAACAATTGGTAAAGATTACAGATGTTTATTATGTAACTGGAAATCATGAAGGTAGATCTGGAAAATATTTAGAATTAGAAGGCAGACTTATAGATATAGGGGTTAAAGTATTAAGAAATACATCATGTGAATTAGAAAGAGATGATGAGAAAGTAACAATAATAGGAATAGATGACCCTTCATTTGGATACAGAGTTTATAGTGAAATGATGTATGCCAAGGAACAACTGGAAGTTGCCATGGGGGAAGATTTAAAAGAAGATACATTTAAAATATTGTTATCCCATAGACCTGAATTGTTTCCCTTATATGTAGAAAAAAATATTGATATTACATTTTCTGGCCACGCCCATGGAGGTCAAATAAGACTACCTTTCCTCGGTGGAATACTGGCACCAGGGCAAGGAATATTTCCCAAATATCTTGAAGGAAAGTACCAAGAAGAAAAATCTGTTTTAATTGTTAATAGAGGTTTAGGGAATAGTCTATTTCCTCAAAGGATTTTTAATAGACCAGAGATAATGGTGGTTAGGTTACTTAGACAATAATTTTAATTAGTATACCTATATTTAGAAAATTACAGTTTAAATATAAATGTTGAAAATGCTAATAAGTGATTTATATTAGGGAGGAAAATGCATGACAAAAAAAACTTTTATTATATCAATATCTGCAAATGCTGGTGGTGGAAAGACAACAATCACAAGAGAACTATGCAATCAATTAAGTAATGCAAAAGCATTATACTTTGATAATTATGAATACGATAAACAACCTGATAATATATGTGAATGGGTTGAAAATGGTTCAGACCCCAGTGAATGGGATTTGTCATTGTTAGTAAATGATATAGTATATATTATTGAAAGCGAGAATGTAGATTATATTATTTTAGATTATCCATTCAGTAGACAAGACTATCCAATAAAAGACTTTATTGATATGACGGTGTTTATTGAAACACCCCTTGATATATCATTGGCAAGACGTATTATAAGGGATTATAAAGAGGCAACTGTTGATGAAATTATGAGGGATTTAAGTTTTTATTTAACAAGGTCAAGACGATGTTTTACAGAACATAAAGAAAATATGAAATCATCCGATGTATTTGTTGATGGTAGTTTAGCAGTTGATGAAATAATAAACAGTATAGTGAATGAAATAAAACAAAGGTGTTATTCAGACAAAGAGAATAGATGAAAATAAACTAAGGGCATGGTTCATAATCCTTTAACTTAATAGGCTGTTTCGGGGGGATATGGGGGATAAGTTAGTGATGTACCACAGTATGGATTTGGATAAATGCTATGATCATAATACATATTGTAGGTGTCAATTATGAAAAGATTAATTAATTTGACTTGCTTTTTAGTTCTTTATGTATTTAATCTATAAATTTTCATAGTCTTCTTTCATAATATCTTCTACGTCTTTAAAACAATTTGAATCTATTGCTTTACTTAATAAAGATTTTGCTAAATTGAACTTTTCCATGGAAAGTGCAATATATCCGCCTGTGTAGTTTCTTATTGGGGAACCTATTCTTCCAAATCCGTGAGTACCATATAGCTCCTCTTTTTCGTACAATAGTGTTTCTAACACAGTATCCATATTTGTATACTTTTCAAACCATTTAAATCCATCAGAAATAAAATTATTCTTTATATCATCTATAATCAAATTAATATTGTCACCATATGGGTCTATATACCATATATCCTTTCTTGAATCATTCTCTTGCGCAATGCTCTTGTTTAGTTGTTTTCTAAAAATACAACGACTTACATCAGGTAATAAATAAGAATCTTTTTTCTTAATTGGATTATTAGGATATAAATCTGGTATCTTTGTAAAATAAATACCTAAATTAACTGATATAGAGAATGTGGTGCATCCTAGTAAACCTGCTAAAAATGAATTAAACGATTGAAAATTAATAACTTCTATAGTTTCGTGTTTAAACCGCCAAGCATTTCTTGATGTAAATATACTGAAACCTTCTTCTTTTAAAACAGGATATACTATTAATAACTAAGAAAAATACTTTTTATAATTATGAATAATATCAATATTTAATATAAAATCTATAATTGTTGATGCTAAATTAAATTTAAATTTTTCTAGTAATACTATTATTATTAAATCAGAAGTACAACAAGATGGAAGGATAATTATTAGTTAATTGTTTATAGTTTATATATTTTATGATTATGTTTTTAAAATACTTTATCTCATTACCAATTATATTACATTAAGAAGCAATAGTTATAATAGGCACTGAAAAACTAGTTGCTGAAATTAACAAATTCCATTATAATTTAGTAAGTATGTAGCATATAAATGTAATTTATAGAGTGTTTTTTAGTAATTACAACATATGCTATATTCAACTTAAAAAAGAAGGGAAATTTTGTTATGAAAATTAAATTGAGAGCTTTATTAATGCTATTATTAGTTACAACTATTTTATTATCAAGTATTCAGACAGAAGTATATGGAATAAATACAATAGAACTTGAGGGGAAAATGGTAAATGGAAGATTTTTAGTACCTATGAGAAATATATTTGAGGCAATGAATGTTACTAATATAAATTGGGATGGAAAAACAAGAAAAATAACTGTTAAAGAAAACAACACAACCATTATATTAACTATTGACTCAAAAGAAGCAAGAATTAATGATAAAAAAGTAGTGCTAGATACTGCCGCTACTTTAATAGATGGAAGAACCTACGTACCACTAAGATTTATAGGTGAAAGTTTAGGGGCTTCAGTACACTGGAATAATGACGAGCAAGTAGCCCATGTACATAAAGATGGTATAAAAATTAGAATATCAAAAGAAACAATATATATAAAAAGTGAAGGCTACTTTGAGTTAAACAACAATGCTTATTATGGTGTTCAGTTTTCAGATGGTTTTTTTGTGGCTGTTAATATAGATTCCTTTGATATGGTTGGAGGAGCTATTACAAAAAGTTATTTCGTACTAGTTAGACCTAATAAAGCAACTGTATCAAAAAATATAACTATATTAGGTAGTGGCTACTTTGATGATTATTATCCTTTAAATAAATTTGAGTACATAAGTAATTATTCAACTAATCCATCAAGAAGTGAACTACTATCTATGGACTTCTATGAAAATTTATCTAAGTGGAATGGAAAAGACACCTATATTGGTTTAGTACATTTTAAAATGTTTAGTTCTATGGATTCTATATATTTTAATGACGGTGTCCACGAATGCTATCTTTTATTAGGAGCAGATTAGTTTCATTTCTTTATTGGGGTTTTCACGTAAGTTTACTATGAGTTTTTTTAGTTTTATTAAAATGTTATAATAAAACATTTTAATGTATTTGCTTTTGAATATGAAAGTGCCGAAGGGCGATGTTTTTAATTTACAAACTTTACAAAATGGCTAATTAGAATTAACAGAATATAAGAATCTGCTGTTGTGTATCTTGATAGGATGTTATTAATTTCCTAGAATAAAAGATAAAATAGCAGGTTTTTTTATTTGCTTGGTTATATTGGAGGGGGTGTACATTAGTTAAATGCAGAGGGATACTGATTGTTAGCAAATGTTAATGAAATAATAAGCGGTTTCACAACAGGTTTTGACAAAATATTCTGATAGAAAAAAGAAATAGAATATTATAAAGGACATCTATAGACATACAGGAGTGAGAATAAGACAGTTGGCTAGGGTATAAGAGTCAGGAAAGGTATGATTCTTGGCCAGATTTCTGTGTTTTTATTGTAAAATTCATATAGAAATAAGAACTATTTTTATATTGTACACATTGAAGTAGTAAGATAAACACTATAAATTTAAATTACTTTTATAGGATTGACAAAGAGTATGTATGTGTATATAATTGAGAAAGATATTCAATATCAACTAATACAACTAATCAACTAGTATAATTATCTTTATTTGGAGGAAAAGCATATGACTGTCTTATCTAAAATTAATTGTGAAAAAAAAGTTACTAATAGACCTGTAGTTGCAATTGTGATTCTTATTGGTGGGCTTATTGCATTATTATTTGCATTAGCTACCTCTATATCATTGGGAGCTGCTAATATTGAGTTAAATACAGTTTGGTCTGCTGTTTTTCGATTTAATTCTGAATTAACCCATCATCAAATTATCTACGAACTTCGTATTCCAAGAGCATTGGTAGGTGCGTTGGTGGGAGCAGGTTTTGCTGTAGCGGGTTCCATTATGCAGGGGATGACACGAAATCCACTGGCAGGCCCAGATATTATGGGAATTAATGCAGGCGCTGGCTTTGCTATCTCTATTGCTTTTGCTTTTTTCCCGGATATGCCTTATAAATATTTAATGATTTTTTCCTTTATTGGAGCCGCAGCCGGTGCATTTATTACATATACCATAGGTTCAATGGCAAAGGGAGGATTAACCCCTGTACGTTTAGCCTTAGCAGGTACAGCTGTAGGAACATTATTAGGCTCTCTTGCTTCAGGGATTTCCATTTATTTTAAAACAGCACAGGATGTAACCTATTGGTTTGCTGGAGGAGTAGCGGGATCAAAATGGTTAAATGTACAGGGCTTGTTAGTGTGGATAGTTATTGGTCTTGGTGTAGGGATGATTCTCTCCCGCTCTATTACAGTACTGAGCTTAGGAGAAGAAACTGCAATTGGATTAGGTCAGAATATTGTTCTTGTTAAAACGATTGGTACTATTGTTGTTGTTATACTAGCAGGGGCAGGGGTTTCTGCTGCAGGGCCTGTGGCTTTCGTAGGATTAATGATTCCTCATATTACAAGATTTTTAGTTGGAATGGATTATCGTTGGATTATTCCTTGCTCTGCTGTTCTAGGAAGTTTATTTTTGGTAAGTGCAGATATTCTTGCAAGGATGGTGAATCCTCCTGCTGAAACACCAATAGGTGTCATAACAGCATTAGTAGGTGTCCCATTTTTCCTCTATCTTGCAAGACGTGATGGGAGGGATATGTAGTGGAAGATGTAAAAGTTTTTTCATATAAACAAATGATTAGCAGCAAAAAAAATAAAGTTATAAAACTTACAGGTATAATGCTTCTCCTCCTGATTGCTACTTTTATTCTTAGTATGAATTTAGGAGTAATTAGGCTTTCTCCTTGGGAGGTTACAAAAACCTTTTTCGGTTTTGGAACCCATAAACAGCAGTTGATTCTTTTTGATTTTAGATTACCAAGAATTGTGATAGCTATACTCATTGGTGCAGGACTTTCTGTATCAGGTGCTATCATGCAAGGGATTTCTCGTAACCCATTGGCGGACCCAGGAATACTGGGAATTAATGCAGGTGCTGGGTTTGCAGTAGTTACTTTTATTTTGTTTTTTACCCGTGTAGCAAATCAATCCATATTCCTATTGCCCCTAGTAGCATTAGTGGGAGGCTTCACAGCTGCCATTCTTATTTATACCCTTTCTATAAAAAATGGAGCTGTTTCACCTGTTCGAATGATTCTTGTAGGAATTGGGATTGGTATGCTATTTAATGCATTTATTTTACTATTTCAAATGAAAATGCAATATCACCAATTCATGAGTGCAGCCATTTGGTTAGCAGGAAGTATATACGGAAGCAACTGGAAATTTGTACTAGCCCTTTTGCCATGGATTTTAATACTTTTGCCTTATGCCCTCTACAAAGCCAATATTTTAAATGTTATGAACCTAGGGGAACAAAATGCCACAGGTCTTGGAGTTATGATAGAAAGAGAACGGTTTTTATTATCCATTACCGCTGTAGCCTTGGCATCTGCCTGTGTTTCTATTGGTGGTGGGATTTCATTTGTAGGCTTGGTGTCTCCCCATTTAGCACGGCGATTGGTAGGGCCGAGACATGAATATTTAATACCAGTATCTGCTGTGATAGGATCTATACTACTTTTAGTATCGGATATGTTTGCCCGTCAACTACTAGCACCTAATGAGATTCCTACAGGGATTGTAGTAGCAGTTATTGGAGCACCCTATTTCTTATACTTATTGGCAAGATCAGATAGCTAAATCATAAAATAAAGGAGCTTAGATATGAGTGTAATAACGACAAAAAACCTCGATATAGGTTACGCTGAAAGAACGATTGTGAAAGGATTGAACATAGAGATTCCAAAAGGTAAGATTACGGCCCTCGTTGGAGGAAATGGCTCCGGAAAATCTACGATCTTAAAAACTATAGCCAGAATCCTAAAACCACAAAATGGTGGAGTATATTTAAATGGTGAGTCCATACATAATCAGTCAACAAAATCAGTGGCGAAAAAGCTTGCAATTCTCCCCCAAAATCCTACTGCGCCAGAAGGATTAACTGTTGCAGAGTTGGTATCCTATGGAAGGTTTCCTCATCAAAAAAAGTTTGGGACTTTAGCAAAGGAAGACTATGAAATGATTGAATGGGCATTAGAGGCTACTGGGATGACAATATTTGCCCAAAGACCGCTAAGTTCTCTATCAGGCGGGCAACGTCAAAAGGCATGGATCGCCATGGCGCTAGCTCAAGGCACAGATACTATCTTATTAGACGAACCTACCACCTTTTTAGACATGGCCCATCAATTTGAAGTTCTAAATTTACTTAAAAAGCTAAACAGCGAGCAAAAACAAACTATTGTTATGGTGGTGCATGATTTGAACCATGCCACACGATTTGCTCATTATATGATTGCAATAAAAGATGGAAAAGTTGTTAAAGAAGGTAAAACTATAGATGTAACAAAACCTGATATTTTAAGAGAAGTTTTTGGTATCTGTGCAGATATTATTTATGATCCTAAAACGGGTGTTCCGCTTGTTATGCCTTATGATGTTATTTGTGATTCTTCTAAAAGTCATCTTCATTCACTAAAAGAAGTTGCTGCTTTATAGATTTGAATTATTTATTAATTGAAGAGAGGTGAAATTAGAGATACTGAATTTTAACTACAACTTATGATTGATAATGAAAATCATTACATTTTAAAATAGGAGGATAAACAAAATGAAAAATTTAAAAGCGATTAAAATTATAGCTAGTGTAGTATTAACTGTAGCACTACTGGCGGGGTGCAAATCAACACCAGTCGAGACTTCAAAAGTTGATGAAAAACCTGTTACCCGTATTGTAAAGCATGCCATGGGAGAAACAGAAATTCCTGTTAATCCTAAGAGAATCGCAGTTCTGTTTGCAAGAGATGTCGAATCACTGATGACCCTTGGGATTACACCTATAGCCGCAACACACCATAGACCAGGAGAGTTTGATGCTGTCCCTGAATTTAACCAAGCTTTGAAGGATGCTGGTGTAATTGATTTGGGGGATCAATCTACCCCGAATTTGGAAAAACTGTTAGAAGTTGAGCCCGACTTAATTATTCTTACAGGATGGCATGAAATGTATGAAGAATCCTCTAAAATTGCACCAACTGTGAAGATAGATATGTATGGTTGGGATAGATTTGAAGAGCTGGCATCCATACTAGGTAAAGAAGCTGAAGCAGTTGATTTTAAAGAAAGTTATGAAAAGAAAATTATTGAAGCCAAAAGTATCATCGAAGAACATGTAAAAGAAAACGAAACGACACTTTTTCTCAATGTTTATGGTGTCCAAGGGGGTATGGGCATAACTGAAAAAAACTTTGTATTTAACCAATTACTCTACGATAAACTTGGGTTCACTCCAGCTCCCGGTGCAAATGATTCTGACGCACAGGTAGTTCCATCTGTTGAAGCCATTGTAGAAATGAACCCAGATTATATGTTTGTGAGTATTTGGGAACAAGATTACTTTGATGAAATTTTTTCACAAGATGTATTTCAACATATCAATGCATTTAAAAACAATCGTGTCTATGCAATTGAATCTTACCATACTCGAAACATCAAAGGGGAAACACTAGCGATTGATTTAATTTTAGAATCAATTACAGGTGAGAAAAAATAACGATTTTGTCTTTTGAGCCTGATCTTATTATTCGCTTCTAATGTATGGAAGACAATTATGAGTAGTTGTCTAAAATAGCACCAACAGAATTTACGAATAGCAAAATATTTACTAAAAAAGTAAAAGGGGATAAGTTATGAAACGTAGAAAAATAATTACTTTAGCCATTGCAATCCTAATGTTAACTAGTATATTCACTGGCTGCGGAGTGAAGCAGCAATCAAGCAATGAAGTAGATCAAGCAGCTACTACTCGTATAGTAAAGCATAGTATGGGTGAAACGGAAATACCAGCAGATCCTAAACGTGTAATAGACTTGGTGGGAATGTTGGATAACTTAATCTCACTGGACTTAGAAGTGATTGCTGCTCCATCAGCTAAAAGTTGGGCAGGTTTTGATTTTGCTCCATATGAACTGGAAAGACATAAGGGAGAAATAGTCCCAATTGAGGATGGATGGAGTCCTAATTTGGAGCAATTAATGTCTTTAGAGCCTGATCTTATCATCGGTATTGAAGGTATGGAAGACAATTATGAGGATCTGTCAAAGATAGCACCGACCATTTTTTTAAGCCATGAATGGGGAGATCTCCGTGCAGGCCTTAGAGAACTGGGAGTAATCTTTAATAGAGAAGAAAAGGCCGAAGAAGTAATTAAAGAGTACGATCAAATAGCTAATGAAGCAAAAATGAAGCTACAATCTGTCGTTGGAGAAGATGAAGAAGCGATGTTCCTTAGAATTAACAACAAATTCTATCGGGTATACAATAATTATGGGCAGGTTGGAAGACTGCTTTATGACGACCTAGGCTTCAAACTTATGAAAGACTATCCAGTGGAAGAATGGAGTCAGGATCTATCATTGGAAGGATTATTTGTCTATAACCCTAATCGAATTTTCTTAATGACCAATAGTGGAGCAGAACCAGAAAAGCTATTGAATGAATTAGAAAAGAGTAATATTTGGAAAAACTTAGATGCAGTGAAAAACGACCATGTATATAATGCAAATAATTTTATCTATTATGCACAAGGTCCAATAGGGAGTCAAATTCTTATTGAACAGATTTTACAAAACATAATTAAGTAGCTTTAAAAAACAAGGAGCATTCCTATATAAAACTCAGCTCTTCAACTGAGTAAAAAAGGAATGCTCTTAATATGATTTAAAAATCTAATATGTATTATAAACGTTTACTATTTTAAAAATATTTAGTCTATTGGAGGTGTTTATTATGACGAATGCCCTTTTTTCAGATTTAGAGAAGGAATATCACATTTATATGAAGGATGTAGATAACCTTATTTATGAAATAAACCTAACTGATTTATTTATAGAGGAAAAACGTAAAGAATTTATAGACTTCTATGGAAACAAGGTAAAATCATTAAATAATAAAGTGCAGGCAGCATATTTTTCGGGAAATTTTGGAAGTTTCTGTGCCGGTGTTCAGTATTTAGTGAATCATCAAAAAATTATAGATTATAGTTTATCTAACATTATTCTACAGCTTTACAAGGATCACCAATATGATTCTTTTGAAATATGTTTTAAGCTAAGGGATACTACTATTAAAACTGTAGAAACATATGAAAATATATGGAAAAAACAAGTCATGGAGGACTTTTATGGGCAAACGGTCATGCCTTTACTTGAAATTTGGCACTCGTCTACAAATATTACCATTGATCACTTATTAGGACAAATCTGTGCTCGGCTATACTACTTTCATGAGCAAGCAATTGAGAATGTAGAAACAATAGAACAAAAAAACATGATACAAAACAATTTTGATCTTCTTATAAAGGGAATAGACCTGCAAGTATTTAATAAAAACTATAATCCCTTTGATATAACCTACGAAATGATAGAATCGCCTTGGAATCCAAAGCAAATGCTAAGGATGAAAAAATCCTGCTGTTTGTATTATTTGACTGAGGGTGCTACATGTAAATGCTATACATGTCCAGAAATGACGGATGAAGAGCGATTGATTAGAAAAAAAGAAATACTAGAAAAATCTATTCAATAGAGATATAGTAGGTATTGTTATAGGTGTATGTAATTGAAAGAAGGTGCGTCGTGAAACCAATTACAGAAATTGTCACTCCATCAATTACGGCATTCCATGGGATTTGTTTTTAACGTCAAAGGATTGCTATTGCTCGTATGTTTTATACATAAGCGTTCTTTTTATGGGTAAAACCTCTGTGATAATAATTGTTGTTGATTTTATATATTAATGCTTACATTAATTTGGTATTATAGTATTGAATAGTTGTAAGATACTGCGAACTTAAGTTATTTGAATGGGATTTGTCATTATTAGTAAATGATATAATGTATATTATCAAAAATAGGGAAACTACTCTCATAGATTCCCCATTATCAGTTTTTACCCATCCTTCTACATTAATTAATGATACTATTTGACTTTAAATTCATTAACAAATCTAATCGAACAAACTCACAAAAAATATTGCGGTAGCCTGCTAAAGATCCAGAACTTATGGTTAGGCTATTGATATTACAATATTTATATAATTTATCTTATGAAAGAGTTATAGAAGAAGCTTCATTAAACTTAGCATATATGTGGTTTTTACATTATAAATAGATCTTTAACTATTAGCAAAGAATGTCAAGAAAAATAAAAAATAAAATGCTATCCTTTTTAATAGGAGGTGAAAACATGGATCGATGGGAAGTTATAAATGCAGTACAGCGTATGCAGGACTATATTGAACAAAACCTAAACCGTCCAATTACATTGAGGGATCTTGCTAAAACAGCGGGATATTCACAATGGCATTCAGCAAGGATTTTTAAAGAACTTATTGGAAAGTCACCATTTGAATATTTAAGAGCTTTTAGGTTAAGCAAAGCAGCTTTATTGCTTAGGGATAAACAGGTAAAAGTTATAGACATAGCATTTGATTTTATGTTTGATTCCCATGAAGGGTTCACAAGAGCTTTTGGTAAACAATTTGGAGTTTCTCCGAAAAAGTATAGTGAAAATCCAGAACCTATACAGCTTTTCATACCTCATCGTATTCGTGAATATTACCTTACATTTCAAAAAGGAGCTAATATAATGTCTGAGAAAAAAAGAACAAATACTGTATTTGTCCAAGTGGTAGAGAGACCCTCAAGAAAACTCATTCTAAAAAGAGGAATAAAGGCTACACATTATTTTGAGTATTGCGAAGAAGTGGGATGCGATGTTTGGGGTGTGCTTTCCAGTATAAAAGAAGCAATGTATGAACCTGCTGGTATGTGGTTGCCCCAGAGTTTGGTTAAACCAGGGACATCATCATATGTTCAAGGGGTAGAAGTACCTGACAACTATACTGGGCGAGTTCCAGATGGGTATGATATTATACAGCTTCCAGAGTGTAAGATGATGGTTTTCCAAGGTGAACCCTATGAAGATGAAAAGTTTGGAGAAGCAATTGAAGAATTATGGGATGTTATGGAAAAATATAATCCTCAAACTTATGGTTTTGAATGGGCAGAGGATGAAGCACCTAGGTTTCAGCTGGAGCCTCAAGGATATAGGGGATATATAGAAGCAAGACCCGTTAGACAAATAAACAATAGTAACTAATAATAATAAATAAAACATACTTTGTTTCTATTTCTGAAAGTAAAAAATTAAAAATAAATATTAATTTGAAGTAGTCCAGTAGAGGATAAGAAAATCCAGCTTCTACTGGATTATTTGAATTAATTATTGTAGATAGTTAACGTAAATGAAACATTTTACGTTTAAAAATTTATTTTAAACATCCCAATATTATTTCAATAACCAATTTTAATTTAGTAAAAGACAAGGATATTCCAAAACAATGCTTTTTTACATATGAATATACTTCAGGGCAGAAAAAGTTAATGGATGTTATCAAATATATGAATTTTTCAGACATACTTGATGTAATAATTCAAATATGCAGTGCTATTCAGTACATTCATTTAAAAGGGTTTGTCTATGGTAATTTAGATATTGGCAATATATATGCAACAAAGTCAGAGGGCAAATATATTGCAAAAATTATAGGAATTATTTCTGATTCAAGTACAGCAGAATATATATTTGATGTAGTCCGTTCTGATAAATTTTTTAATTATATAGATTACTCTTATGCATCAAACACAAAAGATTTACAAGACTTGGGTAAATTAATGACTTACTTAATTACACAGGGAAAAATGGAAACATCTAATGACAGAATTTTCAACAATCTATTACAAGTTGCTTCTAGTTTAACACACTTACCAATAACAACAGATTATAAAATTGATGATGTAATAAATGAAATTAAAGTTATACTTCAAGGATACCATCATATGATTTAATAAATCAAAATACACCTGCGGGTATTCATCAATGGGCAGAATCAATGGTTAATGATGGAAAAGCCTATAGATTATCAGGGGCTAATGTTTTTCGGCATGCGAAGGGTCAGATCGTTGTAGATCCTAATGGAACTAAAGTTATAGAAAATGGAATTCAATTTGCTGCATCAATGACTGGGTCAACAGCTACAATAGTTGTAGATGATTGTAATGGTAATCAAGTAACTACCAACACAAAAACTGTTTACTATAATAATGGAGTCACCAATTATTCTGAAACAACAGTTTGTTTTACCGCTGGAACGAAAGTCAACACTGAAAATGGATTGGTAAACATTGAAGATATTAAAGTAGGTGACAGGGTTTTATCTTGGGATGAAGAAACAGGAGAGTATGATTACAAACCAGTATCGAAAACATTTATTAATACAACAGATGAATATGTAAGGTTAGATATAGGAGGAGAAATTATTGAAGCTACACCGAAGCATCCCTTCCGCACTTTCGATGGACAGTGGATTGCATCAGCAAAACTAGAAGTAGGACAAGAAGTTCTATCCTATACTGGAGAAAAACAGGTGGTTAATAATGTAGAGCTAGTTGAGGAAGAAACTACAGTATATAACCTTGAAATAGAAGGTTGGTATACATATCTAGTAGGGGAAAATGGAATTGTGGTACATAATGAGTGTGTAGTAAGAAATTGGATTCAAGATAATGTAAGAATTACTTTTAAACTACCTACAGGTGGTTGGGTTACAGTTTCTCCTAATTATAAAAAACCAGACGGAACCTATCGAGATATTCCGCTGTTAGATATTAGGTCAATAGGAGGTACTGCTGGCATAGGACTAGGAGGTATGCATTTTGAAGCTGGAGTACTTAGCGTAAAAGCTGACTTAACAAGTGCCTATGGCAGTGAAATAAAACTGGAACAGGGTAGACCCGTATCAAGGGATGTATTCGCACAAGTATCATTGGGGTTAGAGGGACTAGCATCCTATGGTTTTGAAGTTAGGAGAGCAGTGAGTACCATAGATAACCTAACCACCTATACTATAGGACATAAAACTTCCTTTATATCACACCATGCTGATGTTACCTTTAAGAGTGTTTGGGATCAATATGGAGAATTATATAATCAAGAAACTTGGAATCAGTATTTCAAAATTCCTTTCACAGATATTAAATGGAGTCCCTCAACAGGTTGGACTGGAGGAATCAATGTTAATGTACAATTAAAATAGGTACAAAAGTTAAAACTAAATAGATTTACAATTAATCCAGTAGAGTTTGGAGAAATCTAATACTACTGGATTAATTGTATCTATTATCATATTTAGCATTCGTAATGTTTTTCAGCATCCTTTTTAGTTTCATGCACTGTGCCACGGGGATGCTCAGGGGGGGCATAAATTGAGTATAATTTAAGTGGTGTACAACCAGTATTGATTAAATTGTGCCATTTTCCAGCAGGGATAAGTATTGCATAGTCATCATAGACGTTTGCTTGAAAATCTAACTGATCTTTCCTATCCCCCATCATAACAATTCCTTGCCCTTCTTCAATACGTATGAATTGATCATGGTCGGTATGAATTTCTAAACCTATTTCATCACCAGCATTGATACTCATTAAGGTAAGTTGCAAATATTCACCTGTCCATAAAGCGATACGGTAATAATCATTTTGCTTAGTAGCCTCTTCAATATTTACAACATATGGACATGGACCATAATCCTTTAACTTAATAGGCTGTTTCGGTGGATATGGGGGATACGTTGGTGATGTACCACAGTTTGGATTTGGATAAAGACTATAATCGTAATACATATTGTAGGGATTAAATACTGGTCTATTATGGTAGTAAGGGCATGGATATTGTCTATAATAATTATTCAACTTGCTCATTCCTTTCATAGGCTTTTTTTGATATTATATGTTCTTCAATAGAATAGGTGATTAGATACATAAAATTGATGAGGATATTAGTTTATTCCTCCTCCCAACCATTTGAAATAAGTGTTATAATATAATAAATAAAACTGGTTAATTTTAACTAATTCATATGGGAATTGGGAGTGAGGTTATGCACCGATCAACAGGAATAACAGTAAGGGAACTACTTAATTTAGATGTATTGAAGGCAGCAAAAGTGATGGCAGCTGAAAACAATTTAGACAAAGTAATCACTAAAATTAATGTGATGGAAGTGCCTGATATAGTTAATTGGGTGGAGAAAGGTGAGTTTCTTTTAACAACGGCTTTTTCAATAAAGGATAATTTAGAAAAATTAGAAGAACTAATTATACAGTTTAATGAAAAGGGGTTAGCGGGATTAGGCATAAAGACTAAAAGATATATAGATGAAATACCCCAAAGAATCATTGATATTGCCAATGGGTTAGGTTTTCCATTAATAGAAATACCCTATGAAGTCTCCTATTCTACTATTATTGTACAAGGCTTAACGGAAATTATTAATCATCAAACACACCTATTAAAAAGAATAGATACAATACACAACCAACTGTTGAACGTAATGTTAAATGGGGGAAGTTTAAAGGATATAGGTATAGCCTTATATGAAAGTATTGATAAAAACACCCTTGCAATTAGTGAATACCTATTTGATACAAATGTAATTATTTGCGAAGATGAAAGTAAAATAGAAATAGAGAATATTATAAAAAAAGAAAAAAGAAAAAACATTAATTTAGAAAATTTACAAAAACTTATTTACCCTAAAGTAAAGGACAATATAAATGGTGTTGAAGTAGATAGAATAACAGTACCTATTTACACAAAGGAAAGGGTGTATGGCTATATTTATATTTGGGAAAATCATAAAAAAATAACCCCTGTGGAGTTAACTACAATAGAAGCATCCACTTCAATAGTTGCATTAGAACTTTTTAAAAAACTATCTGTATTTGAAACAGAAAGTAAATATAAAATAGAATTTTTTGAAGACCTTTTCTCCAGTGATAAAGGGAGACATGAAAAAGCCATTGATAGAGCCTCATATTTTGGTTTTAATAATAAATTAAGTCATTCAGTCATTATTATTTCTATTGAAGATATTCAAGAGTTTAATGAAAACAGTCTAAATAATAGTAGTAATCTACAGCAAATAAATATGAAACTTTTAAGGATTATTAATAGATTAACGAAGCATAGAGATAAAAAAATAATATGTGGAAATAAAAGCAATAAAATTATTGCCCTATATAGTTGGGAAGCCAATGGAAAAGCAGAGAAGCTAAAAAAAGAAATTATGGAGTTTTCCAACGAAATTTTTAAATATGCAAAGTTTGAAGGAATTGACAATAATGTCTCCATTGGTATAGGTCGTGTATATGAAAAAACAGAAGACTTATGGAGAAGTTATAGGGAAGCAAATAGGGCAGTGGATTGTATAAGAACCATTCAAAATAAAAAAATAAGTCATTATGACGATTTAGGTATTTATCGAATCTTATCTTACCAAGAACTACAGCCAGAATTAAAACAATTTTATCAAGAAACTTTAGAACCTTTAGTAAACTACGATAAAGAAAAGGGAACAGAGTTGGTGGAAACAATGAAAATGTTTTTTAAGTATGGTGGTAACTTAAAAAAAATATCAGAAGAAATGTTTACCCATTATAATACAATTATTTACAGAATGCAAAGGATAAAAGAAATTAGTGGAATAGATATAGAAGACTACGAAGAAAGATTAAATATTCAAATTTCCCTGAAGGTACTAGATATGTTATAGAGTAATAGTTTAAATTTTATATAAATAAATTAATAGACTATGATTGAACAAAAACTATAATATTGAATAAACAAACAGCGACAGTACGTATATATAAACACGTAAAGTCGCTGTTTGTTTGCATTTATTATATTATTACAAAAGAAGCTAATCTTATTTGGGGAATGTGACTAAAGAAAAAGCAAGTTAAATAGGGTATGATGGATAATATGAAAAGGATTTGATAAAATGAAGGCTTTAGTGATTTGTAACAAAATAAAAATAGCAATAAATGAAAAAAAAGTTACTGAAGGTGTAGTTCATTCGGTGTTCCACAATGCATGTAACATTGTTACCCCCGATGGTAAATTAATTACTTTACTGACGGAAGAAAAATCAATGTTTCCTTACTCCGTAAGAATTAAAGGGTGTAATAACTTTTATACCATAGGATTAGAACAAGGGATGCTATTAAAGTTTCACAAGGAAAATATAACCCTTCTAAACTTAGCCCTTTCCATTGAAATAAAAGATGCCGAAGTTTGGAACTGTCAAACTATCTTTACTTATGAAAAAGCTGAAATAAAAGACGTTTATAATAGAAAAGATTACATAGGCAAATATATCTATAAACAGGGAAAGCTAGAAGGGGTTGGGGCTTTAATATTCAATTTGAGTAATGAATATTCATTATTTAATAGTTTAGATGATAAAAAAGTACCCCTAAGTAAACATCAACAGTTTATTTTTAAAAGATTTTGTAAATTTATTGAAACCGTTATAAATTATGATTTGTTAAATATATCAAAGGCTACAACAGATATTATTGGCTTTGGTCCTGGACTAACACCTTCTACAGATGATTTTATTTCAGGGTTAATGATGGCTTTAGTATACGTAACAGATTATTTGAACAAAGATGTTAATGATGTTTTTAAAATTAACTCATATATAATTAGAGACATTAGTAGTAAAACCACTACAATAAGTGAAAGTATGTTAAAGTTTGCAGCAAAGGGAGAAACATCCGAAACTGTAAGACATTTATTAATAGAAATCCTTAATAAAGATGGTTTAAAACTAAATAGTTATTTAGAAGAACTACTAAATTTTGGTGACACTTCGGGTACAGATATACTTTCAGGTATATTTATTGGTAGCTTAATAGTGTTAAAAAAGATAGAAAAAGGAGGTTAAAATGAATGCAGGTTAAATATGTAGTAAAGAAAAATACCTACTATGACTCTGTAACTCTAATGCTTATCACAAAAGAAATAAAGAAGATCCCTCAAATTAGGGAAGTATTAATAGGCATGGGTACAGAACTTAATAAAGAACTGGCAAAAAATCTTGGAATATTAACAGATGAAATTGAATGTGCTGGAGTCAATGATTTTTTTGTAACTTTATTGGCTGAAAAAGAACTGGATATTAAAACCATATTAGATGAAATACATAAATTATTAAGTCAGAAGAAAAAAGACAATAATGATGACTATATGCCGCCAACTCAAAATTCTGCCCTAAAGCATCAACCAGAATCAAATATTGCCATTATTTCTGTGGCGGGAAACTATGCAGCAGAAGAGGCTAGGAAAGCACTGAATAATGACCTACATGTTATGCTCTTTAGTGACAATGTATCCGTTGAGGAAGAAAAGGAGCTAAAAGAATTAGCAAGAGAAAAGGGTTTGTTGATGATGGGGCCAGACTGTGGAACAGCCATTATAAACAATGTTCCTTTAGCCTTTGCCAATGTAGTTAAAAAAGGAAGTATAGGCGTAATTGGAGCATCGGGAACTGGAACACAAGAAGTAACAGTTTTAATTGATAAGCTAGGGGAAGGTGTTTCCCAGGTAATTGGTACAGGTGGCAGAGATTTAAAAAAAGAAATTGGTGGCATTATGATGTTGCAAGGTATAGATGCTTTAATAAATGATGTTGAAACAAAAGTAATTGTTTTAATATCAAAGCCTCCTGCTGAAGAAGTGGCTGAAAAAATATTAAAGGCAGTGGCTAATTCTCCAAAACCTGTGGTGGTTAACTTTATTGGTGGAGATAGAGGGCTAATTGAAAAGTATGGTGCTGTAACGGGAACTACATTAGAGGATACAGCCCACAAGGCAGTGGCTTTATTGAGGGGCGGTTCTATAACTGATTTTAATGATTTCGATATTGAAAAGGAAGCAATGGAAAAGATTATTGAAGGAGAAGTGAGTAGATTTCATTCATCACAAAAATATGTTAGGGGGCTATTTACAGGTGGAACTTTAGCAGATGAAGCAATGAAGTTATTAAGTAAGGACATCGGTAATATTTACTCCAACATACCCTTTAAACCTGAATATAAATTAGACAACACCATGAAAAGTATTGAAAATGCTTGTATAGATTTAGGGGATGATCAGTTTACCATCGGTAGACCCCACCCCATGATTGACCCCAGCACTAGAGTTGACAGACTTCAAAAAGAAGTAACTGATGATGAAGTGGCTGTTGTATTGATGGATTTTGTACTTGGATATGGCTCCCATGAAGATCCAGTGGGGGAAATGCTCCCTTCTATTAATGAAGCGAAGAGGTATATGGAAGAAAGGGGTAAGTACTTATCCATTGTGGCATCGGTTTGCGGGACGGAGAAAGATCCTCAAGGTTTAATGGAATCCCAAAAACGTTTACAAGAAGCAGGGGTAATAGTTATGCCCTCAAATGCACAGGCAGTAAGAATTACAGGAATGATATTAAATAGGATAAATAACAGGTGGGAGGTGACTCCAAATGTCTAAAATAAATGATTTGTTTAATAAGGATTTAAAGGTGGTTAACATTGGACTGGAATCCTTCTATAAAGATTTAAAGAAACAAAATGTTGAGGTAACCCATGTTAGTTGGCGACCAACAATAGGAGGTATACCACAGATGGTTAATAAAGAGTTAAGGGAAAAAATAGCACAAGCCAACAAAGAGGTAGTAGAAAAAATCCTTAGTGGACAGCCTACCCTTTTGGGGATAGGAAAAGCTATAGACAATATACCCAAAATGACAGAAAGAACAATTCTACATGCAGGACCTCCTATTACATGGGATAAAATGAGTGGACCCCTTAGGGGAGCTATAATTGGAGGTTTAATTTATGAAGGGTTAGCCACCAATGAAGAAGACGCAATTACATTAGCAGAATCTGGAGAAATTACTTTTGAACCCTGCCATCATCATAATACTGTGGGGCCAATGGCAGGTGTGGTAACTGCTTCAATGCCTGTTTGGATTCTTCAAAATAAAACTTTTGGAAACTATGCTTACTGCACCCTTAATGAAGGTTTAGGAAAAGTTCTTCGTTATGGGGCATATAGTCAAGAAGTTATTGATAGACTGAAATGGATGGAAAATGTTTTGGCCCCAGTGTTGAAGGCGGCACTAGTTTTATCTGGAGAAATCAATTTAAAGACTATGATTGCTCAAGTTCTACAAATGGGTGATGAAGGACATAATAGAAATAAAGCAGGTACATCTCTACTTATTAGAGAGCTTGCCCCATATATTGTAATGACGGATTTTTCATCCAAAGATAAATCTGATGTACTTAAATTTATCCATAGCAATGACCATTTCTTCTTAAACTTAACGATGCCAGCATGTAAATGTACTTTAGACCCTGCCGAGGGCACAAAATATAGTACATTGGTTTATACTATGTCCAGAAATGGTACAGAATTTGGAATACGTGTTTCAGGACTGGGGGATAAATGGTTTACTGCCCCTGCAGAAATTATTGATGGTCTATTTTTTCCTGGCTACACTATGGAGGATGCCAACCCAGACATTGGTGATAGTGTAATTACTGAAACAGCAGGCATTGGTGGTTTTGCCATGGCAGCAGCCATACCCATTGTACAGTTTGTAGGAGGTACACCAACAGATGCCATTAACTTTACAAAGTCTATGTATGAAATTACAGAAGCAGAAAGTAATAATTTTAAAGTTCCAGTATTAAGCTTTAGAGGAACACCCACAGGAATAGACATACAAAAAGTGATAGAAACAGGCATTTTACCAATTATTAATACTGGTATTGCCCATAAAAACCCAGGGGTTGGACAGGTGGGGGCTGGTTTAGTTAGACCACCAATGAAGTGTTTTCAAGATGCATTAAAGGAATTTATAGAAATGTTGGAAAAAGAAGGAGAATTGAAGTAAACAGAGAATTAGATAATAGTAAAAATTTCACAAAGATTAATAGTACATACAAATGATTTAAAAAAATCAATTAAATAAAGTAATAACTTTAAAAATAATTAATTAATTTCAAAAATAAATAACACCTAAATTGCAATAGCAAATTGAACTAATTTTTAAACTGTAATATTATGGATATTTAGTCGTATATAATCTCTCTTAAGTGATCTTCGAATGATTCATCTGGAGTAAGATAATGGAGTATTTTTCTTGGCAAAGTGTTAC
>CALJEQ010000006.1 GCA_938074565.1 uncultured Alkaliphilus sp. | reverse complement strand
TGAAAAACATGCATTAGATAATAACTTAATTATTGTTAATACGTACATCGATAGAGCAAAATCTGCCACCAATGATAACCGTCCAGAATTTCAAAGAATGATTGCTGATAGTAAATATAAGTCATTCGATATTGTTCTGGTACATAAGCTAGATAGGTTTTCACGTAATCGTTATGATAAGGTTATTAACAAGAGAAAATTAGAAACTAATAAAGTATCTATACGGAGTGTTTTAGAAAGAATCGATAATTCGCCTGAATCTATAATGATGGAATCTATTATAGACGGTATGAACGAATATTACTCTGCTAATCTTTCTCGAGAAGTGATGAAGGTTATGAAACTTAATGCTGGAAAGTGCATTCATAATGGGGGGATTCCTCCGTTAGGTTTAGATGTAGATAGAGACACTATGAAATATGTTATAGACCTTAAGGAAGCGGTTATAGTCAAAGAGATATTTGAAATGTATGAACTTGGCTTTGGCTACAAAAGAATCGTAAAAACACTTAATGATAAAGGTTATAAGACTAAATTAGGAAATTTATTTACCAATAATAGTATTTCTGGAATTTTAAGGAACGAAAAGTACATTGGTACTTATATATTCAACAGAGCTCAGTCAAAAACAGTTGATGGTACTAGGAATAATTGGAAATCAAAATCTGAAGAAGAGATAATTCGAGTACCAAATGCCTTTCCTGCCATAATAGAAGAGGAATTGTTTAATAAAGTGCAAAAAAAACTCAAAGAAAGAGGGCGTAATAGGCAGGCAGGTCAACATAAGGCTGAAGAAGTTTATCTACTGTCTGGTTTAGTAAGATGTGGTATATGTAATCATTTTATGGCGGGAAACAGAAAATTTTCTGGAAGAAATAAAACTCTATATGTTACTCATCGATGTAATAATAGATTAAGAAAAGGGAAAGTGGGATGCGGAAATAAAGAAATTAGAAAAGAATACCTTGAGGAATTCATCATTAAAGAATTAACAGCGAAAATATTCTCTCCAAAGAATATTCCTCTCTTAATAGAGGAGCTAACAAAATACCAAGCTTTAAAAAAAGATGATGCATCGAATAGAATAGAATTAATTAAAAGTCAGCTTAGAGAAAAAGATAAAGCTATTAATAACTTGATTGGATTTGTTGAAAGCGGTGCAATTAGTGACGGTATAACGAAACAACTAAGCCAGCGTGAGGAAGAGAAAGCAGAGTTAGAATACGAACTAGACACCCTAATTTCTAATACTCTAACACATAGAGTAGATGAGAAAGTCATATTAAACGCCATCAAACATTTCAAATCGAATGTAGCTAACAACGTTTCAGTAGAAATCAAAAGTTTTATACAAAATTTTGTAAAGGAAATTATAGTAAATGAAGACCACATTACTGTGGTCTTCACATTCAATACTATTGTGGATTTGAGTGGTGGAGGCGAGGGGAATCGAACCCCTGTCCGAAGGCCCTTCACCTTCAGCTTCTCCGAGCGCAGTTGCTATTTTAGATCTCATCTCCTCCAGCGTCTAACAACAAACTCTGGATTCAACCAGCCTCAATTGTACAACTTAAGGTCAAGGCAACCCTTAAGACGTTCCCTGCATGGTTGGCGTTTCTATCCTAACGGCAGGAGGTCAGGTAGAAACGAGCTGCAACTAGGCAGCTATTGCGTAATTATCGTTTGCGTTTATCTTTTTTGCCCAGTTTTTTTACGTGTCACCAAGCAAAACACGGCTCGCTACTAAAGGATCTAAACCCCCGTCGAAACCAGTACGCCCCCATATATATGGGTAAATCTGATTCAACACAAGATTTACTTTAAACTTTTTGTCTAGCCCTTAATTCTTTATCTATTCTTCTTTGGGACTCTTTTTTAGCAATATCTTGACGCTTGTCATAGAGTTTTTTACCTATTGCTACCCCCAGTTCTACTTTAATTAAACCCTGTTTTAAATAAACATTAAGGGGAATTAACGTATAACCTTTTTGTTGAATATAACCAATAAGCTTTAGAATCTCTCTTTTATGAAGTAATAGCTTTCTTGGTCTAAGGGGATCAACATTATGAATGTTCCCCTGCTCATAAGGACTTATATGAATATTATACAGGAAAACTTCACTATTTTCAACACGGGCATGCCCATCTCGAATGTTAAGTTTACCCAGACGGATAGACTTTACTTCCGTACCTCTTAATTCAATACCACATTCATAGGTTTCTTCAATAAAGTAATCGTGCCTAGCCTTTTTATTTGTTGCTAAAACTTTTCTTGCTTCTTTTGACATACCCTCACCACCATGACTTTTAAAAGTGACTCTTTCTAATTTATCATATACACCTCAAAAAGTCAATTACTTATTTTGATCGCTGTTCTTTTTGAGTTATAATAAATTCTCTAATCTTCTCCAATTGACCGTAAACCAATACCTTGTCACCATGTCTAAATACCATGTTGTTTTTTGGAAAGTGAACAATATGAGAACCTCTATCAATGTTAAGCACTTGAATATAGTTTTGTTTAAGCCCTGACTTTTCCAATGCTACACCCAGTAGTATATTATTTTCTTCAATTACAAATTCAGCCACACCATATTCATCATTTAGTTTTAACACTTCTTCTACTGTTTTATACCTTAAATTTTTCTTCATTTGTTTAATCAGTTGTTTTTCTATTAAATTCTCTATTCTTTTTAATATATGTTTATTTCTCATTAAAAATAGAATGATCAGTAGCACACCACAAACATATATAGAGAAATACATAAAAGAACGATAATTTCTAAAAGCACTAATGATAATACTAATTAATGTAGCTGTACTTACATAACTTACCAACATTAAAATTTGCGCAATCTTCCTTCTGGTGGGATGTTGTGTAATTAATTCTGACTCCCTTGTGGTAAACCCTGTATGGGTTATGATGGAAACTACTTGAAATCTAGCTTTTTCTAAATCTAATCCTGTTACCTTTAGAGCTATTGAAAGGACTTCCACCAATAACGCTATAAAAATCAGTATAATTAAACCATAAGTAATTGGCATAATTCATCCCTCCAACCCCCTAAAAATTCCTTTACCATAGAATATATACCCCAAATAAGAAAAATACAACAACTAAAAATAAATAAGGAGAGAATCTTTCCTCTCCTTAAAATGATGAAAAACTTCCTCTTCATCATTACTGCAAAAGTCAGCAACCTTTCTTACCCATAAAACATTGTGGAAACTAACTTTATTATACATCTAAATTTTATGGTTATTGATGGGTCTTAGTTTTGTTGTGAATCTTCCACCAATGTAAAATCAATTTCACCTTGTAAAACATCTACTTTAGCAACTTTTATTTTAACAATATCACCTATTCTAAATACTCTTCGTTTACGCTCACCAGTTAAAGAATGTTGTTCACTATCAAAGCGATAGTAGTCATCTTCCAGCGAACTTACTCGAACTAATCCTTCTACGGTATTTTCTAGTTCTACAAACATTCCAATGGATATAACACCAGAAATAACTCCTTCATAAACTTCTCCTATACGTTCTGACATATATTCAGCTTTTTTCAAATCAACTGTGTCTCTTTCAGCTTCATCAGCATTTCTTTCTCGTATGGAGGATTGCTCTCCTATATAACCCACTAAACCACTAACCTTTTCTAGCCACTTACTTTTAGCACCTTCCTTAAGAAATGCTTTCATAATACGATGGATGGCTAAGTCAGGGTATCTTCTAATAGGTGATGTAAAGTGGCTATAATACTCTGCTGCTAAACCAAAATGACCTAAATTGTCAGCTGCATACCTTGCCTTTTTTAAAGATCGAAGCATTAAAGTATTAATTAACACCTCTTCCCTTGTTCCTTCTATTTTTTTCAATAACTCTTGCAATACTTTTGGATGCACTTCATTATTAGTACCTTTTAAATGGTAACCAAAGTTATGAATGAATTTATTGAAATCTTCAATTCTTTCCACACTTGGGTCTTCATGCACTCTATATACAAAGGGTACGTTCAACTCATAGTAACTTTCTGCCACTGTCTCATTACATACCAACATAAATTCTTCTATAATTCTATTTGCTATTCGGCGTTCATATTTCTTTATTTCAATAGGTTTACCATCTTCATTTAAAATAACCTTAGCCTCTGGGAAGTCAAAGTCGATTGCTCCTCGTTCTTCTCTTCTATTTCTTAATATATAACAAAGCTCTTCCATCATTTTAAAGTCTTCCACTAAATTTTTGTATCTTTCCTTAAGAGCTTCGTCGTTTTTCTCAAGAATATCAGAAACATCAGTGTAGGTCATACGTTCATTTGTCTTGATAACACTTTCAACAACTTCATGTTTCTGTACTTTTCCTTTGCTATCTATATCCATAAATACTGTTAGGGCAAGACGATTAATTTTAGGATTCAAACTACACACACCATTGGATAGTTTTCTAGGAAGCATTGGAATAACCCTATCCACCAAGTACACACTGGTTCCTCTATTAAGAGCCTCTTTATCCAGTTCAGTTCCTTCCCTTACATAATGGGTTACGTCAGCAATATGAACTCCTAGTCGATAATTACCGTTATCTAATCTTTCAATAGATACAGCATCATCTAAGTCTTTAGCATCTGCACCATCTATTGTAACCATTTTTAAATCCCTTAAATCCCTACGTTTGGCAATTTCTTCCTCTTGTACTTCATCAGGAATAAGTGCTACTTCTGCTTCTACTTGGGTTGGGAATTCTGCTTCTAAATTATATTTTCTCATGATAGAGACAATATTAGTTTCACTATCATTTTTATGACCTAATATTTCAATAATAACACCTTCAGGGTTTCTTCTTGCTTCTGGGTATCGGGTAATTTCGCATACTACTTTATAGCCATCTTTCACCTTTTTACTTTCACTCTTAGGAATATATATATCCACATTAATTCGAGGATCATCTGGCACAACAAAACCAAAGTTTCTACTGTCTTCATATGTACCAACCACTTCTTTATTTGCCCTCACTAAAATCCTGATAATTTCGCCTTCAGATTTTTTTGTTTTTGTATTTACGTTGTTTACTCTAGCTATAACACGATCATTATTCATTGCACCATTCATTGAGTTAGCAGGTATAAATACATCTTCCATATTTGGTACGTCAGGAATAACAAAACCAAAACCCTTTGCATTTCCTTGAAGTCTACCCACAACTAAACCCATTAACTCAGGTACACCATATCTTTTTTTACGAGTCTTAATAATTAGACCTTCTCTTTCCATTTCATCCAACAAGTTAGAAAACTGCTTTTTGTCCTCTTTACTTAACTCCAATGCTTTTGCCAGCTCTTCTTCCAACATTGGGTTATAGGCTGACTCCCTCATAAACTCTACAATTCTTTCTTTTGATGACATGTAATCCCTCCTATTTTCTTATTCATTGAAGGTTAATTATATCAATATATCTCTTATTTTAACCATATTTAGTGATTATACTAATAAATTATATTAATTAAGTACTTCTTTTTAAATTAACCTTTCATAATTGCAAATTTTAAACTCTAGTTTTCAAGTATGTAAATATTAATGTGTTTTATTGGATTATATTGCTATTATACCACTGTTATGGTAAATTAAAAGAGAACTAAATAATTAATAAATAAGTTTTCATTTTGAAATGAAAGGGAAGTTGGTGAAATTCCAACGCGGTCCCGCCACTGTAAAGGAGAGTTTTCAACGTTACCACTGGATTTACATCTGGGAAGGTGTTGAAAAATGATGAACCTGAGCCAGGATACCTTCTTATTTATTTTTCTTAAGAGTCTACGGTGTATGGATTATAAGAATATAAATACGATGTTAGTATATTTTAAAATTGCTATGTTAACATAATTATTTATAATCCTACATAAAACTCTTTGTAGGATTTTTTATTTTTTGAAGGGAGGTTTTTTATGCATTTGTCAGATGGCGTTATAAGTATTCCTATGGTGGTGGCAACTACAACAATTACAGGTGGTCTATTATTTCAATCAATTAGAAAAGTTAAAGAGGAACAAATACCGATGATCAGTTTGCTTTCGGGAGGTTTCTTTGTTTTCTCCTTGATTAGTCTACCGATTGGCCCCACCTCTGTACACCCCCTATTAGCAGGTCTATTAGGCATTATGTTGGGGGGAAAAGCAGTCATTGCCTTATTTATTGGCCTGCTATTACAAGCTATACTCTTTCAACATGGAGGATTAACAACTTTAGGCGTTAATACTTTACTAGTAGCAGTACCCGCACTGATGGCAAATTTATTTTTTAACTCTTTTAAATTAAAATCAATTTTCCTTAAAGGATTTATTTCAGGTGTAATTGGTGTTATTGGATGTGTATTATTGTTGGTTTCAGTTTTATACTTTAGTAGTCCCCACTACAGTAATGGATTCTTTTCTGTAATTCATCTTATTATAGTAAACTATCTTCCTTTGTTAATAATTGAAGGTTTACTAACTGGATTTTCAGTGGAATTTATCAGCCGTATCAGACCTTCTGTATTGTCAGTAGAGGTGTAGCTTTAATACTTAGGGATAATTGACAAAAAGAGGAGTGCCAGTAATTGAACATTAAACTTATTAATCAATATAACTTACAAAAACTTCATCAAAAGTCATCTTGGGGCCATAGATGGGAAACCCGTTGTAAATTAATTGCAACAATGCTTTTAATAATTGGAATCGTCTACTTACACTCTTTACCCTTATTATCTTTAACTTTTGGGATAATATTTATTGCGGCCCTTTCTATGGGGCTACCCTTTATAGTTTTGTTTACTAGACTGGTTGTTATTTTACCTTTTTTTCTTCTGATGGGTATTCCCATACTATTTGGAGGTGGTTATCCTCTATCGGTAGAAGCATTACAGTTCTTATTAACAGTTACATTTAAAGGGTTTTCATCTTTATTGCTTATGATTATTGTTATTTATACCCAAAGTCCACAAGAAATATTCAATGGTATGGCATATATGAAAATACCATCTGCTTTACTATCTGTATTTTTTTTAGCTTATCGTTATTTGTTCCTTTTTATAAATGACCTACAAAATACTAGAAAAGCCTTAATTTCGAGATCATACCGACATCAGTTCAGTAAAGAGAATATGAAATTATATGGTCAATTGGCGGGGGGAATATTAATAAAGTCAATCGATACCTCTGAAACAGTCTACAAGGCCATGATTTCTAGAGGTTTTGAAGGTAAAATACCTACGTCTTTACCGAAAAAAGTCTCTAGTATTGATCTATTAAAAACAATTTTAGTAGCCTGCTTTACCATTAGTATTATTTTATTAGAAGGGTGGTTAATTTAGTGAAGGCAGTTGAAATAAAAAATTTGAATTATAGCTATTCTGATGGTACTAAAGCCCTTCAAAACATTAATTTATCTATTGAATGCCATAAGAAAATTGCTATACTGGGGTCAAATGGCAGTGGTAAAACCACTTTACTTCAACACTTGAATGGATTATTCCTTCCACAAGAAGGCTCTATTAACATTTTTGGTAAAACCATTACAGGTGATGAAATAAAATACATTCGTGAAACCATAGGTTTAGTCTTTGATAACCCTGATAATCAATTGTTTGCAACTTCTGTTTTTGAAGATGTTGCCTTTGGGCCAAGAAATTTAAAATTAGATGAGGTTACAGTAAAGAAAAGGGTTCTTAGTGCTTTAGAAGAAGTTGGTATGTTGGACTATGTTAATCGCCCACCCTATAATCTAAGTTTAGGACAAAAGAAAAGAGTTGCAATTGCAGGGGTATTGGCAATGGAACCAAAATTATTAATACTTGATGAACCCTTTTCTGGACTTGATCCTGTTTCCTCGCAACAATTACAAATCATTTTAGAAAAACTGAATAAAAATGATTGTACCATCATTATTAGTACCCATGATGTGGATTTTACTTATAGTTGGGCGGATGAAGTTATCATATTACAACAGGGAACACTGCTGACACAAGGTACTGTAGAATTGTTATGTGATGCTGATTTAATGGAAATATCCCTACTTAATACCCCGAAGTTTGCTTCAATATTTCTACAAACTGGGATATTTCCTAGAACCTTAGAAGAAGCGAATCAAATCATCTTAAAACTATTAAAAGGAGTCTAGTATAATGTTGATAAATAGGATAAACAAAAATTTAATTTCAATAATTATTATTTTATTAGTTTTTTCAATAAATACTTCTTCTAGCTTTGCCCACAAAATGAGTATAAAAGAACTTCAACCTGGTGAAATAGGAGTTTATTACGCCAATGGTACTAGCCCCTCTTCTGGAGAAGTAATTCTCTATAGTGAAGATTACATTGAACTTTATAAGGGTGACCTAGAAGCCGATGGTACTTTTCAATATCCCACAGAAATAGGTGCTCATTTAATGGTTGTAATGGATACTTTAGGTCATAAAGCCAAATTGAAGATTGGAGAAGATACTTCTCAACATTCCCATGAGCTTCCCTTAGCAATTTTAGTGTCGTCTATCTTCTTCATTTTTGCTTTTGTATTCCACAATAGATTAAAGCTTAAAAAGAAGATAGCTTAGTTTATTATATTTTTGCTTAGTTTAGTTTTGTTCCAATATAATAAATTAGCAAGTGTACTATTTGGTTAATAACAAATAATATCGGTATCCCTATATAAAACTTCTTTTTATTGGTTTTATGACGGAAACAAACCATTCCTAGTAAAACACCTACAGCCCCACCCATAAAACCTAAGGTCAAAAAGGATATTTCTGAAATACGATAACTTCCTTTTATGGCCTTATATTTATCTAATCCCATAAGTACAAAAGAGACAAAGTTAATTGTGATAATGAATGATAAATAAATAATTATAATTAAACCTTCTATATTGTAATTTAAAAAGTGCATTTTCATTCCCCCTTATATACATGAATATTATAAAGCTACCTTCTACTTCCTACTATTCTTCTCAATATATTTAATACTGAATTACGTTGAGTAGAATAAAGCCCTTAATCTAAAGATTAAGGGCTTTATCAACTGTAATATTATTCAAATAATTTTACTATCATTCCACCATATCTTAAGAATAATGGTGCGAATACTACTGAAACAATTGTCATTAACTTAATAAGAATGTTGATTGATGGTCCAGAAGTATCTTTGAATGGATCCCCTACTGTATCACCAACAACAGCTGCTTTATGAGGTTCACTACCTTTTCCACCATGATGTCCTTCTTCAATGTACTTCTTAGCATTATCCCATGCTCCACCAGCATTAGCCATCATAATAGCCATTAAAACCCCTGCTACTAATGAACCAGCTAATAATCCACCAACTGCATCTGATCCTAAAATTAAACCAGTGGCAATAGGTGCAACTACAGCTAAAACACCTGGAATAACCATTTCTTTTAAGGCAGCAGCTGTACTAATGTCTACACAAGTAGCATATTCTGGCTTACCTTTACCTTCCATGATTCCTGGGATTTCTCTAAATTGTCTTCTAACTTCTTCTATCATTTCAAAAGCTGCTTTACCAACAGCCTCCATTGTTAATGCAGAGAATAAGAATGGTAACATACCACCAATTAACATACCTGCAATTACATTAGGTCTTGTTAAGTCAATTGAACTTAATCCAACTGCTTCAGTATAAGTTGCAAATAATGCTAACGCTGTTAAGGCAGCAGATCCAATAGCAAAACCTTTACCCATAGCAGCAGTTGTATTACCAACAGCATCTAACTTATCTGTAATTTTTCTTACTTCCTTTGGTAATTCACACATTTCAGCAATACCACCAGCGTTATCAGCAATAGGACCATATGCATCTACTGCTACAGTCATACCTGCTGTTGCCAACATACCTACAGCCGCAAGAGCGATACCATATAAACCAGCTACACCGTAGGCAATTAAGATACCTGCAGCAATTAAAAGAATCGGCCATGCTGTAGAAAGCATTCCCACTGCAAGTCCACTAATAATTGTTGTTGCTGGACCAGTTTCAGATTGCTTAGCAATCTTTTTAACATGTGAAAAACTACTTGAAGTATATATTTCTGTTAATTGACCAATGATGATTCCAACTACTAAACCAGTAACAACAGCATAAAAACCACTAGTACTCTCTAAGAAATATGTACTTAAGAAATAAGTTACAGCCACAGTAATTGCACCTGATATATAAGTACCCATTTTTAAAGACTTTTGAGGATCTTTATTTTCATCACCTTTTACAAAGAAGCTTCCAATAATTGAAGCAATAATACCTGTTGCAGCTAACATTAATGGGAAAATTGCTCCATTAATACCATATGCGATTAAACCTAATGCAATAGCAGAAATAATAGAACCAACATAAGATTCAAATAAATCGGCTCCCATACCTGCAACGTCACCAACATTGTCTCCAACGTTATCAGCGATAACAGCAGGGTTTCTTGGGTCATCTTCTGGAATACCAGCTTCAACCTTACCTACAAGGTCAGCTCCAACGTCTGCTGCCTTAGTATAGATTCCTCCACCTACACGTCCAAATAACGCAATAGAAGAAGCTCCTAATGCAAAACCTGTGATGTATGTAGCAGCGTCTGTATTTCCATACATATTAGAAAGAATAAGAAAAAGTCCTCCAACTCCTAAAAGACCAAGACCTACTACTGACATACCCATTACAGCACCACCAGAAAAGGCAACGCTTAAAGCTTTGTTCATTCCGCCTTCTTTTGCTCCATTAGCAGTTCTTACATTGGCTTTTGTAGCTACTCTCATTCCGAAGTAACCAGCTAAACCAGAGAAAAAAGCACCAAATAAGAAACAAATTGCAGTAACCCAGTCAATACCTAAACCTAAAATAACAAATAAAATAGCAGCAAAAATAACTAGATATTTATATTCTCTAGTTAAAAATGCCATAGAACCTTCTTGAATATAAGAAGCAATTTCTTTCATTCTTTCTGTACCAGCTGATACTTTGTTGATTTTAGTTGTAAGTATATATGCAAATATTAATGCTATAACACCTACAACTGGTGCTAATATCAATAAATTCATTTACTTTACTCCTCTCCTTCTACCTATTCAGTTTTATGTTTCTATTGAATTGCCACTAAAGCAATTGCAACAATGATAAATAATGCAGCACCAACAGAAGTTAATTTACTTAACATTCCTTCATACCCTTTAGCCTGCTTACCGAAAAGCTGTTGAGCTCCACCGGTAATAGAACCTGAAAGTCCTGGGTCTTTTCCAGATTGCAATAAAATACTTCCTATTAATACTAAGCATGTAATTACTTGAATAACCATTAAAATTGTTCTTAGCATGTTTCCACCTCCCTACGTGAGATTAACATACATATTTTAACACAGCCTACTTATAAAATCAACCAAATAATTCATACTTCTTAATAAAATAAATTAACTACAGGCATTTTGTAATTTATTCATATAAAGCAATAATAAGGGTAACGAATACCCCTATTATTGTCTATACTAAATATTATTATACTTATACTTTAATTACTTTAATTACTTCTTAACGTTATAGAAAACGTCTCCGCCTCTATACTTTGCTAAAGAACCTAAATTATCTTCAATTCTTAATAATTGGTTGTATTTAGCAACACGATCTGTACGAGCAGGAGCACCAGTTTTAATTTGACCAGCGTTTACTGCAACTGCGATATCTGCAATTGTAGAATCTTCTGTCTCTCCAGAACGGTGAGAAACTACAGCTGTGTAACCAGCTCTTTTTGCCATTTCAATAGCATCTAATGTTTCAGTAATTGTACCAATTTGGTTTACTTTGATTAAGATTGAGTTCGCTGTAGCAGTTTCGATACCTCTACTTAATCTTGTTGTATTAGTTACAAATAAGTCATCACCAACGATTTGGATTTTATCTCCTAATCTTTCAGTCATTAACTTCCAACCAGCCCAGTCATCTTCACTTAATCCATCTTCAATAGAAGCAATTGGATATTTGCTTACTAAATCAGCATAGAATTCTACCATTTCTTCAGATGTTTTAATAACGCCTTCACCTGCTAAGTTGTAGATTTTCTTTTCTTCATCATATAATTCTGTAGCTGCAACATCTAATGCAAGCTTAATGTCGTCTCCTGGCTTGTAACCAGCTTTTTCAATCGCTTGAATAATAATTTGAAGAGCTTCTTCGTTAGATGCTAAGTTTGGAGCAAATCCACCTTCATCACCTACACCAGTAGCAAGACCTTTAGATTGTAAAACTCCCTTTAATGTATGATAAATTTCTACACACATTCTTAAAGCTTCTTTGAAAGATTTAGCACCTACTGGCATAACCATGAATTCTTGAATGTCTACGTTATTGTCAGCATGAGCTCCACCGTTTAAGATGTTCATCATTGGAACTGGAAGTTCTTTTGCATTTACTCCACCAAGATATTGGTATAATGGTAGGTCTAAAGCTTCTGCTGCTGCTCTTGCTACTGCCATAGAAACACCAAGAATTGCATTAGCTCCTAATTTACCTTTATTTTCAGTACCATCAAGTTCGATCATTGCTCTATCAATTCCAACTTGATCAGTTGCGTCAAAACCTTCAATTGCAGGTGCAATTACTTCATTAACGTTTTGAACTGCCTTAAGTACACCTTTACCTAAATATCTACCTTTGTCACCATCTCTAAGTTCAACGGCTTCAAAAGCTCCAGTAGATGCTCCAGATGGAACGATAGCTCTTCCTACTACACCACTTTCTAAGTATACTTCTACCTCTACAGTTGGATTACCTCTTGAATCTAGTACTTCTCTAGCATAAATCTCACTAATTATTGTCATTTGTTTCTCTCCTCTCATACTATATCTTTAACCCTTTGGGTTATTACTTAACTAATAAACTTTTACCTGTCATTTCAGCAGGTTTTTCTACTCCTAATAATTCAAGTATAGTCGGTGCAATATCACATAGCTTTCCATCAGAAGCTAGTTGATAGTTACCCTCACCCACTAAAATTAAAGGTACAGGATTTGTTGTATGGGCTGTTACAGGACCACCTGTAATTTCATCAATTAAACATTCAGCATTACCGTGGTCAGAAGTAACGATAGCTTTACCGCCCTTTTCTAATAATTTATCAATAACTTTTCCTAAGCAATTATCTACTGTTTCTATAGCCTTTACCACAGCATCTAAAATACCTGTATGTCCTACCATATCAGGATTTGCATAATTTAATACTATAAAATCATATTTATCTTCATCAATTGCCTTAAGTAATTCTACAGTTACTTCGTCAGCACTCATTTCAGGCTTTAAGTCATATGTAGCTACCTTTGGAGATTGAATTAGTTTACGGTCTTCATTAGTATAAGCCACTTCTTCCCCACCATTAAAGAAGTAAGTAACATGGGCATATTTTTCAGTTTCTGCAATTCTTAACTGATTAATATTGTTTTTACTTAAATATTCTCCCAATGTATTATCCAATGTTTGAGGTGGATAAGCAATATTTACTCCCTTAATTGAAGAATCATATAAAGTCATTGAAACATAATGTAGGGATAAAGTTCCATTATCTCTAACAAAACCCTGGAATTCATCATCCATTAAGGCTCTAGTCATTTGTCTAGCACGGTCTGGTCTAAAGTTAAAGAAGATAATAGAATCTCCATTATTCATGGAATGAAGTTCTCCATTTTTAGAAATAACTGTTGGTTTTACGAACTCATCCACTTCTCCAGCCTCATATGACTTCTTAATGGTTTCAAGAGCATCGGTCTGCACCGGTCCTTTAGCCATAGTAATAACGTCATAAGCTTCTTTAGTTCTTTCCCATCTTTGGTCTCTATCCATAGCGTAGTATCTACCACTAACTGTAACAATTCTTCCTACACCTATTTCTACAATGGCTTTTTCAAGTTCTTCTACATATTGTAGAGCACTTTGAGGCGGTGTATCTCTTCCATCTAAGAAACAATGAACTAGAACATCCTTTAATCCTTTTTCTTTAGCCAATTTTAATAGAGCAAATAAGTGTTGACTATGGCTATGCACTCCACCATCTGATACAAGTCCCATTAAATGAAGTTGTGTTTTATTGTTTATAGCATTATCAATGGCATCAATTAAAGTTTGATTTACAAAGAATTCACCTAATTCTATTTCCCTGGAAATTCTAGTTAATTCTTGATAAACAACTCTCCCTGCCCCAATATTTAAATGGCCTACCTCAGAGTTACCCATTTGACCTTCTGGAAGTCCTACAGCCAAACCACTGGCTTGAATTTCAGTTACTGGGTACTGATTAAACAATTTATTAATTTGAGGTATATTAGCTGCCTTAACAGCATTTCCAAGAGTATTGTTGTTTATTCCAAAACCATCTAGTATGATTAGTGCTACTGGTTTCTTCATATTCCTCTTCCTTTCTGTTGTTTAGAAGTGAACAATTCCTAAGAATTCTTTAGCTTCTAAACTGGCTCCCCCTACAAGGGCTCCATCAATATCAGACTCATTCATTATTTCTGTAGCATTAGCAGACTTTACGCTACCACCATATTGAATTCTTACAACTTCTGAAACTGTTTCATTATATAATTCTTTTACAACTTCTCTTATATTGGCAATTACAGCATTAGCATCTTGAGATGATGCAGTCTTACCAGTTCCGATAGCCCAAATTGGCTCATATGCAATAACAATATTTTTTAAATCTTCTTCTGTAATACCTTCTAATGCTTTTACAGTTTGAGTTTTAACCACTTCAAAAGTTTGGTTAGATTCTCTTTCTTCTAGGGTTTCACCTATACAAAGTATTGGCTTAATACCCTTTGCCACTGCTTTTTTCACTTTTAAATTAACAATTTCATCAGTTTCGTTGAAATATTGTCTTCTTTCAGAGTGACCAATGATTACATAATCTACGCCGATATTTAACAACATATCTGCTGAAATTTCGCCAGTATAAGCACCAGATTCTTCCCAATGCATATTTTGTGCTCCTAATTTAACTTTAGTGCCCTCAATAGCTTTTTTCACTTCAGATAGGGCTATAAATGGGCAACAAAGCACCACTTCAACATCAGTTTCATTAACTTCATTTTTAAGTTGGTTGACAAACTCAAGAGCTTCGTCAACATTTTTATTCATTTTCCAGTTACCAGCAATAATTGGTATACGCATATAAAAATGCTCCCTTCTACGCTTTATTTATTAGCTAAAACATCTATACCTGGAAGTACTTTTCCTTCTAAGTATTCAAGAGAAGCTCCTCCACCTGTAGAAATATGGCTCATTTGTTCTGCAAAGCCTAATTGTTCTACAGCCGCTGCACTGTCTCCACCACCAATGATAGTAGTTCCTTCACATAGGGATAATGCTCTTGCAACTTCTTTTGTTCCAACAGCAAAAGCTGGCATTTCAAATACACCCATAGGTCCATTCCAAATTACAGTTTTAGCACTTTTAATTTTTTCAGCATAAAGTTCTACAGTTTTTGGTCCGATGTCTACACCTAACCATTCAGCAGGCATTTCTTCGTTAGTAACTGTTTTATGTTCTGCATCAGCAGCAAATTGGCTGGCTACAACTGAATCTAGTGGAAGTAATAACTCTACATTTTTTTCTTTTGCTTTTTCGATTAAGTTTAAAGCTAATTCCATTTTGTCTTCTTCTAAAAGTGACTTTCCGATTTCGTAACCTTGAGCCTTTAAGAAAGTATAAGCCATTCCTCCTCCAATAAGAAGAACGTCTACCTTTTCTAATAAGTTTTCGATTACACCAATTTTATCAGATACTTTTGCTCCACCTAAAATTGCAGCAAAAGGTCTTTCTGGGTTTTCTAATGCTTTACCCATAAAGTTTACTTCTTTTTCAATTAAGAAACCCATACCCGCAGGTAAGAAATCAGCTACACCAGCTGTAGAACTATGGGCTCTATGGGCAGTTCCAAATGCATCATTGATAAATAAGTCCCCTAATGATGCTAGTTCTTTTGAGAAATCTGCATTGTTTTTCTCTTCTTCTTTTCTATAACGAACATTTTGAAGTAACATTACTTCACCTGCATTAAGTTTCGAAGCTAATTCAACAGTTTTTTCACCAACAACTACATCGTCATCAGCAAAAACAACTTCTTTATTTAATAATTCAGCTAATCTTTTAGCAACAGGTGCTAATGAATATTTAGGGTTTGCCTCTCCCTTTGGTCTTCCAAAGTGGGACATTAAAATAACAGCTGCACCTTGTTCTAATAAATATGTAATCGTCGGTAATGCTTCTCGGATTCTTCTATCATCTGTTATATTGCCTTCTTTATCCATTGGAACGTTAAAATCGCATCTCGCCAATACTTTTTTGCCTTTTACTTCAAAATCTTTAACTGATTTTTTATTAAGCATCTTGATAGGCCTCCTTTATTATTATCAACTTTCTATTTGTTATACTTTGGAAAATATATATTAGTTAACAATATACGGTTTATTGTAATGTTCATATTATAGATTACCACATGTTGCTAGTTTTTTAAATGAAATGTTTAAAAAGTTCAGTTCTATAGTTACCTATAAAACCGAACTTTTTTTATATTTATATTTATAAACCTTTAGCAACTATGTAAGATACTAAATCTACTACTCTTACAGAGTAACCCCACTCATTGTCATACCAAGCAATGATTTTAACCATGTTTTCTCCCATTACAGCTGTAGATAAACCATCAATAATAGAAGAATGAGGATCTTGTCTGTAGTCCATAGATACTAATGGCTCATCAGAATACATCATAATTCCTTTTAAATCTCCTTCAGCTGCACTCTTAAGAGCTGCATTTACTTCTTCAACTGTAGTATTTTTATCAGTTTCTAATACTAAGTCTACTACTGAAACTGTAGGAGTTGGAACTCTCATTGCCATACCACTTAATTTACCTTTTAATTGAGGAAGTACTAATGAAACTGCTTCTGCTGCTCCTGTAGTTGTAGGAATCATTGATTGTGCAGCTGCTCTAGCTCTTCTTAAGTCTTCATGCGGTAAGTCAAGAATACGTTGATCGTTTGTATATGCATGAATTGTAGTCATTAAACCTTTTTTGATTCCAAATTTCTCGTCAATTACTTTAGCAAAAGGAGCTAAACAGTTAGTTGTACAAGAAGCATTTGAAACTACATGATGGTTTGCAGGATCATAGTTCTTTTCATTTACACCCATTACGATTGTAATGTCTTCTTTTTTAGCAGGAGCAGTAATAACTACTTTTTTAGCTCCAGCATTGATGTGCATCATAGCTTGATCTTTAGTTCTGAAAATACCTGTTGCTTCAATAACAACATCTACTCCTAATTCTTTCCATGGTAAGTTTTCAGGGTTTCTTTCAGCGTAGATTTTAATTTCTTTTCCATTTACTACGATAGCATTTTCTTTTGCTTCAACTGTACCATTGAATTTTCCATATAAACTGTCATACTTTAATAAATGAGCTAATGTTGCTGGGTCTGTTAAATCGTTGATTGCTACTATTTCCCAATCTCTTTGTTCTTCTACTGCTACTTTAAAAGCGTTTCTACCAATTCTTCCAAAACCATTAATTGCTACTTTTACACTCATGTTATTACCTCCTATGATATAAAAAATAATTTTATTTAAATTTGCTTTAAAAGCATAAACTTATTATCTAATATTTGTCTAATATTTCTCTTGTTGCACCTTCGTCAATTACCAAAATCATGTCTTTCTTAATTTTAGTAATTGCTAGTATTGCCTCTGCTTTATTAGGTCCCCCTGCCACACCAATGGTTACAGGTACATTGTTGAAATCATCTAAGTCTATTCCGACTGTCTTCATTTCGTGGACAATTTCACCTTCTCTATTGAAGTAATAACCAAAAGCTTCGGCAACTGCCTTTCGTTCCTGTAATAAATCTACAGTCTCTTTTGATAGTTCTCGTCTTTGTGCCATTTTGTCTGCTCGTCCAATACCAAACAATAGTACATTCACCTGTTTAATTAAATCAGTTATTCGTTTAATTTCAGGATCTTGCAATAGACTTTTAATTGCCTCTTGACTTAAAGTATCTGAAACATGAAGCAATTGATACGTTCCTTTAAATTTACCAGCCATTTTTGCGGCAATGGTATTTGCTTGACCCTCAACCTTTTTTCCAAGACCTCCACGGGCAGGAACAACTACAATTCCTCGATCCTTTGTTTGTTGAGTCATTTCATTTGCTACAGCTGCCATTGTGTTACCACCGGTTACACCAACAATGCTGTTTTCTAAGATTTGACCTTCTAGTATACGAGAAGTTGTTTTTGAAAGATCACTAATTACATATTCATCATTTTCAATGTTACCTGGTACAATAAAAACTTTTTCAAGTTGTAATTTTCTTTTTAATTGTTCTTGTAGTCCACTAATTCCCTTCAAATGATAAATCATTTCTTTTAGTTGATCTACTAAAACATCTCCATCCTTTGTAATCATCATACCTGCTACATTAACATCAATTAAGTCTTGACCTTTAAGGAACTCAATTTCACTTCTAACTATTCTTTCCCCTAAAGAAAGTCTGTTGGCTAAAGCTCTTCTGCCAATAGGCTGTAGTATTGATATGTTTCTTAAAATATCATATCTTTTTTCTAATGTGGCAAAAGCTTCTGGAATTATTTTTTTCTGTATATTGATGATTTCCTTCATCTTTTACCTCCCCTGTTGCATGGACTAATGAAGTCCCACATATGCATATTATGTCCCTATTGCTGTAAAAAAAATGAACTTCACTACAAATTTATTATATAACACTATATTCCAATAATCAATCTCTTTTGTTGAAAAATTTTAGAAATTTATATTAAGAAACTGAAGCTAGTGAATTTTATTGACTTACCATTTTATATTTATACACAAAATAGAATATAATTATTTTATATATTATATCAAAAGTCTCTAAAATTCTTATTTTTTAATATTTTTTGTTAAACACCTACTGTATATCAATGTGTTTTTAATCACGTAAATATAACTTTTCTATATAAAAAAACAAAAAAAATCGGGAATTTCCCCGATTTTTGTTAGAATCTCTTTCTTTTTGATGACGGCGGTATTAATAGGTCATCCCTATATTTAGCTACTGTTCTTCTAGAAATGGTCATCCCTTTAGCAGATAATAGATCTGTAATCTTACTATCACTTAATGGCTTTTTAGGATTCTCTCCTTCAATAATTTCTTTAATAAAACTCTTCACACTTTCTGCTGACACCCCTTCACCATTGTCTCCCTCTATTCCACTGGTGAAAAAGTATTTTAATTCAAAGGTTCCAATGGGTGTTTCAACATATTTTCCATTGGTTGCTCTACTTACAGTAGATTCATGAACATTAATTTCTTCAGCAATTTCCTTTAATGTCATAGGCTTTAAAAACTTTTTACCATATTCAAAAAAATCTTTTTGTCTTCTTATAATCATTTCCACAACTTTGTAGATTGTTTGTTGTCTTTGTTCTATACTTTTAATAAGCCAACTGGCAGAATTTAATTTATCATTAATGTATTTCACTGTTTCAGAATTTTCATCATTAGAGAGTAACATTTTTCGGTAATCTTCTCTAATCATTAAACGAGGCCCATTATAATCATTAACAACTATTATATATTCATGCCCTACCTTTTTCACCACTACATCGGGTACAATGTATGTGTGGTTGAAGGATGAAAACTTTCTTCCAGGTTTAGGCTCTAAAGTTCTAATTAAATCGCATATTTTTTGCACTTCCTCAACTGAAACATTCAGTTTTTTTGCCACATGGGGGTACTTATTATCAGCAATTTCTTCCAGATATTTTTCTATTACCTCATATGCTTTTGGATAGTCTATACCAAGATGCGACAACTGTATTAACAAACATTCTTTTAAGTTTCGTGCTGCTATCCCTGGAGGATCAAAGGTTTGTATTACCTTTAATATATTCTCTACAACTTTTACTTCCAAGTCAAACTCCTTGACGATTTCATCTATTGCTAAATTTAGATATCCATTTTCATCTAAACTATAAATAATATACTCACCTACTTGATGATATTTTTTATTTAAAATAGTTAAGTGAAATTGAGACATTAAATAATCTTGTAGGGTGGGTTTTTCAGATACCATATTTTCGTAATTGAAATCGTTTTCACCAGAGTAAGAACCTTTACTAAAACTGTCTCCTCTGCTATGATAGTCATCACTATATTCTTTCCAGTCAATTTCTTTAACCTTATCCCTTTTTATTTCTTTAATATTCTTTTCATAATCTGTTTCATAGTTTTCATTTAATTCTAAAAAGGGATTGGTTTCAATTTCTTTTTGAATAAATTGATCTAGTTCTATTGCATTTAATTGAAGTATTTTAATTGCCTGTTGAAGTTGTGGCGTCATAATTAATTTTTGTGATTGTTCTAGTTGTAAATTATAACCCATTCTCATGTTTAACCATCCTCACCTTTTTAGTTATTAAACCTATTATAACATTTATTAATTAAATAATAAAGATATTATGTGTAATTTCAAATTGTTGGCATAAATTTTGCATCTTACACCTTTTTTATATTCTTACTTGTCCATACATTCTATTAATCGTCTTTGTCTTTTATGCATAAAAATCCCTTGACCTAAACTAAGTCAAGGGATTTTCTTTATTAACAAGCAGACTCTTTAGCAACAAAACCTGCATCAGCCAATACATTTATAGCGTCAGTCATTTTATCTTCATTAACCATAACGATTGGTCCTGTACAGCCCATACCGCTTTCTGCATATATTCCTTTTTTCCATAAAGCTTTAACAGCATCTTCTAAGTCCATAATGTCTATTCCTGCAATTGAACCTGTTACCACTTCTTGAGGAGGAGCAGTTACAATTTCATCGTCGGTGGATGCTTTTTTCGTATCTTTAGTTAGGGACTTTAAAATTTCATCTAACTTTGCCTTCTTTGCAGCTGCAAATTCTCTTTTCGCAACTTCTTTAACGTTTCCTCTTACTAAGTCTGCCGCATATTGTAGGGCATTGGCAACAACTGGTGTTCCAGAGGCTCTAGAAAGGATTAATACAGTTCGGTCATATCCTTCTCCAATTCCTGGTCCATAACCATAGCCAGTTGCTTCATAGTCTCCCCCTGTTGTAAAGGCAGAGAACATTTTCATTAATATGTTTCCTGTTAATGTATCTTGAATCATAATATCTGGAGTACCTGCCAACAGGTCATTACCCCTCATAACAGCTCCACCATCAGAACGTCCACTTTCAGTAAAATTGACTTTATATCCATTGGCAGTCAATTCATTTAGTGCTCTTTCCACCTGTCTAGCTCCATCGACATTTAGAATACCTACTGTGGGGTTTTCTATACCTGTAGCTTTAGCGGCAATAATACCATTTAAGGCATTTTTAACCATTGCTTCTGTACGATGGGGAGATGATGTTCCTGTTGTGGTGGCAATAAATAATTCTTTTCCTTTTCCAGGTGTAATTACCCTTCCAACAGTTGAAACACCTATCGGGAAGTTATAATGCATTGTAACGCAAGCATCTATTGTTCCATTGTCCAATAGTTCCTCCATTTTTTTATGCATTTCTTCTTCCGTGTTGGCTTCCACCAGTTGTAGCTTAGTATCTATTTTGGGGCCAATTAGTATTACTTCAAAACCACCGCCACGATTAGCGGCAATTTCTCCACCTTTTACAAGATTTTCTACTCCTTTTTCACTACCAAGAGTAGTTAAACCTATTCTGATGGATTTTGAAAATTGCCCAGTTTCAATAGCATCAGCAATATCATTGAATACTTTACCAATCATTTCTTTTAATACTTTATTTTCAGCCATTTAGATCACCCCTATTGTAATAGATGGGACGCAAAATTTCTCATTGCTTCTGCGATCATTGTTTTAACTTCAGTTTCCGACACACCTGTTGCTTTGTCACCAGTTTGACCATCATTCTTTTCCATTACAATTGAAATTCCATCAAATTGATTTGTCATTCTTCCTAGGAATAAACTTCCTTTTCCAACTATCATTGTTCTTTGAATCTCTCCATTTAAGAAAGCTTCAACTGCATGACTTAAATATGGTACTCCTGATGGAATATGACCTTGAGTTGGTGCCCAACCCGGCATCCCATGTTTTTCAACAAAGGTATTTACTGCTGTTCTTTCTAATTCACCCCGCTTAACTCCAAGGGCTGCAATCATCTTATAGTTAGCTTCTGGTACATCTCCTGCTCCTGCTGGCTTTGTGATGTCTGGATTTTGCATTTCAACTGAATACTTATCTACATCAGTAATTTTTAATCCACCTTTATCTAGTGGTTCTGTAATTAATGCTGTAATAACATTTTGTGGTGCAGAACCAGTTCCTACCTTGTGTCTTCCTACTAGGTCTGTTCTTAGAATAGGGTGTACTCCATCGTTTTTACTAATTAAAACAGCAAATCCACCCATTACATCTTCTAATACCGGCATTTCCTTCTTAACGTGGTCTTTACCATTCATACCAAGTTTTGCTACAGCTCCACCAGCAACAATTACCACATTTTCAAAAACTCCTGCTTGAACTAAAGCTGCTGCTTCAATTAATGCATGGGTTGGTGCAGCACAAAAACCTCTTGTGTCAGAACCTGTTGCATTTACTGCTCCTACAGTTTCTGCAATTGCCTTAGCAAAGTTACCGCCACCTCTTTGATTAATATCTCCGCAGGCTTCTTCAGAACACTCAATAACATAATCAATTGTTGTTACATCAATGTTATTTTTATCTAACAAATGTTGAAATGCTAATACTCCCGAAGCCTTAACAATTAAGTTTTCAAGTATAACATGAGCATTTAAGTTAGGGTCAATATCATGGGCTCTTTTTACACAACCTATTAATTTATTATCGTGGTATAGTGGCTCTGCATGTTGTTCGTTAAGATATTTTTCAATCTCTACCATGTCATCTCCATCTTTAAGCTTAGCTACCATCGCCTCAGTCATTAAAGGATGTTGATTAAATTTTGGCTTTACCATGTTTGTAAATTCTTTATTTAACTTAACTAAGTCAAATACATCTACCATTTTTAACATAGCAAGGAATTCTTCTTGAGGCATGATTTCACCATGCTTACCATTTCGAGTTGCTCCTTCAACCTGTTGCTTATACCATGGCATTTCATAACTTCTTAAGTCTTCTGGCTTAATTGTACCAATATAAACTTGATTTGGAGGATAGCTTATAACTTCCTCATAAGTACGATAATAATTAGGCAATTTTTTTAAGTACTCTGAATCTGGATTAACCAATCTTTCTGTAGTTTGAGTTGTCCCGTTATGGGTAATCATGTCAGGTGTATGAATTAAAACAAAACCTCCACCTTTTACTACTGCATATGCCATTAATTTCACCTCCATAGAATTTAAAAACATACTTATTTATAATATATTGAAAGCCGGTTGCTGATAACAACCGGCATTCTATTATTCAAAAACAGTCTGTCCGTCTACTTCTGTTGTTAAAGCCTCTAAAGACTTCATCACTATTTTTCTTCTTAAATTCTTCTCTTCATTAGCATCTAATGCAGGGTTTCCTAATGGATGTGGAATAGCGATTGCTGGAACTATTCTGTTTGCCCCTACTGTTAATGAGATTGGAACTACTGTACAAATGTGAACTACTGGAATTCCAGCTCTTTCAACTTCTTTCACCATCGTTGCACCGCAACGTGTACAGGTACCTCAGGTGGAGGTTAAGATAACTGCATCTACGCCATCTGCTTTTAATTTTTTTGCAAAATCAGCGGCAAAGGCTTTAGAGTTAGCAACTGATGTTCCATTTCCTACAGTTGTATAAAAGTATTTGTAAAGCTCGCCAATAGCCCCTTCTTTTTCAAGGTCTCTTAGTACATCCACTGGTAATACTCTGTCTGGGTCAATATTAGCATAAACAGGGTCATAACCACCGTGGGCTGTTTCATGGTCTGCTTCTGTTAAGTCATTAAATCCAGAAATATCGTATTCACCATATTTTGATGCACTTGAAGATTCAATTCTATCTGGGTTATTCTTTGGTACAATACCACCAGAAGTTACCAATGCAATTTTAGACTTAGTTAAGTCTTTTACTGCTGGGTTTGGTTCTACTCTATCGAAGTCAGGCATAGGATATTCTGTAACGAATTCTTCACCTTTAAGCTTCTTTAACAGCATATCAACGGCTCTCTTAGAACCTCTATCTTGAGCAAAGTAATTTCTTCTTATTCCTCTGGAAATATATTTATCTGCTTCTGGAGAGCCAATTTCCTCACCCCTCAACATTTTAAGCGCAAGAGCTGACATATCAGGTACAGCTTTTCTCATTGTAGCAGCTGAATCACCTGTTTGAACAATATAGATGCTTTTCTTAAACATATCAGCACCAGGATTTTCAATATACATACCAGATAATACGGGAATTTGTAATTCATCAGCAACAGCTTTACCGATGGTACCACACGCTACTCCATATCTACCTGCGTTAAAAGCTGGACCTGCTATAAACAAATCAGGGTTGTATCCCTTAATCATCTCAATGATAGCAGCTTTAGCTTCCTCTACATTTTCATTGAAGTAAGAGTCACCACAAATGACAGTTGCAACGATTTCAGCTTCTTCTTTCATTGCTGCATTTAATGCCATTCCAGGCCCAACAACACCTTCTCTTATTTCAGGTTTGATGTCTGCCTTTTCTTCTCCACCGATACCTGCGAAGAATTGGTTAATATAATGAACTACTCTCTTTTTGCTCATAGTTTCCCCCCTCTCTAAATTTTAACGGGAATTGTTATTTTCATCGGATTAATATTTTGTAAATTCACTTCTTATTGCATTCATTTCCGCAGCAATTGCATCAACGTCTAGTACCATTTCCATCATACCAATTTGATCGTCAAATACGCCTGCATCTACATTTTCTTTAAATTCTGCTTCTACAGCATGAAATACTCTAAGTCCTAACTGGACTCCTGCTAAAGGACCTGCAAAAGTAGGATCGCCATTTGTAACTGTTTCTGCTGCTAATCCAGCAGATTCAGCCTCAGCTGCTCCAAGAAGTATAATGACATTTTCTGCCCCAAACTTCTCAGTAAAATCCTTAACTCTTTTTTGGTTTTCTAGGTCCATAGCGCCTGCAGCGGTTCAGACAAAACATTCTGTAGCAGAAAATAATACTTCCGCACTAGTGGTCTTTAAACATTCTTCGATAGCTGGGCCCGGAATACCATCTCTATCGCCAATAATGATGATTTTCTTTCCATCAAATAAAGACATTTTAACCATCCTTCCTCTATTTTATTTATACTGTTCTAATAAATTATCTAACATTTTATCTACTAGAATCCTTTTGCAGATAATGTTACATAACCTGTTTCATTTGTAGCACCTGTAATTGCTTGGATCTCAACTTCAATACTACCATCTGGTCTTAAACTTCCATCGAAACCACCTGCAATAACATCTACATATTTAGTTGTTCCAATTAATCTCTTCATTGGAGGTAATACAATGGTTTCGTTGGCATTACCATTTGTAACAACTGCGTCAGCTTTAACATCAGCATCTGCTAAAGATTGAGATGCCCCATCTCTACCAGCATATTCATCTGTTACAATTACAGTTTTAATGCCTTCGTTTTCAATTTTTTTACAGTTCATAATTAAGTCTGTATCTGGGTTACCAAACCCTTCTTGAGAAACGATTACACCATCTAATCCTAAATATTTACAAAGTTTTGCAGTCCAGTTGGATGATCTTTCCTTATCTGCTAGGTATACGTTTTCATTGGTGATTATTACACCAACAAAATTAATTTCTTTACCATGCTTTTCGTAAAGATCTTCAATAATTCCATTGTTTAAGTGAATATAGGTTGGGTTTTTGTCACAAGCAGAAACACAGTTACCACTAATGATTGCACCATCCATAATTTCAGTTGGATAAAGTAGTGTAGGGACAATTTTCTTAGCATCTACTCCATAAACATAGGTATCGTGTAGAAGACCTTGTGTTTGAAGCATATATACATAACCTATTTTAGGAAGATCTGGGTATTTTTTAACTGACTCTAAAAGTGGTTCAGTTTCATATACCTTTACTTCATCAGGTTGTATATCTTTAGCAATTTTACCAAGGTAAGCAGCAGCTTTAAATCCAATCATTCTTACAGCTGCTTCATGGTCATACTGTTTTAAACCATCGATAGGATCAGCGATCACAACTACATTGTGTAGTTTTGAGAAGGGTGTATAATCTGCACCAGGACCTGTCATATCAATGATTCCCTCTTGGAAACCAACGATTTTACCAGCAGTAACAACCGCAACATTTTTTAATGCATGAGTGCGACCTGTACCAACTGTATCAACCTTACTTAATATTCCAGGAAAAATTCCTCCCGGTCCTTCTACTTTAACTCTTGGCTCGATAACATCCTTTACTGGTGTTATTCTTACCTCTTCACCAGGATGAGCCAGTTCAATCTCAATACTCTTAATGTGCTCATCTCCTCCAATTTCTTGGATCATTTCATCTTTGTTAATGAATAACACTCCATTTTCAACCTTAGTTGTGTTACCGAATTGTACATCATTAATAAAGATTTTTCCTAATTCTAATCGCACAAGCTTCACCTCCCTTTATTTATCAAGGGCCTTTTCAGGCCCATGTTAACCCTAAATAAATTTCTTGATCATTGATTCAATATTTTCTTTGTTTGCATCTTCTTTAGTTAATTCTTCAATTTTAGCACCATCTTTATACATAGAGATGGTTGGTAAACCCAACACCTTCTCTTTAATAGCTAATCTTCTAGCTTGAGTTGTATTAAGTTTTACAAACTTGATTTGAGCACCATACGCTTCTTCTAATGCTTCAATATCTGGCATTAAGGCTTTGCATGGTTCGCATCCATCACTCCAAAAATCAACTAATACATAACCTTCTGATTGTAATACCTCTGCTTCAAATGTATCTTTATCAACTGCTAACATCCACTTCACCTCCTTAGAATAAACTATTTTTAACTAATTATTCATGGAATGCATTTTCAATATATTTTTCAGCTTGAACAGCTGCTATTGCCCCATCTGATACTGCTGTAACCACTTGTCTTAAAGATTTTACTCGACAGTCTCCCGCTGCAAAGACACCAGGAATATTAGTTTTCATATTATCATCTGTAATAAAGTATCCAGCCTTATCCATATCTAATAAGTCTTTAAAAATTTCTGTTTGTGGTAAATAACCAACAAATACAAAGATTCCAAAAGTACCATCATCTTCATGGGCTTGATGTTCTGTAATTTCTCCAGTTACTAAGTTTTCAAAAGTAACTGCTTCAACTACTCCATCACCTTTAATTTCTTTAATGGCAGTGTTCCACATAAAGTCTATTTTAGGATGATTGAAGGCCTTTTCTTGAATTGATTTAGCTGCTCTTAACTCTTCTCTTCTATGAACAATTGTTATTTTACGAGCAAATTTAGTCATAAACAATGCTTCTTCTACTGCTGAGTCTCCACCACCAATAACAAACACCTCAAAATCAGTAAAGAAATCTGCATCACATGTTGCACAGTAGGAAACTCCTTTTCCTGTAAACTCTTTTTCTCCAGGTACATCTAGTAATCTTGGAGTAGCTCCAGGTGCTGCAATAACTGACCTAGCATAGTATGTATTTTTTTCTCCAACTAAAACTTTTATTTTTTCATCAAGTTTAACAGACTTTATAGTGTCCTTATCCATCTCTGCCCCAAACTCTTTACATTGTTCTACCATTCTTGCCACTAAAGATGGTCCAGTTGCATGTTCAATTGAACCAGGATAATTTGCAACTTCTTCAGTAGATGCAATTTGTCCGCCAGTCTTAGATTTTTCTAATATCAATGTGGACATTTTTCCTCTTGCAGCATATAATCCTGCTGATAAACCCGCAGGCCCCGCACCAATAATGACAACGTCATAAATTTTTTCCATTTGTTCCACTCCTTAAACTTATTTTTGCTTTTAGTAGATTGAGGTATTTTAAATCCTAAGCTAATGGAAGCTTAGCGTAAATCTCTAATAGTTTTTCATACTTTCAACAGCACTATCAATCAAGGTACAATCAATCTCTCTAAAATCTGCCAGTACTTCATCCTTCCAATTTGGAGGCTGTTTCATACTCATAAATTTTTCAGCTGTTTCAATGGCAGACTCTATTATTAACAGTGATTCCATATCAAGCTTTCCCTTTTCATTAGAGACTATCACAGTTTTGTATAGGGTCTCATTAGGCTTGACACTACCCGATAAAGGATGAGTCAAAAGCTTATGACCTTCATGGATTTTATCCCGTGTTACTTTTAACACTTCTATTAACGAGTCTTCTATATATAAAAGGGAAAATTTATCGTCATATTTATCACAAACAAGGGTGTTATTGGTAATAATTGTTGCATTCTTTTTTATCATGTATACACCTCATTATCTACTTTACTATCTCTTCAATATCTCCACAACTCATGTAAATTATACAAAAACAAAAAAAGATAACTATGTCATCGCCTAATGCCATAGTTATCTCTGTTCTTAAAACCTGAGAGATTCTTTCCAACTTAACTTAATAAGTATAGAAGTTGCTCCTTCGGTGCTCCCGCTTTCCAGAGTACTGTCCAAACACGGTCCTTTTGCCTGAGATGTTCACTAAAAAAGTGGCGTACTCTTTAGCTTCTTCCTTCGGCGCTTGATTCTAATGGGAATCAAGTCTCTCCCGCATCTATCCTCCAGTAAAATATATTCAGTTTAATTATATAAGTTTCCTATGTCACAACAATTTTCTATAGTTTATATCTATACTGTCATTATATTATATAAGGCTTGTACTAGCAACTATTTTTATTGGAAAATATTTGTGTAATTAGAGGCACTTTTAGTAATTAATAATTCAAATGAGTATTTTACTTCATTATAGGTATATATTTACTAAGTTGTCCTAATATATTCGTAATTTTCTGTATTATATTTAATTTTTTACCAAAATAATAGTCTGTCCTATTCTACACCATTCCCGGAAAACTCCATTGCCTTAACACTTCATATACAGCAATGGCTACTGTGTTGGATAGGTTTAATGATCTTGCCTTCTCATTAATCAGCATGGGTATTCTAATACAGGTTTCTATATTTTCTTCTAATATTTCCTTAGGAATACCTGTAGTTTCCTTACCAAACATAATGTAACAATTATCTGGGTAGGTAACATCAGAATAGATATTTTTAGTTCTAGTCTCACAATAGTAAATTAAGGCATCTGGATTAGCTTTTATAAAAGCTTGATAATTATCATAATATCTTAAATCTAATAGATCCCAATAATCTAAACCCGCTCTTTTTACTTGTTTTTCATCCAACGAAAAACCCATAGGGCCAATAATATGTAGTATGGAGTTGGTAATAACACAGGTTCTAGCAATATTACCTGTATTTTGTGGAATCTCTGGTTCATATAAAACTATATTTAATGGCATACCTTAAACCTCCTATACATTTTCACCATGTATCTATTATTGTTTATTAACCATTTTATTATCATTAACAATAATAATCTAGTAAACTCTATTTCGCAATTAAAGCTAAATTCATTTCAATTATTCCTAAATTATTTTCCAGTGTTGTAGATAACATGGGTTGCTTTATGTCCCATGTAACAGCACTTTCTCTTGTTAATAAGGTTGGGGGTGTAATATCTATTTTATAACCTTCGTTATATAAAATACTTGCAGCATTCCCTAAAATCATATTACCTAATTCTGCAACAGCACTTTTTGAAATATCATCAAATTCTGTAACAGGCATTCCACCCATCATATTAGATGCAATTTTCATAGCGAAATGTTCATCTAAATTGATCATGGTTTGTCCTTCTAATTGTCCTGTAACCCCAATTAAAATTGCCACATCTTTAGAAACTGATGATGTCTGATTTAAATTAGTCTTTTTTATTTCCATACTCATACCTGTTATCTGATTTAAAATATCTTGAATAGCCTTTAAAAATGGATTTACAAATTGTGCCTTCATCATTACACCTCCATACTAATTTTCATAATGTAATTATATCACAATTCTGCAAGAAACTATTGTTTTTTTATGTAATATTTTGTCGAATACTATTGTTTTTAATATAAAATACTTAAAATCTTATTGTATATTTAATGTATTTACTATAAAATATCTTTATGTTTTTGAAACTACTTGATATATTTCGCCAAGAGGTTTATAATTGAAATCGCAAGGAATAATAAATAATATTAATATTATTTAATATAGAATATACGCAAAGGAGGAAGCTAATTTAAATATGGACGTTAAACCATTAAAAAAACTTAAACTATACGGTTTTAATAACTTAACTAAGACATTGAGTTTTAATATGTACGATATTTGTTATGCTAAAACAGTGGAAGATCGTAAAAATTATATTGAATATATCGATGAACAGTATAATGCAGAAAGATTAACCAATATTTTAACTAATGTAGCAGACATTATTGGAGCAAACGTATTAAATATTGCAAAACAAGACTATGACCCTCAAGGTGCCAGTGTTACGATGCTGGTTTCTGAAGGATTGGTAGCTTCTGATCATACCCCTGAACATGAAAGCGAAACCCCTGGTCCACTACCTGATGGAGTTGTTGCCCATCTAGATAAAAGTCATATTACAGTTCATACCTATCCAGAAAGTCACCCAGATGAAGGAATAAGTACATTTAGAGCTGACATTGATGTATCTACATGTGGACATATCTCTCCACTTAAAGCATTGAATTATCTAATTCACAGCTTTGACTCCGACATTATGTCTATAGATTATCGAGTTAGAGGATTTACTAGAGACATCAGCGGCAAAAAGTTCTTTATCGATCATAAAATTAACTCTATCCAAAATTATATTGCCGGTGAAACTAAAAATAGATACCAAATGATAGATGTTAATGTTTATCAAGAAAATATTTTCCATACTAAAATGATCTTAAAAGAATTTGATTTAGATAACTACTTATTCGGTATTAATAAAAAAGATCTTCTTCCAGGTGAAAAGAAAAAAATTAAACAAAGATTAAAAAAGGAAATGGCGGAAATCTTCTACGGAAGAAACATTCCTAAGGTATAGTAAAAAGGTTGCAGATTTTTATCTGTAACCTTTTTTTATTTTATTAACCACATTAAAACTTTTTCTACCATTTTTGTTTGTTGCAAGAAGTTTCTAAGTAATATTTTTTGGTATAATAATATAATATCAATGGTATACACTTATTTTTACATAGCAACGGATTTTTCAAACAATTTTTAGGAGGTATTATTATGGAAAAAATAGAAGCTAAAATCCATCATCTTTTTCATAGTGGCTTTGCTGTAGAGACGTCAAGTCACTTCTTAATTTTTGATTACTTTTTAAATAAAGTAGCTAAAGGTTATGAAAATACAATAGAAAATGGTGTTATTACACCAGAGCTAATTAGAGAAAAAAAGAATGTACTCGTCTTTGTTACCCACAATCATAAGGATCATTTTAACCCTGTCATTTTTCAATGGCAACAGTATAACCCCCTCAATACATATATCCTCAGTGACGATGTTACTGTACCTTCCCATTTAAAAAATGTCTATACTATGGAGTCCTATAATACTTTGACTTTAGAGGATACTACCTCTATTAAAACCTATGGAACTACTGATCAAGGGGTTTCCTTTTTAGTTAAAGTTGATGGCTTTACTATTTTCCATGCAGGTGATTTAAATTGGTGGCATTGGAAAAATTCAGAATCAGAAAAACAATTGATTGAAGAAAAAGACTTTAAACGGGAAGTAAATCAAATTACTGAAACCATTGACATTGCCTTTGTTCCTGTTGACCCTAGGTTAGAAGAATACTTTCATTTAGGTGGGGAATATTTTGCCCATAAATTAAATCCAAAACTTTTAATTCCTATGCACTTTGCTAATGAATATCATATAACTCAAGACTTTTCAACCAAAGTCCAATGTTATCCTATTTCCACCTTCATCATTAACCAACGGGGTGAAACGATCTCTTTTAATAAACTACGCTAATATAAAAGCAACAAAATATAGTCTGATGAAAAATTTCAGGTTACAGGAACTAAAAAACTCAGCCACTGCAACGTATCAGAAATACGTAAAGGTGCTGAGTTTTTTCAGTGATGAAAAAGATAAAGTTTATTTATCTATTATTAACTTAACTACTTCACAGTTGGAAAATAACCGCATAGGTGGTCCCCAGGTTCCTGTTCCAGAAGTAGTATATATATGTCCTGTCTTATATTTATACAATCCATAGGCATAGCGATAAAAAATGTTAATCATCAAGTTTAAAGGTAAAATTTGACCATTATGGGTGTGTCCTGATAGTTGTAGGTCTACTCCCAATTCGACAGCCTCTTTAAACCCAACAGGTTGGTGAGATAATAAAATATTATATTGTTCTGACTTACACTGGGATAATACCTCTTTAAATAGTGTATTATTGTATCTAGCCACCCCTTCATCTAGACCTATTAAATTAACTTGTGATGACACCTTAACCCCTTCATTTAATAATAAATGAACGTTAACTTCTTCTAAATAATTAGCAAAGCCCTCCACCCCTCTAAAATGATCGTGATTTCCTGCCACCGCATAAATCCCCAGTTTGCTTTTTAACTGCTTTAAGATTGGCACAAACTTTTCTAAATATTGATAATCATCATCTACAAAATCACCTGTAATAACAATTACGTCTGGTGAAAGTCCATTTACTTGTTTTACCACTGATTTAAGCCACTTTGTAGAAACCATTCTACTTAAGTGAACATCTGATAAAAGTACAATATTCAAAGGATTATCATTCTGGTATTTACTACTATTTATCTTAACTTCTTTAACTATTGTCCCTTTAATAACATTGAAGATTGACCAAAAGATTAAAATTATCACTAATAACAAAGCCAATATAAACCCTGTATTTTTATACTGTTTACCAATAAGTAATATAAGTATATCTTTTCCTATAAAAACAGTAATGGCAATGGATATAATTCCAAACCATAAGTTACCTATATAAGTTAATTTATATACTGGAAATTTGATCTGTAGAAATCGACCTATTATAAAAGTAGAGGCTAAAATAATAAATACTATCTGCAAAATTAATTTCCACCTACCCACAAGTCCTAGTCCCTTCACAAGACTATAGTAAACGTAATAATTCATTCCAGAATAAATTACTGACATTATTGTTATAAATATTATTAGTAAACTGACTTTTTTCATTATTGTTCCTCATTTCATAATAGATAGTAAAGACTGACTAAAGCTCTGTCAATCTTATTATTATTTTTTACAACATAATAATACATGTTAACTTTATATTTTGAATTTGTCAATTTTTTTGTATTTTTGCTAAGTAATTGTTTACAAGTTTTCAGTAAAAGTTAAAATTTACTTACCATAATTAAACATATTATAAACGAAAATATATAAAAATATTTCTTTATAGAATAGTAAAAACTCTGACAGGGCAATCTATTATAGAAGTTAATAAATGTGAGTATAGGAGGTAATTATATGAACCTTTTTGGTAAATCTAAAGATGAAGATAAAAAAGAAAAAACAGTTAATGATGAAAAACTTCGTCTTCGTAAAGAAGAAATGGACATAACTAAAAATAGAGTTCAAGTTGGAGAAGTAGAAATAAGTAAAGAGATTGTCGAGGAACTTCAATCAGTTGATGTACCTGTTACCCACGAAGAAGTTGTAATAGAAAGAAGATCTTTAGACAATGAGTTAAGTGATTCGCCTATTGGTGATGAGGAAACTATTCGTATCCCTGTTAGCGAAGATCGAGTTGAAGTTGGTAAACATACTGTAGTAACAGGGGAGATTTCAGCTAAAAAGCGTGAACAAGTAGAAACACGAGAAGTAAAAGAAACCTTACGAAGAGAAGAAGCTCGTGTTCATAAAGACGGTGATCCTCATATAATTTCTGATGAAGATGGTAGTCTTCAATAGGTATATTTAACATAAAGCAGGAAACACCTCTCAATCTTAAGTTCGATTTGTGAGGTGTTTTTACTTCTTAATTTGGAGGATAAAATATGGCTAAGAAAATTACAACTAGAGTTTTTTCTTATTTAGTTGTTGGGGGTATTTTAGGAGGATTTATTGGTTTTTTATATAGACAAAATCTTCTTCCTTTAGGGGGAGTTTTTAAGTACAGTCCAAACAAAGTAATGACGATAGGAACTATTCTAGGTATTTTTACTGGTGCAGTTATAGGTAGTTTGATTAACTATATTCAAAAAGATAAAACAATTGAAAAAAAAGACTCCAGTATCAATCAATCAAAGCTTCATCTTAAGGAGGAACAGCTTGACATAACAAAGAGACGGGTAAAAACAGCAGTAGTTACTGTTCACAAAGAGATTATCAAAGAAGAAAAAAATATAACTGTGCCTGTCACCCGTGAAGAACTTGTAATAGAAAAAGAAGTATTGGATAAGGCTGATCCCAGCAAAACAAATGAAAGAACCGAGACTATTCGTATACCAATTAAAGAAGAACTTATAGAAATTATCAAACATCCAGTAGCGCAAGAAGATGTTAAAATTTATAAAGAACAAACAAGTGAAATTCAACATGTTCAAGAGCTTTTAGCAAAGGAAAAGTTACATATTAAAACCACTGGAAACCCTAAAATAATAAATAAAGAGGACTAGCACATCAAATTTTATCTGATCAAAAATAAAACCATGTTTATATGTAGACATGGTTTTTAAAGTTTACCTATTATTTTTATAATCTATATATTAGCTAAATTTTATTACAATAACAAATTTGCGACTTGGTGAGTTTTAGACCATTAGTATGATGAAAAAAGAACCTAGCAATAAGTTCTTTTTTGTAGGTGTTAATTATTACATAATTTTCAATATTTCACTACAATAGCATAACCAGTTAAAGTTTTCTCAATTACATTTTCATTATTTAACCTTTCTATCCCTCTTATTATCTCATCTTCCGAGAACCTATTTGCCTTATCTTCTGACCACATTTTAAATTTTTCAACAATTTCGCAATCTAATAAACTACCTTGTTCATCTATTAAATAAACAATTGTTGAAAGACATTCTAACTCAAAGTCTGTTTTTATCGAATTGACATATTCAGTTGCCTTTAGTACGGAAGGTGCCAATTGTATTAATTTAGTTGAAACACTTTCACTTACTATTTTATTATATAGTATCTTATATGCCTCATTTGTACTTTTAAAATTATGATATTTTTGATATTCCTTAATATTTCTACTTATTATAGCTATTGAATTATCATATGGTCCATATTTATGACGCTTAAATTTGAAATATTTTTCTCCAGAAAAAACATCTACAAAATAAGCTGTTTTTTGTAGTCTTAAAGTATTAAATTTACTTAAACGTTCTTTAATTTCCATTAAGACAAGTGCTGACATACTAAGTTTAGGTTCAACTGTTGGTTGTGCGTTATATTTTTTTGATGGCTCGTAAATATATATTTCAACATCATTGGATAATACAGTAAGCTTTTTTTCTATTAAATCTTTAACTTCTGCCCATATTAGTCCACCATTTCCACTTCCAAGGGGTGGAATTGCTATACTCTTTATGTCTAACTGTCTAATTAAACAAACTAATTCATCTAAACCACTAACTATGTATTCCATTTTAGATTTAGCCCTCCACTTATCCTTAGTGGGGAAATTAATTATTATTTTACCTTTTTCCATAAAATAATGAAGCTTTCCAACTCTAAGAGTTCCATTCTTACAAACCTTAACGTAGTCAACGTTATTTTCGGGGTATTTCAACTTAAACTGGTATGCAATACCTTTACCCATATAGCCTTCACAGTTCACCGTATTAACTAATGCATCAGCTGAGGAAGTTAGTAAATCACCTGTTGTATAAACAATCACAGTCTCACCCCTTTCAATTTATTCTTATTAAAACAAATTCTTAACATCTACATATGGAGGTTCGATTTTTTTGATTTTTTTCCTTAACTTATATTCAACAATATTTTTTACATCATTGTTTCTAACGATAATTGAATGAAAAGACTCCACACCTATTTTTAACTCAGTAAGACATTCAGCCATTTTTACTTGCTTTGCATAATGGTCAACCCTTCCTTTTGCCGTTAACGTAACCCAATCTATTTGTTCAAATCCATCGTCATACTCATAAAGTTTATATTCATAACTTGAGGTTGGATGTATCGGAAGTATTTTAAACTTATTATGCCGTGCTAAATCTCGTTTAATGCATATATAAATAAATTCGGTTTGTGGGTAAGTACTCTTCACTGCAACGTCAAAGGAAGAATAGGGATGGAAATGAAAAGGTGTATATATATCTAAACCTAATTCTTCTCTTTTGGTAATTATACCTGGAGCAGCAACATCACCAAATATTACTTGGCTATCTACGAGATATTTTCTTGGTACTAACCCATATTCTAAAATAGAATCCAAGTTGTCTAATTTAGTTAAATGATAGAGAAGTTTTTGACTTTTAGCTGATTCTATTCCCATAGTTATGTCCCCTTTTAGTGTTAATTCATACCCCTTTATTTCTTATTTCGATTATACTTTTTCCTTTTCGGGTTTCTAATTGTATATTAAATATATTTCTATTAACTTACTATTCCCTGTCCATAATTATATTACCTTAACTTAATTATATTAGAAATATACTGTAAGTTCAATAATTTATCGGGTTGATTTTCTTTTTACTTATATAACCTAGTTATTTTTGCATGAATGATTTTTTTAACAGAGTTAACCTTAATCTAATTATTACTCGTCTAAACGTGATTTAAAAAACGTGTCTATATTATACTGTTTAGTTTTTGTTATAGTAGGTATATCCACAAAAGGGTTTATTTTTATGTCATCCTTAATAACATTATATACTTGATTAAATAAATTAATAATGTTATTAAAATAGTCTACCATTTCACTTCTTAAATCATCGATAGCATAGCTGTTTCTCTGATTTAATAAATCCTTTCCCAAAAATTTTTCTCCTGAATTATACTCAATATCAATCTCTAAGTCATCTTTATATTTAGTAATAATTTCGCCCTGTATACTTTCATTATCCTTTTCATAGAACTCTACTACTATTTTGGAGTAAAGACCTTGCTCCTTAAGATTTATTTTTTCTCCATTGATAATCATATTAAAATTATATGGTTCATAAAATTCTTTAAGTTTTATATTATGTTTGTGTTTTATTTGATTTGCTATTTCTCTCACAACACATATCTTACTTTTGTTGTACCTAAAATTCTTATTAAAGGCTTCATAATTCAAAGCAAGCTTATTTAAAGTAGAGTTAGGCGAACCTTTAAGAAATTTAATTACATTTTTATAAGAACAAGCAGTTTCTACTTTGTCAACCCATCCTGTAGAATTTCTCATGATATCATCTTTAGCTTTATGTTTGGGGTGACAATATTTGCCTCCTCTGTTAAACTCCTCCCAGCATCTATATTGAAACCAAGGCACTTGTATCAATATATCAAAGGCGTTGTTTAAATCAACAATTGCATGACGAATATGAATTCTTCTAACTATATTCAATAGTCTTTCTTCAACTCCTTGGTGTTCTCGCTTATCGCAATACACAAGAGATAATGAGGCATCACCAAGTGTTTCAATAAAGTCATTCACTTTGCTTATTGCTAACCTAACATCTCTTGACTCTATCTCCATATAATTTTCTGGATTGTACAGTTTTTCTGGTATTACTTTTAGTTCCATATACTTCCACCTCAATAATTATAATTTTTTTAAGTAATGCTAATTCACAATATTTACATACAGCATGATTATGAGTCAGTATTTGTCTTATGCAATACTCTTATAGTTCTATAAATACTATAACTTCCCTTTATTTTATAATTAAATTGTTAGCCCGTTAATAGTGTCGAACACTATATACTTTAAGAAACATGACACCAGTGTCAGGTAGAATAGCCTATACTAAGGAAGATAACACGGCTAATTTCTCCCTCCCGTTGGGAAAGAAGATTTGATTAGCACAACTATTAAAGAAGATATAGTAAAACAAAACTAAAAAAATCAGCCCCCAAACACATTAAACTTTATTTTGGGTGGCTGACTATTATAAAACCTACTTATTCAATTTAATATAATCAAATTCTACCCATCACAAAGTCCAATATTTCCTCCACTGCCTCTATTCCTTCATTAAGAGTATACTGTATTCCTTTTTCCCTTAATTTTTCACCAAAGCATTGTTTAATTTCCCCGTGAAATGGAGAAATAGCATGGTCAGCAACCTCTAGCATTGGTATATCAAGTAAAGAGTCCCCTGCTGAAATTAATTTACCACTTCCCAGCCGTTCCTTTAAAAACAATAAAGAATCCCTTTTATTTACACAGTCTGGAATAAAGTATAGTTTCCGCCCCTGTAGTGAGCCTGTCCAATTATGACTTTTTAGCCACTGAAAAAATGGATAGAATTCTTCTCTTTCTACTTTACTTATATCAACTTTATGACAGATAAACAAATCATCTGCAATTCTTAAATCACTGGTATATCTACTTATTTCTAACTCTTTAAACTTCTTTAATACATCCCCATGGGAAATGGCAGTATCCTTTAAGTGCTTCTTTATTAATAGTTGCCATTCCTCCAAAGGTTTTCCATCCATTAGAATATTTCCTCCATTACTAACAATAGCATATAGGGGCTTTATTTCATTTTGAAAGAAAACCATCCGATTATATTGATTAATAGTTCTAGTGGTGACAGGTACAAAAAACATTTTTTTATTAATAATCGCTAGTTTTTCCTTTGCAGGTTTAGTGATAAATGATCTGCTAATACCCTCAACAACATCTACTAAATGAAGGGATTGGATTATTTTATCATCTACTTCCACTAGATACCGTTTACTAAATATTAAAGTTCCATCGAGGTCTGATGCAAAAATCACTCAGCATCACCTCTTAAAGGTTTAATTAAACCACAACATTGATAAGTCATATTAGGATACAGTTCCACCATTACACCCTTTTCTTTAGCCAGCACCAAGATATGATTAAGGTTTTCATTGGTCATTTCTTTAACTAGTATTTTCCACGGTACCCTTCTTAGTAAAACCCTAGTGGTCTCTCCTATTCCTGGTTTTATTAAGTTTATATCCTCTATTTTAAACTCTTCTTGTATTTTTTTAATATCCTCTAATCCCTTCCAACTAACTGTAGCTGGCAAATCTCCTTCCAACTGTAGCTGTTTGTTTACCTCGTCAACTATCAAAGGAAAGTAATTAGAAATAGTATCAACAAATAAATTGGATACATCCTCCCTCAACAACTCTTTATAATATTTAACACCATGAAAATCCTCTTCACCAATTAAATCTCTTCTATGGACAGTACGGCTAATTAGACCTGATACAGTTGCATTTAAACAGGCACTTGGTATTAGAAAATCTTCCCTAGACCCAAAAGTTGCCGTACAATGGGCAGGGTCCGCCAATACTGCTAAATCTGGATCCAACTGTATGTCCAGTTCTTTCTGTACCTGATTACATGAATCTATTAACACATTGGCTATTGCTCCTTTACCCGTCCAACCATCAATGAACTGTATTGTTTTACCTGGATGATATTTAAAAATATATTTCAAAGCATTAAGATCAAAACCCTTACCTCTAATAATAGATATACTATAGTGGGGTAGATCTACTCCATAACGAAACTTAATATAGCGTTTAACAAGGATTCCCACTGGTGTTCCTGCCCGTGCTAAAGAAACCAAAACAATGTCTTTCTCCTTATTACGTAGAATTTTCTCTGCCACAACACCAGTTGCAACTGCCAGTTTTTCAGCAGTTTCCTTTAATGATAAATGAAATAGATTAATGTATTCCTTAGATGGTTTATATTCCAAAGGTAGCATTTCAGAGTAGTGGGTTCCCGATTGAATGGCTTCTTCCCGATCTTCCGTTCCCTTTTCCTCAATTTCTTTACTAATATCCTTTAGGAGAAAGGTTACATCTGTTGGATGATAACTCCCAATAACAGGGGTTACATCTTTACCAATACAAGTAACAATATTGATATTTGGTATGCCCAATCCCTTTAATATGGTTAATAATGGCTGTAAGTCACTCTCCTCTATTTGTCTTTCTATAAATAGATAGAGTTCATCATAATAATTTACAGGGATATTATATAAGTAATTGGTTATGCTAGGGTCTTCTGGACTTTGAAACTTAAATGCATTTTTTATTGCATAGTACTCTTTGTTGCAGGGATAAATTGGACTTCTTGTGGTGGAATGGTATTTTATCCCTCTTCCCATCCAAGATGAGATTACCATAGGAATGTAAATAAACTCTCCCATCCCTAGACAAAGGGTGTTTTTACCTCGTCTGGTTTTCTCTAACGATTCCCCTACATCTTTTAATTTTATATGTAAAACTTCTTTGTTTTTGCCACAAATTCCAAAACGACCCGTTTCCATGAGGTAAGGACTCCTATTTTCCTCCCCACCTTCATTTACTGATGTATAATCTAGTCCCCCCCTAAAGGTTTCGTCCAGTCTATAGTATGTAATGTTGGCATCTGTAGATGTATCATTAGCATTTTCAACCTTTATTGGCATTGTGTCATTAAAGGGAGTTCCTGTCCATGAAAGCTGATATTGTCCTTGTAGAAGTGATATTACTTGTATTGACACTCCCAGTTCTTTTGCTTTTATATCAAACGTCCTTTGATCTTCTTCCGAACGCCAATCTAATATAGTTGCAACAACATATTTTTTTCTGGCATATTTTTTCTGCAATGCATCTATTATATTTAAAGCAGTTTTACCTGTTGTAAGTTCATCGTCTACCAAGACAATGGTTTTATCATTTTTTAATGTTTGTTCTTTTACGTTATAAATGTAATGACTACTGGCATGGGAATGTTCTTCACTAAATGAAATTTTATTCTCTATATTTGGAATAACTTCACGGGTGGTATGTATATAGTTGCAGTCACCATTGAAACTGTCAAACATTCCATACCCCAACCCAGTGGCAGTTTCAGCAAAGCCTAAAAAAACCATTGGTTCAGGCAATGAAAGAGGATTAGCATAAATATCCCTATGTAATTCTCCACAGTCATCCTGGTTCATTAATAGATGGGTGATTGCTTGATTTTTTTCTTCATCCTTTATAAAATAAACCTCTTCTAGTAATCTTAAAGCCAATGCCCTACCAGCCAACTGATATGTACAAGGATCAACAGGGATATGTTTCCCTAATAGTCTACTGACAAACAGAAAACTTCTTTTAGGATTTTTTCTTGTTGCTAGGGAAAATAAGTTGTTTAACGGAATGTTATAAACATTTTGTTTTACTAGCAGACTTATTTTAAGTCCATTGATTAACTGGTACTCATATATATTTTCTTTATTTAAGTAGGTCGATATAGCTTCTTTCTTGGTTGAATACTCCATAAATTTCTCCTCGTTTAATGATTTTTTTAGCCCAATTAAGGTGTGGCTTCACTTCATTCATCTTATTTCCATATTGACTATTTATAACCCCATTGTTTTCCTCACTGTTGGATATAATTTTACAAGCATCAAGATATTCTTCTTGGCTAACCACCTGTAATGCCTGTACAGGTAGTATTTGGCTAGGATGAATAATTGTCTTCCCCAATAGTGCATTTTGTTTATCTAGGATAATTTCCTTAATTAGCCCTTGAAGCTCCCTGCTGAATAAGTCATTACTTCCTTTAGTAGAAGAATAATATTCCCATACACAACCAGATACCACGTAATCATTTTCCATTCTTGAGAAGATATTAACAACGTCTTCTATGCAGTTACGAATTACTGCCACATCATAGATGGTGGTCTCCATACCTCTTCTAAGTCCAAAAAAACTACAAAAATCCGTTGCTCCAATTCGGATGTTTAAAACCATGCTTTTGAATTCATCAAATAGCATTTTCATTTCCTGTAAATTTTTAAACCTGTCTTCCTTATAGATAACATTTTTATCTTCTAATATGGGCATAGCAAACAAATTTCTATTATATTTTATATTCATTTCTTTCAATGCTTCTAAGTACAAATATCCCTTTTCTACTGTAAATTTAGGAAATACAAAACCCGTAAGTAAAGGGTTTTCTCCAAAGTTTTCTATGACCATCTTCATTTGATGAAGATTTCTAATACGAATAAAAATCAAAGGTATTTCTTCTTCGTCTATCAGACCCTCTTCCTTAGCTTTTATTAACTGTGTCAATTGATTTATAAGGTTAACTTCTGCCTTCTTTACCTCTAAATCTCCTACAGCATCCTCTAGACAGATCACCATTGATTTAAGTCCCTGTAATTTCTCCGATAAAAGATCTGCTAAAATGATTTCCCTAGTGGCGGGCATGTATAAGGTTGCTCCTAGTGCATAGGCCAATGTTTCCCTATGGCTAGACCGATGAAATGATTGAGGTAGTCTATAAAAAACAGACTTTTTTTCCTCATTTAGGTTGTTAAAATATCTCATTCTTCTGCACTTCTCCCCTAAATTATTTATTAGTATGATTTTAACCTTCTATTTAATATGCCAAGCAGAACTTAAAAATATAGAAAAAATAGGTTAGCAGAAGAGAAATTCTTCTGCTGACCCATTTTTGTTATGCCACTTTATCATCAATAAATAATTGGTTTTCTTCTTGTACTTGGTTTGAAACAATAGTTTTAGATGGGAATAGGATATTTCTTATGAGCTTTCTAGTTAAATCTACTGGTATAATTAAGGATGCCAGTAAAGTAACATAACCCCATTCTACTAAATTTAATCCACTGGTTCTCAATACCTCTCCACCAACATAAGTTAATAAAATCTGTACTGAGAATATAAGAGCTACTACCTGTAAAAACCCACGGTTTTGTAAAACATGGCTAAATAAATTCAAACCCTCTGTTCGTGCATTAAAGGTGTTAAAGGCATTAACGAAGATAAAGAAGGCAAAGAAACCAGTTAAAAGATATATATCTTCATTTCCTGTACTTCCTACTCTAAAGACTTCTCTTATTCTAGATGACTTTAAGAAGAAAATACTCATTGCCGCAATAAAAGAACCGTTTGTTAAAATAGAACTCCACATATCTTTATTGATAATAGATTCTGTTCTACGCTTTGGCGGTTCCTTCATATATCTTTGAAGGGCAACTTCTCCACCTAAAGCAAGGGCTGCTAAGGTATCCATTACTAGATTAACCCAAAGCATTTGTGTCATTGAAAGGGGTAAATCTACACCAATAAATGGTCCTAAAAAGGCAATTAAGATAGCTGCCATATTAACAGTCAACTGATAAACTATAAATTTACGAACACTGTTGAAAATAGTTCTACCATATAAAATAGATTTTGTTATTGAAAGGAAGTTATCATCCAATACTACAATATCTCCAGCCTCTTTTGCCACCTCTGTTCCACTACCCATGGCAAACCCAACATCTGCTCTTTTTAACGCTGGAGCATCATTAACACCGTCACCAGTCATTCCTACTACTAAATCTAGTTCTTGGGCAATTTTTACCAGTCTTGATTTATCTGTTGGCAACGCCCTTGAAACCACTCTAATATTCGGTAACAACAATTTTAACTCTTCATCAGTTAATGCTTGAATTTCTTGAGAAGTTAAAACAATATCCGATTCATATTTCAATAATCCTGTCTCTTTAGCAATTGCCACTGCTGTTTCCTTACCATCACCTGTAATCATTACTACTTGAATACCGGCACTTTGTGCTTCTTTTATTGCTTTAACAGATTCAGGTCTTAAATCATCCCTAATTCCAATAATACCAACTAAGGTTAACTGTTTAAAATCGTTATCGTCTTTAAGTTCTTCTTGTGAAGTAGCTACTGCTATTACACGTATCGACTTAGTTGCTAAGGTCTCAATGGTATTCTCCAATACGCTTTTATCCTTATATGGTACTACTTCTCCATTTTCATCGTAACGGAAAGAGCATTGGTTTAAAATTTTCTCTGGTGCTCCCTTAATTAAAGTAAGATTGTATTCTCCTTTAATTTCAGTAGCAGAATATTTCTTGTCGCTGGAAAACGGAAGGGTCTTCACAGTTTCCAAAGAATACTTATTAAGTTGGGTACAGGATACAAAATGAAGCAATGCTCTTTCTGTTGCATTTCCTCCAATAACCTGTAGTTCACAATCTTCACCTTCTTTAATTAGGGCGTTTGTATTCTGTCTTAATGATAAATTTAATAATTCTCCTAATTTATCAGGTACTTGTTTAAATTTAGAATAATTAGTGTTACCACCATCTATAAAGGTTACTACTTCTAGTTTTCCTTTAGTAATTGTTCCTGTTTTATCTGAAAAAAGAATATTAATACTTCCAGCTGTTTCAATACCAATTAACTTTCTAACGAGTATATTATCCTTTAACAATTTCTTCATATTTAAGGATAAAACCATTGCGATCATCATTGGAAGTCCCTCTGGTACAGCAACAACAATAATAATGATTGCTAAAATTACAGCTGTAACTAGATCGTTTACTGGATTTTGCCAGTTGGATAAATAAGCTAAAATTTCTGTCCAATCAAAACCATTATCAATAACTATTTTCTTAAACATAAAAGACACAGCAATCAACGTACCACCTATATAACCAAACTTACTTATTCCCTCTGCTAATGTGTTTAATTTTACTTTCAAAGGAGAATCTCTATCGTCAATTTGCATTTCTTGTGCTAGTTTTCCATAGAAGGTTTTATCGCCAACAATTTCCACTAACATAACAGCTTCACCAGATGCCACCAGTGTTCCTCTGTAGACATCATAAGGATTACTTAAATCAGTGTTTTGCTCTTTCTCGTTGAAACCTACTGGTATGCTTATTTTTTTAATATCTTTTGTTTCTCCAGTAAGAGCAGCTTGATTTATCTTTAATTCACCACTAAAAAGTTTTCCATCTGCGGGTATTTTATCCCCCGTTTGCAGTAAAACATAGTCTCCTACTACAATATCATCAATTAATATCTCTTGAATTAAACCATTTCTAAATACTTTACACACAATTTTAGAAGCGTCTTCCTGTAGTTTTTGAAAAGACTCTTCATTACTGTGTTCTGACCATGTAGCTATCATCGTTGCCAATATTACTGCTACTGCAATACCCACCGATTCATACCATTCTGTTTTTCCAAAAAACATAAATATAACATTAATTATTAGTGCAACTATTAATATTTTAATAATAGGATCTTCAAAATTACCTTTAAATTTATCCCAGAAACCTTCTACTTCTTGAGGGGTAAGTTGGTTAGAACCATGTTCCTCTCTTGACTTTCTAACGACGGAATCGTCTAAGCCATTAATATCATACTTCATACTCTCATCTCCTTAATTGTTTACAATTTAGAAAATATAACTTAAGACAAGGGTGCAATTAGTAAATACTAATTGTACACCCTTGTTTCTATTTCCATAATTCCTAAAAAGTCATATATTATTTAACCTACATCTAGTCCGTAATTGTTGCAAAGAGCTGCTAAACCACCTTGAAAACCACTTCCAATAGCACTAAATTTCCATTCGTTATTATATCGGTAGATTTCACATACCACTAATGCGGTCTCTATAGAGAACTCTTCTGCAAGGTCGTATCTTAAAATTTCTTCATTAGTTTCTTCATTTACTACCCTTACATAGGCATTAGATACTTGTCCAAAATTTTGAGCTCTCTGTATTGCATCGTGAATTGTAACCGTAATTGCAATTCTATCAACATAAGCTGGAACTTTCGAAAAATCAACTTTAATTTGTTCGTCATCTCCATCTCCATCACCAGTTCTATTATCCCCTGTATGAATTACTGACCCGTCTCCACCTTCAAGGTTATTATAGAAGATAAAATCATTCTCATTTAATGATTTCCCATTTGCTCTTACTATAAAAGCCGAAGCATCTAGGTCAAAGTCATATCCACCAGAATATTTATTAGTATCCCAACCTAATCCTACTATAATTTTAGTTAAGTTAGGACTACCTTTAGTTAAATCTATTTTTTGTCCCTTTGATAAATTAATTGTCATTTCTTCTATCCCCTTTCATTACTCATAATTTACATTCCATAAATTTATTATCAAACCTTAGTAAGACTAGTACTTTTTAATAATCTCACTAAGAGAAGTATCTTGTGTTCCTTGCCCTATGGCTGCAAACTTCCATTCGTTGCCATGTCTATATATTTCCCCCACTATAAGAGTGGTTTTTCCAGAATGATCTTCTGTCAAATTAAATCTAATTAGTTCTTGTTTATTTGACATATTAATAACTCGAATATATGCATTATTAATCATACCAAAATGTTGATTTCTTTTAATACAATCATAAATATTAACAACAAATACTAGCTTATTAATATTTGGTGGTACTTTCTGTAAATTAACGATGATTTCTTCATCATCTCCATCACCGTCTCCAGTTAAATTATCACCAGTATGTCTTACACTACCACAGTTACTTTTAAGGTTTCCGAAATAGATTAAATTTTTATTATTAACCAATTTATCATTTTCATTTAGCATTAATACAGAAGCATCACAATCTATATTAGGTGCTTGAGCACCACCGAAAAGTTTTCCAAATATTCCAGAACCAGAATTGTTTTGATTAGCTGAGTCCCAACCTAACCCAACCATAATTTCAGATAAACCGGCATTTCCCTTTGTTAAATCTATTTTTTGCCCTTTTTGTAAATTAATTGCCATCTATAATTCCCCCCTAAATGAGTTTTGAAAGGTTTTACTTATTATTAACAGGAATGAATTGCTGTATCCATGAACCAAACCCTTTAGGATTTCTGGTTTGAATCAACACAGTCCCAGGTCCTGTAAATCGACAAACTAAACCTTCTCCTGAAGTAAAGCTGGACACCCAACCCTTTGAAGCCTTTTCAATCTTGTAGCTCATATAATCAGGCCATGCTACCAAATGGGCATTATCAATAATTACCTCTTCTCCCGCTTCTAAGTTAATTGGGTGAATCGCTCCGTAAGAATTAATAAAGGCTGTGCCTCTTCCACTTATTTTTAGAATAAAAAAGCCTTCTCCTGAAAATAATCCTCTAGTAAGATTCTGCATTTGAGTAGATACTTCAATATGTTCTGTGGCTGCTAAAAAGCCATCTTTTTGTACACATAGACCATAGGAACCATCTAAAGTTATATCTGTTATTGTGCCAGGGATAGAAGGTGCTAAAAGAACTTGACCATTTCCTCTATTGGCAATAAGAGTCTGAAAAAAGAATTTTTCTCCTGCCAGCATTCTTCCTAATCCTTTTAATAAGCCACCTTCCATTTTACCATTTAAATCTACAGTTGGCGACATGGAAACCATAGCATCAGATTCTGCCTTCAAGCTTTCGCCTTTTTGTAGTTTAACTTCCACGATAGGAAAGGCTTGTTCATATAGTATTTTATACTCCATTATTTCTCCCCCTTTAACTTATTTAAGCTAAGCTAATTCCAAAATTTTGACAAAGGGCTGATAATCCACCTTGGAACCCGCTACCAATGGCATTGAATTTCCATTCAGCACCATGACGATAGAGTTCTCCCACTGTAAGGGCAGTTTCAACACTAAAGTCTTCCCCTAAATCATAACGGATTAGTTCTTCTCCTGTGTCTTCTTTAAATATTCTAATATAAGAGTTGGAAACTTGTCCAAAATTTTGCGCCCGTTGTTCAGCATCATGAATTGTTACGGTAAAGGCAATACGGTGTACGTTAGCAGGTACTTTACTTAAATCAACCTTAACTTGCTCGTCATCCCCATCTCCTTCACCTGTTAAGTTATCTCCCAAATGTTGTACTGAATTAGATGGATGCATTAAATTATTGTAAAATACAAAATCCGAATCACCTGTTACAGCTCCCCATTCTCCTAATAAAAAAGCCGCTGTGTCTAAATCAAATTGTGAGCCTCCGTCATATTTATTAATATCCCATCCCAGACCTACTATAATTTTACTAAGTCCTGGATTTCCCTTTGTTAATTCAACTTTTTGACCTTTACTCAAACTAATTGCCATAATAATACCTTCCTTCTTTTCTTTTATATTTGTATACAATTATCAACTATTATTACCAATTTTCATTAATTATTACTTTTTTCTAACTTGTTTTGTAACTCCAATAATCGTTTTCTACCATCTTCACGATTTTGTCTATTCTCCACCTCTATTTGTTTTGTTTCTTCAATACCCTTCATAATGGTTTCAAATGTCTTTTCTAATGTTTCTACCTTAATACTAGAGCCTGAGGTTAGTCTGGCTATATCTACAGAGTTACTGGCAATATTTTGGGCGTTTCTTAATAACATTTCATTGGTTTTTTCATCCAACGCCTTCATTGCTTCAGCTTGTATTTTTTGTCTTTTTATTGCGATAGCTTGTATTAAACCAGACTTAAATACTGGTATAGTTATTACAAAGGCACTACCAATTTTTCTTAATAGATTATAGTTACCCCTTTGAATTAATTTAATTTGGGGTGCTGTTTGTAATGATACCATTTTAGCCATCTCTAGATCTTGTACTCTTTGATCTACCATTTCCAGTGCTTGAAGTGCGTTTTGTAAATTTATGCTATCTATTTGTTGTCCAGCAGCAGCCTTTTGCTCCAATTGAGGAATAACATTACTTTTCATATTATCTAATATAATATACCCTGCTTGAATATATTTTTCTAGATTTTCATAATATATTAGGTTTTTTTCAAACATTTCTTCCAACATAAGATTAGTTTTGTTTATTTCACCTTCATATTGTTTAATTTCTACATATACTTTTGAGATTTCCTTATCCATAGTTTGGTACTTTGCTAAGAGTTTATTGATGTCATTTTTAACCTTGTTAAAAATTTTACTTAACAATCCTTGTTTTTCATCTATAAAATCTTTAGGATCAAACTTTGACATAATAGAATTTAACTGTTGTAGCATCTTACCACTATCCTCAACAGAAGAATTACTAATAGAAGATAATATCCTATCACTAAATTTTGAAATTTCAACAGCTGTTTCTTGTCCAAAAGACATAATAGATTGAGCATTTCTAATATCTAATTGTGTTGCTAGTTTTTGTATTTCAGGTGATGACTTTACCCTATTTGCTACCTCAAGCGCTTTTTTATCAAGATCAATTTCGTGTACCTCTAATATTTCACTCATTTTAAATCCCTCCAAATATAATTATTACTCTTATTGAAAAAACCACAAAAATCCTTTTTTAAGTTTACCTGTTTTATTCTGCTGTTGTGTAACAAGATTTAAATCAAATTTTAACTCCTCCAACTTATGAACATCGTAATAGGATTGAAGGACACCATTCTCAATATTGTTATATCCTGTAGGGGTAAATATGGCTATATCAAACCCAACAAAATGTAAAAAAGTTAGAATGATAATATCTTCCATCGAGAAAGTATTTTCATCCCCATCAAAAACAACAATTTTAGGAATATTATAAGGATAATCAAACTTCTGAATCAAATCTAAATATGATTTATCTAAGGATAATATAGTATATAAAGCCTTAGTTTTAAACTCAGCAGTAACTTGAAAGCTAAAGAAATCTTCTGAAATAATCAACTCATTCAACTTATTAAGAATCAAATTTTGTACTGATGTCTTTAAATAATGGAATCGATACTCATTTAATTGTTTAACCTTATCTAAGTTAAGGCTCCCATCTATATTTAATACATTACGATTTACTAAATAGTTTCTAGAAGGAGTAAAGGGAATTTTCTCAATTAAGATTGAGGATTCTTTCTTCTCCAACAATAAGTTAAAGTTAGTCCAGTATGCATTCATATCCGCTAAGGTTCCACTAATTTTTGCAAATATATTAGGAACATATATTTTATTCTTATCAGCTTTAAAGCCTTCTCTAAATCTTGCATCCTCTTTCCAAAGGATAAACAGTTCATCATAGGTGGTCTTAAGGGAACTAACCACCACTTCATGATTTTCAAACTGCCATGGTTTATATACACCACTATCCTCCGTATGTAATATGTGATCTATCTCTACAGAAGCTCTATAGGCTACCGTCTCTTGCCTCTTTACCTTTGCAACTACAGGAAAGGACTTAAGGGACTTACGATGAGGATATTCCATTAAATTGGTGTAGACTTCTATTTTAGGGATGTCATCAAATCGACCTTCTTCAAAGGAGTTAAAGTAAAGGACGTCGAATCCCATCAACGACAAGAAAATTAAAAAGTATACTTCATCCCTTTGAATTTCTCCATAAAACAACACTTTAGGATTCATTTCACCATACTGGTATGCCCTTAACACGGGAATAGCATATTTTTCGATCCAATAAAGTAGCTTTATATATAAATTTTTTACAATATTTAAATTTTTCTGATTCGCCATAAAAACATCTAATAAAATAATCAATTTATCTTTTATCAATTTATTTTTAGTAGGATTTATGGATGTCAATATTTCTGGCTTAATGGTAAACTCCACAATGGTACCTGCTGCTGGTGAATTGACATTACTCATCTGGTTCCAGTATTGATTGGTTTTTTGTATAAAGTCATTGGGAATAGCACGATCTAAACTCTTATCAAACTTCAAATATATACCATCAAACTCTGTCAATTTCTGATGAAGCTCTAATAGTCTTAATTCATAACTTACTTCGTCATCGATGCCAATAATCCTATAAAAATAGGTGGGCATTACCATTAATTGCTTATTATAAGCAAACCCACGTCGATCTTTAGGTAAGACAAAAATATCTTCATAAATGCTATTAGCTTTACATTTTATGGTGTTTATGGCAAGGTTGTTGAAATTTACATCCCCCATAGCATTTTTGTTCCTCCTTCTAACATCCTCAACACCCTACAGTCATATTTACGACTAAAAGTATAGAATGTTTGTTTTTCTTTTTATCCTTTAATAAATTTTAAATTGCTAATTTAAACATTACTTAGATAATAATGAATATTAACATAATTTTATATTCGACAAATAATTGTATTTTCCTTTACAAAAATGATATACGTTACTAAATATACTCATTAATATTGTGTTTAATAAAACTATTCATAAAAAAACAGTACTCTATTATAATTTCACAAAGTTCTTTCTGATTCTTCATAAGATCATTGCACTAATTAGGAGCTTTAACCCCTTCTAGAATTAGTTACACATATAGTTATTATACCATAAACTACAGTTTTTTTTCTTAAAAACAGTTATTTATTAAAATTAAATGACCAGCACAAGTGAAGATTCACTTTCTATTTATAATAATATATATATTCAGCTAACACTTAGTTTCTGGATAACTAGATTAATTTACTTAAGCATTAATAATAAAAATATTGGTTAAACTAACTGTGATGAAAGGAGATGATGCAAAAGTGACAGTTAAAAGTGATTATGAAAAGGCTGTTGCAATGTGTGAAGCTAACAAGGGCAATTACGCTATGATGGCCCATTCCACCGATGATCAACAGGTAAAACAAATGTTTAATAATATGAAGTCCGATATGGATAAACATATACAATTTCTCAATAGCAGATTAGAATATCTAACCCTTAATAATCAGTTATATCAAGATTTTAATAATTAATAATTAAAATTATATTTAAATATTAATTATAATTTTAATTCCTCTATTAAGGAGGCACTTAAATGGAAAATCTTATAAATAAATTTTTTAGCCCCACTGAAAAAACAAAGTACATTACATTTATTACCACCCTTGTTAAATGGACTTTTTGGGGAAGCATTATAGGTATTTTAGTGGGCTCTACATCTACATTATTATTAAATACAAATGATTTTTTAACTGATACTAGAGAAAATAATCCAATGTTAATCTTTCTTCTTCCTCTAGGTGGTATTGTAATTGGCTACTTATATCGCTATCATGGGGCAAATTCCCGTAAAGGAAATGACCTTATTTTAGAACATATTCATCATGGTCAAGGGAAAATTCCATTAAGAATGGGACCCATCGTATTTATTTCTACCTTTATTACCCACCTTTTTGGTGGTTCTACAGGTAGAGAAGGGGCGGCAATACAAATGGGAACCAGCATAGCCGAAGCTGTTAATCGTGTTTTTAAAGTTAATGAAATAGATCAAAGAATTTTAATAATGAGTGGCATAAGTGGCGGTTTTGGTTCCGCCTTTGGTACTCCATTAACAGGGACAATTTTTGGAATGGAAGTGATTTCTTTAGGGAAAATGAAATATGAAGCCTTAGTTCCTTGTTTTGTTTCAAGCTTTGTTGGTCATTACGTTTCAACAGCATGGGGAGTTGAACATGAGCATCTTATAATAAAAAGTTTACCAGACTTAACAGCCATAACTATACTAAAAATTATTATTGTTTCTATTATTTTTAGTTTCTCTAGTGTAATTTACAGCCAACTAAGACACAGCATAAAGCAATATTCAGAGAAATATTTAAAAAATTTAATGTTAAGAGGTTTTGTTGGTGGAATAATCATTTTAGCTTTAGTCTACCTTATCGGTTCTAGGGATTATCTAGGCCGTGGTTTACCAATGGTTGAAAGATCCTTTGAAGGGAAAGTCCCTCCCTTCGCATTTTTAGCAAAAATAATATTTACTGCCATAACGATGGGGACTGGCTTTCGTGGTGGAGAAGTTATTCCACTGTTCTTTGTTGGTGCTACCTTAGGAAATACATTAGCGCCTTTTTTTAATATGCCTATATCTTTTCTAGCTGCGTTAGGTTTAATATCAGTATTTGCTGGTGCGTCAAATGCTCCTATTTCCTGCTTTCTTTTGGCACTTGAATTATTTGATGGTAAAGGAATTGAATATTTTTTTATTGCTTGTATTGTTAGTTATATTTTTTCTGGTCATCATGGAATTTATGCTGCTCAAAAAATATTTGAACCTAAAAGTAGAATGTTAAATCTACCCAATGGAGAAACTATAACTACAATTGAGGGGAAGAAAAAAATTCAAAGTTAGAAGGATATAATCCCTCCATGGAGAGGTTATACTAACTATGGAGGTGATTTAATGAGGTTAATATGTCGTTTTACCGACAAAAGGGATGTAAGCGCTTTAATTGATAGCTTAAGAAATACTGGGTTAGATAGAAAAGATATGATTGTAAGTAGTCTATCTGAAAATGAAGAATGGTCTAGTTTTCAAGAAGCTGCTGAAAATATTTCATTTATTAAAACAGAGAGGGATAGTTTAGGAGAGTTTCGATCCTTTGCCAGTGGAATAAAGGGTTTAGAAGGCGACACTGGAGTTATTGTTGCAGTGGAAACATCCAAACATAACACTAACAGAATAAGAGAAATGATGGAACAATCTGGTGCACTGGAGATAGTGCAAGATTAGTTTTATTTAAGTATTAAACATATTGAAAATGAGGCTATATAAAAATTATGGTCTCATTTTTGTATTAATAGAATACTCCATTTTCTCCGTTGCTGTAAAAGCCAGTACCCTTTTATTTGAGAAGAGACTGACTTTTATTGTAATTTTTATATGAATTTTATTTGAGGATTCAACTTGTTTTTTGCATATGAATTAATTCAGTTCTATGTTTTAAAAGCAATTTTAATAAAATAATAACAAATTGAATTAGCAATATTACATAATAAGTACTCTTAAATAAATAATCTAATTTTAATAAAAGTATAGAAAGATTACATATAATAAAGCTCAATATGATTAGTTTTTTACTAATTATATTAGTTAAATACAAATAACCTATTAAAGAAAATATGATTGCAACTACAACATATACTAGAGTTGACTTAAAATTTGATTTAGCATTATTAACTAAGTCATCATTAGAATAGAGGTTTAATTCACTATTTACTTCATTAATATATTTTTCTAACTTCTCCTTTAATATAGGAAGATTTTCATTAGCTTTTATAAATACTTTTGTATAATTGTATTTTTTACCCTCTACAACATTTTTAAATTCCTCTGACCTAGTCCAAACAGATCTTGTCAATTCTCCTGCCGAGTAAAAAATTGTATCAACCTTTATTGGAATAGTCAACGCTTCATCATAAACCAATAATAGAGTATCCCCTATTTTCACGTTAAGACTTGAAGCAGTTATATAATCAATTCCACTATAAATTATTTTTTTTTCATCCTCATGATAAATTATTTCCTCTGAATAGGGTAACAATGTCTCAGTTTCATTATTGTAATAAGTTACTTTAAAAATTTCAGCTGCTTTATTATTATTCATTACATATAGAGGTCTTGTCTCAAAAACCCCCTTTACAATACCTAAACTACTGAAACTAGTATACTCGTCTTCTGTGATAGGTCCAGTAACTATAAAATCGTACTGAAAACAATTATTGTACCCAATGTTTTTGTATTCTAAATAGCCTACGGTAAATAATGCAGTTGAGATAAATAGAATTAACGTTAATAGTATAAATTTCCCTAAATTTTTCACATTATTATCTCCTTTTCATAAGACTATATACTTTATAAAACGCCCAAGCCTCAATTAAATATAAGACTTGAGCGTTAGTATTTATTTACTATTTTACATAAACTGTTGCAAATGCATCATAACCTGAAGAGTTCCAAGTTTTATCTTTTTGACCAACAAAACTACTACCAGAAGCCACTGAATTTGATCTTACTTTGGCAGTACCTGAAACAGTCCATGTTTTTGGTACATAGAACCATTTAGTACCAGATTGCCAAGACCAAGACGGTGCATTAATTTTACTATCAGAAGACAAATAAGAGTAGCTAACTGTTTGTCCCGTATTATTGGAACCTATTGATGGTTTTTCAAACACGTTGTAATTAATAGCAATATCCATACAGGAAGTAAATGGATTTGTCATTGCAAAATTACCAAATTCTACTTCAGCAGTATAAGTTAGCGTTTCACCTTTAAATACATTTACTTTATTAAAATTAATTTTGTTAGTAATTTGTGACACCATTGGTTGAACATCATCAAAATTACTTTCTACTACTTCACTGGCAAACGACATTGGAATTGATAATAACATAAAAGCTGAAGCAACAATAGCCATTTTTTTAATTTTATTTTTCATCATAATAACCACCCTTTTCGTTAGTATTTTTTTAATTTAACACATCGTTTCCTACCTTACATAAGTTTTTCATAATCTTTCAGTAGAAGTTGAGCACTATGTAATAGAAAACTATTTTTTTCATGCAACCACCTCCTAATAAATTTTATAACACTTATTATAATATTGTATAACTTAATTATTTTGTAAAATATGCAAAATTTAACCATTTATGTGTCTAAAAAAACAAAGTACAATTTTTATAAACCTTAATTAACACTTTGTTCAACATCTGTTGTTTGATTAATATTATTATACCTCTAGTTTATTACCAATAAAATCCATCACTAGTACCATTTTTGATATTATTTTCCAATTACAAAAGTCCTATATTTTTTGTAGATTTTATAAATCTATAGAAAAAAAGAGCACATCTCTTGTTGAGAAATACTCTTTTTGTAAATTACACAATCTTTAATACAAGGTCAAAAAATTATTATTAATTTAAATTATCAGGTTATTTATATTGATTAATAGAGGTAACCCTACCAATATACACTTGATTTATCATTAAGTTACCATATTTTTTTCCATCTCTTTTTTGTATATTAAAGTATTCCTCTTTATAATTTATTCCCTTTGTTGAATTTTGGCTGGACCAATACCTTACACCAACAATCTTCCCGTTATCTCTAATCCACTTTATAAAAACTCCAGTATGTCCAGTATTGTTTTCTCGACTGAAATCAATAAAATCCCCTGCTCTAGCATCTTCAAAGTTACTAATTTCTTTTCCCACACCGTACTTCTCCATAGCAGTTGCTATGTTATTGCTACTTTTATTGCCTGTGGCAACATACCAAATTAAAACAAAGTCGTATAATTGATTATAAGTCATTCCATTAAAATCGTCAGTAGATATACCAACTTCCTTATTTCGTTTCTGCATAGCTTTATAAAACACTTCAAATGTAATACCAGAACAATGACTTGCTCTGTTTCCACTAGGATGAGCCTTTAATAACAATTTCCCCTTATAATTTATGTTAGTAGTAACTCCATTATAGTTCTGAAAATCATTATTTAATAAATAGGGGTAGAGTCCAATAGGATATGTTTTAATAACATCCAGTACATATGAATTAAGATCTTTTTGCATTATTGCCTCTTTTTCCTTAGTCTTTGCATTTTGTTGTTTATTCTCTACCTTTAGTTCATTTACTTCTTTTGTTTCTTTTTCCTCAATTGCCTCTTTTTCTTCTTCGTTTAATTCTTTTATTTCATTTACTTCATTTTGCTCTTTAACTTCATTCTCTGTGCTAACTGCATTTACTATACTTACTTCTGTTTTTTCAGTTACTTCTTTGGTTGTGTTTATCTCATTTGTTATGTCTACTGAATCTACTGTATTTACAATACTTACCTGACCTACTGAATTTACATCTTTTGTTTGTTTTTCTACATTTGTTTTCTGCCCTTCATCTACATTTTGATTTTCTATCAAAACAGCAGAATTGTTAGACTTATCAGTTTGTATTGGCAACACTTGTTGCTTATTCTCTTCTTCTGCTTTCAAACTTACTTGATTGGTACCAACAGTTGGATTATTTGCATAGACAGTCATTTGATCTAAATAATAATCCCTTTCAAGAATTATATCCTTACCTATTTCAACTGCTGTAATTGGAAGATTTACCTCCTTAATTGGGAATATAGCAAAAGTTACATATACACCTATGGTCATAATCGCCAAGGTAATTATTGCTATTTTAATATAAATTCCTTCAATATAATTTTTCATCATATATTACCCTCTCTTTTGTTATTTTCCCGAACAACAGCCTAAATCTATTATACTAAACTACAGCAAAGGTTTACATAAGTAAAATTTTCTATTCGATAATATTTTACTTTCATAGTGGTAAAACTAATTTAAGGTTTTAAAAATTTTCTATTGAAAAACTTCTTACTCATATGTTAAAATGTACTAATAGTTATAATAAAAACGTTGAAGAAGATTAGTAGTCCCCATGGTTACAACCTAGAAAGTAGATTGGCTGATGAAAAATCTACAGTACATGGTAAGATGAATTACCCTTTGGAGTTTCGGAGTTAAAAGCTTCGACGGTTCCCATCCGTTATCTTGGTAGAGGCATTTAATATGCAAATAAAGGTGGTACCACGGGTCTCCTCGTCCTTTCAATAAGACGAGTAGGCCCTTTTTTATTTTTGTGGATTCAATAAACTTAGTTATTTTATAACAATTTAATTATAGGGAGGTTATGTTATGTCTAATATTTTTGACGTACTTAAAGAAAGAGGGTTTATTCAACAAACAACCCATGAAGAAGAAATTAGAGAACTATTTGGTAAAGAGTCAGTTACTTTTTATATTGGTTTTGACCCAACAGCCGACAGCCTACATGTGGGGCATTTTTTACAAGTAATTGCTATGGCCCATTTACAAAGAGCTGGTCATAAACCAATTTTTCTAATTGGTGGTGGAACAGCCATGGTGGGTGACCCAAGTGGAAAAACCGACATGAGAAAAATGTTAACCCCAGAAGAAATTCAACATAATGGTAACTGTTTTTTAGAACAAACGAAAGGATTTTTAGATTTTTCAGAAGGCAATGCCATTATGGTAAACAATGCAGATTGGCTACTTGGTTTACAATATGTTCCCTTCTTAAGGGAAATTGGCAGACATTTTTCTGTTAATCGTATGTTAACAGCAGAATGTTTTAAAAGCCGTATGGAGAAGGGGTTATCCTTCTTAGAATTTAATTACATGATTATGCAAAGTTACGATTTCCTTGAACTATACAGAAGACATGGTTGTCGTGTTCAATTGGGAGGAGACGATCAATGGTCTAATATTATTGCTGGTGCTGACCTAATTAGACGGGTTGAAGGAGCTGCTGCCTACGGTATGACCTTCACCCTACTAACCACCAGTGAAGGTAAAAAAATGGGTAAAACTGAAAATGGAGCTATTTGGTTAAACCCTGAAAAAACTTCACCCTTTGAATTTTTCCAATACTGGAGAAATGTTGATGATAAAGACGTTGAACGATGTTTATCCCTCTTAACTTTCTTACCAATGGATGAGGTAAGAAGATTAAGCTCCTTAGAAGGATCAGAAATTAATAAAGCTAAAGAAATACTTGCCTTTGAAGTAACTAAATTAGTTCATGGAGAAGATGAAGCCAACAAAGCTCAAGAAGCTGCTAAATCTCTATTTGGCAAAGGTCCTTTAGCAGGCTCTGTACCCACCACCGAAATAACTGAAACAGAATTAGATGGAATGGACATCTTAGGTCTATTAGTAAAAACAGAACTTGCTCCATCCAGAGGTGAAGCCCGTCGTCTTGTTCAACAAGGAGGCATTGCTATTGATGAAGTTAAAGTAACAGATATAGGGCTTGCTATTACGGTAGACAGCTTTATAGATAGGGCTTTAATGATTAAAAAAGGTAAAAAATCATTCCATCAAGTAAAATTGGTATAGTTATAATTATCTATTACACAAAAAGCACAGTCCTTAACTTAAAATGTTATAGACTGTGCTTTTTAAAATAATAATAAATTTAATTTACTAAATAAAATTATATTTATAAAAACTTAGATGTTTAATTTTACAAATTCTTCTATTTCCTTCGCCGTACTAATTTCTAATACCTTTTCAGCTATACCCTTCATTTCTTCATAGCATAAGCCTTGAATTTGTTTTCTAGCAGGAAGAACAGAAGATGCACTCATACTAAATTCATCTAAACCCATACCCAATAGGATAGGAATTAGGCGTTGGTCTCCCGCCACTTCACCACACATACCCACCCAAATACCTGCTTTATGTCCGTTATCTATAACTGTTTTAATTAATCTTAATACAGCAGGATTAAAAGGGTTATATAAATAAGAAATTTTTTCATTCATACGATCTACAGCAGTGGTGTATTGTATTAAATCATTTGTTCCAATACTAAAGAAATCTACTTCCTTTGCTAATATATCTGAAATAACAGCCGCCGCAGGAATTTCAATCATAATTCCTACTTCAATTTCAGTTGAATAATTGATATTTACAGCCTTAAGTTCTTGTTTAACTTCTTCTAATATTTCATTTGCTTGTCTTACTTCCTCTACAGAAGAAATCATAGGATACATAATTTTTAAATTTCCATACACACTTGCCCTTAGCAATGCCCTTAATTGAGTTTTAAAGATTTCCTTTTCATCTAAACAAATTCTAATAGCACGATAACCTAGAAAAGGGTTCATTTCCTTAGGTAAGTTTAAGTAAGGTAACTCTTTATCTCCACCAATATCCAATGTTCTAATAACGACAGGGCGATCTCCCATAATTTCCAACACTTCTTTATATGCTTTAAATTGTTCTTCTTCTGTTGGAAGACTTGACCTGTCCATATATAAAAACTCTGTACGATATAAGCCTATTCCCTCTGCACCATTTTCATGGGCTTTTTTTGCATCTTTTGGGTTTCCTATATTAGAGGCTAATTCAACCTTAACCCCATCTTTAGAAACAGTATCGCTATTAACTAATTTTCTTAACTCTCTTTTTACTTCTTCTTCTTCTTCTCTACGTTTTGCATATTCTTCTATTACAGAACTATCTGGATTAATTAAAATCGTTCCTTCTTTTCCATCTAAAATAATAGTATCTCCCATTTTAACTTCTTCTGTAATATTTCCTAACCCTACAACAGCAGGAATTTCCATAGACCTAGCCATAATTGCACTGTGGGATGTCCTCCCTCCAATGTCGGTAATGAAGCCTAATACCATCTCTCTATCCATTTGAGCTGTATCAGAAGGCGTAATATCATGGGCTGCTAAAATAACTGGTTCTTTTAATTCTTGTAGGTTAAGCTGTTCTTTTCCCATCAGATTCATCACTAGCCTCTGACCTACATCCCTTATATCAGCAGCCCTTTCCTTCATATATTCATTATCCATACCTTCAAAGATGGCAATAAACATTTTTAATACTTCATCAAGAACTGCTTCGACATTCAACTTTTCAGAATCTATTTTACCTTCTACGCTACTAATTAATTCTGGGTCTTCTAATATCATAACATGAGCATCTAAAATACTTCTTTGTTGTTCTGTTGAGGTTTTTTTTATTTCCTCCAGTTGTTGTTTCGATATTTCCAATGCTTTATGTAGCTTTTTTTTCTCTCCTTCAACATCAGTTATTGTCATATGTTGAAAATTAAGTTCTTCTTTTTTTAACAATAAAACTTTTCCTATTGCAATTCCAGGTGAAGCACCTATCCCCTTTAACATTTTTCTGCCCCCTTTATTCATCAAAGTTCGTTTCAAACAAAGCCCCTAATGCTTCTAATGCTTCTTTTTCATCTGAACCATCTATTCTTAATTCTAATTCTTGTCCTTTATTTGCTCCCATTGCCATAATACCCATAATACTCTTTGCATTAACTTCTATGGTACCATTTATTATCATAATTTCACTTCTATACTTTGAAGCTTCTTTAACCACCATTGTAGCAGGTCTAGCATGTAACCCTGAGTTATTCTTAACAACAACAGTTTTTATTAACATTTACATCATCCTTCCTTAGGACATCTATTTTAATATTATTTGTAGACAGGATAAATTATATATCAACTAAATATATATTAATGATTCACTAAACTGCCTTTTTCTTGAAAAAACCTACAAGTAAAGCTGTTATTATAGTACCAATTATAATAGAAATTAAATATCCCCCTAAATTTCCTACTGCATTTGGGATAGGTAATATAAAAACGCCTCCGTGGGGTGCCCTTAAAGTAACATCAAACATCATTGATAAAGCCCCTGTTACTGCTGAGCCCATCACAATAGAAGGAACTACCCTTAGGGGGTCAGCTACTGCAAAAGGGATAACCCCTTCAGTTATGAAGGACATTCCCATTATCCATGCAGCTTTTCCAGTTTCAATTTCATCCTTTGTAAATTTCTTTTTAAATAACACCGTTGCTAAAGCCAAACCTAAAGGAGGTGTCATTCCAGCTGCCATTACCACTGCTTGGGGTTGAAAAATATTAGAACTACCTAATCCTATGGCAAAAGTATAGGCTGCCTTATTAATAGGCCCCCCCATATCAAAAGCCATCATTGACCCTAATATCCCACCAAACAACATGGCATTTGTTCCACTTAGTCGTTGTAGCCAACTGGTTAACCCATCCATAATACTTTTTAATGGTAAACCAATAACATAAGTCATTAATAGGCCAACTGTTAAAGTAGATAATAATGGTAAAATCAACACAGGCTTTAAACCTTCCATTGCTTTTGGTAATTTAATAACCTTATTTAAGTAACTAACCGTATAACCTGCAACAAAGCCTGCTATAATACCCCCTAAAAAACCTGCACCAATTACAGTGGCTAACATACCTCCAATTAAACCAGGAGCCAGTCCCGGTCGTTCTGCAATAGAATACGCAATGTATCCTGCCAGCACAGGTACCATCAGGGTAAAAGCTGCTCCACCACCAATTTGCATTAATGCCGCAGCTAAAGTCCCTTCCTGTTGAAAGGCATCTATACCAAATATAAAGGAAAGGGCTATTATCAGTCCTCCCGCCACCACCAATGGTAACATAAAGGAAACCCCAGTCATTAAATGTTTATATGGCCCTGTACTCACACTAATTTCTTTTTTATTTATTTCTTCAGCTTCTTTATTTAATTTTTTTATTTTAGGCTCTAAATTTATTGCTTTTTCAATAATTCCTTCTGGGTCTTTAATAGCCTCTGTTATAGGTATCTCTAATACTGTCTTTTCACTAAATCTTTCTTTAGAAATATTTGTACCTGCTGCAATAATTACAACATGGGCATCTTCAATATCCCCTTCAGTTAATTGATTTTCAACACCAATAGAACCTTGTGTTTCAACTTTTATATTAATTCCTTTTTTACGTGCAACACTTTCCAGTGCCTCTGCCGCCATATAGGTGTGGGCTATTCCCGTAGGACAAGAAGTAACTGCAACTAATTTCATAATAGTCCCCCTTACCATACTTTAGTCAAACGAGTTAATAACATCTTCTGCTGTAGTTGCATTTAATAATTTTGCTCTTATTTCTGAATTCATTAATTTTCTAGATAATTGACTAAGTACTTTTAAATGTTCCTCTTTAGAGTCTTCTGGTACAGCAATCAAAAAGAAAATATGACTGGGTTTACCATCTAAAGCTTCATATTCAATCCCAGTTTTTGATTTTCCAAAAACTATTGAAGGGGTTGTCACCATTGAAGATTTACCGTGGGGGATGGCAATTCCCATTCCGATTCCTGTAGTTGACTGTTCTTCTCTATCCATAACAACTTTTAAAAAAACTTTCTCTTCCTTCACAATTCCTTCCACCACCAATGGTTTAATTAATTCTTCCACCACTGAAGCTTTATTGTTGGCTTTTAAATCTAATATCATAAGACTCGGTTTCAAAATATCTTTAATTTCCATATAAATTCTCCTTTTATTTTAACTTAGTCATTCTTACTTTTTTCATATAGCTTTGTATTTCTTCTTTATGTAAAAAAGTTATTTCCTTACTAACACTTAATGTGGCTGTTGCAATTGCCATCTTAAAAGTTTCTTCTAGATCAAAACCCTTCTTAATGCCATAGGCAAAGGTTGCCACCATGGAATCCCCTGCCCCTACTGTATTATTTACTTCTACCTTTATTTTTTCTGCCTTTAGTACACTATCCTTTGTAATTAGTAAAGCACCTTCTTCACCCATTGATACTACTAAAATAGTTACACCTCTATCTATAAAAGACTTACAATGATTAATAATGTCTACTTCATTATCAAACTTTACCTTTAAAGTATTTTCTAACTCATGGATATTAGGTTTAATCATGTAGGGTTTTGCCTCGATACTATAGAGTAAACTTTCGCCCTCTGTATCTAGTATTGTTTTGCTTCCACACCCATTAGCAATTTTTAATAAATCTCTATAAGTTGTTTTTGGCATCTCACTGGGTAAACTCCCTGAAAACACCATTACTTCACTACATTTAGCTAGGTTTTTTATTTTTACTTGTAACTCTTTTAAATAATTATCTTGTAGTAACTTTCCCTGATCATTAATCTCTGTAATGATACTCTTTTTATGGTCAATTATATGTATATTTGTTCTTGTTTCTTCATTAGTCACAACAAAATCTGTTTTTATACCTTTACTCTTTAAGCAATTGTCTATCCATGTTCCAGTCTCTCCACCAAGAAACCCCGTTGCAATAGAGTCTTCCCCTAAAACCTTTAACACTTTTGATACATTTATTCCTTTTCCCCCAGCTTCTAATCTAGACTTATTTACTCTATTCACTCTTCCTAATTGAAACCCATCAATGAAAATACTTTTATCTATTGCTGGATTAAGTGTTACTGTTGTAATCATATTAACCTCCTTAACGATAGATAACCTGTATATGATTAGCTGTATATTTTTCTAAGACATTTTTATCAATATTTCCATCGGTTATTATGCCATCTATCTCTTCCAACTTAGCAAATCTTGCAAAAGACACATTGCCAAATTTACTATGATCTGCTACTATGTATATTTCTTTGGCTGATTTTATCATAATCCTTTTTGTATGGGCTTCATCCATATTTGGGGTTGTGCAACCATCTTGTGGTGTAATACCATTGGCACCAACAAAAACTTTATCTACTCTAAAGCTTTGTATTATTTTATCAGTTAATGGCCCTACGATGGAAACGGTTTCCTTTCTAACATGTCCTCCCGTCACCACAACACTAACATCTTTATTTTGTGAAAGTTCCAATGCAATTAATATAGAATTAGTTAAAACAGTGACTTTTTTAGCTTTGATAAATTTAGCTATTTGTAAAGTAGTTGTACCCGCATCTAAAATTATAGTATCGTTATCTGTAATTAAGGATGCCGCCCTTTTACCAATATCTATCTTTTCTTCTATATTAGTCAGTTCTTTTTCGTCCATTGTTGGTTCAAAACTTGTGGGTTCTAGTTTAACTGCTCCACCGTGGGTTCTTTTTAATAGTCCTGCCAGTTCTAAGTCTTGAAGGTCTCTTCTAATTGTAGACTCTGAAACCTGTAGTGATTCTGTCAAGTCATTAACTTGAATACGTTGCGTTGTATTTAGTATTTGTAGTATTTTTGCCTTCCGTTCTTCTACAAACATACTCCGTCTCCCTTCATTGATATTGGGAAAATGTATCGCTATGATTATATTTAAGTAAGTTATGCTAATATTAAAATTGTTATTGATTACTTTTAATTGTTTGTGACCGTTTTTGAATTATTTTGATTATATCATTGGGCTTTTAGGCTGTCAACTGTCGATTTTTGTAGATATACACTGGTTAGCCACGATTATCATCCTGTTCACAAAAAAAATCAGCATCTTTACGTATTTATTTATTATACGTTGCAATGGCTGATTTTTTTATTCCTTTAATATAGATACTTTTATCAGTTCTAATTTTTTTACTATATCTGCAATTTAAAACATCCGTAACCAATAGGGTTACGGATGTACTATTTTAAAAAAAGGGGGGATATTATCTAATACTTAAATTATTTTGCTGCATTTTTACCAGCAATCTTACCGAATACAACATTACCCATTGTATCATTACCATATACACGTCCAGCTCCGTATAATCCACCTAAAACTTCACCAACTCCATATAATCCTGGGATTGGATTTCCATCTGTATTTAAAATCTCAGCATTTTTATTGAAAGCTAAACCACCCATTGTGAAATGAGAAGCAACTTCAGCTTGTACTCCGTAGAAAGGAGCAACTGTAATTTTACCCATTGATGTTCTTTCAAATTCATCTTCACCGTTATTGTAAGCTTCAACCGTAGCTGCAAGAGCTGCTGGGTCTAAACCTAATTTTGTTGCTAATTCTTCAATTGTGTCCGCTTGAACCATTTTAGCTTTACTTACAGCTGCTTTACCATTGCTGGTTTCTGCAACATCAGTATCGAAAATTACATATGCAACTCCGCCTTCTTGACTAGCAACTTGTGGTACTAAGTCCCATCTGTGTTGTGTTTCACTAGTAAATCTTTCAGCAGCCTTATTTACAAGTATTCCACCAATTTCTTCATCACTGATTACTGTCTCTCTAATCCAGTATCCTGGAGTAGCTAAAGGTCTCATCATGTGGTGTTCCATATCTACTACAGCTGCACCAATTGCAGTTGCCATTTTTAAACCGTCACCAGTTGGACCAGGTGTACTCATTGTACCAGTTCCACCTGCATATTTAGGATTGTATTCTGCAATTACATCAGGAGCGTTTCCTAATCCACCAGTAGCTAATATTACTGCATTAGCTTTAATTGTGTAGTCTCCGTCTTTACCCTTTACTTTAGCACCAACCACTTTACCGTCTTCAACTACTAATTCAGTAGCTGAAGTATTAACTCTAATTTCAAGGTTATTATACTTTGCAGCTTCTTTTTTATAAGCGTCAATCATTAATGACCCAAAGTGTCCTTCTACTGGAACAAGTGTCCAAGCTTCTTTTTCATGCATCTTATATTCTAAACCTAAAGATAATAACCATTCTAATCCAGCATTACTATTTTCACTAATATTGTAACTAGTTCTAAGTTAGGTAAATCTTTACCTTCTTTCATTGTTTTCTCAATATGATCTTGAACAGTGAAAGTAATACCTGCTGCTTCATGTATTTTTGTATCAGAAGCTGTAGTCCCTGTAGCTGAAATAATTGTGTTTCCTCCAACAGCTGACAATTTTTCAACAAGGATAACGTTTGCACCTTCTTCAGCTGCGGTAATTGCTGATACTAAACCAGCTCCACCACCACCTATTACCAATACATCTGTTACTACATCACTATTGACTTCTGTTTTTGGTGTTGGTTGTACAGCCTCTTTTGCACATCCAGCAAATAGTGAAACCACTAATAATAGTGCAATTGTTAAAATCAAACTTTTTTTATACATTATTTTTTCCCTCCATATGATATTAATTTTTTACAAACTTGTTATTTGTTATAGATATATCATACTAAGAAAACAGTTTGTTGTATATTTGTCAATTGTCCCTATAAAAAGACAAAAGTCCCTTATCTTAGGGACTTTTGTCTCGACCAGTAGATGGCAGCTTCTGTTCGATTGGTTACATTTATTTTTTTCATTATTCTACTTACATTATTTCTTACCGTTTTCTCTGCAATATAGAGGGCATCCCCTATCTCTTTGTTGGTTTTTCCTTGACTTATATATTCAAGAATTTTAACTTCCTGTGGTGTTAAACTGTCTATGGAGTCACCACTACGCTTCACAACATTCATTACCTTACCCACCACTGATGCATCTAAAACAGAAGTTCCTGCTATAACATCTTTAATTGCCTTTATAATGGTTTTACTCTCTATATTTTTCAATAAATATCCATCTGCCCCAGACTTAACAGTTTCTAAAACAATAGAATCCTCTGCATAAGCAGTTAATATGATTACCTTAATGGCTTCATTTATTTTTTTTATTTCTCTACAACCAGCAGTACCGTCACCGTCGGGAAGCTTAATATCCAGAAGAACTATATCAGGTTGAAGTTCCTTAACCTTTTCGTAGGCTTCATTTAACGACCCAGCCTCTCCACAAACAGATAAGCCTGGAGTTCTATCAATAAGAGATCTAATTCCCCAACGAACAATGGAATGATCATCCACCAAAAGTAGTCTAATACTTTTCTGTTCCATTTACATCATCCTCCCATGGGATTGATATTGATATTTTCGCACCCTTTTCATTACTATTTATAATCAATTTACCATTTACAGATGTTGCCCTCTCCTTCATGGAGATTAATCCATAGTGACCATTAATACTAGTCTCTTCTTGATTAAAGCCAGTACCATTATCTGTAATGGTGGCAACCACATCTTTTATATCGGCATTGATGGTTATGGTTATTTTTGTAGCAGATGAATGTTTTATTGCATTACTCACTGCTTCCTGTATAATATAGTACAATTGAGTAACTTTTTCATTAGATAAAAACCCTTGAATAAGTTCTGAGACATAATAATTAAACTCTATTGGTATGCCACTGTTTTTTTCAAAGTTTGTAATTAATTCAATTAGTTTTTCCTTTAACTCTTCAATATTAATATTTTGAGTTGCTATTTTTTTTATAAATTCCCTTACTTGAGCTATTGTATCATTTAAATTATTTTTAATATAAAATAAGTTTTCTTGCTTTTCTTTATCAGTTTCCATATCAATTAAACTTTCCACCTGTAATCCCGTTGCAAATAGGTTTTGAATAATTCCATCATGTAACTCTTGACCTAATTTTTTTCTTTCTTTACTAATTAACTGTACCTTAGATAACATGGCAATTTTTAGGTTGGTTTCCCATATGAAAATGTCTATAGCACTGATGAAAAGCACTGTAATTCCAGTGGCAGAAATAGCTCTAGCCAATTCCACTGGAAATCTAAATAGTTGGTAAAACAGATCTTTATTAATGATGGAGGCAGGCAAAAAGTTGCTTTTTTCTACTATCACTCCTGCAAAAACACCATAAATAAAAAAAAGCATCGACATTCCATTAAGTTTTATGGCTATATCCTTTAAATTTATATTAGACAAGTACTTGGCGTTCTTGTATAAAGCTAAAGCAGTAATCATCGCCCCTGGTAGCCCAATAAAATATCTACTGGTGGTATCTTCAACAAATAACCAATGTAGGCGATCTGTCTTAAACACACTGTAGGAAATAATAAAACCAACAAACCAAACTGTAAAAACCAACCAGGGTAATCTATTAAATATTTTTTTGTGTTTACCTTTATACCCCAGTAGTTTTACTCCAAACCCCCAAAGAAAAGCAAAAGAAAGGGAATTTAAGAAGGTTGCAATAACAATTAATAACAATTGATAAACTGGGAATACATTAATAATTCTTAACATAATAACCCATTCAGTGATACCATGTATAATCCCAAAGTAACCTAATAATCTTATTGATTTTAATAAAAAGAAATTTGTGCCTTTAGGTACTCTTTGTTGTAAGGCCGATATTCCCATTGAAAAAAAAGCTAGTCCATAAAAAAAGAATAATAGTATATACCCATGATTAGAAATAAACATATCCACCATTCACCACCCTAAAGGTTTACTAAACTATATGATATAATATTTAATCATAATTATAACATTATTATTCATAAAATCAATGTATATTCAAGGTATCCCAGATTATATAAAACTTCTATTCATATAAATCCTCACTAATATCTTTTAACATGGGGATTGTGTCTTCCATTGTAAATACAAATAATTGATGCAATGTTCTTGTCATTGCCACATACAAAAGTTTTATGTCCAATTCTAATTCTTCATATTTTTCTTCAAGATTTACAATAAACACCACATCAAATTCCAGACCCTTTGCTATATAAGAAGGGACTAACATTATTCCTGCTGAATAATTATCATCTTTACCATCCAGTAATTTTGCTTTTAATCTGTTATTTTTATCTAACCTTTCTTTAACCCTATTACAGTCTTCCATCGTCTTACAAATTAAAGCAACAGACTTATACCCTTCACTTACCATTTCTTCAATTCTATTTTCTAATGAACTAATAAGCTCTTCTGTATTTAGAAATTCTTTAACTTGTGGCTTGTTACCATGTCTAATAACTGGTTTTGCTAAAACAATCTTATCATTTTTTAGCTTTTTAATTACTTCATTGGCTAAGTTCATTACTTCAATGGTGGTACGATAACTTTGAACCAAAGTCATATAATTACTTTTGTTTTTATCAAACACCTTCTCTAAAACTTCTTCCCAATTTTGAATACTTCGATAGCTATGAATCCCTTGTGATAAATCTCCTAATAAGGTAAACATATTTGTATGTAATATTTGTTTTAATACATAAAATTGAAATAGACTAAAATCTTGTGCCTCGTCAATAACAATATTCTTAACATCTATTTTTTTAGTAAAACCAAAAATAAGGTGTTTCATATAGACTACTGAAGAAATATCCTCCAATTCTATATTATTTTTTAACAATAAACCACTGTTTACTTGGGTAAGATAGTGACATTGTTCATCTGTTAAATTATTATTAGAATAGCGTTTAATTTTTTCTTTGTTGGTCATTAAATCCATATAATAATCTATTAATTTAAGGGAAGGAAACTTAGACAAATATTTTTTAATAACAGTTTTAAATTCTTTTTTTGTATCCTCTAAACTTTTATCTCTTTCCTCCATTAAAGCCACCAGTTTCAATCGTCTTTCTTCTGATGCCTCCATTTTACGTCTCAACCTATAAATTTCATTATCATACTTTTCTTGTAAATTTTTTAGTATATCAGCTTTTCTGTACTTTAATTGATTAGTTAAAGTTTTTTTAATTTCATTGATTCTTTTGTAAAGGGGTAAATAGTTAAGCTCAGTTAAAAACATACTTTTAATGCGTTCATTTGAAACAATTAACAGATCAAAAAGACAAAAATCTTCTTCTGGTACAAATGCCATTTCAATATCCTTTACATAGTTATCAATTAGTTCCTTCATGTCCATAGAACCTTTATATGCTGTAGCCCATTGCAATAAATCCAGTTCTTTGTTTGAATCACACTTCCTATTAATTAATTTCATTAATTTATCACTGGTATTAATTATTTTAAAAGGAGGTCCTATTAATTCCTTTGTAAAATCTATAAATGTTGTTTGCACCACCTTCTCAACACCTAGCTCTGGTAATACTTCTGATATGTAATTTATGAAAAGATTATTTGGTGCCATAATCATAAAATTTTCTGGATCAAAGGTTTTTTCGTAAGTATATATAAAATAAGCTATTCGATGAAGGGCAATAGTGGTTTTACCACTTCCCGCAACGCCCTGTACAATTAAAGGTCTATCCATCTCTGCCCTTATTACTCTATTTTGTTCTCCCTGAATAGTGGAGGCTATGTCTTTTAATCGACTATCAGCATTCGCAGCTAAAGAAGCCTGTAAAAATGTATCTGTTGCTGTAATGTCTACATCTAGTATAGTTTCTAATTCTCCATTATTAATGGAGTATTGTCTTTTTAAAAGTAATTCCCCCGACTCAGTTGACTTTTCTGTTTTATAGGTGGTCTCTCCTAATCGACCTTCATAGTAAACATTGGCAATAGGTGCCCTCCAGTCTACTATAAGGGGAATATCGTCCTCTGCTCTAAATAATGAAGTTTTACCTATATAAATTTTATCTATTTCATTACTTTCCTTTGATTTAAAATCTATTCTAGCAAAATAAGGTTTATCTTTTGCTCTAGTTAAGCTATCAAAATTACGTTCTGCCATCTCCATAAACTTTGTATTAATTAAAATATTAATATAACTTTGACTACTATCTAAGTAGTCTAAATTTATCATTGCATCTTTGATATTATCTTTATAAAACTTTTTATACTCTTCTGTAGCTCCTAAAGTTTTTTTAATATATTCTTTTGTGTATTCCAATCGTTCTAGTTCCTCTTTATAAGATGAATGGTCTTTTGCTGTCATATTATTCCTCCTTTCGTGTAATGATCTTCTACTAAAACAAATAGGATAGTTATATTCTATCCTATTTATTTACCATTATTTTATTATTATTTTAAATTTAGAATTTACTGCGTAGGTATGCATTCCTTTTTTAATTGTTCTTTACTTTTTTAATTGTTCTTTACTTTTTTCATCTTCATCTTATTATATAAAAATATTTAATTAAATACAAATCATTATAATAGAGCATAAAAAACCACTTCCCTTGTTGAAAAGTGGCAATTTATCATGTTATTTCTTTAAAAAACATTTCTAAGTAGACTTTCAACATCTATTAGTTTTCACTTAGGCAAACTTTTTTAAAAAGTTTATTGCCTTTGTACAAATAACGCAGTATAAAATCTTCGTTTTCCATTCCAAAAATTTCAACTTCTTTAACACCTTTTTTCTCTAAAGCATTTTTTATTTCCATTCTATTACTACGTACTTCTTCTTTAGTTTCACTTTGGTTTTTATTAACAGTAGAGTATCTTAACCATAATTCGAGCAATTTTTCGATTGGATCTTGTAAAGTTAAATTCATCATTTGCCTCCTCCTAATTATTAAAGTTACTATATATTAACTAATCTGACTATAATATTATACCAATGGTTTATTTTTTAGTAAACATAAATGTGATTAATTTCGACATATAATTTATTATATATTATTATATCATGCCTTTTTACAAAACTTTTTATACATCTAATTATAAAAAAATATAATAATTGATAGATATACCCTCTAAAATATAAAGTTAACAAAATAGACTGATCATTAAAAACTCTAATAATCGAGACACTAAAAAATTCAGCGACTGCAACGTATACATAAATACGTAAGGGTGCTGAATCTTTGTAGTGTCTAAAAAGATTTTGGGTTTTTCATCCATCTAAAACTTCGGAAAATCAGAAGTTTTTAATGTTTTATTGATTACCGTGTATCTCTTTTATTTTATTGTCTTTATCTAAAACCACTTCCTGCCCATAAGCAGCAACAGAAAATATCTTTTCAGCATCCTCTAATGTAACGCCCTTCATTGTAATATTTCTAGGGTCTGCCTCCCCTATACCATCACGGTATAATTTATATATATATTGAACTGCTTGAGGTAAGAATCCCAGTAGCCTTCCTCCCACTGCATCAGCCGCTACAGCATCGGTTGCTGCAATAACTAATCCCTCTGTATTAATCGCCTTTCCATCAGAAGGCCCAGTGCCAATCATTGCCTTATCTACACTGATAATAGATATATCTGTAGGGATTTTTTTAGTCATGGCTACAATGAATCCGTGCAAATCTTCATGTATTCCCAGTGTTTTCTTGGGAAAACCATGAATTTCTGCTGGAGGCCAACCCAATGCTATGTTTTTTATAGAAGCACTTATAGTGGCTTCTTCATGGTACTTTAATTGAGTAAAGCTAATTAAAACATCCATCTCATTAATCAATTGATTAATTTCTGTTTCTTTTATAATTTCGTGCCCTAAAAAAAGTTTTGCGTAAGGGCCATAATTCAAATCTATAAACTCCACATTTTCTTCATTTATAACTACATCATAGCCAATCCCTTTAAAAACGTTACTTGTTTCATCTCCACCTGACCCTGTTGCCACCACAATTCGTTTAGGATTTTTCTTTTTAACATATTGAATTAGTTCCCTTAAAGTTTCTGGCCCCACTACTGCCGCTGTATTAGGTGGTTGAGCCTTAACCCAGTTTGGAGTAATAACAACACAGTCTTCTGCTTTTATTAGTTCATTCATGGGCAATAAATCTAATGCTTCCACTATGGATTGCTGTTCTTTTCTATTTCTAGCAATAGCCACTATTGGTTCAGTTACTCTTCTTCTCTTCACGATAAATTCCTCCCTTAAAATAATATCTATTTTATTTCTTTCCATTGGGAGGATTCCTATACCAATTCTATTTTACTTATTTTTTACTTGTTTTTTTCTTAATGTCCCACCAATAAATGCTGTTAAAGGAATAGCACATACTAAACCGATGCTACCTGCCATTGCTCTAATGATTTCTGATGCCATCAAATCTAGGTTAACAATTTCCCTCGGTGTCATTTTGAAGGCTAAAAACAGTAACATAAGATGAATTGCTCCACCTGCATAGGCTAAAATTAGAGTATTTGACATTGAACCCATTATATCTTTACCAATATTCATCCCTGAACGAATTAATTCTTTTGTACTGATTTTGGGTTGAACCTCTTCAATTTCCCCCATAGCGGAGGCCACCGACATTGTTACATCCATTACTGCTCCTAATGCACCAATAATAATCCCTGCAAACAATAAACCTTTGAAATTCAACTGCATATGTTGAGGGATATAAGCCAACATCTGGGCTTCTTCATTCCCTAATCCTGTTAATCGAGAAGTCTGTCCAGCTATTAAAGCTACTATCCCTGCAATTGTTACACCACCTATTGTCCCGAGTATTGCAGTTAATGTTTTTTTATTTCTTCCACTAATCATTAGCAATGTCACTGTTACAATAATTCCACATATGAAAATGGATAAAACAATTGGATTCCACCCTTTTAATACCAGTGGCAAAAAAACAAAAATAATCATAATTGCAGTAAAACCCAAGGTAATAACTGATTTAACGCCTTTTACCCCACCTATAATAATAATTAATAGTATAAATAAAAATATAATTACCAAAAGTGTATTCTCTCTAGATATTTCGTATAAACGTAGATTAACTACTTTACCTTCTTCATCTTCTGTAAGATTTAATAATACAGTGTCACCCTTTTTTACTATTAACTTATAGGGAGTAATCATTTCAATTGTATTTCTTATTACATAGACTTCTCCCTTATGGGGACCTGTAATAATCTTAATTTCAAGGTGCTGGTACCTTACATCTAATAATGGCTCTACATCTGGTTTATCTACATCTGTGTCATCATAGGGAATTTCAATTACCTTTGCCTTTACAGTGGTGTAGTCTGGTCTTTCCATCTGTTTTTCATAATGTTTTGTTAACTCTTCTTGATATGTGGTTTGGCTGGCAAATGAATAATTATAACCTATTAAATTAATCAACAAAAATGATATTAGTATACAAACCATTAACTTTTTAAACTTCATATTCCATCCCTCTTTTACTATTATAATCAATATTAAAAACGCTTTGTCCTTACTGAACAAAGCGCTCTAATATAATTATATTTTATTTAATTATTATTGTACAGGTATAAGAATTTTTTGTCCTGGGAAAATTAAATTAGGATTCTTAATTCCATTGAACTCTGCTAACTTTTGATAAGTTGTATTGAAAAACTTAGCAATTCTAGAAAGAACATCACCAGGTTTTACAATGTAGATTGTTGGTTCTTTCTTAACAGGCTCTTCTTTTACAACTTCCATCTTTGGTTCTTCTTGTTTAGGTTCTACCTTAACAACCTCTTGTTTAGGCTCTTCCTTTACAACTTCCTTCTTTGGCTCTTCTACTACAGGTTGTTGCACTGGTACATATTCAGACTTTTCAACAATATAAGTTACAGGTTCTGGAGTTAATACCTTCGCTTCTTTTATCGCTTCAACCAACATATCACGAACTGGTATATAGGTATTAACAACATTTCTAGCATTTTTAAAATTATAGTTATCTCCACCATCAAAGATGAAATCTGGTACAACTACAGTGTAGTATTCTCCTACTTTTATTGGAGTACCGTCTTCTAATGTAATGGCAACAATTCGATTACCAAATTCTTTATCTTTATCAAAAACAACCTTTACTCCTGCAAATTGTCCATCTGTAATATTTGGATTCATAATACCATGATCAATTGCCTTTAATAAATCTTCTCCTGGCAATTCCATCGTAACAAGGGCATTATCAAATGGCATGATTTCGTATAAATCTCCCATTGTGATTTTTCCTTCAGCCAATGTTCTTCTTAATCCACCACCGTTTTGAATACCAACTTGTACATTAGTCTTTTTTCTCATTACTTCAGCAGCCCACTTACCTAAAAGCGATACATTAGGTTGACTTCTATCATGGGTAAATTCTCCTGTAGCATTTCCTAATACTTCACCTAAAATTGGTTCCACTTTTTGATTAAATTCATTGTATAATTTTTCAGCTTCACCGTCATTGATAATATCACTTTTTCTCATGGCAATAGCATCAATTGAAGGGGTAATGCCAGTTACTTTTCCATTTTCATCTAAATTAATGGACAATTTACCAAATTCTCTTCCATTAGCACCTGCTTGAACAATGGCAACTCCATTAACCTTACCTGCAACAACCCTATGGCTATGTCCAGAAACAATGGCATCTAAGCCAACTACTTCTTTAGCTAACGTTGCTACTCCACCAGTTATTTCTTTGGTTTCACTGTTTTGATTGGAATCTATATGGGTTAATGCAATAATAACATCTGGCGTACCTTCTTTAGCGCTACCAGCCTTTAAGTAATCAACCCATTTTTGTGCTGCCTTTACTGGATCAGTAAATTCTACACCAGCCACATGCTCTCTTTTTGTTAAAGTAGAAGTATTAGGGTGAGCAAGTCCAATGAATGCAACTTTAATTCCGCCTTTTTCTACAACCATATAAGGTTTTGCATATGTAACAGGTTGACCTGTGGCTTTATCGATGATATTTGCTGCTAAAAATTCAAAATCTCCATCTTTAGCCCATTGCTCTAATAATTCTGCTCCCCAGTCAAATTCATGGTTTCCAACTGCCGATGCAGTTACTCCCATTGCCTTCATCATAGCAGAAACAGGAGCACCATAAGTAAGATTAGATAATGCGCTACCTTGATAATTATCTCCACCTGCAACAATAAGGGTATTTGGGTTCTTTTTACTAGCTTCTCTAACAGCAGCTACTAACTTAGCCATACCAGCATTTCTTCCTTGTCTAACATCCTCTGCTAAACTCCCGTGGAAATCGTTGAATGTAAGAATATCAACTGTTTTATTACTTAACTCCTCTGAAGCTTCACTTGTTGTAGATAAAATAATTTCTTTCGAGCTAACAACTGTAGTTGTTTCACCAGCTGCAAAAACAGTGTTCATCGGTGCAACCATTCCAATAAGAATTGTTAACACCATCAAAAGACATCCTAGTTTTTTAAAGTTCTTAAACATATGATCCTCCTTTTAAAAATTTTATTTTATTTTTGCGACTTTTAACAGCCTGCAAATCTTTATTTACTTACAATCCTCGCCATCATTACCATATCATAACAATACCCCCACCCTTATTATAATTATGACATATTTTACTATGCTGGGGCAATTATTTTTTTGTTAATTTCTTGTATGTATTTCTTTTAACAAACCTTTTATCTCAATAGTATTTATTTATAATCTATAAAACACATATTTGACTATGCCCTCTGCAACACCATCTTCATTATTACTGCTGGTAACAAATGTAGCTACTTGTTTTATTTCTTCTTCGCTGTTGCCCATAGCAACGAATGCACCAGAATAGTCCTTCATAGATAGATCGTTGTAGTTATCTCCAAAGGATATAATTTCTTCCTTTTTAATCCCTAACATATCCTTCAGTTGACTAATTGCTTGACCTTTAGAAACACCTTTATTCATAATTTCTAAATTATTGTGCCATGACTTATCAACTTCAATAGTTGGAATCTGTTTCAATTCTTCTTTAATGTTAATCAGTTTTTGAGGTTCATCATCCACCAATACAAATTTTAGTAACTCTATATCACTGTTCAATAGATATTCATTAGCATCCTCCACCAACTCAAAGGTAATATCTTCACTTATTCTTTTTCGATCACCCCAATAGTGTTCTTTAAGATAATTAATATGCTGTTTTTCTACATATAATTTTTCTTGGTCATAGAAGTGAAAATAGACTCCATGTTTTTTACAAACCTCAATAATGCTTAATGCATCTTTTTGATTTAACTGGTTGGTATAAATGACTTCATTGGTTATATGATTTCTAATTAATGCACCATTACAGGCTATGATGGGGGTTTCAATACCTAATAACTGTGCATAACCCCTTGCAGAAGTAAAAATTCTACCTGTTGCTATAGCTACATTAATACCTCTTTCTACAGTTTCCTTCAATACCTTGTGATTCTTATCGCTTATTTCATTATTGCTATTCAATAGTGTGCCGTCCATATCTAATACAACTAATTTATATTTCATAAATAACCTCCTGAAAAAGTGAATTTTTTGTAATTTTTTGTCTAATTTTGAAAGCTGTAATTGACAATTTATTAACATTATTCTATAATGAAAATAAGATAGTAAATAATAATTTTTATTTTTTTAGGTGGTGAATAAATGGAAACGTTAATAAAAGTTTTAAAAGGTGGAAGCTGTAAAATAACCCCCCAAAGAATTGCAGTTTACAATGTATTACAAGATAATTTTGATCATCCTAATGCAGAGGCTATATATAACAAATTAGCACCTACTTACCCTACAATCAGTTTAGCTACGGTATACAAATCTTTAGAACTTTTTGCAGAATTAGGACTTATTCAAGTAATTAATATTGGAGAAAACAGTTTTAGATATGATTATAATGCAAAAAGTCATCCCCATGTGGTTTGTACAAAATGTCATAAAGTTGAAGATTTAGAAGATGAATCTTTTATGGAATTATCTAGTGCTGTAGAGGAAATGAAGCACTATAAAATTACCAAACAACAACTTTGCTTTTATGGAGTTTGCCCCGAATGTACTGATATGTAAACATCATAATTACTACAATTGATAAAAAACATAATTTTTTGTTACTATAACCCAGCCGTCATTTATCTATATATATGCCCCGCTGGGTTTCATTACGTCTATAATTATTCATAGGGAATTATCTAAACCTACAATGACTTTATTTATTGCATCCAATAATTGTTGATTAGAACCAGTGTCTTTAATGGCTATCCTAATGAAACGGTTACTTAATCCTTTAAAATTACTACAATCTCTAATTAATACCCCTTCCTGTATCAACTTTTCCCTCAATTGATTTACCTCTATGTTTTTAGGTAGTAATTTCATGAGTATGTAATTTACAGATGGTTGATACACTTTAAAAAGCCCTGTTTTCTCTAATTCATTAACAAACCTTGGGGTTTCTTCCCTAAGCCATTGTAGGGTTTTTCTTTCATATTCTTGATCTGTTAATAATACTTTACCAAAATAACTGGCAAAGGTATTAACAGTCCAGGGTATGGCTAACTGTGTTAATTTCTGTTTAATCTTTATATGGCAACATACACCAAAACCTAACCTTAAACCTGGAATACCATAAAATTTTGTAAAAGATCGGGTTACCATTAAGTATTCATATTTTTCACTTAATGTAAGCAGTGTTTTCTCTTCCCCTTCATGGACAAAATCCATAAAAGCTTCATCAACCATTAAAAAAACCTCTTTTTCTTGACATTTTATTAACAGTTTTTCAAAAAATTCTCTTTCAATTAATGTACCCGTAGGATTATTTGGGTTACATAACACCACCATATCTAATGTTTCATCTATTTCGTTAATTAATTCGTCAATATGTAACTTAAAGTCGTTATCTTCATTTAAGAGATATGTTTTAATCTCACTTCCAACAGCTTTTAATGCCCTTTCATACTCAACAAATGTAGGATAAACCACCAAGCTTTTTTCAGGCTTTACAGCATTAATAAAGTCAAAAATGACTTGAACGCCACCATTTCCAACATAAATATTATCTACAGTCACTTTATACTTTTCCCCAATGGCATTTTTTAAATCAGTATAATGAATATCTGGATAATTCACCAAGTCATCCATTGCCTCCATCATAATCTTCCTTAACGAATTAGGTACTCCTAAGGGATTAATATTGGCACTATAATCCAATAATCCATTTCTATCTACTCCATATTGTCTTTGTATTTCAAATAAATTACCCCCGTGGGTCATTATTTCACCCCCAAAACTAGTGCAGTAAATGAAAAGATTATAACCGCCACAGCAGATGTAGCATACATTAAGTTTATTGTTTCTAAAATATGTTCTTGTTTTAATGGATTTATGTCTATGCCTATGGTGGGCTTCTCTACTATTTTACCAAAGTATTGATTATTTCCCCCCAATTGAATTCCTAAAGCCCCAGCAACAGAAGCCTCTGGAAAACCAGAATTGGGACTATTATGATTTCTTCCATCTTTTAGGGCTGTTTTAAAGGACTGAACACCATTTTTTCCTATAATAATTGCTGCCATTGTAATAAAAATCACCGTTAGTCTTGCGGGAATATAATTCACTAAATCATCTAACTTAGCTGAAGCACGTCCAAAATACAGGTATTTTTCATTTTTATAACCTACCATTGAATCTAAGGTATTAATGGCTTTATATGCCATTGCCAATGGAACTCCTCCTAAAAGCAAATAAAATAACGGAGCAATAATACCATCAGAAATATTTTCACCAATAGTTTCTACCGTTCCCCTTACAATTTCCCTCTCATTTAACTGGGTGGTATCTCTACTTACAATGTAGGATAAGTACCGTCTGGCTTCCGTTATATTATTATTTTTTAATTGAATTAACACCTTTTCACTTTCTTTATGTAGACTTCTAGTTGCTAAAATTGTATAGGCTAAAATAACTGAAATCATTATTCCCAGCAATGGATGTAGTAATGTCATCAATTTTATGATACCGTAAGTTACAAAATAACTTATTAATACCACCATTGTAGTTAAACATCCTCCTGCTAAAAGCAATTTATTGGGTTCTTTCCTTATATATAAAAACTTTTCTAAATAATTGATAAGTCCACCAATATACCGAACTGGATGGGGAAACCCTTGTGGGTCTCCCAATAACAAGTCTAGTAAATATCCCCCTAATAAAACCATCATTGCCCTTCACCTAATATTTCATATATTTTTTCCATATTAACATTTTCTCTAAAAACCTTCGCTAATTTATCATATTCCCTATTCTTATATTCTTCTAAAGAAATTTGGCTTGTTTCATTTATAGTATCTAATCCCTTTTTTTCTAATAGAAAATTTATTATTCCCTTTGTAAATTCTAATTGATCAAATACCCCATGTAAATAAGTTCCCACCACCTGCTTATTTTCATTAACTGCTCCATCATCATAACTTACCCCTTCTCCTAATTTACTGGTGATAGTTATAAAGGGTTTTGCAGTTTCCCCTAAAAGGGTTCTTCCCATATGTATTTCATACCCTTTTATGTAAAAGTCTTTCTCTGCATTTAAGAAAGGTAGAGTGTTTTTAGAAATAGTTGCTTCTACTTGGGTGGTGATCTTTTCACCTTCAAAAATAGTTTCAATATCTAATAGTCCTAACCCTCTTATTTCTCCTATAGTACTTTCTACACCATTGGGATCCATTATTTTTTTTCCTAAAATTTGATAGCCACCACAAATACCAAAAACAAAACTACCTCTTTTATAAGCTTGTAATATTTCTTTTTCTATGCCACTTTCTCTAATAAATTTTAAATCTGCTATTGTGTTTTTAGAACCAGGAATAATAATCATATCTGGATTTTCAATTTTATCTTTTCCCTTCACATAACGAATTTGGATTTCTGGAAAGGTTTCAAGAATGTGAAAATCTGTAAAATTAGAAATATGAGGAAGATGTATTATGTCTATATTAATTTTTGCTACTCCATTTATCCGTTGATTAAACCTTTCTGTTACACTGTCTTCGTCTTCAATATTAAAATCACCATAGGGTATTACACCTAAAACAGGTAGACCTGTCAATTCTTCCAACATCTTTAGCCCTGGCTCTAATATCTTTTTGTCTCCCCTAAACTTATTAATAATTATTCCTTTAACTCGCTTCCTATGTTCCCCCAACAACATTACAGTTCCGTAAAGGGATGCAAAAACCCCACCTCGATCAATATCTCCAATGAGTAACACAGGTGAATCTGCTATTTCTGCCATCCCCATATTTACTACATCATTTTCCATTAAATTAATTTCAGCAGGACTTCCCGCCCCCTCCAACACTACAATATCATAGCTTTCAGATAACGTGTCAAAAACTTCTTTTAACATCTCTTTCAGTTGAGGTTTAAATTGATGGTAATTAACTGCTGTCATATTTCCGTGAACTTTGCCTTTAATAATTACCTGTGCTGCTGTGTCAGCTGATGGCTTCAATAAAATTGGATTCATTAATACATGGGGCTTAATATTGGCTGCTTCTGCCTGCATTACTTGAGCCCGTCCCATTTCCATTCCCTCGTCAGTAATAAAGGAATTCAAAGCCATATTTTGTGATTTAAAGGGTGCAACACTATATCCATCTTCATATAAAACTCTACATAGGGCAGCTGTCAATAAACTTTTTCCCACCGATGAAGCTGTTCCCTGCATCATAATGTTTTTTCGTAATCCCATATTTACTCCTCCAATTTTTCCATTAATTCCTTTGAAAAAATCCCGTATAAACCTTTTTCACAAGTTCTTAACCTATTTCCATCTCTTTTTTACAGCTAATGGAATAACCTCCAATGCTTTAGTGTAAGTATTCCTTTGAATAATCATTTCCATTTGATATGCCTGTTGTAAGTTTTCCACTGTCATTACTTCTTCTGTTTTACCCATAGTGAGCATTTTACCATGATGAAGCAAGAGTATCTCTTGACTATATCTCGCTGCTAGGTTCATATCATGTAACACTGCTATTATAGTAACTTTTTTTTCTTTGTTTAATCTTTTCAATAGTTCCAACACTTCTAACTGATGATGTATGTCTAGGGAGGAAGTAGGCTCATCTAAAAGTATTATTTTAGACTGTTGGGCTAATGCTCTAGCAATTATTACCCGTTGCCTTTCTCCTCCACTAATTTCATTGATTTTTCGATCTTTTAAATGCAATGTATCCGTCTGCTCCATTGCTTCTTTAACAATTTGAAAATCAACTTCACTTTCTTTTTGAAATCTTTTTAGATGGGGGTTTCTTCCCATTAAGACAATGTCATACACGTCAAAGTCATAGGAAACACTGGTATCTTGCGGTACAACAGCCATTTCCTTAGCTAACTCCTTCATTTTATAAGTGTTTAAACCTCGGTTATTAATTAAAACAGTTCCTTCATAACATGATAGATTAGCAGCCATTAGTTTTAACAAGGTTGACTTACCCGATCCATTAGGTCCAATAATGGTGATAAAAGAACCCCTCTTCACTTGAAAATCTAGACAGTCGATGATGGTACTCTCATCATATTTAAATGTGATGGCTTTAGTTGATATTGAATGTTCCATACTACTCCCCCAAATTAGATTGTACTTTTAGATTTTCTCAAAAGGTAGATAAAGAAGGGTCCCCCTGATAAAGCAGTAATTATTCCCACTGGTATTTCTGTAGGTGAGATCATTGTTCTTGCTAAAGTGTCTGCCAAAATTAAAAATATACCACCTAATATACCACTGGCAGGTATCAAAACTCTATGGTCTGGACCTATAAGCATTCTAACGATATGGGGAATAATTAATCCCACAAAGCCAATAATTCCACTGACTGAAACTGCAAAGGCTGTTATTAAAGCACTAATGGTTAAAATAATTCCCTTCACCTTTTCCACTTCCACCCCTGTATTTTGAGCTGTGGTTTCTCCCAATAATAAAATATTTAAATCCTTTGCAAAGATATAAATTATAATTGTTCCTATTAATATTGGTAAAACCGCCACCTGTAGGTGACTCCACCCTCTTGATGCGAAACTTCCCATCGTCCAAAAAACAATACTGGTAACATCTTTAGAGGAGATTACCATAATAAAAGACATAATGGCGGTGAAGAATTGCCCTACTGCTATCCCAGCCAACAATAATGTGGTAACTGGAACTTTTGATTTTACTTTTGCCAACTGATACACAATGAAGGTTGCCAACAACGCTCCAATAAAGGCAAACACAGAAACAATCCCTACTCCAAACACCACTAGATTGAATTTCATTAATATGGCAATGGCAGCTCCCAACGCAGCCCCAGACGAAGTTCCCATAATAAATGGGTCTGCCATCGGATTTTTTAATAATCCTTGCATTGCCACCCCCACAATAGATAACCCATAGCCTACGAAAAAAGCCAATAATATCCTTGGTAGTCTAATGTTTAAAATGATTGCCCTATGGGAGTTGGGGATATTTGAAAGATCAATGTTACTTCCCACAAAAGGTAATCTACTTAGGATTATTTTAATGCTATTAATTGCAGTGATATTGGCGGCACCAGAGATTGAAGCTACCACTACAACACCAAATAATAAAGTAAAAATGATTAGTAAGTTTCTAGGACTTTTAAGTTTATTACCCATTGTTTTCCTCCATAGACGAAATCCCGTCTACAATCAGACGGGAGTCAATTATTAAAATAATTCTGGATGTATTGTTTTAGCCAGTAATTCTAAAGCATCAATAATTCTTGCCCCTGGTCTTGAAACAATATTTGGTTCTAGTAATTCTACACGGTTATTGATCACTGCACTAATTTGATCAAAACCAGGTCTAGCTTTAATAGTATCAATTAATACCACTTGTTCTTCTGCTGTTAAATTCATATTTTCACCTACATGGGCTGGTGCTAGAAATACTTCAGGATTCTTTTCCACTAGCGCTTCAACACTATACATAGGCCAAGCCCCTTCTGCATCGGCAGCTATGTTTTCTCCTCCTGCCAATTGAATTAATTCATCAATAAAAGAACCAGGTCCTGCTGTCATCAATGGTTCATCCCATACTTGATAGAATACTTTTACCTTTGGTTGGTCTTTTAATTTATTAACAATAGCATCTCTTTTTTCTTCCATTTCTTTAACTAACTTCGCTGCTGCTGCTTCTTCTCCAGTAATTTTTCCAGTAGCTGAAATGGTTTCAAAAATAGCATCCACAGTTTCTGGCATATATCTTACAATAGTAATTCCTACCGCTGCTAATTGTTCCATTGCTTCTGGTTGACCTTCTCCATAAACAAACACTAAATCTGGCTCTAATTCAATAATTCTTTCAGTGTTGGTTGTCCAAGAACTTCCTACCTTTTCTTTTTCAAGGGCTGCTACAGGGTAATCGCAGTAATCTGAAACAGCAATAATTCTATTTTCTAACCCTAATGCAAATAAAATTTCTGTCTGACTTGGTGCAATTGATACAATTTTTTCTGGTTTCTTTTCTATAGTTACTTCATTACCTAAACCATCTACAATCATTAAAGGAAAACTTACTTCCTCCACAACTTCCACCTTATCAGTTTCCACCACTTCTTGTTTTTCTGTACATCCAGCTAAAAGGGATGTTACCATAATTAATGCCATTAATAAAACTAACCATTTTTTGTTCATTTACGTTTTTCCTCCTTAGGTTTATTAGTATGTATAAGTTTGAATTATTAGGGTGTATTATTTAATTTTATTTTTAATATATAACCCTTGTTTTAACTATAATAAAAAACTGGTTTCATTTAATTTAGATAGTAAGTTGAAATCTTCATAGGCTTCAATGATGGAAACGCTACAATGTTCTATTTTAAAGTTCCAATGTTTTTTAATGTCTCCTGTAATTAATTGGGCAATAATTGACCTAATTACACCAGAATGGACCACCAATAGTATTTCTTCATCCTTATGTTTAGCAATTAACTCCTCAATGGCCGTAGTAACTCTATGGTGCATGTCCGACAAGCTTTCTCCATTAGGAAAACGAAAACCGATGAAGTCGTCCCTCATTTGTTGATAAAGTTTAGGGTGTTTTTTTTCCATGTTGATCATGGTATCCCCTTCAAAATCTCCAAAATGAAGCTCCCTTAATTCTTCCATAAAACTAATACTTCCTTCTTTTACTTGGGTTATTAGTTTGGCTGTTTCATCAGTTCTTTTTAATCCACTGGTGTAGATGGCATCAAAGGATTGGTTTTTTAAGAACAAAGCAAGTTTTTGTGCCTGTTGTCTTCCTTTTTCATTTAAAGGTGGATTAGACCAACCGCATAATTGATGATTTCTATTATCCTCAGTTTCACCATGTCTAACTAAATAAATTTTTACCATAATAAAACTCCTACATTATCGAATTTGTATTAATAAATATATAAGATATATTGCCTCGGAAATCTCACAAAGTGCCCCAACGGTATCCCCTGTCATTCCACCAATAATTTTTTTTGTGCTCTTTTTGAACCAAGATGTAAATATCCATAAAATAGGTATAAATAGTAAACTTTTAATGTCTAGTATACTAAGAATAGTTGTTGTAGTAATGGTTATCCATAACTGTCTCTTATCAACTTTACCAATATAAATATTTCCCATTCCTTCTTTTCTAGCATAGGGCACATTATAACAAGCCAATACTAAGGCTTGTCTTCCCATAACTGGCATTAATAACAAAGCCATGTATACCTGATAGGATTGAAGATTTTGAAGACCTACAACTTTAATAGCAACAACCACAATTATTGCTAAAAGTGCATTTGTTCCTAACCTACTGTCCTTCATTATTTCTAAAATTCTTTCCTTCGATCTATTGCTATAAAGTCCATCAAAGGTGTCTCCTAATCCGTCTAAATGAAGCCCCCCCGTTAAAATAATATGTAATACCACTGTTAAGAGTGCCACCAACGAAGTAGGAAAAACAAAAGATAATAAATAATAGAAAGACACCAATATTGCCCCTAATATAAGTCCTATTATGGGAAAATAAACTATTCCTTTTTGAAAGTCTTCATCAAAGGGCAGTTCTTTATTAATGGTAATACGGGTTAAAAACTGCATTGTACCTATAAGCCGATTCATTAACTTTCGATCCCTTTTCTAGCATAAATTCCTTTTTCAAAAGGATGTTTAATCATTTTCATTTCGGTAACATAGTCTGCTAATTCCACCAATTCTTTAGGTGCATTTCGACCTGTTAAGATCATTTCCACATGTGGTGGCTTACTTTTTAATAAAGTAATAACATCTTCTACTTTTATTATTTCATTGGACAAAACAGCCATGATTTCATCCATAATAATTAAATTATAGCGTTCTTCTTTTAACGCTTCTTTAATATAGGCTAGTCCTTCTTTAACTTCCTTTGCTACCTGTTGTCTTCCTTCTTCATCTAAATTTCTATAAAATTTTTGAATACCTGCGAATCGTTTTATTTGAAAATTTGGTGATAGTTTTTCTATACTGTGAAGTTCGCCAGTATCATCACCCTTTAAAAATTGTGTCATTAATACTTTATAGCCTCCACCAGATGTTCTTGTTCCTTGTCCTAATGCAGCGGTGGTCTTTCCCTTTCCATCTCCTGTGTAGATATGTATTAATCCCACTTCTAACTTTTTCATCTGTATTCCACCCTTCACTTTATTCTATTCGGTATACCACAGGTGACAAAATAAACTTCATTGGCTTCTTTCGCAAGAAACTGATTAATTCTTCCTGCAATATCTCTAAATATTCTAGTTAATCGATCTATTGGTACAATGCCTAGTCCCACTTCATTTGTAACCAAGACTACCTTTATACCAGAAGACTTTGCGTAATCCACCAGTTGGTTAAATTCTTTAAAGATTGCTACTTCCATCTCATCTATTTTTTGATGATCAACCTTGACCCAATCCACCTGATGTTCTAGTAATAGATTTGTAATCATAATGGTTACACAATCTAAAATTATACCATCTATTTCCGTTGAATAGGGTGTCAACTCTTCTTTAAGATTTTTATACCCCTCATAAGTAAGCCACTCTTTTGGTCTACTCAACTGATGTTTATTAATTCTATCCTTCATTTCTTTATCAAAGGCTTGGGCAGTGGCGATATACAAAACCTGTTTACAGTCCTGTAATAAAAGGGATTCTGCAAAACTACTTTTACCACTTCTTGCCCCTCCAGTTACCAATGTTAAAACTTGTTGACTCATAAATCACCTCTCATATCGTTAACCTTCAATTTGCAAGGGTTGTTTCAAAATAAAAACCCCCACCATAGTAAACCTAGGGCAGGGGTGGAAATTCGCAAGTGAAACACGCCTTCCCTCCGAAGGTTGTTTAATGTAGTGTCGGCAGGTCTCCTGACTCGTAATTCCTCCTACTTGCAATCCCTTCCCGATGGGTAATCAGTGGTTATTATTGCGTTCGTCCTTACTTACAGTAGCGGGGGCTGTAGTGGAATTTAACCACTTTCTCTATTAAGCTAATAGTAGCACCATCACTATACTTTTTTATTTAGTTCCAATTAATCATACCAAAATATAGCTTAATTAGCAATGCCTTTTCCTTAAGTAATTTGAAACCTACTATTCTCATTCTATTTTAAATTGAATAATAGGTTGATTTTTTAAATAAGAAATTTCATCACTATACTCTTCTTCTACCGATGTTGACATTACCAATATGCTTACATTTTGTGTTACAGCACTACTCAACTTTAATGAATATAAGCCCTTGGGAACATTTTTTATTCCCACCCAACTAAAACTGTTAATATAGTCCTCTTTAAGGTATTCATTTACCGTTATAACTCTTTTTCCTTCGTAGCTCATAAATGATTTATTTTCCAACTCTAACGAAAACTCAATATCTCCTTTAAATATGATATGTAATGTTTCTTCCAGTTCTTCGTTAGTGGATGTTTCTACTTCTTCTATATTTACACCATACAGTCTTGTGATATAAGGTAGGCAACCCTTAACAATTCCCCTATGGGTGGTGGGAATAATGGTATTATGAAATCCATCTATACTGGCACTCTCTAATGTTACGCTATTATCTCCTCTAATTGTGGTTAACACATCTTGTATTACTTCTTGATTATATTTCATCAATTGTTCTCTATTAAGTACCAATAGATGATTTGTTTCATAACCCATACCTGCAAAGCAGTGTATTTCCTTTACAGCATTCTTTAACCTTTGCATATCGTTATTTAGTTTGTCTAATTTATGGTTATTATATTTCATGTATCTTCTTGGTATTCTTATCCATTCTTCATGTTCTTCTTCAATACAAAGGAAGTCTCCATAATTATTTGAAGGGATTAAATCTGCCAAACCTCTAAAGTGTTGGTGTAGTTTTTCAATATCTTTACTACCTATCGGAATATGTAACATCTTGGTTAACATCCAAATATACCCACGATAAAGGATTTTAAGTAATGTTTTTTTTCTTGCTGGAACCAATGTTCCTGTACTCCACAGGTAATAGGCATCTATAGAGCCTCTATTGGGGGTACCCATCATAACTAATCGTTCTACATTGCCTTTATATGAGTCACCTTGAAGATATTGTCTTGCTACGATTCCTCCCATACTATGACACAATATATCAATGGTTTGATGTGGAAACTTTTTTCTAGCTTTATCTACAATTGGAATGAGATATTCTTCTACAATTTCTTCTATTCCTTTTCTCCAATCATAGTAACATATAAAAAGGTTTTGGTCTCTTCTATAACCAATATTTTCTAAACCATCAATTAATGGTTCATACACCCATTTTGCAATACCAAAACTCCATGTTCCTAAACCTTGTATCATTTCTCCCCCCATAGAGCCCATTAACCCTGGCAAGAAAATGATTGGATTTTTTGAGGCTGTCTTCACATTATTCCCTCCTTGCTTATTTCTGTTTTATTTATAATTTATGCAAAGGTTGGGGGCAAATGAACAAGAATCATTTTAAATATTGATATACAACTTATAGAATCTAATAAAAAATATAAAGCCATCTAAAATTTTATTACTTGATGGCTTTTATTAATTTTAATTTTGATTAGTCACAAACACCCCCCTTTTCCTCATGCATAGAAAAGGGGGGTGTTATAATTTCTATTTAACTATTTTTTTATCTTTTATCTCACAACCTTCTAACTGTAAAAGTTGCTCCTTTATGTGTAAACCACCACCATATCCCACTAGGTTACCATCTGCTCCAACAACTCGGTGACATGGAATAATAATAGGAATTTTATTTTTATTATTTGCCATTCCAACTGCCCTCATGGCTTTAGGGTTGTTAATTTTAATGGCAATGTCTTTATAACTGACGGTGACTCCGTAGGGAATCTCCATAAGGGCTTGCCACACCTTTTTTTGAAATTCTGTCCCATATAAATCTAAGTTTACTGTAAAATTTGTCGTTTTTCCCAGGAAATAATCAATAATTCCATTTTTATAAGGTTTATTGATTTGTGGGTCTTTAATCACATCTACATTACCAAAGTTTTTTTCAATAATTTTTACAAACTCTTCTTCTTCAACATCAAACTCAATAAGAGCCAAACCTTTTTCTGTAGACGCAATCCATAAATGAAGTCCCTCAACTTTAACTTTATCTATATAAAAAACCTTCTGCTTATACTGCATTTTTTTGTTGGTCATGTTGTTCTTTTGCCAACCTCCATTGCTCTCTTGTTTTTAATTGAAGTTGTCGATTATTTTTAATTTCTGGATTATCCAATACTTTAGCATACCAAACAATTGATTCCCTATAATTACCAAACCTACGATTTAACTCTGCAACAATATAGGCAGTAGTCATTTCGCTAACACTGGCTGAATCTAACCTTTCCCCTTGGTAGGCATCTTGCAAGTTATTAAGGGCATATTTTAAATATTCTTCTTCCTTTTCACTCTGCAACTCACGATAAATCCATGCTAATTTTAAACAGATATTACCAACATAACTTTTAGGCTTTTTAAATAATTGAGCCATCAATAAGGCTAATTTATAGCATTCAATAGCCTCATCTACCGTTCTGACATTACCATAAGATCTTTGCTTCCATTTATATCTTACCGTATCATCAAACAATTTTTTATGTATAGGGGAAATATCTTCAAATTCACTTTCTATTCCAGTATACCCACATTCAGGACAAACAAGTATTTGATAATATAATGGATTAACATCTTTGTAGACAATGTTTAAGTCATCCTGTTTTTCTACAATAACTAGTTTTCTACTACGTACTTTTTTAGAAGAAAAGTCCCTTCTACACACTGGACAATTCTCTGTTTTATCATATAGTAAAGTTTCCATTTTTCCACTCCTTATAATTATGATTCTCCCACAATTTTAAAAAGCAATTAGCTCTAATCACAAAAATATAATAACACTTTCTATTATAACAGAACTTTTTTGTTAATTCTATTTCGAAATCAAATTGTTTTAAAAAAGTTATATTATTCATTTTGAAAAAGTCCTTAATACGGTTAAAACAGCTACATTTTACCATTGACATACTTTATATAACATGCATTAATACTAATAATTATAAAAAAAAACCATAATTCATAAGAATTATAGTTTTTTAAATTTTCTAATTGAATGCATTACATTAACTTGTAATCATAATTTATGTTATTTATCCATCACTTCAATTGTGGCTTTAAGTAGATCCCCATCCCTTGATGACCCACCTACCATTACTTCAAAAGTACCAGGTTCTACCACTGTTTGATTATGTCTATTAACCAAATTTAAAGAAGTTACAGGTATTTTTATTTCTACTGATTTTGCCTCACCAGCTTTTAAATGAACTCTTTTAAAACTTTTTAACTCTTTTAATGGAGTGGTAACGGAACTGTATACATCATTTACATAAAGTTGCACAATCTCTACTCCATCATATTTTCCAATATTTTCTACATCTACAGTAACCACCAATTCATCAGTCATCACAAGTTTAGATGAAACTATTTTCATATTCGAATATTGATAACTTGCATAAGATAGTCCAAAGCCAAAAGAAAACAATGGTTCATCTGTCATTTCTACATAACTATCCCCATGCCAACCAGGTAGTTTATTATAAAAAACAGGTTGTTGACCAACATGCCTAGGGAAGGAAATTGTTAATTTACCACAGGGATTATAATCACCAAAAAGGATGGAGGCAACAGCATTTCCTCCCTCCATACCAGGATTCCATGCTTCTAGAATAGCATCTGCATTTTCTTTAATCCACGGTACTGTTAAGGGTTTACCGTTTATTAATACCACCACCAACGGTTTTCCTGTCTTTTTTAATGCTTTTAGTAAATGTAATTGATAACCCGTAAAGTCCAGACTAACTCGGTCACGGGTTTCACCATTTAAGGTGTTGGTATCTCCCACAACTGCAATGATAACATCAGCTTCTTCTGCACATTCAATAGCCTTATTAATCGTTTCTCCCTCATCATCAAACAAACCACAGCCTTTTTCATAGAGGATTTCTACATCATTACCTCCACGCTTCTTCATTCCCTCCAACACTGTAACTATTGGAGTAACATCATATTCCGAATGATAGTCTAAAGTAGGTCTTTCAGGAAACTCCCTAGTTCCAAAGGACCAGTCTCCTAATTGAGATTGAACATCATCACAATTAGGTCCTATTAAGGCAATTTTTTTAACTTTATCTGAAAGAGGAAGTATTTCATTGTCATTTTTTAGCAATACCATAGATTGTAGGGCAGTTTCATAGGCTGCTTTTTTATGATTATCACAACCAATTAAAGAATTGCTTTCAGTGAAATTTGGAAGACGTTTGTCATCAAATAAACCCAGCTTAAATTTAAGTTCTAAAATACGACTACAAGCATCATCAATTAAGCTTTCTGCCAACAATCCTTCTTTAACCAGTGCTACCGTTTTCTCAAAAAATTCTGGGGTAGACATTATCATATCGTTACCTGCTGTAACTGCCATATGACAAGCTTCTTCTAAGGTTGCAGCTACTTTTTGAGTAGTATGAAGCCACCCTACGTTGTTCCAGTCAGAAACAACAAAACCTTCAAATCCCCATTCTTTCTTTAAAACTTCAGTTAATAACCATCCATTGGCAGAGCAAGGAATACCATCTATTGCATTATATCCTGCCATAAATGTTGTACAACCAGCTTTTACTGCTTCTTTAAAAGGAGGAAAAAATATAGAACGTAGTTTTCTTTCTGAAACATCAGCTTCTGCCGAGTCCCTACCCCCTTGAGTTTCACCATAACCAGCAAAATGTTTTGCACAAGCTAAGATACTGTAAGGATCTGAAAGGTTTTTACCTTGATACCCTTTAATCATTGCCCCAGCCAGAACACCTATTAAGTATGGGTCTTCTCCAAAGGTTTCGTCCACTCTACCCCATCTCATATCTCTACCTATACAAATTACAGGTGAGAATGTCCAATGCATTCCTGTCTGTATCACCTCAACAGCAGTTATTCTAGCCACTTCCTCTAATAACTCTGTATTCCAACTGGATGCCATAGCCAACTGTGATGGAAATACAGTAGCTCCACTATGGAAAGCATGACCATGAATGGCATCAATACCAAACAATATTGGAATCCCTAGCCTTGTTTCAGCTGCCAGCTTTTGCAGACGAATCACTTCTTCTCCTGTAACATGCAAAAAAGAACCAATATGCTTTTCAAATATCCAAGTCTTGGAATCTATTCTTCCGTCCACTTGACACATTTGACCTATTTTCTCTTCTATCGTCATTCTATTCAATAGATCCATTGTTCTTTCTTTTGATGAGTAGCTAGGGTTTTTGTAAATTTCTATCATATTACTATCTCCCTTACTTATAATTGTTTTTATTTACAACTTTCTCTTATAATTAATTCAGTGGGTAAAACAACTTTTTTGGGAATCTGTCGTTTATCATTTATTCGTTCCAGCAAAAGAACAACAGCAGTAATACCCATAAATTGAGAGTTTACATTAACAGTACTTAAAGGTGGTATGAAATATTTGGCTGTAGGAATATCATTAAAACTAATAATACTAACATCGTTAGGTACATTAATATTAGCTTCATACAATGCCTTAATCGCACCAATTGCCATAGAGTCACTGGCAACAAAAAAAGCCGTTGGATATTCCCCTTTTTCAATTGCTTTTTTCATAAGCATGTACCCATCTTGTGGTGAAAACTTACCAATATATAAGTCCTTTAAGTCTTTATCTTTATGAATAATATGCTCTTGGTAAGTTATAGCCCTCTCGTCGTCTAATGGTTCTTTATTTATTCCAACATATTCTCTACCACCAATAAAACCAATTCTACTATGACCTAATTGTTCAAAATAGTTTAAAACTTCTATTGTGGCTTTTCTAATATCCACCACCACCGAATCGTACTTCCTTTCATCTGGTGAGAAATCAACAAATACGATGTTATGGGAATATCGAGAAAATTCTTCTATATCCTCTTTACTGAATTTACCAACAGCAATAATTCCATCAAAATCATCTAACTCGTTTGATGAATATCTTTCATCATCTTTAAAAATTATTTTAGTTTCTATCTTTTTTTCAAAGCACTCTTTTTCGATCCCCTTAGTAATGGAAAGATAATATGGATCTTGGGCTTCTTCTTTTTGAGAATACCAATGGAGAATTCCAACTTTTATTCTAATTTTAGGCTCTTTACTTCTTTGCTTAACTGTTTTATATTCCAATTGGTCTGCAACTTCATAAATTCTTTTTCTTGTTTCACTGGCTACAGAAAGACTGGTATCGTTATTCAATACCCTAGATACAGTGGCAAGAGAAACCCCAGCTTTATTTGCAATGTCTTTTAAAGTAGCCATAAAATATAATTCTCCCCTCTGGTAAAAAATTTACATCTATCAATTCAGTCTTATAATCCCTATTTTCTTGTAATTAGACTTTCATAAGGTTGAATGTCTTTCCCCTGAAATTGAATATTTTCATCCGTATGGTTTGTAATCATTAACCATTCTTCATTGTTATAATTTCGCGTAATAACTTCTAAACCTTCTGGTGTTTCAGTGTAGGAAATTTTCTTCTCAATAACAATATCTTTTATTATTTCCTCTAGGATATTATTTTGTAAAACCCCTCCACCAATATAATAAACTTTACCTTTACCAAATGAATTTTCAGTTATACAAGCTTTGTCATTATAAAATTTATCGTTATATTGATATAATACCTTTGCTGTTGTTGGGGTAATAATATCCCGCCAAACTTCACATTGTCCTTTTTTACCAACAAATTGACCTAATCCTATTATTTCAGCTTCCTGTCCTATTTGTAGAGATTCAGATTCTTGAATAGCTATGCCTGCCATTTCTCTAATGTTACAAGGAAAGATATTTTTAAAATTAATATTATTATCGCGATCTTTTATTCCGGCTCTGAAGGAGAATATAATAGTACCTCCTGCCTCAACAAAAGACTTGAAACGTTTACTTAATTCCTCATCAATGATTTGCATAACTGGTACAGCTATTACCTTATATTTAGAGAAATCTTTTTTAATATCAATTACATCAATATTTGTATTTAGACGATGGAAGGGTCTATATAATCTCACCAACTCTTTGGTGAAGTTAAACTCTGCCGATTGCTGTTGATAGTGCCAAGACCAGTTATTGTCATAATCGTATAATACAGCAATATCTGATTTTATTTCACTTTTAATTACCCCTTCATGTTGTGAAACGTCCTTCATAAAAGACTGAACTTCTTCATATTTTCGACCTGTTTCATTATCTTGATCAATAATACCTAAGCAGAATTGTTCTGCACCTCTTGTCATACCCCTCCATCTGAAGAACAACATGTTTTCACAACCATGGGCCATTGCCTGATAAGCCCACATTTTAGCTTGATTCGGTCTTGGTAGATAGCCAATAATATTATGTCCTTGTGCTCCCATTAGCTCTTCTACAATCCAATAGTTCTTATTTTTCAAGCCGCGAATATAGTCATGGGTCATGGCAATATGGGCAGGTTCCAAAGGTTCTTTTAAACCACCCCACACTGGATAATTATCATAGGAAGCAAAATCTAGTGCCTCTGACATAACATTTTGGTCATATGCCTTTTCAAAAAATCCTCCAAAGAAATTATGAGTAACCTGTTGATGATCTCCCTTAAGTTGATTAACTAAATCTATCTGCATTTTACCATAGGCATTTATAGAGTGGGATCTAAATCTTGCCCAATCTAGACTTAAGGTTGGATTATGGGTAGTTATTGTTGCTTGAGGCATTGGTATTTCACTAAAATCATTATAGGTTTGACCCCAGAAAATAGTACCGTATACTTCATTAAGCCGTTGGATGTCTTTATATTTATTCCTTAAAAATTCAATAAATGCAGAATGGCACTGGGGACAATAACACATGTCGCTACCTTCGTGACCAAACTCATTATCAATTTGCCAAGCAATTATACTTTTTTCATTGGAGTAATGTTCTATTAACTTTTCTACTATCCTACGACTATATTCCCAATAGATTTTAGAATTAAAACAATATTGTCTTCTACCACCAAATACCCGTGTATGCCCAAATTCATCTTCAGACAAAATAGTTGGGTGCTTCTTTGCTAACCAAGCTGGAAATGTAGCAGTGGGAGTTCCAAACATTACAACTAGGTCATGCTTCTTTGCCTTTTCAATTACTAAGTCGAAAAAAGAAAAATCAAACTTCCCCTCTTCTTTTTCCATAAGGTGCCACGCAAATTCACCAATTCGAATAATGTTTGAACCCATAGTACGTATCCGTTGCATATCTTCATCCATCATATTTATATCCCAATGTTCTGGGTAATAATCTACTCCTAAATACACTTCTAAGCCCTCCCTAGGTCAATGAAAAATTTTAGTTACTATTATATAACAGATTACTATATAAAATTAACAAATCGTTGGAAGGCTTCTATTCCAACAGGGGTTTGTTTAAATACACCAGCATCTATTAAAATTCTTTCAAATATTTTACCCACTTCATATTTTAATACTTGGTCAAAATCAACATTATCACCACTGTATTTTTCCTTAAGTTGTAGATACCAATTTTTATGTTTTTCTAATTCTTCAAATTCTTCAATATTATTAATTCCTAAAAGACACTCTTTTAGTAATTCTAGCTCTACTTTTAACCTACCTGGAAGCACAGCTAAGCCCATCACTTCTATTAAGCCCACATTTTCTCTCTTGATATGATGCACGTCACTATGGGGATGAAATATTCCATCAGGATGAAGCTGGTTTGTTCTATTGTTTCTCAATACTAAATCTAATTCATATTTACCATTGGCGAACCTAGCAATAGGTGTAATTGTATTATGGGGCTCTCCATCTGTATGACTTAGAATTCCCACACTTTCATCACTGTAATTACGCCACTTATCTAAAATAATTCCACCTAATTCCGTCAATCTATCGGGTTGTTCACCCCTTAATCGAACTACTGATAATGGCCATTTAACCATGCCCACTTCAACTTCTTCAAACCCCTTTACCACAGATGTAGAAATAATAGGCGCTTTTTCCATTGCAAACTTGTGGTTTCCTCCCTGAAAATGATCATGGGATAAAATAGAACCACCTACAATTGGTAAATCTGCATTTGACCCAATAAAATAGTGGGGGAATTTTTCAACAAAAGCTAAAAGTCTTTCAAAAGTCTTCTGGGATATTTTCATTGGCTCATGGCTACTTTTAAAAATAATTGAATGTTCTTGGTAGTAGACATATGGTGAGTATTGTAAACACCAAGATTCATCCCTTAAGTTTAAAGGAATGATTCTGTGATTATGTCTTGCAGGGTGATTAACATGCCCAGCATATCCTTCATTTTCTATACATAATAAACACTTAGGATAACCAGAGGACTTCATATTTTTACTGGCTGCAATGGCTTTTGGATCTTTTTCAGGTTTAGAAAGATTAATAGTAATTTCCAGTCTTCCAAAATCAGTAAAGGTATCCCATTTTAAGTCTTTTTTAGTTCTCTCTGTTCTAATATAATTAGATGCCATAGACATTTTGTAATATACCTCAGTTGCCTTTTGAGGAGATTGTTTATAGTTTTCTTGAAACTTTCCAATCACTTCACTTGGTCGAGGCATTAGGCAATCCATAATTTTCGTGTCTAATATATCTCTATAGGTTATTGTGTTATCTTCTAAAATGCCCTGCTGATGGGCAAAATCTAATAAGTTGTCTAAAATAGGTTGTGGGCTTTCAAGTAGTTCATTCTCCACTGTAGTATCTTCATAACAATCTAACTTTAATATTTCAATAATTCTATTGGTGACATACACGCTATCATTTTCTTCAATTAGTCCGCTATTTATTCCATAGTTAATTAGTCTTTTTATTTCCTTATTAATATTCATAATTGTCACCTCTTCTTACGCTTTATATCCATTAGGATTGTTTTTGTGCCATTTCCATGCTGATGCAATTATGTCTTCAACCTTAGTAAAGGATGGTTTCCAACCTAATTCAGTTTGTGCTTTTTCACTTGAAGCAATTAGTATTGAAGGGTCCCCTATCCTTCTTTCCCCCACCACAGCAGGGATAGGATGATTTGTAACTCTTCTTGCAGCTTCGATCATTTCCTTTACAGAAAAACCTTCTCCATTACCTAGATTGTATATACCACTGGCTGAACCTTCTTTTAACTTTCCAAGAGCTAAAAGGTGTGCCTCCACCAAATCTGTTACATGGATATAGTCCCTTACACAAGTGCCATCTGGAGTATCGTAATCTTCCCCAAATACAGAAATGCTTTCTCTTTTATTTAAAGGCACTTGTAAAATCAAAGGAATTAAGTGGGTTTCAGGTTGATGGTCTTCTCCAATGATAGCATCTTCATGGGCACCTGCTACATTAAAGTATCTTAAACAAATAGACTTAATTCCATAGGCTTCATCTGACCATTTCAACATCTTCTCTACTGCCAACTTTGACTCTCCGTAAGGATTTGTAGGTTCTGTTTTGTCGGTTTCTACTATTGGTATGCTTTTAGGTTCTCCATAAGTTGCCGCAGTAGATGAAAAGACGATTTTATCTACCTTGTGTTTATTCATGGTTTCTATCAATATTTGAGAGCCATATACATTATTGTCATAATAAGACAATGGTTCCTTCATACTTACTCCCACCAATGAATTGGCAGCAAAATGTATAACTGCATCTATTTTATTTTCACTGAAAACTTTATTTAAGAAATCTCTATCTCGTATATCTCCTTGATAGAATTTTGCATCTTTGTGAATAGCATCTTTGTGACCTGTTTGTAAATTATCTACTACTATTACTTCTTCTTTTCTATCTAGTAATACATGTACACAGTGGGAACCTATATAACCTGCTCCACCACAAACTAAAATTGCCATTTGATGACCCCCTAAAATTATATTTCTCTTGTTCCATCTCCTATAGATGCAATGTAGAAGTCTGCACTATATCCTATGGCTGACTGATACTCGTTTCCTACATTTTGAATAAATGTTTCCACATCTTCTGTTTTAACAAGATTAACTGTACATCCTCCAAAACCTGCGCCTGTCATTCTTGAACCAATAGATCCATTTTTCCAAGCAGCCGATACTAATGTATCTAATTCATTACAGCTTACTTCATAATCATCCCTAAGGGATATATGAGAATCATTCATTAGTTGTCCAAAGCAATGAAGATCACCAGCATTTAAAGCCTTAACTGCTTTAATTGTTCTTTGATTTTCATAGACTGCATGTTTTGCACGCTTTCTAACCACTTCATCTTCTATTAAATGCTTGTTTTCTTCAAAAACTTCTTCTGTCAGCATACCAAGGGCAGTGATGTCTATCTTTTGTTGAAGTAATGTTAATGCAGTTTCACATTCTCCCCGACGTTCATTATATTTAGATTCTGCTAAACCACGACGTTTATTTGTATTTGCTATAACAATAGTTACATCTTGTAACTTGATTGGAGTATATTGATAATTTAATGTATTAGTGTCTAATAGGATAGCATGGTCTTTTTTACCCATACCAATGGCAAACTGATCCATAATACCACAGTTTACTCCATTAAATTCATTTTCTGATTTTTGACTAAACTTCACCATATCTAACATTTCAATTTCTAAGTTGAATAACGTCTTTAACACAATGGCTGTAGCCAATTCAATTGAAGCACTGGAGGATAAACCCGCTCCATTAGGGATATTACCATAAAATAACACATCAAAACCAGTGTCAATTTTATACCCTGCATCCTGTAACACCTTTACAAGACCTTTAGGGTAATTAGCCCAGTCATGACTTTCTTCATAATTGATATTAAAAACATCAGCTACAATAATACCTAAGTCTTTAAAATTATTTGAAAATAATCTTATAGTAGCATCTTCTCTTTTTCTTGCTATTGCATATGTTCCAAAACTTAATGCACAGGGAAAAACAAATCCCCCATTATAGTCCACGTGATCCCCAATCAAGTTTACACGACCTGGAGATAAAAACCGATGTACGCCCTCTTGTGATCCCCCAAAAACTTTAATAAAATCTTCCACTAAAATATTCATATTCATAACAGCCACCTCTTAATTTTCGTTATTTTTTTACCAAACGTATTTAAACTAAAGAAATTGCATAATCCAATTTACAAATGAGGTAGGTATCTATCTTTACCATTAGTAAAATAGCCTTGTTAAATGACTACTTCAAAGGACGGTAATAAGGTCTTCCTCTTTTGTTTATTAATCTGCAATCTCTTCAGTTCTATTAAATTTAATATTATTTTTTCTTTATATATTTTCTTGTATCAACAGCTACGGCTAGAATAATAATTAATCCCTTAATAATGAACTGTAGGTATGGGTTAACTCCGATAAAAGCTAATCCATAGTTAATTAATTGGAATATTAATACCCCTGTAACAACACCACTTACAGTACCTATACCACCACTGAAGGATACCCCTCCAACTACACAGGCTGCAATTGCATCAAGTTCATACATATTACCTGTATTATTGGTTGCACTACCAATTCTAGCAGCTTCTAAAGATCCAGCAAATCCATAAAGGATTCCAGCTATTGTAAATACGGTTAATATAACCTTAGTTAAATTTACTCCCGAAACAGTTGCCGCTTCTGGGTTTCCACCAACAGCATATATGTTTTTTCCGAGACGAGTTTTATTCCATATTACCCATACTACTCCAGTTACAATGGCAGCATATATTACCAAGTAAGGCAACATAAATCCACCAATATTAATACTTCCCTGGGCAAAGTTTGTAAATCTAGCATCCAAACCACCTATTGGTTGTGCTCCGTAGGGAGGTCTGTCAAAATAAATTGAATTAAGTCCGTAAATAATAATCATTGAACCTAATGTAGCAATAAATGGAGTTACCTTTAATTTTGCGATTACAAATCCATTTATTAATCCAAAAATACCAGTTATAAGTGCAACAAATAAGATTGGTACAATAATCGGTAAAGCTGGTAAGTCTGGATACATACGATATAAGTATTGCGGCGATTGTAATAATGAAGCTGAAATTACAGCTGCAACCCCTACTTGACGACCTGCTGAAAGGTCAGTACCTTGGGTGATGATGATACCACCAACCCCTAATGCAATAATAATCCTAGTAGATGCTTGTGCTAATATGTTACGAAAGTTATTAACTGAAACAAAGTCTGGAGAAATTGCAATAATAACAAATAACAAACCTAAAAGTACTAAAGAAATTGCATTATTCATCATCCATGTAGTAATATCTTTTTTAGTAATATTTTTGCTGGCAATTGAATTTGACACTTCCATCACTCCTTATCCTATAAAAACTTAGCTGATAAGCGTAAGATTTCTTCTTGATTTGTATTCTTAGTCTCTACAATTCCTGCTACTCTACCATTACTCATTACTAGAATACGGTCTGTCACACCTAGCAATTCTGGCATCTCAGAAGAAATCATAATAATACCCTTTTCTTTATTTGCTAATTCATTGATTAGTTGATAAATTTCATATTTTGCTCCAACATCTATTCCCCGGGTTGGCTCATCCAACATTAATACATCTGGCTTCGTTAGCAACCAACGACCAATGATAACCTTCTGTTGATTACCACCAGAAAGTGTATTGATATGGGTTTTTCTTGAAGGTGTTTTAACCCTCATACTTTTTATAACCCATTCAGTGTCTTCCTTGCTCTTAACTTCATCATAAATTCCAAACTTATTGATATAGTCATTCATATTAGCAATTGTAGAGTTAAAGCTTATATCTAACATTCCAAAGATACCGTTGGCTCTTCGTTCTTCTGTTACTAAAGCAAATCCATTTTTAATGGCATCTTTAGGTGTGTTATTAATAACTTTTTTATCATTTAGATAAACTTCTCCCGACTTAACATGTCTAATACCAAATAACGATTCAACAATATCAGTACGTTTAGAACCAACCAAACCTGCTACACCTAATATTTCACCCTTCCTTAATTCAAAAGAGAGGTCTTTAATTGAAGGTTGATAGGCGGCAGTTAACCCCTCCACCTTTAAAATCACCTTACCTGGTTTATTAGTTTTCTCTGGAAAACGATTTGTTAAGTCTCTACCAACCATTAAATTAATGATTTTATCTGTTGTAAGTTCACCTGCTGGTGTGGTGGCAATCCATTTACCATCCCTCATTACTGTAACATCGTCAGAAATTTGAAGAATTTCTTCCATCTTATGTGAAATATAGATGATTCCAACTCCCTTATCTCTTAAAGCACTAATGATTTTAAACAAATGATTTACTTCCTTTTCGGTTAGAGAAGAAGTGGGTTCATCCATTACAATAATTTTCGAATTATAAGATACTGCCTTTGCAATTTCAACCATTTGCATTTCAGATACCGTTAATTTCTCAACCTTCATTCTAGGGTCTAATTGGATATCTAAGTCTTCAAATATTGTTTTTGTGTCTACATACATTTTTTCTTCATCTATGAACAGCCCTTTTTTGGGGTATCGTCCTAACCATATATTGTCCATAATACTACGTTGACGAACTTGATTTAGTTCTTGATGAACCATTGATACTCCATTGTCTAATGCTTGTCTAGCAGAAGTAAAACTTACTTTATTACCTTCTAAGAAGATGTTACCTTCGTCAGCATGATAAATTCCGAATAAACATTTCATAAGTGTAGATTTTCCTGCACCATTTTCCCCCATTAATGCATGTACCGAACCGGGACGTACTTTTAATTGTATATTATCAAGGGCCTTTACACCTGGAAATTCCTTTGAAATGTTTTCCATTACTAATAAGTATTCATTTAGATTCGTGTCTGTTTGATCCTTACTCATAGGTTACACCCCATTCTATATATCTCTTTGAAAAACAAGGATGCATGCCCATGCATCCTTGTTCATTATAAAACTCTTTAAACTTTTAACGTTGCTTACTTATAAGCTTCTTCAGCAATTGAAATATTATCTAGTGTAATTCCAACATATGGTACACGAACAGCTTTGTTTTCATCTAATTTCCATTCTGTTCCTTCAACTGGATCTTTACCTAATGCTGCATTGATAGCTAGGTCTGATGTAGCTTTACCTTGGTTTTTAGCATCATTTAGTACTGTTCCTAACATTAATCCTTCTTTAATTTGCTCTAATGCATCTGGAATAGCATCTACTCCTACAACTGGAACATACTTATCTCCAGTGAAGTATCCATTAGCCTTTAATGATTGAACAGCACCTAAAGCCATACCATCATTGTTGGCAATAACAAATTCAATACTATCACCATGCTTAGCTAACCAAGCATCCATTAACTCTTTACCTTTAACACTATCCCACATACCAGTTTGAAGTTCTAATTCTACAACTTCAATTCCAGCTTTTGTAATTTCTTCAATAGCAAATTTAGTTCTTGCTTCAGCATCTGGATGTCCTGGTTCGCCTTTTAATAATACGAATTGCATTTTTCCATCGCCATTTTTGTCCCACTCTGGATTTACTTTCCAAGCTTCTGCTACTAGTTGTCCTTGAATAATACCTGCTTCAGCAGATGCTGTACCAACATACCAAGCTTTATCGTAAGATTTTAATACGCTAGCTTCTGGTTCTTTGTTAAAGAAAATAACAGGTAAGTTAGCTGCTTTTGCTTTTGCAATAATTGTTGGTGCAGCTTGTGGGTCAACTAGGTTGATTGCCAATGACTTTGCACCTTTAGAAATCATAATATCAACTTGCTCATTTTGAGTTGCTTGATTGTTTTGAGAATCGTTCATAGATAATTCAGCTCTACCCTCTGCACTTGTATCAATTGCACGACGTACAAATGACATGAAGTTATCGTCATACTTATAAATAGTAACTCCAATTTTAGGTAGTCCTTCTTCACCACCACTTGTTGTAGTTTTAGAACCACATGCTGCTAAAGAAAATACCATAGTTGCAGCCATTAATAATGCCAACATCTTTTTCACTGAAATTCCCCCTTTAATTTTTTGAAAGCGTTTTCCTGCTTAATATGAATCTACTAAAATTTTAGTTAAAAGTCAATACCTTTTGTAATTTTTTTAATAAAATTTAGTAGTATTAGCTAAATTATATACTAATATACCTACAAAATCAACAGGTATATTATTGTTAAAACTATTGTAATACCTATATTAAGTCAAATTAAGTGTGATAATTTTTTATTTAGTAAAACATTTTATTTTTTTTACTAAAATTTTAGTACACAAAATATAACTATCATCTTTTTTACTCATTTAACACAAATCAAAATATTTTTTCTAGTTTACTAAGAATCATTACTTATAATTTAATATCACTAATCCATTTAATAATTTCACTATAAATTTCATCTTTGTTAACCTCATTAAGCAACTCATGTCTACACTTCTTGTAAAGTTTTAGCTCAATATTTGACATACCTATATTCAAGTATTTATTATAAAGCTTTTTTACTAAAACTCCAAAATTACCCACAGGGTCGTCTTCCCCTGCAATAATATATATGGGTAAATGTTTAGGAATATTAGATAATCTTTCGTTTTTATATAGTTTAGAAATACCTTTAAATAGTTCATGGTAAAAACTAGCAGTTACAAGCCCTCCACAAAATGGGTCTTCTGCATATTTAATTACAGCCTCTTCATTGGAACATAACCATGATTTTGACTGGCTGTTCTTAAAGTGTTTATTGTAACTCCTGAAAGTTAAAAAGTCTAACAATTTACTTTTCTTCTTTTCTCCAAACAAACTTTTTTCAATGTATGAAACTAACCTACCTGCAACAATCTCTGGCCCACTTCTAGCAGCTGAACCACATAATATTACCCCCGCCAACTCACTTCCATAACGTAGAATAAACTCTTGTGCTATGAAAGAACCAAAGCTATGTCCAAAAATAATAATAGGTAACCCTTTATGTTTCTTTTGTATATAATCTTTAATAATATATTCATCTTCAACAATTTTATTAAATCCATCTTCTCCAATATACCCATATTCTTCTTTTGACCCTGCCGTTTTACCATGACCCCTATGATCATCAGCATATACAGCATAACCTTTTTTGTTTAGGTATTCTGCGAATTGTTTATACCTACCTCCATGTTCTGCCATCCCGTGAAAAATTTGAATTACAGCCCTGGGATTCTTAACATTTTCCCAGCAATGAAGGTAAATACTTTTATTATCCTTCCCTTGGATGAAAAAACCTTCTTTTATCTCCTCATTTGCCACAAGCCTAAACCCCCCTATCTTTTACTGCCAGCTCCACTGCCCTATAAGCTCCATTATATACCCCTATATTGTTTGCTTTTATTATATTCTCACAATGCATTGTTAATATATCTTCTTCCTCTAACATTAAATCTAACATTTGTAAAACGCCATCTACTGTTTCACATTCAATAGTACCATCACCAATTTCTGCTGCCCTAACAGCTCCCCATGCTTCATGTCCTCCTACTCTTTTAATCAATAATTTAGGAATAGGATAAAAAGCTAATTCGCTAGGTTTTGTTATAAGAAGATCTGCCGAACGCATCAATAAATTTGAAGAATACACTGCTGCAAAAATGTCTTCATGGTAAAAGGCATGGATTCCTGATACTTCTTCATTTAAAGCCTTTTCTGCGAAAGTGCAGGTGTTATCCCAATCATCAAAATATTTTTCTGTTAAATTATCTAATTCTGGAACCGCTTTACATAAGTCATCATAAACATTTTTATGATCTCCAACGTTAATATAAAAAACTACCTTATTGTTTTTAACTAAAGGAATAATCTTTTTAATTATTTCTACAAATATTTCCTTCTGTGCTCCTGCTCCACCAACGGTTAATAGTATTCTTTTAGCTTTATCTTCCTTAATTCGCTGTAGTCTTTTATTACAGTCTTCTTCTAAATTTACTACTAATTCATGGTCTATATAATGACCTACTTCGTAAATTTCTTCCTCTGGAATTGGTTTTAACATTTTCTTACCATCCATTCCCTTAAGGGTTTTATATCCAAAATAGGATGATGGTGTTTGAACTGTATGGATTGAACCCTCCGCCAAGTGTAACCCCATAGGCCAATTATCTGGAATGACATTTACCACAGTTTCTACTCCTGCATGTATGGCGGCTTGAGCAGGCCATACATGGGTTGCTATTAGTGGCATGTCTTTAGGAATATTTTTATAAATAGGTGTCATTAATTCTGCCACTTTTTGATCTATTGCATTGTAGGATAACTTTTTGAAACCCTCTGAATTAAGGGGTTCCCAATAGAACTTGTTAAATAGGTAATACTTTTGTGAAAGTCTTGAACCTAAAGAGTACAAGTCATTTAAATGGGCAATAATTTTCCCTCCTGTTGTTTGACTATAAGAATGTAAATCAAACCAATAGGGTGTATAACCCATTGCATTGGCAGCAGATGCAATAGCCATTGAAATACGGTAATGACCAAAACCCATTCTAATGTTACCTATAACGATTCCTTTTTCTACATCTAATGCTTCTCCATGACCTATTACTATATTATTTATTCCCAAGTAACGCCCCATAGTAGTGTTTTGTTGAACTGCTAAAGGATATTCTTTTTGAGAATCGTCTCCAAACTTTTTGATATATTTCTTTTTTTCTTTTACTGCCTTTCTATAAGTTTTTTCTGACATTTCGTTACCAAAGATAATTTTTGATCTTTCCATGTGTTTACTTATCCCCCTCTTATGAAACGATAAATTTATATCTATTTCCTTTATCTAAAAATTATTTCTTTTATTTTTACTCTATTTTTCTACTAAAAATATTCTGCTTTGATAAGGTTTAAGTCCTAGAATTTCTTTTTCCTCCATTAATACACTTTCTTTGTCATAAAAAACTTCTCTTAGGGTTTTATACTGGTTTTTATAAGATGAATTTAGTTTATCTAAGTTAAATAGAGCAAGGTAATTCTTCCCCTCTACAATATAAATAACTTCCACCAAACCATTAGTATTTACTTCCACACTGCTTATTTCTTTTTCTTTTAAATTCATAATATAATCAAAAAATAAATTCATGTTATGATCATATCTATTGATATTGTCTGATGTAAACAGAAGACTACCAAATAGTTGATTTACAATGGATAGTGTTTCTCTTTGGGTTGATGATAAACTAATATTGTCCTCTCGTAAAAGAAACACATCAGGATCATTCCAAAAAGCTCTACCATTAAGATGTCTTCTTCCAATTGCATTTTTTATGGAATTGATGGTTGATATTCTTTCCCTGTGAAGTCGTCTCATATAGAATTTATCATCCCAATCTAGGCCCACATCACAACCAATTCTACAGTAATCTACTAATCCAAAGGAAGGTCCTAATGGAACACCACAACCAAGTATAAGTTTTTCTCCAACGCATTCTCTAAGAAATTCCATTGCTTCTGTCATTATTTGACCCCTTGTTTTATCTTTTCTAGGAATTAAGCAAACAGCATACAAGAAATCAAGTTTAACCATATCATAACCCCAATTATTTAGAACAACATTAAAAACATACTTTAGTATTCCCTTACTTCTTGGTTGTATATATCTAGGGCATAAAAGCGACTCCAGTTGCTTCCTGCAAGAACCAAATCTCCTTTTTCATCTTTTAGTATCCAGTGTCTTTTTTCTTTAAAGATGGAAGAGTCTGTTTCGCAAACAAAAGGTGCTAACCAAATGCCCGCCTTGCATCCTTCCTTTTTTATTTCATCTGCAATAAATTTCATACCCTTTGGAAATTTATTAATATCCACAGAAAGCCAATCCCCTACAGCTGTTTGAAAACCATCATCTACTTGAAATACATCTATTTTTTTATTATAGGTTTTAAAGTTATGAAGATTTTCTAGTATAATGTCTTGATTTATGTTTTGATAGTAATTATACCAACTGGTCCACCCAGTCATTGGTTTACTATTGGGCTTTTTGATGTTCATTAAGTCAAAATATGTATCAAATACTTGACTTTCAGTTCCATTAACCCATACTAATTCAAAGGGTACATATTCTTTTTTAATAGTGATACCTTCACATTCTTTATTGATAACAATTTCATTTCGCTTTACAGACTCCTCAATAATGGTGTAACCACTTCTTTCAGACAAAGATCCTATTAGGCTTAAATTATTACCTTCTCGAATATAGCTATAGGTATACCCATGAAATTCTCCAGTCTTTCTTGAATATTTTTTGAAGGTATAATCACCATACTTATCAAAATGGTATTTCATCATTATAGGTGTTGCCAACTTTGTTATACTTTTCATTTTCTCATCTATAAAAAACTCTCTACTGTCTGTCCATGACTAATAACCATTAACATAAATTCTGTGATTATTATTAAAGATAAAAGGTATCGTAATATAGAGTTTATGAATTTTTATTTCTTTAAAGGGCTCTATAGAAAGCTTTAGTTTAGTATATTGATTTTCTTTAATTAAACTAACCCTTCCTTTAAAATCATCATTCCAAATATCATTGTTAAGCGAACAAGATTTCTTTTCTCCGTTTATTTCATAAGTGAAATGTGTCTCTATAATTTCAAACATATCCTTTTCTCACATCCTATTTAACTTTTATAATTATTTTCAAATGTTTTGTGCTAACTAATTTAGATTAGTTAGCTATTGATTTCCCACTTTTTCATTTTGTAAAATCCCTTTAATTATCTTTTCTTCGTTATACATTAATAGAAGAACTAGACCAAGCAAAGAAAAAACAGCAGCAAAAACAGTAGTTAAACGTATACCAATTTCATTACTACCATTTTTATTCAACAGCAGTAACGCACTTAGAATAAACATGGAAATCATTTGTCCGATTTTAGACATAAAGGTACGGGTTCCAAAAAACATAGCTTCTCTCCTTACACCTGTCTTTTGTGCATCGTATTCTGCTATATCAGCCACTACAACATTGGGGAGTATTCCAAATATCGCCATAGGTATGGAGGCTAAAATAACCAGTAAATACGCTTGTATGGTGGTAGAAATAGGCATTTTTCCAAGAAAGAAACCAAATAAGTAGATAATGAAAAACATCATAAAACCAAAAATAAGTAGTCTCTTTTTTCCAAATCTCTTGGCTACAAAATTTACTGGCACGTAAAATAAGAAAGAGCCTACTCCTAGTAATACCAGTAATATTCCCAACATTTCTTCTGGCTTATCCAATAAAACTGTTGTGTAGTACAATAAGGCATTTTGAAATATTGTTAAAGCAATCCAATAAACTAAGTCTGAAAAAACAAATATGGTAAATTCTTTATTTCTAAAAGTTGCTTTAATAGAGTCCATCATTTTAACTTCTGATGGGACAGACTCGCAGTATCTTTTCTCGTCAATTGTAAAAACTGGTATTAATAGAAACACTAGTCCCAATAAGGCAAAAACGGAAAATGCCATTCTTATGGAAGTTTCTTTTCCATAGCCCATGTTATTAAAGAAATTCCACAACAACGGAGCTTGTGAGGCAATGGCGAAGCCTAAAAACCAAGTTACTGAAATATAAGTTGAAAGATTAATTCTTTCCTCTGGTGTATGCCCTAATTCCGATAACAATGCAAAATATGGAGTTACATACATAGTTAAGAAGAGGTAAAACAAAAGCAATGTAACAGCTAAAAACACTGAATTAATGATACTTTCCCCACTAACAGGATTCCAAAAGACCAATACTGTAAAAACAGCAAAAGGAATTGAAGCTTTAAGCATATATGAAATTCTTCTTCCTCTTTTTGATTTACTTCTATCGCTTAGGGTGGCTATCCAAGGGTCTGTTACTGCATCAAAAAACCTTCCAATCATTGTAATTAGACCTATAATTGATAAGAAACCAAAAATTGCGATTTGAGGAATTGCTACACCAATGCCTGATTTTTCTGTTGGAATATAATAAAACACTAAATAGGTGGTTATTATACCCGAAAGTAAAGACCAGCCCAGTTGTCCCATTGAATATGAGATTTGTTTAGATAAAGGCAATTTTTCTTTCACAGTAATCCTCCTTCTAACTTATTTTATTTTTACTAATTGCTAACATATGACATTGCCATTTCTATTAATAAATCTAATTCCATTTCTCCACTTACTTCACTATCACTTTCTAATACCGCTCCCCTAAGAATTAGTTTTTGACTTAGACTCATTAAAGTATGGGTTATTGTAAAATAAAAGGCGTTATTGTCAATGGTTTCTTTTATCGATCCGTCTTTTTTCCCCTCCTCTAACGCGTCCAACGTTATAACTTTTATATCTATTATACTTTTTTCGTAATTTGTAAGTTTATCTAAGGATATTTGTTCTTTTATCACGTAATTATCAAAATGCTCTAAAAAGGATATTACTTCTGGGTAATTTCGATATAAATTAATAAAGATACTTAATACTTTTCTAACTTTCCCTGCTCCATTAAGTTGACTAAAACTGTTATCATAAAAGCCGAGAAATATATTATTCATTTCTTCTTCCCATAGCCATGTGGCAGCACCTATTACTAATTCTGCTTTATTATTGAAGTATCTATAAACTGTAGCAACCCCCACTTCTGCTCTTTGGGCTATATCTGTCATTTTGGTGTTTTCTATACCTTGTTCTTTAAAAACTTGTATGGCTACTTTTATTACTTCTTCTTTTCTCTGTTCTTTTTGATATTCTAATTCCATTTGCCTTTTAGTTTTTAAATCCATTTTTTCACCCTCCCAGTTATATAAAAACTTGCTATTATTCAATTGAAAACGTTTACTTTTTCCTTAGTAAATATAAGCTTTTTTTAGCATCTTACTTAGTTATTAACCTATTTAACATGATGATAGACTAACTATCACCTACCTATATTATATCATGAATTATTTTTAAATCAATAGTTATTTTCCGTTACAATGTATTTTAAATCAGAATATTCTTATATATCATTATTAGGTTTTTACGATGAAACAATATTATTTTCCATTAACTTTAACCTTTTTATATTACTTGTTTTTATTATACCTAGTAGGGTTGAATAGATTATGTATAGTTTTAAATATAATAAAAAAACCTCCAAACTGAGATGGAGGTGGTTCTAACGATAGTATTGTATCTATAATTTAGCAATCAAAGTTATCATAATTTATTCTTAATCTTTAGATATAAGACTTACTTTTTATTCTGGTAAAAGTGGTAAATCACATGACCTTACCCTTGATGGATATGGAATAACCTGATTATATGGTGGTGGATTTAAATTAGCGTGTAAGTCTTCTGTTGATGGTACATCTATAGTCTTATGATTTATATCTTGCTGATTCCTTAAAATATCTACAACAAGTCTTCCAATCTGTCTTCCTAGTCGCAACCCCTCACTTAAATCCGAAGGAAAGTGAACTCCCCCATATAACCGAGATATAGAGTTCTCTTCAGCTAATGCTTTTAAACGTTCAGCTTCCGAAGGGAAAAAGTAGCTTAATATAACTTCTGCTGTTCCTGATATAACAGAATGCCCTGATGGGTAAGTGGGAAATTTAGGCGTACATATAACTGTATACAATTTCAGATCCATTTGATTTGGACGTGGAACTTCCCAAAGATACTTATAGTACCAAGTAATTACAAATGCATCATTTATTCCCGTTTGAACTGCTGCAATTATACGGGCTGATTGAGCCGGACTAAGATTATAGGTATCCAAAAGTCGATCTATAATGGGAGTCCACTGTTTTGTAGCTGGTCCGTCTCCCCAATATTCTGCAACTTGTCTTTGCTCTAATGTAATATTGTCTAGTACCTGTTTAACATTAGTCAATTCTTTAAAGAAATCTATATTTTTCGGATGTTGTATAGCAAATCTAATAATTTTACCATCTAGTGTAGTAAAGTTACCATTTCGATTCCTTTTAATAAAATATAAAGGCCATGAACCAGCAGTTGGATCAATTCCACTAGGCAGTTTTGATTCCCCCGCATAAGGTAATTCAGACCATTTTTTAAGTAGTTTCTTACATTTTCTTTTGCTAAGTCTATTTTTCTTTGTATTTTGTATATTTTCGTTATTGAATCTTATATATTCTACTGGTCCACATAAATATACTCTCTTCATAATTATCCCCCATTACTTGTGCCTACGCAGATTAATATTAATTACTACAATATATGAAGATACATTTATTTATGTTACTTATCTTAATTTTAGATTTGGTCATAAAAAACCCCGCAACATATCATTTTCAGATACACTGTGGGGTTTTACAACCTATATAAACTCAACTTTAGTTCTCTGGCTTTTTCTCACCAGAATCATCATTATCAACAGGAGCTTCCTCTGGCTTCTTAACCTCTGGCTTTTTCTCCTCCTGTGGCTTCGCTGGTGGTTTTTCTTCCTTTACTTCTACTTTAGGCTGAGGCGGTCTTGGCTTGGTACCTTCAATTACAACACCATGAACAACAGAATATACATCTCTAGAAATAAGCTCCCTCATAAACTCTTTATCATTTCTATAATACACTTTATAAGTATTAACTTTATAACCCTTCTTGGCTTCTCGTTCAACTTTCCTCTCACCAACAAACATTGAAGAATCTTTCTTAATTTCCATCTTAGGCTCAATGGTTTCTGTTACTTCTGAGAAAAGTCTAACTGTATAATCATGAATCTTTTTTCCATATATCCTTACATTTATCCGATTCCCATTAACTGAACTCTCTACATACAGAGGATAAGGTGTGTTATTAATAAACTGAAAATCGATATAACCATAGGCTACTGTAGCATCTTGACCTAATGGTACATAAGCAACTGGCAGTGAATGGTTTTGTCTATTGGTAATTTCAAGGTCTGCCCTAACAACTGCATTATATAGGGTTGATGATACTTGGCAAATCCCCCCACCAATACCAGGAATCAACTGTCCATTAAAGATAACTGGAGCTTCTTGATAACCTTCTTTTATCCCCCTAGGTCCTGTCTGTTTATTAAAGGAGAAACTATCACCTGGCATTAAAAGTGTTCCGTTAATACTCTTTGAAGCAACAGAGATGTTTGCACTTCTTCCCGTTACCTCTGAATTAAACACTGTTGAAAACTCTCCTACTATCTCTTTAATATCCTTTAACTTCTCCTCTGTTATTTTAGGGACAACATATTGAACAGGAACATCTATACTATCATCGCTGTATATATCAATGGCATATTTTATTCTTGTTCGTAGCTCCATTTCATCAACCTCTATACCATTAGCTTCTTTTGAGATAGCAAATCCATTGTCCCTTCTTTGAATCTTAGCATCTACTGGTGGTTTTTGAATAGTTTCATTAAGTTCCACTAGTATTTCATCTAAGATTTGATGATCATAAACATTGTTTAGAGTTATTAACACTGGATTTTTTCTTAAATGATAAATATCTACTAACCTGCTAAAAAAACTACCTGATCTACCAACAGAGTAAGCTTCCTCTATAGCTTCATTGTATAAATAAGTAAAGCCTAATTTTTCATAGGTGTAGTCCCAAGTTGTTTCTTGATGTCTAAGCATTAAATGATGACTCTGTAACTCTTTTTCAAATATCTTTTCCAAACTTAACTTAGCATCTTCTTTAGTTAAATGACCTAAATCCACTGATTCTACATAAACATTATCATATATGGTTTTTTGATTTAACACAAAAGTACTAAAAGTTATAATAGCAACAATAACTGAAACAAAAAATAGTCCACTTATCCATAACGCCAATTTTTTTGTATTTTTTTTCACCACTGAAGGCTCCATTGAAATCACTCCCTGATGCAAGTATAAGTCATTTATTAAGTCCACTCAATACATTTTATTTAAAATATAAAAAAATATTCATATAGTATTATTATATATTTACTCTAAATTATTTATGTTAATCAAAATAAAAATAAAAAATAAGGATCTAGCATCAGATCCTTATTAAATGATGTTTATTATTCCCATTTAACGATGACTTCATCTCCATCCTTCAAGGGTTCTATATAGTTGGCATTAGTACCATTGTGCTGTAAAACTAACTTTCCTTTTAGCTCATATCGATTAAAATCAATGTAGTCAAAAATATCAACAAATATCATTTCTTCCTTTATCTTAGGTATTTGTAATGGATTACCATTGTAAATGATATTGATTGTTTCATTATCAAGTTCTTTACTTTCCTCTATTTTAAGTTGTTCTTTTGTTTCTTCATTTAGCCCTTGTACACTTTCTATATGAGGTTCTTTATTGAATTTTTTAGTAATGCTTTGTTGTGGTTCTCTTCTAGCCTCTTGTAGTCTATTCTGTTGTACAAGTGTTGGTTTATTTTCAACAATTATCTTCTGTTCCATCGGATCTTCTTCCATCAGTAGAACTTGGTCATTTTCCTTTACAAAATCAAATAAATTAGCATCTTTTCCATTTATTTGAATAGTTAAATTACCATATTTAATGTTTAACTGATGACATATTTCTTCAACTGTTTTTAATAATTTATAATTTACTACATCCCCATCATTAAGGAACATATTATCAGTAACAGTTTCACCATTAACTGTAATTTTTCCAGTTAAAGTAACTTCTACTCCATTTACTACAACAAATTTATTAAAATCCACCACATCAATTAATGTACACTTGGCATCTTTTCCTTGTTTAGCAGGAGTAACATTAATCTGATCTCCATTTTTTATAGGAGTATCTAAATTTGAAGTCAATCGATTAACATATATTTCAGCAGGTAACCCATATTCTCCATAAAAGGTTTTTGATGTTTGATTAACCTTAATAGTTATAGTTTTTCCCCTTTTAGGAATTAAGTCTCTTGGGTTAAAACCTAAAAGTACCAACGCATCACTAACTTTCAATTTTTTAGACTGAAATAATTTTATGGTCTTTCCATTTACACTGATTTCAATAAAGTCCTGTGCTTTATTTTGCAATGCCTTTGCTAAAATCCCCACAGGGGTAATACCCTCTGGCCCTGACACTTGTAGGTTATCTTGGTCGAGGTTTTGAATGATTTCTGTTCCCCTTACTACAACCCTTTCCTTAGGCATCTCCAGTAACTTTGCCACTGTTTCATTTAGTCTAGGAATTTGACTACCTCCACCAATTAAAAAAATTGCACTGGGGGCTTTTTCGTTTTGTTGAAGGATATTATGGGCAATATCTTTAGCAATGGTTTCTATGGAAGGTGATATGGCGTCTAATATGACATCTGTGGCAAGTTCGTGTTCCATTCCAATAATATCAGTAAACCGATGATGATCTTTTTCAAAAAGCTGACATTTAATCCTTTCAGCAGTATCAAAATCTAATAGATAGGTTTTTAAAATGGCTTCTGTAATTTCATCTCCAGCAGTTGAGGTCATTGCATAAGCTACTACTGTTCCATCTTTGGTAATGGCTATATCAGAAGTACCTGCTCCAATGTCCACCATAGCAATATTTAATAGTCTAATATTTTGAGGAACTGCCACTTCAATGGCGGCTATAGGCTCTAACGTCATATAGCTTACTTCTAAACCAACCTTTGTCATAACAGTATAAAGACTATCCACAACCATATGGGGTAAAAAAGTAGCCAAAATATCCATCTTTAACTTTCGACCCCTATGACCAGTGGGATTAGTAATTATTCCATCATTTAAAAAGTAATTAACAACAGTATGCCCAACACAGAAATAATTGGTGTTTTCTGTATCCATTTCCTCCAACTGATTTTGTGCTTTTTGTAGACCTTCAATTTCTATACTGTTTACTAAATGTTTATCTACTATTTTATTTTCATCTAGTTCCTTTTCAATCTCCACCCTAAAGGTCTTTAAGGCTCTACCTGCGGCGGCTATTGCCACTTCTTTTAATGGGAAACCCACCTTTTCTTCCAACTGTTCCTTTACTCTTTTTGCTATATTCACCACTTCATCAATATCATGGATTTGACCATCAAACATTGCTCTACTTTGATGAAATTCAATGGCACTATGATGTATTACTATTTTTTTATCTACATAACTGCCCAGTAAGCCCACTACACTACGGGTTCCAATATCTAAGGCAAATACCATTGACCCTTTATCGTAATTATTGTTATCCATTGAATACATCCTCTCTAAATATCATCTCTACCTATCTAATTTCTTCATGGAAAGAAAATTTCCTTTTTCTTATTTACAATTTCTTAGATAAAATAGACACAAATCCGTTAAAGAACATATTTCGCAGGAGGGTTTTCTAGCTTTACAAACCCTTCGACCATGAAAAATTAGCCAATGATGAGCATCAGACCACTCTTTCTTAGGGATATTTTTCATTAATTGCTTTTCTGTTAAATCAACATTATCAGCATTGGCAAGACCTATTCGATTAGATACTCTAAAAACATGGGTATCTACAGCGATGGCATCTTCTCCAAAAACATTACTCATTACCACATTGGCAGTTTTTCTGCCTACACCTGGCAACTCCATCAACTCTTCCCGTTGTTTAGGTACTTCTCCACCATGTTTCTCCACCAAAATTCTACATGTCGCCAAAATATTTTTACTTTTATTTTTATAAAACCCACAACTCTTAATCCATTTTTCCAATTCTACATCGGTTAAAGGAATAAAATCTTCTGGAGTTTTAAAGTGTTTGAAAAGTTCTTGGGTAACTTGATTAACTCTTTTATCGGTGCATTGAGCCGCTAATATGGTGGCAATTAATAACTCAAAGGGATTATTAAAATCCAATTCACTTTCCGCTTCAGGATATAACTCCTTTAATAATTCCAATGCCTTTAACCGTTCTTCTTTAGTTAACATTTTTTTCTTCATTTGCTTCCCCCTACTTATAAAATCTCCACTTCATAATTGGAGATTTCAAATCTACCGTCCCTTTCAATAAACTGAATTATGTTATTCACCATTTCATCAACATGCCGACGACTATTGCTAACACAAGCAAAACCAATTTCCGCCACCTGCCATTTATCCATTTCTCCTATTTCTGCAATAGAAGCATTAAATCTAGATTTCACCCTTTCAATTACACTTTTTACCACATGTCTCTTTTCCTTAAGAGAATGAACATCATTTATAAAAATTGTTAAAGTACATGTACCCACCAACATAACTATCCACCCTTCCTACCTACCTCCATATAGAGGACTTTAGTTCGACTATTAATATATTCTTCCATAGCCAAATCATGCTTGAAATCTCATTTTCAAGTCATCAAATATCGAATAAATCACAGGGATTACCACTAATGTAAGCAAGGTAGCTGACAAAAGTCCTCCTATTACCACTGTTGCCATAGGGGCTTGGGCTTCTGCACCTTCGCCTAACCCTATTGCCAATGGCAATAATCCTAAAACGGTTGTAAAAGTGGTCATCATAATTGGTCTTAGTCTTGTATAACCCGCTGTAATTATGGCTTCCTCCCGCTTTTTTCCCCTTTCCCTTAATATGTTAATGTAGTCTATTAACACAATTCCATTATTAACTACAATCCCTGCCAAAACCACTGCACCAATTAAAGCTGGTACACTTAATGGGCGACTTGAAATTAACAAACCGACTGCACCACCAGAAAACGCCAAAGGTACAGAAAACATTATTGTAAAGGGATGTAATAATGATTGAAATTGTGATGCTAATATCATATATACCAATAATATAGCTAATATAACCACTAAAATCAAGCTACTAAATGCTTCCTGCAACTGTTCTCGTTGTCCTCTAAAACGAAAGGTGTAACCTGCTGGTAGCGGATATTCATCTATTCTCTTTTGAATATCTGAAATCACCGAATTTAAATCTCTACCAATGATGGACGCACTAATGGTAATTGCCCTAACTTGATCGGCACGTTTGATACTGGTGGGACTTTTTGTTCTCTCTAGTGTAACCAATTCTTCTAATGGTACAAACACCCCCATTGGTGATGGAACTGTAGTCTGCAAAAAGTTACTTATGCTTTCCTGTAGGTAATCTTCTCCTTTAATCACTACATCCAATTCCCTTCCTTGCACTTTAAATTTGGTGGCAGTAGTTCCTTGTAAAACATTTCTTGCAGTGGTGGCTATTTGCATTGCCTGTAATCCGTACCTAGCCGTTATATGTCTATTTAGTTTCATTGCTGTTTGAGGTGCTCCTTCCACATAATTAGAGGCAACTTCCCTTGTGCCTTCTATCTCTTCTATAAGAAGGATAAAATCATCAGTAATACTTTTTAACGTATTTAAATCGTCACCTCTTACCTCCAACTCAACAGCAGTCCCTCCAAAACCTACTGCTGAAATAGATGAAGTACTGGTAATGTTAATTTCCGCCCCAGCTATAATCGTTAATTCTTTTCTAACAATATCAATTACCTCGATGGTTTTTCTATCCCTTTGTTTTTGTGGTACCAGTTTACCATCAATGGAGGCTCTATTTGTTCGTTTATTATGAACAAAAAAAACTCCATCTCCACCACCTATATTTGTAAAAGTTGCTTCCACTTCTTTATGCCTTTTGACTATATTTTCTATTTCATTAACAATAGCCTCCGTTTGATGGAGGGTAGACCCGTGGGGCAATTTCACATCAATTGTAAAAGTACCTTCATCAAACTCTGGAAAATAAACTGCTCCAATTGAATACAACACCCCTACAGATGAAAGTAAAATTAATAGAGAAATAAGCAAAACTAAACCACGATGTTTTAAACTTTTAGTTAGTATTCGCTTATAATAGTTATGAATACTATTCATCATTTTGTCGAAGGATCTAAATAAAACATTACTTTTTTCAGTCCCAGTGGACAATTTTTTCTCTAACATTTTGGCCGATAACATAGGTACTAGTGTTAAAGAAACCAACAATGAAGCCAGAAGAGAGAAAGTAACTGTTAATGCCAACTCTCTAAAAATCTGGGCTGTCATTCCTTCCACAAAAACAATAGGTAAGAATACAGCCGTTGTTGTTAGAGTCGAGGCTGTTACTGCCATAGCCACTTCTTTTGTTCCTTCAATTGATGAATCTACAGCATTATGACCTTCTTCCCTAAAACGATGTATATTTTCCGTTACCACAATTCCATTATCCACCAGCATTCCTACCCCTAAGGCGAATCCCCCCAAAGACAGAAGATTTAGGGTCATATTAAAAAAGTACATTAAAGCAAAGGTTGCCAATACAGATATTGGTATAGCTAGGGAAATAATAAAGGTACTTCTATAATTTCGTAAAAATAGGTACAATACAAAAACAGCCAATAGTCCTCCATAGACAGCTGTTTTTCCTACATTTACAATAGATTTCTTGATATATAGGGATTGATCTATAATTGGTTTGACTTCCATACCTTTTATTTGCTGATTCAATAATTCAATTTCTTTGTTAACACGATTTGCCACCTTTACAGTATTGGCAACCGATTGTTTTTGAATAGTTAACCGTATGCTTTCTTCCCCATCAATTCTTGAGATTTCCCTCATCTGCCCTGGGGTAATATTAATAGAAGCCAACTCCTCTAAAGCTATTGTTACACCAGTAGGCAAAGGGATATGTAACGCTTTTATCTCTTCTACGGATTCAAATTCCCCTAAAGTCCGTAATAGTCTTTTACTTTCTCCGTCAAATACCTCCCCCACTGGGAGATTAATATTTTCTGCCCTTAGTATCCCTGCCAATTGTTGTATGGTTAACCCGTATTTTTGTAATATAACAGGATCAACTACAATTTCAACCTGTTGTTGGTATCCTCCATTAACAGAAACAGATGCTACTCCTTCCAACCGTTCCAATCGGGGCTTTATTCTTTTTTCTGCCATCTCTTGTAGTTGGTCTAAATTATCATTTCCTACTATCCCTAAAACCATTATAGGCAATGCATTGGGGTCTATTTTCAAGATCATAGGGGCGAGGGCATCCTCTGGAAGATAATTCTTAATTAAATCTATTTTTTCCCTCATCTCTAAAGTTGCAAAATCCATATCGGTATCTTGATTAAACTCTATTATAATAATGGAATTTCCTTCAGAAGAAGTTGAGTTCATTCGTTTAATATTATGTACCCTAGCCATCGCTTCCTCTAAAGGTCTAGTAACTAAATTTTCTATTTCATGGGAACCTGCACTGGGATATTGGGTATTTACCACTGCTATAGGCACATTAATCTTAGGTAATAAATCCATCGATAATTTAAAGATGGAAACGCCCCCCAGTAAAGTTATAAAACATACTAACATAATGACCGATACGTGTCTTTTAACTGCCCAATCAATTATCTTCATTCTTCCCCCTCCTTACACTAACAGGAGTCAAATCTTCAATAAAATGTTGCCCTTTAACAATAACCCTATCGCCTTTTTTCAAACCATCAATAATCTCTACTTCATTACCTGTGTTTATTCCCAGTTCCACCTTTTGCCTATGGGCTTTTCCCTCTTTTTCAATATAGACATATTCTTCATTACCTTCAAACACCAAAGAGTTTTTAGGAATTACTATTACATCTTCTTTTTTTGAACGTTGAATATCAACAAAAACAAAACTACCTGAATTAAGGTATTTTCCATTATTCCTTACTAATACTTCAACGTTATGTAGGTTACTTCTAGGGTCTGTTATTGGGTTTATCAAACTAACTTTACCTTGAAAAGCTTGTTGTTCATTCCTAACCTTCACTTTTTGATCTTTTTTAAGCTCACTAAATAATGGTGCAGAAACAGAAAGTGCTACTTTTAGTTCATCAGTATTTGATACAACAACTGCTGGTATATTGTTTAAGAACAGTTGATTTTCTTGTATATTTAATTGAGACACAACTCCAGTGATAGGGGCATAGTACTCCAGCTCTCCCAACTGTTCTAATGTATTAACATATCCCATTCTTGCCTGCTCTAATTGGGTTGAAGACGCAACTAGAGCAGCCTCCAACCCTGGTTTTGAATTATTGGGGTTATCTTTTATTAAACTTTCATATTTAGAGGGAATTTTACCAATGTTTTTGAATACTGTAGCTTCTTCTTGTAGTTCATTACCTTTTTCCATTAATTGTTTTTGTTGATTATAGTTTTCCTTTGCTAAGTCATAATTCATTTTAGCTTGCTCAACTTGTTTTCTAACTAAAGTTTTATCCAGTTCAAAAAGAAAAGTACCCTCCTCCACCATATCCCCAACCTCAACCGACAATTTAGTGACCTTTAAACCTGGTACTTTAGCAAATACCATAATTTCCTCACTTGGCTTTAATTGTCCCCTTAGAGTTATTACTTCTTCTATACCCTTTCTTTCCACAGTTATTACTTCCACAGCAATAGTTGATTTTTCTTCTGGTTTTGCCTGTTGTCTACAACCCATTAAAGCAAACAATAATATTAAAATTATAGATAGTTTATGTAAGAATTTTCTCTCCATTTGACCACCCTCCAAATGTTTCTTCTTACTTTTAAATATCTCCAATTTAGAGTTAAAATAAACGAAAGCCAGTAGACATACGTAAGTTTAAGGAGAAATGAATAAATATTTACTTCTACTTACATAATTGTCGTTTTTTTAATTGAAGGTATCAACAAAGTATCAACTTCATCTTCTTAGATACGTGCTTTAAAATGTCATTAATTGAAGGTATCCACTTTAGATCTGGTAAAGGTTTGGTTGTAGATTACGAAACAACTGCAAGATAGTTTTAAAGAATAAAATACTAATAAAATTTCATTAAAAGAAAAGGATTACTGAATATAAATCATCAGTAATCCTTTTCTTTTATGTTATTATATTAAATTCATTTCTTCTCCAACTTTTTTGAAGATTTCCACTGCTCTATCCAACTGTTCTTTTGTATGCCCTGCTGTTACCATAACTCTACATCTTCCGGTACCCTTTGGCACTGTCGGGAATACAATACCTGAAACAAACACACCATTTTCAAATAGTTTTTTACTAAATTCCATTGTTTTAGATTCTTCTCCAATAATAACTGGTGTTATAGGCGTTTGACTGTTGCCAATATTAAAACCTAATTGACTCATCTTAGCTTTAAAATATTTTGCATTATCCCATAAGCGGTCTGTATACTCGGTTGTACTCATAAGTAAATTAACTGCCTCAATAATAGAACCAACAGCTGCTGGTGGTAATGATGTACTGAATAGTAACGGTCTTCCTCTATGACTTAACCAATCTCTCATGGTTTCACTACCTGCCACATATCCACCAATAACTCCAATGGCTTTAGATAGAGTACCAATAGTGAAGTCTACTCTTCCATGAAGTCCAAAATGGTCTACTGTTCCTCTTCCACTTTCCCCTAACACGCCAGAACCGTGGGCATCGTCAACATAGGTCATGGCATTATACTTTTCCGCTAAGTTTACAATATCTGGTAGAGGTGCAATATCTCCATCCATACTGAATACTCCATCGGTTATAATTAAAACATTTCTGTATTTATCTCTGTTTTCTTTAAGTACTTGTTCTAAGTGGTTCATATCAGAGTGCTTGTACACTGTTTTATCTGCTCTACTTAGTCTTGAACCGTCAATAATGCTGGCATGATTTAATTCATCTGAAACAATTAAATCGCCCTTTTCTGTGACAGCTTGAATAGTACCTGCATTACAATTGAAGCCCGATTGGAAAGTCATTACAGCTTCTTCTCTTTTAAACTTAGCTAAAAGAGTTTCCATTTCTTCATGGATGTCCATATTTCCTATAATAGTTCTAACTGCCCCTGCTCCAACACCATACTTTTCCACTGCGTCAATAGCTGCTTTTTTTAATCTAGGGTGGTTTGCAAAACCTAAGTAGTTGTTGGAGGAAAGATTAATAACTCTTTTTCCATTTAAAATTACTTCTGATTCGTTGGCACCTTCTAGTATTGGTAGTTTACGATATACCCCATCATTTTTCAGTTCTTGTATTTTTTCTTTTAGGAAACTCAATTCATGTATATTAGACATAATTTGACTACCTCCTTTTATTTATTTTATTTTCCTCTACCTTATATTATTAACATTATTAATAATATAATAACAGGAACTCCACATTATCCTCTAGTTAAAGCTTTTTAAATTATATTTATTTATTATATGTATCTAAAAGTTCTTTAGTAGGATATAGGACAACCTTTCCACAATTACCACTTAGCATTAAATCAAAACCCTTTTCAAAGTCTTCCATAGCTAAACGGTGGGTAATAATTGGGTCTAAATTTAAATTACCTGATTCCAATAGACCTTTAACTTGGAACCATGTATCATACATTTTTCTTCCCACAATACCTTGTATTGTAATACCTTTGAAAACGATGTCATTAGCAATATCTAAAGATACTTCACTAGTAGGAATACCCAATAAAGACATTCTTCCACCTAATTTAATATATTTTAATGCTTGTCTAATGGCTATTGCATTACCCGACATTTCTGCCACCACATCTACACCTAACCCATTGGTTTCTTCCATTATTCTTGCAATCGGGTCTTCCTTCATTGGGTTAATAACCACATCTGCCCCCAACTGTTTTGCTAGTTCTAATCTATATTCATTTACTTCTATTGCAATTACTTTTGATGCACTTACTGCTTTAGCCACTGCCACCGCCATAATTCCAATTGGTCCGCAACCTACAACTGCAACAGTTTTTCCAACTATTTCTCCTGCCATAATGGTATGTACTGCATTTCCTAATGGTTCTTGTACTGCTAAGTAAGCAGGATCAATACCTTTTGGGTTTTTCCATGCATTACTTTCGGGTATAGCTACATATTCAGCATATGTACCGTTGGTATCTACTCCTAAAATAGCTGTGTCTTTACAAATATGGGCATTACCAGTGGTACAAAGGTCACAAACTCCACAAACTATATGGGTTTCAGCAGAAACAATATCTCCTATTTTAATAGCAGTTACATCAGCCCCTACCTCTACAACTTCTCCAGCAAATTCGTGCCCCATTACATAAGGTGGTTTAATTCTTTTTTGAGACCATTCATCCCAGCTGTATATATGAGCATCAGTTCCACATATAGATGTTGCCAATACCTTAACAAGAACTTCTCTTGAGCCAATCTTAGGGATTTCCATTTCTGATAAGACTGCTCCTACTTTAGCTTCTTGTTTCATTACAACCTTCATTTTAGCCATTTTGACAAACCTCCTAAATATTATCTTATTTTACTATTTAAAATAATGCATATAAATTCATGTACTATAACCATAGAATATCATATTTAAAATGAAATTTCCTCTATTTTACTAAAGTTAGAATATTAAATTTATTAATATAATATTAACAAACTCTTACAGTAACTACCAACAGTAAAGTAAAAAGACACCCCTTAGGGCATCTTTTTTATGTTAAAGTTTAACTTGTTATTAAATTAAACATATTTGACTGTTATTTATTTTCTATTTTATTGTTAACAGCTTCATAATACTGTTGTAGTTTTTCATCAACTGCTTTATAAATCTTTTCATAGCTCATTCCCATAACCAATTCCATACCTTCATTAACATGTTTTACTGCATAGATATGAAATTTACCATCTTTTACTGATTGAACAATTTCATCGGATAACATTAAATTATCGACATTTTGATAAGGTATGATTACCCCTTGATTCCCTGTTAATCCCCTCTGATGGCAAATGTTGTAGAAGCCTTCTATTTTTTCTGTAACTCCCCCAACTGGCTGTATAAATCCCTTTTGATTTACTGAACCTGTAACTGCAATATGTTGTTTCACTGGGATTCCTGCTATACTGGATAATAGGGCATATAGTTCTGCACTAGACGCACTGTCCCCATCCACTCCACCATAAGACTGTTCAAAACAGATTCTGGCTGATAAAGCTAACGGTCTTTTTTGGGCAAACTTTTCCAGTAGAAAACCTGTTAGTATCAATACTCCTTTATCGTAAATCTCTCCACTTAAATTTACTTCTCTTTCTATATTAATAACTCCATCTTTTCCTGCACTGGAACTAATAGTGATGACACTGGGCTTTCCAAAGGATTGTTCGCCAATGGATAACACTGAAAGTCCATTAATTACCCCAACTTGTTTTCCTTTTACGTCTATTAGTACTTTCTCATTTTCAAAGTTCTCATTAATCTTCTTTTGATATTTGTCAACTCTATAAAGCTTGTGTTCTATTGCTTTTTTAATATGATTAACTGAAATTATTTCACTTTTTTCTAAGTCTGCCCATCGATCAGCTTCCACTATAATTTCAATTATTTTATTAAATCTTGTAGACATTTTGTTTTGATTACCAGTAAGTTTAGAGCTATATTCCACCAATCTGGCAACACTTTCTTTGCTAAAAGGTCGTAAATCTTTAGCTTTTGTATAGCTACTTATAAATTGTGCCATCATTATTTCATTTTCTTGATTTCTTTCCATCTCATCATCAAAATCAACTAATATTTTGAAATATTTCTGAAAGTCTTCATCATAGTGATATAACAAGTAATACAAGCGTTCACTACCGATTAGCACTACTTTTAAATGTATTGGTATTGGTTCTAATTTTATAGAGCTTCCATCCATAATACCTAATTGACTACCCATATTCTCTACCGTTATTTCTTTTGTTTGTAATATTCGCTTTAACGTCTCCCATGAATATGGGTTTGTTAATAACTTAGTGGCTTCAATAATTAAATATCCTCCATTGGCAAGGTGAACAGCTCCTGATTTTATATGAAGAAAGCTAGTTTTAAGTACACCATTACTATTTATATATTCTACAGAACCAGTAAGTTTATTTAAGGTAGGGTTAAATTCCATAATAAGAGGAGCACCTTCTGTATTGCTATTATCTATAAACAAATTTACTTTGTATTTTTTTAAAAAATCATCTGCTTGTATTTTTTCTGTTAAATTTAATAAATCATCATCGTCTGCAACAAATTGATAAATATTTTCTACTATGTCTTCCTCCACTAATCTTAAATAAGTCACAACCTTTTCACAATCTTTATAAATATCCACCATTTCTTGAATAATGGGATTAACAACAAATAGCCCCACCTTCATCTCTAACTGTATTAATCTTTTTTTAGCCAAACGTTCTATTTTCTTTATTTTAATTAACACTTCTAATGCTGTCTCCTGTATTTCCTCTAGATGCTCATCCATTTTATCTTTCACAGCGTCATCTAATTGATCAAATTCATCTTCTGTTAGTTCTTTATCTTTATAATAAGGTTTAAAAGCAAATCCTGTACTGGTGGCTTTTACTGTAAAATTACGTTCCTTTGAAAATATAGATAAATAGGCTAATAATCTATTCTTTTCATCTTGATAAATCCTAGAGATTTCATTTCTTTGCCGATCAAAGTCTTCACTATTAAAGGCTTTAGAAACTTGAAGGATTATGTCTTCCACCATTTCCTGCATGTGTTTTTGAAATTTCTTTCCTCTACCAGCTGGAAGGTTTAGAGCTGTAGCCTTATCTGGTTGTTGAAAGCTATATACGTAACACCAATCTTCTGGTACTGGTTTTTCTTTTGATAATTTTTCTATTAATGACTTGGCGTAACTGCTTCTTCCTGTTCCCTTTGGACCACTGATGTATATATGATAACTATTATGCTCTATTCCCAAACCAAACTGCATGGCTTCTTCAGCCCTTTTTTGCCCCATCATACCTTCTATAATAGGTACTTCTTCTGTAGTTTTAAAGTCAAAAGCTTCTATGTTACAAATTCTTCTAAGTTGTTGATGGGATAATTCCAGTGGATGTCTCATATGATCCCTCCATTCTATTAGATATAAACTACTACTATCTTATTCATAATGGACACGATAGGGTACTATATCTTTATATTAGTATGGAAAGATTAAATGTGTGCCTATATAAGTAAAAAAATGAAGCTGTGGTTTTCCACAGCTGTTAGGAGTTAATTAATAAATGCTTTATTCTTTATTCTTTACCTCTTTAGCCAACTGAGGGTTCAAAACTCCAATACCCCATTTAGCGTACTCCCTAATCTCTTGTCTTTCATCCTTTAAAAGTGGTATAAGATATTTAACAGCATCAGCTTTCCCCTCATTAACTAAGGCAATGATGGCATTTCTTTGCATTACTTTTTTTCCCCGCCACCCAGAGGCATTTCCACCAAAAACCTCTTTATATTCTTTGTTTGACATGCTTAATAACTTAACTAAATCTACTTTATGGGAAGAATCCACTGGAATAAATTCTTTAGTGGTGGATTTTTTAATATTTTTATTATGGGGACAAATAGTTTGGCAAACATCACACCCATAGAGCCTTTTTCCAAGTTTAGCCCGTTCTGTTTCTGGAATGTCGGTCTTTTTTTGTAGTAGGCAAGATAAACACTTATTTGCATTAAATAGATAAGGTTCTTCTATTGCGTCTGAAGGACAATTTTTTATACATAAGTTACATCCAAAACAACTTTTATTTTCAAGGGGTTTATCAGGTTGAATATCCACGTTGGTAATCATGTAACCTATAAAAAACCATGAACCATATTCTTCATTTATGATAGTGGAATTATAACCATACCATCCTAAACCTGCCCTATATGCCACATGTCGGTCTACTAAAGGGCCAGTATCAACAAATGCCTTATACTGAAAATTAACTACTTCTTTTTCTAACATTTTAGCTATATTGTTTAATTTTTCATGAAGAACTATATGGTAGTCTCTACCCCAAGCAGTTCTAGCCAACTCTCCATAATAAACTGGTTTATTATTTTTATCTAAACTTACCAAACTTTCATCTACAAAATAAGATTGTCCAATTACAATAATTGATTTAGCATCATTTAAAGTTCTTCTGGGGTTTACCCTTAACTCAATCTCTGCTTCCTCAAAGCCAGAAAAATACTGTAACTCTTTCCGTTTTTCAAGTATTTCCCTTACATCTTCAAATGTGTCAGCAGTAGTAAAACCTATCAAATCAACTCCTATTTCTTTAGCAAACTCTTTTATTTTAACTTTTAAATCCATTTTAACACTCCCTACATCTAAATGCCTCGTTTATAGAAATCTTATCAAATACTACACAATAAAATCAAGCCTCCTAAACGTATTATTCAAATACGAAAGGGGGCTTGATTTCACAATGAAAAAGTTAGGTACTTTTCATCAGCTTTAACTTCCACCTACAAATGTTCTAATCTCATTTAAAGGCCATATCCTACAAATCACTTTACCCTTTATGCTTTTCTTATCTACAAAACCAAAGTTCCTACTATCATTACTATCATTTCGATTATCTCCCATAACAAAAACCGTTTCATCTGGAACTACCCCTTGCACATAGGGATATATCCGTTCAATGTAGTCCTCTTGAAATATGTAGTTTTCTACCCGTTCTTCATCATTTACCAATAATGTACCTTCCCGTATGGTAAAATAATCATTTTCTGATGCAACAATTCTTTTAATAAACAATTCATTTTTACGCTTACTACTGGGGGGATTAAAGATAACTAAATCTCCTACTTGTGGTTCTTTATATTTATATGCAAACTTAACAACCAACAGTCTATCATTATTATTAATGGTTGGTTCCATAGATTTCCCCTGTACTACTGCAAATCCAAACAAATAGTTTTCAATTAAGAGGGATATTACCAAAGCAACCAGTATAATTTCAATCCATTCGCCGAATTTACCAGATTTCTTCAACATTATAACACATCCTCCACAATATGTATAGAAGCTATCAGCAGTATGAAAGGAAGGATTTAATATCATACTCTTTATTTATATTAGTATGATTATTTTTTTATGTTATTATCCATGTTTGGCAATTTTTTCAATCGACAAAAAAACCCTTTGCCTAAGTTACAAGCAAAGAGTTTAAGTAAGTTATTAATAGAGGATATTGCATAATATCATAATAATGAATTTAATTTTTATGTTTAATGATTATCCCCTCAAAACCTTAATACTAAAATATCCTACCATAATTCCTACAATTATAATATTAACCATAACACTTAAAAAATACCCCACCAAACTGGCTGTACCTGACTTTAGTGAGCTGGTTATATTTTTCCCAGATAATAATTCACCAGACAATATTCCTATAAACTGACCAATTATTATTCCTACAATATTTAAAATAAAAAAACCAACAATACCACCAATAACCATACCCCAAATACCTTTAGGGGATATATTATACCTTTTAGCACTGACAAAAGAAGCTAAGTAATCAAACAAAATGCCAGCAAGGGTTAGAAAACCAAATACTATAATAATTCTTATTGAAATAATTGTAAAATCTGTTGCCCACCCATAAATAATAATTCCTGTTAAAACAAGAATAGTTCCTGGTAAAAATGCAGTAAATATCCCTACTATACCTAATATAATAAGCACTATACTAAATATCAAATATAAATTCATTTTATTATCACCAACCATTTATGGAATTATTTTTCCCTATAATTATATATTATTACCAACTATTTATAATACATAATTAACTTCTAAAAATAAAAAAACCGTCTACTTTATATTCCAATAAAAAACAATATAAAAGTCAGCACCAAAACGTATATATAAATACATTCTGGTGCTGACCATTTAACAATAAAGTATAATGTCTGAACTTCTTTTAGTAAGAAACATTAGTTTAGCCACGCTTTTTTTGTGATTTAACTTTTGGGATACCCAATATTGCAATAGAATATGAATTCGTATCTTCTCTAGTTTTATCATTTTTATCACTCAAATAGTCTTTAGTTAATTCCTCTATTTTTTGAATTAATTCCTTTACTTCAGTATTTGTAAGATAATAATCGTTATGATGGTTTATAAATTTAGGTTGATCAATAGCTTTTTCAGCTGCTTTATAAAAATCTTCACTAATCTTTTCAAAGATAGATAAACTAGCTTGATTAATGGATTGTAGTACATCCTCATCAACATTTTGCATAAAACTTTTATCGATAATAAGTTTATGGGCGGCTGGTTGATAATATTTTTCAATGATACCCGACTTAACCTTTTCATCCACCAGTTCTAGAATACCCACCTTTAATAAACTTTTAATATGATAATTTACCTTTGCATGGGGTTCACCTAACTTTTCTGCTACTTGCTTTGCAGACTGTGGTTGATCGCCTTCAAAAGTACCAAACACTTCAACCCTATAGGGATGAGAAATGGCTTTTATCTGTTCTAAATCCCGTAGTACTAGTATATCCTTCATAAGTACATCCCCTTTAATCAATTTATTACATTAATTATATTGTTTTTCTAAAATTTTGTCAAAATTTTTGTTAAAATATCGTAATAACTAAAATATTGATAAATTAAATAAATTTGAAAGATCAGATAAAATTTGTACACCCGCACTACTATTTCCTTTATCGTCTAGAGCTGGTCCTAATACCCCTATCCCCATTTTACCAGGTACTAAAGCCATTATACCACCACCTACACCACTTTTGGCAGGAATGCCTACTTCGATTGCAAATTCCCCACTGGCATTGTACATTCCACAAGTTACCATAAACGTTTTAGCTATTTTGGCATTTTTTGCTTCAATTAACCGTTCTCCTGTTTGCAATAATACACCATCATTGGCTAAGAAAGCCCCTATTTTAGCGATGTCACGGCAGGTTACCTCTAAAGAACATTGTCTAAAATAGACATCTAAATTGTCTTCAACATCCCCTTGTAAAACACCAACATCCCTCATAAAATAAGCCATAGCTCTATTTCTATCTCCTGTTTTCTTCTCAGATAAATAGACCTCATGGTTAACTTTTATGGAATCATTATTAGTAATCTTTTTAAATAAAGTTAATATTCTTTGAAATTTTTCCTCTGGACTTCCATTAATTAAAGATGTTACTGCTATTGCCCCAGCATTTATCATAGGGTTAAAAGGTCTTGATGGTCTTACAATCTCCAACTTCATCATTGAATTAAAGGAGTCTCCCGTAGGCTCCATTCCAACAAATTTGAATATTTCTTCTGCTCCTCGATCTTCTAAGGCTAACATTAAGGTTATAACTTTAGAAATACTTTGAATAGTAAAAGGATATTCATAATCCCCTTCACCATATTCTTCTCCATTGAGGTCTACAATGTAGATCCCCAGGGCATTTTTATTGGCTTTACTCAGTTCAGGTATATAAGTTGGTAGATTTCCAGCCTCAATAAAACATCTATTTTTATCTAAAATTTCCTTTAGTTTATGTTTCACTTTAACACCTTCCTATAATGACGTATCTTCTTTTAAGATATATTAAATATAGTTTCTCGTCAATAGTTATTAGAAGGCTCCTCCTCCAATAAATTCTCTTATTATAGAGGTTCTTGGAATATCTATTTCGTTATCTAATGCAACAAAATAACTTAAAAACTTTAGTAATCGTTTCGCTTCTGAATAATAGGGATTAGTTGTTTCCACTTGTCTCAATAATGGTTCTGCATACTTTTTTAATGTACCTAATTCATAAAATAATGCAGAATTAAACATTACATCAGCTTCTTCTTGGAAAGGGAATATGTTTTTTTCCTCACCTCTTCTAACTGATTGCCATAAAGAAAGGGTTCTAGTGGCATCATTAGAGCGATACTTGTAATCCCTAACTATTCTTCTAATAAGTCTTGTATCTGTGGTGGGGATTCGATTATGCTCATCAACATTTAATTGTGTTAAAGCACTGATATAGATTTTAAATTTACTTTCTTTTGAAATAGATCTTGTAAGTTCTTCATTTAATGCATGTATTCCCTCTATTATAACCGGTTGACCATGATTAATTTTAAGTTTAATCCCTTTATATTCCCGCTGTCCTGTATGAAAATTAAAGGTTGGTACTTCTATTTCATTTCCCTTTAATAGTTCTTGTAGATCTCTATTAAATAAGTCTAAGTCAACAGCATATAAAGATTCAAAATCAAATTTTCCTTCCTCATCAAGGGGAGTTAATTCACGATTAACAAAATAATCATCCATAGATATTGATATGGGTTTGAGCCCGTTTACTTTTAATTGAATCATTAATCTTTGGGCAAAGGTGGTTTTTCCTGAAGAAGTTGGACCAGCAATTAATATAAGTTGTTTTTCATCTATATTTTTATGAATTACATCGGCAATTTCGGCTATTTTCTTTTCGTGGAGGGCTTCTGCCACTCTAATAAATTCTCCTTCTTTTTTAGAGACAATTAAATCATTCAGCGAGGCAACATGATCTATTTCTAATATCTCCCCCCATTTTTCACTCTCTCTAAACACTTTAAATAGTTTTTGATGTTCTTCAAATTCAGGTATTTCTCCCCCCATATCGCCTCTAGGATATTGGATTACTATACCTGGTTCATAATATTTTAACTTAAATTTCTTTAAGTAACCTGTGGAGGGTGCCATATAACCATAAAAGTAGTTTTTTAACCAACCACATTGATATATGTTAATATATGGTTTTTCTCTATATTTTAATAATCTTACTTTACCATCTTGGTTATAATCTTTAAAAATATCTTTAGCTTCATTCACTGGTATTCTACTTTTTGAAAATGGTACATCTTCTTCAATAATTTCTTTCATTCTTTCTTCAATACGTTCTACATCTTTTTCATCAATTTTCCGTTTATAATGAACCTCACAATAGAGTCCTTTACTTATGGAATGTTCTACAGAAACACGACAACCTGAAAGTAATTCCATACATGCTCTAATAAAAACAAATACTAAACTTCTTTGATAAATTCGAGAACCGATGGGTGATGTAGCCGTCAATAATTTAATTTCACTATCATCGTCTAATCTATTATGTAATTCTTTTAAATCATTGTCTACTAAGGCTGCTACAATAATATTATTATGATCTGACTGAAATCCTTTACAGATGTCTTCTATCATTACCCCTTTATCGTATTGGAATGTTCCCCGGTTTTCTACAACAACATTTATTGTACTTTGGTTTGTCTTTGTCATATAATACTCCCCCTAAATAAAAGTTATATCAATTATTATTATGATATAAGCCATTTCATTATTTCTACTAACCTTTTAATTCTAGCAATATAATAATATACCTTTATTTTCTATATTTAACTTAAAAGTTCCTGCCATTGACAGGAACTTTTTATAAATTTTATTTTTTTATTTACATCATTGGTCTACTAGGTGTTGATATTTCACTTAAGGCATGACCTGCTTCATTTTCATAAATATTATTAACCGCTAAGTCGCCGATAGCCACCATACCTACTATCCTACCATTATCTACAACCGGTAATCTTCTAATTTGGTTTTCTCCCATTATTCTTGTGGCTTCATGTACATGCATTTCTGGGTTAGCAAAGATTACATGGGTAGACATTACTTTATTAATAGGTTCTGTTGTTTGCATATCTGAAACAAGTCCTCTTACAACAATATCTCTATCAGTAACAATTCCTATAGGTCGATTGTTGTCATCACAAATAGGAACTACTCCTATATTTAATTCCTTCATTGTTCTTGCCACTTGATTAATAGGTGTATTTGCAGTTGCTACAGCAATATCTGTTGTCATTAGTTCTCTTATCTTCATATATATTACCTCCTTTTAATAAACAAATTATTTTTACTCATTTAGCTTTTCCCAAACAGTAATTTTTATTTATTTAAAAAGAGGAATATTATTTAATTAACTAACCCTATTTTTTTAAATGGATATAATCTAATTTTTGCTCTTCCAATAATTTGATGGTAATCTATTAAACCTATACTATCATCTCGACTATCTAAACTAATTGCTCTATTATCCCCCATAACAAAGACTTTTTCTTTAGGAACTATTAGTTCTACTTCACCATCTGTATAGGGCTCTTTTAAGTATTCTTCATTTATTACATTTGCATTTACATAAACCTTTCCATTTCCAATAACAACCGTATCCCCAGGTAACGCAACAACTCTTTTAATAAGTAAAATTTCTTCACCTTCATCAGTTTTTATATTGGTGTTAAAAATAATAATATCACCTTTATTAAGTTTATTTTTATTATTTAAACGGTTAACAATTAATAAATCATTTTCTTCCAAAGTAGGACTCATGGAGTAATTTTTCACTAGTGTAGGCTTAATTAATGAGATGACAAATAACGCTACTAACATAGCTAATACAATTGGTTTATATAATTCAGTATACTTTACCTGCATTAACATCACCTACCCATATAACTAATATATACTTTTAATAAGCTAATTTTAACATTTGCATTTTTTAAAATCAACTTTTACAATATAATCATTAATTTCTATAAAATAAAAACCCCAGTCGAGGCTGGGATTTTACTTAAGTAAACCTATTTTATTAAAAGGATAGAGTCTTACAAAGGCTTTTCCTACAATATCATCTATTGGAATTAATCCAATTACCTCATCTCTACTGTCCATACTGTTAAAACGATTGTCTCCCATAGCAAACAACATGCCTTCTGGTACAACTATTTCAGTATCTTCATAGTCTTTTCCTTCTGTATAATTATCAGCAATATAATCTTCTTGAAGTATTGTACCATTTAATTGAACCTGACCATCTTTAATTAATAAAACATCACCTGGTACTGCTATTACCCTTTTAATTAATAACTTTTTCTTTCCTAAATCTGTTCTAAGATTTGATTGAAAAACCACTATATCTCCTTGTTGTGGTTTATTCTGTTTATATAATAACCTGTTGATAATTAAAAAATCATACTCATTTAATGTTGGCATCATAGAATGTTGCCTAACTATTGTGGGTTTAATAAAGGTAGTTATAACTAGTGCAATTACCACTGATAACACTATGGTTTTTACCCACTCTAGTATCTCTTTTTTCATTTGTAATCCCCCTGTCTTAACTTCACTTAATGCTACTCAATTATTTTATCATTGTATTATAATAAGTGCAACTATTGAAAGTTAAGACTGGTGACTATTGGCATTTACACTGTTATATATTCATTTACTACATCTGTAAGATTATCAAAATTAATGTTATCTCCTATATCATCCCATGCAACTTCTTCATCTATTACTAAAATTAATTGCGGAATATCATGACTAACCTCCAATAATTCCTCCACAGCATCTGAAACTTCTGAATCTTCTCTAACAGCCACCATAGTAAAAACAATATCTTCTTCTGTATCCTCTATAAAATCTAAATACTCTTGATATGCATCTTCACTTTCTTGCATCATAGCATCATGCTTAAAGATAAACACAGGCTTTTTACTGGATTTTTTTATTAGTTTTTCTAAATCCGCCGAATCTACTATTTTTTTAACCTTCTTTGCCATATAAAACCCTCCCCAATGAACATTATAAGATTACCATTTTTACTTTTATATTATCCTTTTAACGATATTATAACTGTTTAAGAAAATATTATGTAATTTTATTCTTTTTAACTAAAAAAAACAAGTAATCGTACAAGTATTTAGAGATTGTATTTCCTTTTTTTGAAAAAATAAAGGGCGTGTAAATATTTACATTCAGAAGTAAGTTGAAACAAATAGGTAGTATGTGATATTCTAAATACATAAGAAGTATTTGAGAGGACGGAGATACAATGGAAAAATTGAAAGACATCCTACATGATTTCACAGATGTTATATTAGCAATAGGTATTGCAATTCTTATGTTTGCAGTGGTTGTGATGAATTTGGGGGACTGGTTTAATTTTAACACCATTGCCTTAGCAGATTCCAGCCTACCAGCAGTAGAAGAACCAATTGAGGAAGTTATAGAAGAATTAGTTGAAGAAGAACTGACAGAAGAAGTAAATGAAGAAGTAATTGTGGAAGAGGCTACTGAAGAAGAGACTACTGAAGAAAAAGTTGTGGAAGAAACTAATAATGAAAACAACAAACCTAAAGTTGAGGAAGGCACTAATAAGCCAGTAAAGAACAATGAAACTGATAATACACCAAAAGAAAATAATAATTCAACAGAAGTTGTATCAGTAGTGGAAGTCAAAAAAATAACAATACCAAATGGTAGCCCTGGTTCGAGAATTGCAAAAATCCTAAAAGAAAATGGTTTAATTAATGATACAGCAGATTTCATCAAAACAGCAGAGGATTTAAAATTACTACTAAAATTAAAACCTGGTACCTTTAATATACCTGCTAATGCAACAGTTGAAGAAATAATTCGTATTATTGCCCGTTAAAAAAGCAACCTATACTAACAATTAAAATTGATGAAAAACCCTCAAATTCAAAGAATAAAAAGTTCGCAATGTAATGCCAATAAAAAGGTTATTTGCTGATTTTTTATGGGTCTCGAATGTGAGGGTTTTTCATAAGTATAAAGTACATTCTATTTTCTACTTCTTTTATTATCCTTCTATTTGTTTTATGTTTTTTATATCTTCCATTGACTCTATATAATAGTCTGCTAATTGTTTCAACGCTTTTTGATCTTTTTCTGAATGCCTATCATAAACAGCAACAACCTTCATTCCTGCTGCTTTTGCTGCTTGCACTCCTGCTATTGTGTCTTCAAAGACTAATACTCTATCATATGGAACTTCTAAAACTTCTGCCACCTTTAAAAAAACATCTGGAAATGGTTTCCCTTTACAAACTTCACAGGAAGTAACAATTGTGTAAAAAGAATCAGCAACTTTATGTTGTTGAATTACTGCTTCTGTTAAATCTCTTGAACAACTGGTACCTATACCTACTTTTATTCCTGAATTTTTTAGTTCTTTTAGTAGTTTAATTGCACCAGATTTAAATGGTATTTTTTCACTATATTGTTCTATTGCCATCTCAATCCATTCTGCTTTGATTTCTTCTACTGTTTCATTTAAATTGAATGTTTTCTTAAATAAGTGGGCATTTTCTGTAAAACTCTTACCCTCTGTCATTTTTCCTATATCTAAAGGAACATCAAGTCCTCTTTTACTCAAAAATTCAATGTCTATCTGTAACCAAATTCCCATTGAATCTATTAATGTTCCATCTAAATCAAAAATCACACCATCTATATTATTAAACATTGTATTTCCCCCTTTAATTAATGTATAAGACTTAACTGTAACATATAAAGCCTTTAATACACCTTATTCTATTATTATACATTATATTTTAGGCTATTTATTAATCTTTTTTATCACTATCAAAATCACTTAGTTGATTCTTCTCGTTTATTCGATTAAATTCATCTCTACTATCCCTAGTATACTGGTTTAATTTTATAATATTTATATACCATAAAAAAGCAACATAGGGAATAAATAATAACATTAAAATGGGTATTCCAGCCATTAATATAAAGTTAAATAATCCATGTAGCACAATAGGAATAATTAATGACCTTCTAAAATATGTTCGTTTTTCTCCTTCATCTTCTGTGTATTTTGCCAAAGATAAGTAATAGCCCATTGTTACTGCAAAAAGAGTATGGGCTGGTACTGATAAAAGCCCTCTAAATATTCCCACATAATAATTACCAGTATATCTAAAGACTACATACATAATATTTTCTACTGTTGCAAACCCTAAAGCTGAAAATACACAATAAACTATTCCATCTAACTTTTCATTAAAATACTTACTATTAAATGCCCCATACAACACCACAGCCCGCTTAAAATATTCTTCTGTAAAACCCGCTACAATAAAAGCTGTATATGTAATTCCTAACAATCCACCGAAGATGTTTAATCGTAATAAAAACCGTTCAACAAAGAGTACTGGAATTACTGATAGGGCTCCTAAAGCAAATACCTTAAATAGCAAAGATAATGGTTCTCTATCATAACGGTCGTTTAAATATACAGCAGCACCCAGGGCAATACCGGGGGCTATAGCAATCACAAATAATCTTATCATTTCATCACTTCCTCAAATTATTTTTATCTTTGTATTATTTTCACTTTATATAATTTTTATCTCTATATTATTATTAAATTATCCTTTGTCTTCTATCCTTATTAAAGGATACCTTATATTTACAGAAAGAATGCTTGCCTTTTATTATACATATCTTGGTTGACTAAAATTAGCAGTCCTAAGACTAATGAAAAACTATAGATTTAAGTCACAGCAAAAAGTCAGCTTCCACAACGTATATTGAAATACGTAAAGATGCTGACTTTTTATTGTAGTAAAATATATGAATTTGTCTTTTATATTTTTATATATTGTGTTTTATATATTGTGTTTTATATATTGTTTTTTTTATAGCCTTAAAGTAAAAGATGCTTTTTATATTTTAAATACTTTTAATTAAATTTTTTACTTCCAATAGAATATTATTTCTAACCTCATCTGTTGTGTATGGGACTTCTTGATAATTTCTATAGGTAACATTTCCAATACCACAGAAATTAAGTGTACCCTTAACTAAAATGGTTTCTATAGCACTGAAAATATCCCTTTGCTCTTGATTGTCTATACTAGAACCAGAAGTGGCAAATATAATTGCTTTTTTCTTATATAATAGACCTTGTATTTTATTGTCTTCTTTTTCCTCAAAAGCAAAACCTTCTGTAAAAACTCTATCAAACCAGCCTTTAAGTATGGCTGGTGGACCACCCCACCAAATGGGAAATATAAAAATAATAACTTCAGATTCTACTACATCTATTTGTTCTATTGCAATATCTTCGTCTCTTGTTTTATTTTGTATTTTAATTAAATCATTTAATGTAAACATTGGATTAAAATTTTGATCATATAAATTTTTTAAAATATATTCATGACCTTCTTCTTTCAATGCTTCTTCTACAGTCTTTAGCATAGAGCCGTTAAAACTATCTATATTGGGATGGCCAAAGATAATTAGTGCCTTCATATAGTTCCTCCTTAATGGTTGATTATCTATATTATAAGCCATTATCTTTTTTCCAATCCCCTTAATCTAATTACTTTACTGTTTAAATAATACTCTTTTTATTTACTTAAAACCTTCTGCCCTTCTTCTTCAATGAATTGATTAGTATATAGTCTATAGTAGTAGCCTTTTTTACTCATCAATTCATTATGATTTCCTATTTCTTCAACTTTCCCATTACGAATTACCAAAATTCTGTCAGCAGAACGTATTGTTGAAAGCCTATGGGCAATAATAAAACTTGTTCTGCCCTTCAAAACCTTTTGGATGGCTTTTTGTATAATTTGTTCCGTCTCTGTATCAATAGATGAAGTTGCTTCATCCAAAACAAAAATCTTTGGATTAGCTAAAACTGCCCTTGCAAAAGAAATTAACTGCTTTTCTCCAGAAGATAGTAAGCCTCCACCGTCTCCCACCTCTGTATCATATCCTTTGTTTAACTTTATGATAAAGTCATGGGCATTAACCAGTTTAGCTGCCCTAATTATTTCCACTTCGCTGGCATCCAATTTACCATATCTTATATTATCCTTTATGGTTCCACTAAATAGCTGTGGACTTTGCAATACATAACCTAAGTTTGACTGTAACCATAATTGAGATAATTCCCTGTATTCAGTACCATCTATAAAAATTTCTCCTTGTGTTGGCTCGTAAAAACGACAAGCTAGATTTACTATAGTACTTTTACCCGATCCTGTTTCTCCAACTAACGCTATTGTTTCTCCTGCTTTAATATCTAAATTAAAGTCAGTTAATATTGGTTCTTCTGGATTATAGTGAAAGGATACATTCTTAAAACTAATATTTCCTTCTATTTCAGGCCAGTTTTCCTTTATTGGATTAAAAGAATCACCATACTTTAATATTGCTTCTGGAGTATCCTTTATGTCTGGTTCTGTGTTAATCATAGACATTACCCTTTCAGCAGAAGCATGGGCCGATTGAAATTCTGCAAAAACCCTTGCCATTTCTCTGACTGGTTCAAAAAATAGTATAGTATAGGAGATAAAAGCCACTAAAGTTCCATAGGTAACAGTATTTGATGCCACCTCTATACCACCAAACCATAGAGCTAAGGCTGTTCCAATACTTCCAAAGGTCAAAACAATAGGAAGGAATAGGGATGAAAAAATAGCTGCTTTAATGGAACTTCCCCTCATACTAGAAGTAAGTTGAGAAAATTCATTAAGATTTTTTTCTTCTCTTACTAAAACTTTTGTTGTTTTAGCCCCTGTAATCCCTTCGTTGAAGGAACCTGTAATTTTTGAATTAATTTTTCTTACACTTCTATATTCTTTAAGAATCTTCTTTTGAAAATATAGACTGGTAAACAGTAGAAATGGTACAACCGAAAGGGTTATTAATGCCAGTTTCCAGTTTAAATAGACCATTACCATCACGATTGCCACCATTTTAGTAGCTCCCCAAACAAGATCTACCGTTCCCCAAGAAATAATTTCCCCTAGTCTTACAATATCAGATGTCATTCTTGCCATTAACCATCCAACTGCTTTATTGTCATAATAAGAAAAGGATAATTCTTGAAGCCTTTTAAATCCTTCTTTTCTTATGGCATAAGTTACACCTGTTTCTATTTTTCCTGCAACATCTATAAAAGCAAATATAGAGGTAGACAGTGCTACAATTAAGGCAAAATATGCAATACTAAAGAGTTTTATTCCCTCCAATGTACCCTTTAGAATAAAATTATCTACAGCAATTTTTGTCATATAGGTAAATACCACATCTATTACAGCCACTAAAATCATTAAAACTGCCAATAAGATCATTTGCTTTTTCATTGGCAATGTATATTTAAATATCTCTTTCCATAGTTTAAAATCTATTTTCTGTTCTTGTTGTTCATCATGTTGTTTCATAATTTTCACCCTACTTTCCTGCCATCAGCAATGGTTTCCCCAATGCTAAAATATAAATTTTACTACTTATTTACTGCTTTATTCACAGGCTCTTCTTCAGTGGAATTTTGAATATCCCAAATTCTTTTATATAAGCCCGGCTGTTTTAAAAGTTCTTCATGATTACCCATTTGTACCACTTCACCTTTATCTAGCACAATTATTTTATCTGCTTCTGCCAGTGTAGTAATTCTATGGGAAATAATAAAGGTTGTTGCTCTATTCGCCCTTTGATTTAGTGCTCTTCTGATGGATGCATCAGTTTCTGTATCCACTGCACTAAGGGAATCGTCAAAAACAATAATGGGGGAGTTTGCAATTAGTGTTCTAGCAATAGCCAACCTTTGTTTTTGACCTCCTGAAAGGGATACACCCCTTTCCCCTACAAGGGTTTCATAACCTTGATTAAAGCTAGTGATTACTTCATGGATTGAAGCTACTTTAGAAACATCGTATATCTCTTCATCCGTTGGTATATCCTTACCTAAGCCTATGTTATCCTTTATTGTTTTAGCAAAAAGGAAAGGTTCTTGTAGAATTAAACCTACATTTTTTCTTATCCATTTTTTATCAATTGTTCTTAATTCGCGACCATCAATTTTGATGGAACCTTTTTGGTAATCGAATAATCTTGCCAATAAATGCATTAAGGTACTTTTTCCTGCCCTCGTTGCCCCCAGTATAGCTAAGGTTTCCCCAGCCTTTACTTCAAAGCTTACATTTTTTAATATCGACTTACCCTCTTCATATTGGAATTCTAAGTTTTTAAAACTAATGTTCCCACTAATTATAGGTTGATCACCATTCTCTTCCATTTCTTCTTTTTCTTCATCCATAATCTCTTGTAGTCTTTCAATGGCAACCATTGCCTTCCCCATGTCGGTAATTACTCTACCAAGCTGTCTTATAGGCCACAGAAGCATTCCTATATAGGAGATAAACACCACCATTGTTCCTAATGTTATGTTACCCATTAGTGTCCAATAGACTCCACCTATCAGTACCATTCCAGTTTGAAGCATACAGATTAAATCTGAAACTGACCAGTACCAAGCAAATAAACGAATCAATTTATAGGTTAAATCTCTATTTACTCTATTTTTTTCTTCAAACTTTTCCACTTCATAACGCTGTCTTCCAAATGCCCTAACTACCCTAAGCCCCGTAAGGTTTTCTTGAAGGGTTGTTGACATACTTCCCTCTGCTTCATCGGTTAGCTTGAAGGCAACTTTTACTTTTTTAAAGAATACAATGGAAAATCCAAAGATGATTGGCACCAATGATAAAGAAACTAAAGTCATCTTTACGTCCATTGAAAACATTATATAGGCCGAAAAGACTAACATGAATAATGCACTTCCAATCTCTACAAACTGTGTTGCTAGAAACCTTCTGATGGTATCTACATCAGAAGTACATCGTTGAATTAAATCTCCAGGTTCTGCATTCACATGGTATTGATAGGGCAAATGTTGTAGATGATCGTATACTTCATCTCTCATTTTTTTAGAAACACTTTCCGCCGCCTGTGCCGACCATTTTCCCTTATAAAAGAGGAATACTCCCCTTAATATTGTAAATGTCACCAGTGCTAAAGCTGGAATCCAAAGATTGTTTCTTAAGTAACCTAGTCCCCCAATCCCTTCAATAATATTTTTAACTGCTAGCGATACATTTAGTTCTTCTGCACCGATAACAGAATCTATTGTAATCCTAATAACTAACGGACCTATTAAACTAAATAGCGTTGCTACTCCAATACTTAATATGGCTGCCATGTAACGGCTTCTATTCCCCTTCATAAAATTCCATAAAAATTTAATATTCTTCATTTAAGACCCTCCCTGCTGGTGAATTTAATATCCACACTCTCTCTAATTTTTACTTTTAACACCTTTTTTGCGATTCAATATAATCTCCTCCTTTTTCATTTTAAAGAAAAACAAATAAAAAAGCCCAAGTTAAGAAGTTCTTCTCTGGGCTTAAATGTGTGTAAATATATGGAAAATGAAAACGGGCACAATAAAGCCCAGATAAGTATATCCTTACCTGGGCTGATTATTTACAAAACAAATCAGTTAAGTTAGTAAAGATGATCTACTTCTCTAGTTGACAAAATATTTAATTTTGAAAAAGACACATATAAATCACTTAAAGGTTTTAAATTTTTGCTAACTAAAGTTTTCATTCATCTTACCTCCTTTTCTAGTTTATTATTCTTCTTTTTAATCTACTCTTAAGATTATACTACGGAATAAATTGGAATGCAATGTTTATTTTGTAAAAAATTTATTTTATTTTTTTGACAAATTATAAAAATATAACACAAGCTTATTAATTACTTCATGTAATTGCTATTTATTTACCTAATATTTAAACTTAAACCCAGTAATGGCAATTTTTTTAAAAATCTGCCCCACTGGGTTTCTATACAAACCTATATGTTTTTAATTATTGTTATTAATTATTGTTATTAAAATATCTTCTTAGCATCTTGATATTCTTGAACTATTCTTAACGCTTCCCCAAATCTTTGGAAATGTACAACTTCTCTTTCTCTTAAAAATCTTAAAGTATCTTTTAACCCAGGATCGTCTGTTAAGTTCAATAAATGCTCATATACTGCTCTGGCTTTTTGTTCTGCCGCCATATCTTCATGTAAATCTGTTACGGGGTCAGCATGGGCTTGAATATATGTTGCTGTCCAAGGTACTCCATTGGCATCTGTATAGAATAGAGCGCCATCCCTTATAGCGTAATTTGACCCTAATCCAGCTGCTTCTAATTCTTCAACGGTGGCATCCTTCATTAATTGATAGATCATTGTTACTATTACTTCTACATGGGCTAATTCTTCTGTACCATAGTGTTGTAGGTAACTTATCAACATAGCTACTTAAATAGATAAAGGCTACTCTTTAGTTGTTATCATCAGTCTTTTTCTTCTATTTCGTTAATAATTCTCCACCCAATATCAGCTATTCTCTTCAAAACGCCATCTATATCCTTCTCTGTTTTTCCCGTATATGCATTATTGAAAATTTCAACCCTTACATTCCCCTGTAAATATTCTGCAACTATATTTCCATTTTCTTGAACTTCCTTCATTTCAACCCCCCCAAAAGTATTTGGAATTTTTTTAATAACTTACTAATATTTTTAATAGAGAATGATATATTAGTTAACAAATACTATGAAACTTGTAGCATTAGCCTTAACAACTAAATTTAAAAACTGATATAAGCTATGCCATCCCATGATTGTACTATTACTATAAAAAACCTTAAGGTTAATTTCTAATAAATATTGAATAGTGGGGAATTTAAATGACATATTGTATCTATTTAAGAAAATCAAGAACTGACATTGAAGCCGAATTAAGAGGAGAAGGTGAAACCCTTGTTAGACATGAACGGGCTTTATTGGAGTTATCAGAAAAATACAAATTAAGCATTACAAAAATATATAAAGAAATAGTTTCTGGGGAAACCATTTCCTCCCGCCCAGTTATGCAACAGCTTCTTTCAGAAGTTGAAGAGGGAACTTGGAATGGCGTTTTAGTAATGGAGGTTGAACGACTTGCCCGTGGAGATACCATAGATCAGGGCATAGTTGCACAAACCTTTAAATATTCAAACTGTAAAATTATTACCCCCATGAAAACCTACGACCCAAATAATGAGTTTGATGAAGAATACTTTGAATTTGGTCTATTTATGTCTAGGCGTGAGTATAAAACCATTAACCGACGTTTACAAAGAGGAAGAATTGAATCTGTTAAAGAAGGTAAATATCTTGGCTCACAGCCACCATATGGATATACTAGGAAAAAATTAGCAAAAGAGAAAGGCTATACATTAGAAATAAATCCTGATCAGGCAGAGATAGTAAAACTTATCTTTGAACTATATACTAAGGGAGAATATCAGTGTAATATATCATATAAACGTCTAGGTACTGCATCAATTGCAGGTAAATTAAATGAACTTGGGATACCTCCAATGAGGGGTACAACTTGGGTTGCCTCTTCTCTACTAGACATACTAAAAAATCCAGTCTATGTAGGTAAAATTCGTTGGAATTCTCGTCCTGTTAGAAAAAAGATAATTGATGGTGAAATGAAAAAAGAACGACCAAGGGCAAATCCAAAAGATTGTATTTTAGTTGATGGGCTACATGAAGCTATTGTAGATAATGATACTTGGGAACTGGCACAGCATTATCTTGCCAATAATTCAACTCCTCCCATAGCAAACCATAAGAAAGTTAAAAACCCATTGTCGAGCTTAATCATCTGTGGGATATGTGGTCGAAGGATGGTTCGCCGCCCAAGTGGTAAGCGACAACCAGATACTCTTATGTGTCCTGTAACAGCTTGCAAAAATGTAAGTTCGCAATTACACCTTGTTGAAAAACACCTTTTATTGTCTTTAGAAAAATGGCTTGATAACTATAGAATAGATTGGAGTTTAAAAGGAACTGAAAAGAAAAACACCCTTAATTTACAACTTGATATAAAAAAGAAGACTATTAAAAAACTAGATGAGCAGATAAAAACTTTAGAAATGCAGATGAAAAACATACATAATTTATTAGAACAGGGTGTATACTCCCCTAAAATGTTTCTTCAACGTTCAAAAACAATTACTGATGAATTAAGCATAGTTGAAAACCATAAAGCTACCCTTATCACAAATCTACAACAGATAATTAATAAGAACGATAGCAAAATTAATATCATTCCAAAGGTTGAAAAGATACTGGAATTATATAATGCTACTAATGATCTAAGGAAAAAAAATTATCTTCTTAAAGAAGTTCTTGAAAAAGTTGTGTATACTAAAGAAATTGGAGGTAGATGGAACAAAAAAACTGATGCTTTTCAAATTGCCCTTTACCCCAAGTTACCTCAACTTTAAATATAATCTAACACTTATCACTTTATACCCACTATAGATTGATTAAGTGTTTTTATTAATAGAATATATATATTCTTGAAAGTCTTCTAGATGATTTTCTATTACCTTCTGCAAAACATCTAGATTGAGCTTTTGATAGTTATGTACAGCTATATTTCTAAATCCAATCATTGTCTTTATTTTTTTTAGCATAACTTCATCTATTATTCCATGATTATTTAATACTTCAAAGGCATCTCTGCTATTTTGAGGAATTCCTAACTTTTTTACAGAAACCACATACATTGCAATATCAATAGTGGCTTCAACTGCCCTTTGTATATTTAGTATAATAGAGTCTTGTTTGGTATAATCTGTAAGATTGTTAGGATTTTCATTATATACTTCTTCAATTCTCATTAAACACCTTTCAATAATGCCAATCTTATTATATAAACATCTTTATTCATATATTTTCCCATCCCTTTCTATTGCATCCAATACAATCTTTCTTTCTTCATTTAGCTTTGCATAATCCTTAAAGGTCCTTATATTATAATAATCCATAGTTAGTTCATCTTCACAATACAAAACCTCTCTCGTTCCCACAATTTGTGCAGCAAACACTGTACTTACATCTTTTAAATGCACAATTTGAACATCTCTTTTCACATCAAAAGACAAGTTGTTGGCAGTTATAAAAAGTTCATATGAACTAATTATTTCATCTGTAAAAATAGCTATATCAATATCACTATCTTCTCTTCCCTCTCCTTTAGCAAAAGAACCAAAGAGATAGATAAACTTTGGTTTTAATTTATTTATTAAATAGTCTACTATTTTATTTTTAACGTCCTCAGTTAAATACATTTTAATTCTCCTTATACAAACTAAGTAATATTAATATTTACAGTTTATCATTTTTAAATATTTTAACCCATAGTTATATCATCTATATTCAGTAGTATCTTAAATACATATTTAACACTATACTATTATTTTACCTTATTTTGTATTTTAAAACTACTATAAACACAAATGATAACCAAATATAACTAATGTTTAGTTTTAGATTGTAGATAAAATCAACAAAATGTAGACTAATCAAAAGCCTTCATTTTACAGGAACAAAAAATTAGCAACTGTAGCTTATACAGAAATACGTAAAGGTGATTTTTTACAGTTTTTCAACAGTTAATATTACCGACACCATTATGGTGCTAATTCTTCTGTACCAATATCTGTTAATAATGCCTTTGCTTCGTTAGTAGGTATTGTATAACGCTGATTTAAATATCTTAGAGCCGCAGATAATTCTCCATCTGGACCTCCATATTGAGTTAATAGGTATCTAGCCATTCTCAAGTCAGGCTTGCAAATTTTTACAGGATATTGTAATTTTTTTTCATAGATCCACATTTATATTTTCCCTCCTTAATATTAGTAAACTTGTTCCCATGGCCATGGACCTTGTAGCCATTGCCATGGATACTGACTAGGGGAAAAACCAAAATTTAACAGTGGACCATAGCACATTTCATATTGTTGTTTTAACATTGCTAAATGTTTAACATGTTGGTTATATTCCATTAATGCCCGTTGATCATCCATATGGGTATCTAAATATAGGTTTAATTCTAATGCCGCAAATTCAACTTCTTGAATTTGTCTTAAAAATGCCAATTGTTCATGCATCATTATCTATTCCCCCTTTTTTAATTTCTTCTCTGGAATATAAGGCTGATAAAGCTCTGGGAATAGTGTTCCTCTCATTAGTGCTTCTGGTAATGGATATGCTTGAACATAGCATTGATAAGGTATATATGCATTTGCATACTTCACACAGGCAGGCATAAAAGGAATTGGATAAATTCCATGATGATGTGTCATTGGTTTGTAGTATCTTGGGTCATGATGATACATTCTTTGTTTCCTCCTTTAAGTTCTTAGTCAGTCTGTAATTCAACTGTAATAATATACTATTCAAGAAATAAGAATTTGGTGTTTTTTTTAACATAATTTTTTGTTCTATTTCATATATTTAATAGTTGTACTTTTTTATGTTTCAAAAAACTCCCTATCCATTTTATGCTACTGATGGTGAAAATGCTAAAGGAGATAAACCCACATTGGCTTATCTCCCTTTAAATTATTTTATATTAAGCTTGTTATAATTGAATTAAACTTAAACTACATTGTTTCTGGTTCTGGATATTCCACACCAAATGTTTCTACTGTAACTTCCTTCATTTTTTGCTCTTCATAAGGCTTATCTTGATGGTTTCTATCAACAGAAACAATTCTATCAGCTTCTTCTATTCCTTCAATTACTTTACCAAAGGCTGCATATTGTCCATCTAAATGGGGTGATGTTGCTGTCATAATAAAGAACTGAGACCCTGCTGAATTAGGACTTTGAGATCTAGCCATTGATAGAACTCCCTTTGTATGTCTTAGGTCATTCTTGAAACCATTTCCACTAAATTCTCCTTTGATAGAGTAACCTGGTCCTCCAATACCAAGACCTTGTGGATCTCCCCCTTGAATCATAAAACCTGGAATAACTCTGTGGAATATTACTCCATTATAGAATCCTTTTTTTACTAAAGAAATAAAGTTATTTACTGTATTTGGAGCGATTTCAGGATAAAGCTCCACCTTCATTTGGTTTCCATTTTCCATTGTAATGGTTACAACTGGGTTTTGTGTTGTCATACTCAATCATCCTTTCATTATTTTAACTGGTTTTTATGTATTTACAATACACTTACTTATACATCTTACTATAGCTTTAAGAATTTTTCCATATTTTTGTCCATATCCCTTAAAATACCCTCATTTTTATTAAAACATGTATTTCAAATATTATAAAATACAATTTCCCTAAAAATATATAGCTATCTCATACTCATTCAAAACAAAGAGCTTCAACTGTACTACATATAACTAAAATACAGAACTTCCCTAAGAAAGTTCTGTATTTTTTAGTTAAGATTTGAAGATTTCAATAAATTTATTCATCTATTTCAGTACTCTTTTTATTCATAAGTTTTTTTAATAACTTTAGTTTAAAATATCCTCCTGTTAAAACAACTATACCAATCAGTAACCACCAATACCATGTTAATATCATTTTTACCCCTCCTATCTTAGTTTTAATTGCTTACTAAATGACCTACTGACCAGTAACATAAAGATTGTACTGGTGATAAAGGTTAAAATAGTTGCTAGGGCAAAGGAAAACCTTTGGGGTCCTGCAAAATAGATATTACTTAATAATTGAAACTGCCAATAGTTTGGTAACCAGTAAAATAAATAATGGAATTTTTCATTAATAAATACAGACATAATAGGCACTGTTAAATAAATTGGCATAAGCACCTTTATTACGGCAATGGCTGATATTTGATTATTGGCAAATCGTCCCATAATCATAGTAATTATTATTGTAATGCCAAAGGAAGCCAATAAAGCTATCACCAGTTGCATATAGTTAATGGTCCGCCCCGCCATAATAAAACTTGAGGCTATGGCTATTGTAGTCCCAATAATCAGTGCTAACAGTCCTCTGGCGGCAATATAAACAAAAGTTGAAACTGGCGAAACCGACATGGCTCTAATTGCGTTGGACTCCTTTTCTGCCACAATATTAAAACCAGAAACTACTCCACCAAATAAGCTTGCCAACATAATTACCACTATGGTCAACATCTCTAATAAAACTGACTTATCTGTTCCAATGAATTGGTGCTGGACTGTAATCAGCTCTTCACCAAAGGTAACTTGATCCAAAATACTTTTATAAGTTTCCATCACTTGAGATTCTTCATTTCCTTCAAAGATAAGGGTTAATTCACCATCTACCATTAAAACTCCAGGTACTGAATCAATAGCTTCTACCCTTCTTTTAACAGCTTCTTCCCCATTAAAAAGTTCAACTTTAGCATAAGTCTCTAAATTTTCTGCTATTTCTTTTTGAATACCAATATCCACTGCAAAACTTAACTCTGCCTTTTCAACGGAAGGAAGAAAAAATCTCAAGCCAAAGGAGAATAACAAAGGTGCAATTATTAAATAGATGACAATATTATCCCTTAAGGCAGTGGTTATATCTTGTCGCATTATGTTTACTATAGCCTTCATTATTGTCCCTCCTTCATTAATCTACGTTTTACCACTAAATAACAGATTCCAAAGGCTAGTATATTTCCAATAATCAACATATTCAAGGCAGGTACAATTGATTTACCTGTTGGAAACAAAACCTCCCTTAAAGCAGACATAATTGAATATGAGGGTATTATTGTTATAAACTTAGGGGCAAAGGTGGGTAACCCATAAGAAATAGCGGGAAGTATATTTAATGTTAAAACCCCCATCCCCACAAAAAACCAGTCAGATATATTATTAAAGAATACTGCTACAATAATGCCAATTAAGGTATATAGGGCAACCCCTAATACAATCAGTAAAGATAAAGTTAATAAGTTTACTGAAGTGCCTAGTGTCAGCAAAACAAAGGACAGTCCATACAAAAGCCCAATGACTATAAACACCATAACTTTTGAAATAATATATAGAAACACTCCCCCTGGGCTAATTTGATAAGCTCTGATACTACCTTCATTCTTCTCTTGAAACATGAAAACAGCAATGAAAAGAAAGCCAATAATTAATACTTCAAAAGTCAGTAAAACGGGAACTGACGTTAAATTTTTAGGGATTACTTTAGCCTGTTGTCGAAGAAATTCTACTTGATACTGCTGTGTTCTTTCTATCCCTCTAAGCCCTGCTATTAGTTTTTCTAAAGATGCATTAATAATTCTTTGGTTTTTCTCACTGATGTTTTTTTGATGAAGTATGCTAAATTGTGGTTGGTCTATACTTCCTTCAAAGACCACACCTATACTATAGGGGTTTTTCTCTAAAGACGCTTCTAGTGCTTTTTGAGAATTGACTATAGTAAAATTTCCCCCCTCCGATTGGGTAAATACCTTTTGTAATACTTGTTCTTGGCTTTTATCATAAATGTATTGGCTCTGATTCTGCTGAAAATCTTCTGGCATTAAAAACCTTACAAAACCCACCAGTAGTACCAGTGTACCTATTAAAACCCATATCAAGGCATTCCTAAGGGCGATTACCATATCTTTTTTAAATAGATTTATAAATGCCTTCATTATGCCAGCTCCCTTCCCGTTAATTTGATAAAAATTTGTTCTAGGGTAGCCTCCTGAGTATGGATGGTTTGTATTTTTTCTTTATTAACAATTTCATTAAACTCTTTTTTATCTTCTTCTTTATCTAGGAAGAATATTTTTTTCTTTAGCCCATCTTTTTGATATTCTACCTTAACGGAATTTTCGCCATATTGCAATTTCAAGTTTCTTGGTGAATCTGATGCTACAATTTTACCGTCATTAAGGAATGCAACATGGTTACATAATTCTTCTGCTGCAAACATGTTATGGGTAGTTAAGAAGATGGTACATCCATCCTGTTGTTTTTCTTTTATAATTTCTTTAATTTTATTGGCAGTGGAAGGATCTAACCCAGAGGTTGGTTCATCTAAGAATAAAATGTTGGGATTATTAATAAGTGCTCTGGCAAACACCAATCTTTGTTTCATTCCCTTTGAATATGCACTGGCTCTTTTATTGGCAGATTCCAGTAACCCCACCCGTTCCAAAAGTTCCATAGGATCTAAAGTAGGTACACTAAATAATCCAGCATAATATTTTAAGTTTTCATATCCTGTTAATTTTGCATATAGGTTAGGATGTTCAAAGGAAACCCCAATTTCATTATAGAAACTGTTTTTCATTTGGTTAATAGCCTTTCCTTGATATAGAACTTCTCCTTTTTGTAACTTCAGTAGACCTGTCATAATATTTTGTACGGTGCTTTTGCCTGCACCACTAGGGCCTAAAAAACCAAAAATTTCACCTTTGTTTATTTCAAAAGAAATATCATTAACTGCATGTTTTCCTTTTCCTGAATAGTCATGGTATAAATTCTTAACCTGAATCATTTTATAGCCTCCTTTTCCTGATGTATTATTTTATTTACGATTGAGGTCCCTTTACTTTTCTTATTAAACTCTCCATTTCTTCAATATATTCGTTTAAACCCTTTAGTCCACTGGCTGTTAAAGAAAGTGTTGTTTCTGGTTTATTATCTTTTATTTTTTTATGAATTTTAATGTAACCTACTTCTTCTAAATTTTTTAGTTGTACAGATAGGTTTCCTGAGGTTAACTCTAATTTCTCTTTAATTTCATTAAAAGGTACTTTTTTTTCTGTATGGCTGGCAAGATAGGTAAGAATTAATAATCTTACCCGTTCGTGAATAATCTTATCAATTGTAAATTTCATATTACTCTTCACTCCTTTTCAGAAGCCGATATTACAAGGATAGCCCCGTATAGAATAATAAAGCCCATTCCGAAGGTGAATATTACTATAAGCAATGGATGTAGCGTTATAAGGGCTAATAATGAAATTAAACTTGATAAAACTAACCAACCACCCAATATTGATAATTCCTTTAAATAGAAAATATTTACCATTGAATTACAAAGTAGACCAACAAATAAGGCCAAAAAAGGTACAATGTAGTTTGTGTGTCCAAAGTTAACGAAGAAAACTGTCGTTAATCCAATTGTAATTAGAAAAGGAAAAATAACTAGCAATGACTGGGTGGTATATACCTCACTAATTAATTTACCAACAGTAATGTCTTGATTAACATATTTTGCAGCTTGTAACAATTTTTTTGATTTGAAGATTCCAGCCATAATAGTTGCCAAAATTAAAATTCCATAAATAACAGTTTTTATTTCAGTGGGTATTTGTGTAAATCCTCCATAGTGCTGTATTAAATAATAAATTCCCCCTGATATGGCGATAATCATTATCCCAGTAACCAATAAAAAAGTTTTTAAAATCTCAGTGATGGAGATAAACTTAAAAATGTTACTATTTTTTGTTATGGCGTTTTTAATGTACATTAAGTCTTCAATTACTTGTTTGACTTCATTCTCTTTCTTCATAATTCAACATCTCCTTTGGTTTATACTATAAACTTAATTACATTATAAATCACTTTATGCTTTTAATCAACCATTTTTTGTTATTTGTTTAATTTTTTATAAAAAAAAAGAAATTCAATTAAGAATTTCTTAGATTAGATAAAGTCAACAGTAATTAAATTCATGAGAAAGCAAACAATATTGATTCATTTTTTAAACAAAGTCATCTAAATTCCCACTAGTTATTTACATATTATACTTGCTTTACCCATATATTCATATCTTCAAAACTTCCAGAGATGTCACAGTTTTGAATTAGTGTTCCCCGATATTCATAGCCATGTTTAGCTATAACATGATTCATTCCAGTTGAAATTGCCCTTGTTAGAGAGAATAAATTGGGTACATTATTTGCTTGTAGCCTTTGCTCTAGGTGATAAATAATATGACTTAACAGTCCATTCCCCCTAAAGGATGGTAAAGTTGCACAGTCAGTTATTTCTGCATTATTGTATTTAGGGTTAATATCCGCCGAGGCAATACTAACTATTTGATCTTTGTGGGTTATTACTGAGAATAAAGTTTCCTCCTGCATAATTTTCTTAATATATTTTGGTTCATCCATAGGTGTTGGGTATGTTTCAAAAACCTTAGAAAATACACTAGCCATCTCAATACTATCAGTAATATCAGCTTTTCTTATTTCAAATTGGTCTAGTAAAATGAGTTCTTCTATAGTTCCATCATATTTATTAATGACTGTTTCAATTAATTTCTCTTGTTCTTGTTTGTATTTACTGTAATATCTTTCTGGATTAATAAATTGCGAATAAATATAGGCATCCTCTCCATTGTAAAAGCCATCTATTTTTCCCTCATAAATTAAGTCTAAACTATCTACTAATTCTATATTTGATTCTTCTGTATAGATACTTATTTTTTCAAATTCATGTTCTTTTTCTGTTTTAACTATCTTTTTCAATTTATCACATAAAACTTCTTCGTCATATTGATAAAATATTATTCGTTTGTTTACCTCATCTACAACAATATGCTCTTCAGTATTATTTGTGGTAATATCATTTAAAATTTCCATTTTATACAATCCTCCTCGTAATACTAAATGCTGACGGAATAAATATTAGAAAATACATTGCCTAATTTTTAAAGTTTTGTAATTTTATGGCGAGTTAAATAAAAAAATACCCTTCCCCAATAGAGGAAGAGTACTCAGATTTCGCCTTTATAGACTCATCTTAAGCCACCATTTTCTGATAGCCTATCACTGGCCCTTTATGAACCCGCGAGAATCCCATCTCAAAACTGTTTTTCTTTATGGGTTTTGGCTAAATGAAAATGTTTATTAATATCCGTTTTTTTAAACATATATTAACTCACAACTTCGCCTTTTTCACCATAAATACTTCACATATTCATATACATTTATATTAGTATTATAACATATATTTTGTAAAACTTTAGTATATATGAAAAATTTTATATTATTAAATTGTCATATATTTTATTATTATTATTTAAGTTGCAGAAATATTCCTTATTTTTTATATTCTAAATAAAACTATTATTACTTTCACAAACTCAATTAATTGTAAATTAGTTGGAGGCATTCCTATAATAAATTTTACTTTATTATTTTATCAATAGTTCCTCCACCTAGACATACTTCACCGTCATAAAAAACCACTGCTTGACCTGGTGTAATGGCACTTTGAGGTTCATCAAAAATAACCTTACATGTACTTTCTCCGGTAATAAACACAGTTACCAGTTTATCCTGTTGACGGTATCTAAACTTTGCAGTACATTTCAAAGGATTTTCCATAGATATATCACTGACCCAGCTAACATCAGTAGCCAATAGTCCCTCTGAAAACAGAGCTGGATGATTTTCTCCTTGTACTACATATAAAACGTTATTCTTTAAATCTTTTGAAACTACAAACCAGGGTTCACCTGTTCCTGCTCCACCAATGCCAAGTCCTTTTCTTTGACCTAAAGTGTAATACATTAATCCGTCATGTTTACCCTTTACTTCACCTTCTAGTGTTTTTATTTCCCCTGGTTGTGCTGGTAGATAGTTACTTAAAAACTCTTTAAAATTTCTTTCTCCAATAAAACAGATACCTGTACTATCTTTTTTAGTGGCAGTTGCTAGTCCATTTTCAATTGCAATTTCTCTTACTCTCTTTTTGTCTAAATGACCTATAGGAAACATTGCTTTAGAAAGTTGATATTGTCCTAATGTATTTAAAAAATAAGTTTGATCTTTATTTGAGTCTGCTCCCCTTAATAGGCGATATTCTCCATTATGATAATCTACTTGAGCATAGTGTCCTGTTGCTAAGTAATCAGCCCCCAATTGTAAAGCATGTTCTAAAAATGCTTTAAATTTAATTTCTTTATTACACATCACATCTGGATTAGGGGTTCTTCCTTTTTTGTACTCATCTAAAAAATAAGTAAATACTTTGTCCCAATATTGCTTTTCAAAATTTACTGTATAATAAGGGATACCAATTTGATCACATACTTTACGGACATCTTCATAATCCTCTGCCGCCGTACAAAAACCAAATTCATCTGATTCATCCCAATTTTTCATAAATATCCCGATTACATCATATCCTTCTTGCTTCAACAACAATGCTGCAACAGAAGAATCCACTCCCCCTGACATACCTATGACAACACGGGTATTTTCTTTACTTTTATCCATGAAGTGATCCTCTCCTTTATAAACTAATACTATTATAATACCTATTACCTTTGGTATATACAAGCCTTATTACCATTTTTTAATCGTAAATTATAATAATATTTATAAATATTATTAACTTTTTAACTCATTAAAGAAATCTGGTTGTCTTTTTTTGATTTCTTCTAAGTATTCTTTTCTATTACCTTTATAGGGTATTGTTTCACCAAAATATAACTTTTCTAATATAACCCTAGTCTGATTACCTACACAATTTTTTTGATGGAATCTACATTCTAAGCAAGTATTTACAGTTTCAATTAAGCTTTCTTTTATATTTTCTACATTGTACTTATTATTTTCACATAATGGAATATCCCATTCTACATCTGATAAAAACTTTTCTGTCTGCTGAGCTTCTATTAAGTGTTCATTTAAGCTTTTTATAGGGCAGTTTCCCTCTTGACAGGCTACACACTCTTCATCTCCTGTACAAACGTTTTCAAGGGATTGCTGTATTTTATGGGTATTTATATATAATTCTCCTGCCAACTTTTTAAATGGTGTTTTGTATAAGTATGGGATTTTCTTAACAATCTTACTTAATTTAAAAGCAATAAGTACAGCTAATATCGAGAAAAAAACTATTATATTTATAAATGTTTGATATTGTGTCGGTACAGTTTCTAATAGTGACATTATACCAAATATTATAAAGATTGATGCTGATACTAATTTGAGGGTCAACTCTGGTATTTTCTTTCCCAGTCTACTTCCCACAAAAACCCCCATTCCACTGGTAAATACCATACCCAGTACTGTTCCCATTAATATAAAGGCAGGAAATTGTGCTTGAGAAGATAGGGTAATTGCCGTCAGTTGTGTTTTATCTCCTAGTTCTCCAATGAAAAAAGCCAATGCAACAGTAACGATAGGTCCAAATTTAAACTTTGTTTCTTCCTCATCCTCATCTTCATCGTCCTCTATTTTTATTGTCCATAAACCAAAACCAACAAAGGCAAAGGCAGCTAAAAGCCTTATTGTATCTAGTGGTATTATATGGGTTACATAAGAACCTAGTAATACCGCTAATCCGTGGTTAATAAAAGAACCTATAAACACGCCTAACAGTACCTTATGTAGTGGGTATTTTGTGGCAAATGCCATGGCTAATATTTGAGTTTTATCCCCCATTTCAGCCATAAAGATAAAGAAAAAAGCATGAATTAACTCATATAACATATTAATAACAACTCCTTTTTCTACTTAAATAGCATTATAAAAAAAGGAGACTTTTATGCTTAATAATACTGACCTAAAAAATGCCAGCTTACTAAACGTAAAAGTCTCGCTCCTAAAGAATCGTCTAAAGTGGATAGCACCAGACCTTAAGGTCAGTATGTTGACACTATCCGTAGCAACGCTACAGCTACTCCCTTTTTCGTAATATCTTAGAATATATTATCATTATTCACAATATTTTGCAACATCCCGTCAGCTTTTCTGAATATATTAAATTAGCAAAAATATATTAAATACTTTCAACAACATTTTTAACCCATTTTTTTGATGTTACTCTAGGTATTCCAAAGATTGCTTTTATTATTTCTTCACAACTTACCATAGCCACCACCCAATAAACAGGTAGCTTTAAAACATGAGCTCCAAAAAAAGCAAGGGGGACACCTATAATCCAAACACAACACATTTCCAATACTAATGAATATTTTGTATCTCCACCACTTCTCAAAATGCCTATAATTAGAATTGTATTAAATATCTTAAAACTTAAAAAGAATGCAATTATCATCAATATATTTTTAGCATTATCATAAACCGACTGTGAAATATTGTAGAAACTTAAAATAAAAGGTGCTGATACGTATAGTAATACACCCAAAAAGACACCTAATAATGACCCTATAATAGAAAAACGGATTGCATAATTTATCGCTTCGTCATTTTTATTTGCCCCAATAGAATTTCCCAACATAATAGCACATGCATTTCCTAACCCAAATGCCACCACCATAAAAATACTTTGTACTGTATTGGCGATCTGCACTGAAGCAATGGCTTCTGTACTAATTCTAGCATAGGATATTGAATACATTGTCATTCCCATAGCCCAAAATCCTTCATTTAATATTACAGGCAATCCAGTCTGAAAATATCGTTTAGCTAATTCTTTAGGTATACTTAACATTTCCGTTACTTTACCTGCTATATCCATTTTTTGAATATATATAAAACCTATTAAAAAAGTTGCTTCTAAACCTCTAGAAATTAATGTTGCCAATGCAGCCCCTTCTATTCCTAAAACTGGGAAGCCCAACTCACCAAAAATTAAAACGTAATTTAATATTGTATTGGCAATAAGTGAAACTACACTAACAACCATTGGTAATTTAGCTTGCCCTATACTTCTTAGGGTAAAGGAATAGGCAAAACTTATGGCAGTAATAAAATAACTTAAAGAAACAATTTTTAGATATTTACTACCTAGTTCAATGACAGTGGGGTCTTCTGTAAATATCTTTAATATAAAAGTTGGAGTAAAAAACGCAAGTACAGTAAAAATCAAACTGATACCACCGCCAAATAACAGTGAAATTCCTAATACTTTTTTTATATTTAAAATATCTTTTTTTCCCCAAAATTGTGAAGTGAAAATAGCTCCACCACTGTTAATACCAAAAAGTAACAATATCAATATAAAAAAGTATTGATTAGCTAACCCTACTGCTGCAATTTCTTTTTCTCCTAACCTACCTATCATCACTGTATCCACCATATTTAGTGAAGATGAAACTAGATTTTGTAATGCAATAGGCACTGCTATAGTTAGCATACTTATATAAAAAGACTTATCCTTTGAAGTTACTTTAATCATTTAATCACCCTCTCTAATCCCTTCTGATTTTACTCTATATTCTATAATCTGTAAAGGGATTAATGCTGGTAATCATGTTTTAGAAAGTGTTTTTTATAAAAACAAAAAGAGTCTTCATTTTTCAATTACTGTTGATATTTCTTGTCCACAGTTATGACACTTCCCCTGTATAATCAGTCCAAAGTAATCTTCTTCAACATGATAACTGACTAACTTTGTAACGCCACTACAATCGACGCAATAAATATTGTTGAGCAGTTTTTCTCGTGATTCTTTAGGTATTTTCATCCAGTTCAAACTAATTGTTTTCATTAATATACTCTACCCCTATATTTATGATGTATATTTGTAATGATTAGTTTTCACTTTTTTATGATTTGTATTCATTTTCCCAAAATAATAAAAATAAAACTATAATATTTACAGCCCTTTATATAGGATATAGTGTATATTGAGTTTTTTGCTTCATATGACTATACTACTTTCATTTAAATCTAATTTTTCACCCAATATTGACTACAATCTTTGCTTCTTTCCATGTAGCCATACTCTATCATATATCTTCTCAAAGTAACAAAGTCATCATATATCTTTAGTAATATTTCGTTTACTTCTTTTTCTGTATATGTTCTATTGTTTTCAAAGTAGTTAAGGATATGTTTTAACACAACTATTTTTCTTTTCTCCTTACTAGGAAAAGTTTTTAGTTTCTGTATGCTGTCTTCATTAATAAAGTATGTATTTATAACTTTCTCCATCTCTTCATTGGAAATTGCGTATCTTTCATCCACCATTTTTGCCCCCTTATGAATACTAATTAATTGTTGTTTGTCTTGTTCTTTATTCTGTATAAGACCCATTATTGCACTAAAGACCTTAGCTTGCTTTTCTTTTTCTTTTAATTTAAATCTATGGTTTCTTATGGTAGAAGTACTACCTCCCCCCATTTCTTCTATAATTTCTTTATCACTAAGACCTTTGTAAAAGTATTGAAGCACTTCTTTTTGATGATCTGTTAATCCAGTAAATTTTCTATTCATATTAATTAAATAGTCAAAAACTGAATTGTGTTCTTTTTTTATATGTATTTTTATCGCCCTGCTGGCTTCAAGCAATTGATCTTCCTCTTTATATATCACTCCTTTTATAAATGTTTTTCCACACAGCAAACAAATGTATTCTTCATCATTTGTATTATTAATATAGCCTTGCTTCAAGTCCTCCACGGAAGCATTCCAAAATATTTCATTTATATCTATCATATACACCCTCCTACTTTTAGTTTTTTCAAATTTGTTGTATTTTTAGTAGACAGTTTAATAATTGGTTTATGTTTTCATAGACATTTTATTATTTCGTTTGTGTTTTGTCAAGTTTTTTAAATTATAAATAATGTTCAATTCATTAAAAAGACACCTTCCATATAAAGAAAGATGTCCAATTTCACTAAAATTACTTAATGATTTCTATTTGCTGAGAACTTGAATCCCAGTTTATTTGTAGTCCGAATTGCTCTAATATAAATCTTAAAGGTACAAAGGTTGTATTGTTTTTAATGATTGGTTGTAACTTTAAAACAACCTCTTTTCCATTTACAATAGCACTTCCTGTAGCAGGTTTTAATATTAATGTCATTTTATCCTGTTGTATTGTAATATTTCCCGTTGTCTGCTCCCATTTAACACTACCTCCAATTGCTTCTCCAATAAATCTTAATGGCACATAGGTAGATCCATTTGTCACAAACGGCGGCTCTGCCAGCTGTAGGTTTTGTTTATTAAAGTATCCAACTTTACTACCTACTTGAAGATAAATGACATTATCCTTTCTCTCTCCTGTATAAAAAGTTAATGTTTTACTACTGGCTAGTTTCCCCTTAGAATCATACACCCCTATGTCAAGGTAATGCTTTCCTTGAGATAGTAAAGTTGTATCAAAAGAAAACTCAAATGGAAATTGTTTTGATACTGTAATTTGCTTTCCATCAATTTTATATTCTACCTTACTTATATACGGGTCATAAATCTTAACCCATCCACTTCCTTTAATTTTACCTTCTAGGTAACTACCATTTTCTAGAGATTTTACTGTCTTTCTATTGTATACATCTTCGTTGGCTGCATATGGACCATTAACTACTGTAGAAAGAAAATGTGGATCTTTCAACATTTTTGAATAGGCATCTTTAAGCTTAGCATTATCTAAAATACTAAAATTATTTAGCTTTCTTTCTGGACTATGGGCATACTTTAGGTTATTCACTGAATACCAGTTAATCATTTTTACTTTTGGATATAAAGTTTTTACACCATAATAAAGCATATGCATTTTAGTAATAGCAAATTCTGTGGCGTCTGTATTGCCTGCTGCACTAAAGTGAGTTGCTGCATATTCCGCCACTTGAATAGGTTTTCTATCGGCAAAACGCTCATATACAAAATCTAATAACTCTAAGGGATTTACTTGGTCAGCAGGCTGATTTTTATCCCCATTATAAAACTTTACGCTATATAAATTGACCCCTACCCAATCAACATAATCATCACCTGGGTAATATTCCATAATATTTTTATTCGGTACCGAATTAGGCGACCACACCATAACCACATTTGGCGCTTCCTCTTTCATTACTTTATGAACTAAACGAAACTTTTCAATATATTTTTTAGGATCACCATGCCAAGCCACCCAGTCTCCATTCATTTCAGATGCAAATCTTAAGAAAATTGGAACTTCTGCTGCCTTTGCCATTTTAGCAAATTCCCGTAACTCTTTATTATCCTTTACTATATCTAACCCTTTATTAGGTTCTAAGGCTAAATGAACGGCTGCACCTGCTTCTTTTACCTGTCGAGCCCAGTTATGGGGAAATGGATTACCATATTCGTGATAGGTATAATATACTGCATGTTGTTTTCCAGTTAATTCATTAAATTTCTTTACATTTCTATGCCCTACCAGTGGCTCATACTCTACAAAAGCTCCAATATATGTACCTAATTGTGGTTCATATTTACCTAGTTTTTTAATTGAGTTTGGTTGAAAATCTGTATCTATAAAAATTTCTATTGTTGATTTAATTTCCTCTGCTTTTCTTCGTAGTACAATAGCTGCATCAATCATATTAATACTTTCATATATATCAGCAGCCTTAAGATAATAAGGTATTGCTTTATCAAATTCTTTTAATTCGACATAAGCATCTGCTACTATTCTATTATTTGATGCAGTTGAATTTTTTTCAGCAGCCACCAATAAATAAGGTAACGCTTCGACATATTGTTTTTTATTATAGTACTCAATCCCCATCCTATAGGCTTTATCAGGGTGTAAATTAGAAATTCCCCAAGTTATTTGTGGTATTAACAGGGTGAAAATTACAATACCTAAAATTAAAACATATCTTCTATTTTTCAAGTTGTTCCCTCCTCAATAATCTTAATCGTTATATACTAGTTAACTGTTATTATTTTTATTAACTTTATTATATCACAGCTTTTTAAATAGTTCAGGTTTATAATTTTCAAGCCATATAAAGTTTCTAATACATCATTTTTCAGAGGAACTTACACAAAAGACACCTGTTAGCTAGGTGTCTTTTATAAACAAATTATAGAGTTTTATTAAACATTAAAGGTTTCTACTAGTTTTTGAAGATTCGCTGCTAGTTTATTTAGATTTTGTGAGAAATTTGCCACTTCTTCCATAGCAGCCAGTTGTTCTTCTGTAGATGCAGACGCTTGTTGAGTAGCAGATGATGTTTGTTGCGCAACTGTTGAAATACTTGATATTATATCAACAAATTCATCTTTTCTTTCATTCATATCATTATTGTAAACTTTAATTTCACTTACTTTAGCTACAATTGATTTTATTTCATTGGTTATTTCATTAAAAATACCTTCTGTTTGAGATACAGCTTCATCTTGTTCCTTCATAATAGCAGTAGAATTATCCATTGCCTTTACAGCAGTTTTAGATTGTGACTGAATATTAGTAATTAATCCTCTTATTTCACTGGCAGCAGTGGCAGATTGTTCTGCTAACTTTCTTACTTCATCTGCTACTACAGCAAAACCTTTTCCATGTTCTCCTGCTCGTGCGGCTTCTATTGCAGCATTTAAAGCCAATAAATTTGTTTTTTCGGCAATGTCTCCAATTGTTTCAGTAATACTACCGATTTTACCTGAGCTTTGATCCACTTCTAATACAATATCATTTACTTCTTTTGAAGATCTAGCTGTTTCTATAGTTTTCTCAGTTAATGTTTTTACAATATCTAACCCTTTTGTACTAAGATTACCAGTTTCTTTAGTAATGCCATTTACATCTTCAACAGAATTAGTAACCTTCTTTATATTATCTGCTAATTCTCTGACTTTCTTTGCACTCATTTCTGTATCTCTAGCTTGATCTCCTGCACTTCTGGCTATTTCTTCTATAGCTGTTGCAACATCATTGGTTGCAGCATTTGTTTGGCTAGTTATCTCTGTCAAACTATTAGAAGATTCAAACACTACTGTAGCAGAATCCTTTACTTCTTTAATTAATTTACTAATATTATCCATCATTACATTAAAATTATTGGCTACTTGTCCAATTTCATTTTTAGATTTAACTACTGCCCTAACTCTTAAGTCTCCACTGGTGGCTTTATCAAAAACTTTGTTTAGTTCTATCAATGGGTGAGTAAGATTACTGGAAACAAAGTAAATTGTTAATGTAACTATAAGTACTAAAAAACCTGTAACTAACAAACTTCTTCTTCTAATGTCTTTTAAAACAGAAAATGCATCATCTACGGACTCTGTTGTAATAACCGCCCAATTGCCAGAATCCCCTGGTAATGTAATTGCCTTATATGCACTTATCACTTTTTTTCCATCAATATCTACATATTCGCCAATACCCGACTCACCAGATAATGCTTTTTCTACCATTTTCTTTAGTTCTTCAGGTACTTGTATATCTACCACTTCTGTTTGTTGATTTCCTTTTTCATCTTTTATAACATTACCATTACCGTCTTTAACTAAAATGGTTTTGTTTAAATCTACATAATTATATAATTCTTCAACTTTAGTTTTATCTGGGTGGGCAACAACAACTCCCATATTATCTATTACATATGCATATTTTTTTTCATCTTTATTTTTCTCATCAATAAGTTTTTGAATTGCATCTAGTTTTATATCCGAACCCATAACGCCTACTAAATCTCTATTTTCATTATATATAGGCATTATGACAGAAGAAACAGCAATATTACCCGCTAGAGAATAATAACTTTTTGAAATGAATGGCTGTTTTTCCTCCATTGCCCTTATAAACCACCATCTATTAGATCGATCTCCCAGTGTTCCGCTGGATCTAGCTGTCTGCATACCGTCTGTTCCCTGTATAAATAATAAATCAAAATAAGGGTATCTTTTTATTGTTTCTACCAATAGTTTTTCTTGTTCATCAGGTGAAAATCTGTAGACATCACTACTATGTGCCATCATATCTGTAATACTATAAGCATTTACCAAAAATTCTGTTACATATTCTGCTATATTGCTTGTCAGTAGTTCACTTTCTTTTACAACTTGGTTTTCTAACTCAATTGCTACATAATAATAATTAGATCCATTAGAAATAAGAAATGGGATAAATACAAGTAATAGAGTAACAATTAACAAGTGTTTTTTTATAGATTTCATATGGTTCTCCTTTCTAAATAATATTCTTATGTTTATTTACTAAATTCTATCATTATAGGGCAATATCCTTTTAATTTTACAAAATTTTTTTATATTTAAATAATTATAATACTTACTATACAATTAGTTTTTAGAATATATTTTTTTATTTTCATTATTTGTTACATCTCAATATTAAATAATTATAAGCATCAATACTTATTTTTTTCACTGTATTACTTATTACTTATTGCTTATACAATAGCAATAAAAAAAGCATTATGTATAGTGCTTTTATTTTATGGGAAATATTGCAGAACATTTAATCCATCAAAGCAATAAGCAAAAAAATTATCTGTCAAAAGGGTATCATTTATTATTCCTCCTCGTCAAATAGATTAATATCATTCCTTACTATTTTTTACTATACTTTTCAAAGCATTGGTAAACATATTGTTAATTAAATAAGTATATATTCATTGTAACTTAAAAATACTAATTTTACCAAAAAATTATAAATATAATTTTTATTAATTTATAATACTTTTTTAAAAATCCAAATTTATATTTATACAAATTTAAGTTTGTTTATAGATCTTTTTATCTGTATATACTAAACTAATTACATCTTATCTAATACTTAATTAATATTTATTAATTTTAATAATCAAAAAATTAAAATAGCATGACTTATACAATGTATAGGTCATGCTAATATGGTTCTTATTTCCTAATATTATGGTTGTAGTACATCGTTCCATTTTACTAGTTCTTCTTTATTTTCACTAATATCTTTAATAGTAATAGAGTTATTAAACTTTTTAAGTTCTTCTCTAACTAAACTTGCCATTTTTAGTACATCTCTATTTTTTGTCTTTGTTGTTTCGTTAATTTGCTCTTTTAAAGCTGTATCATTAACAATAATGGTAATCTCATTATCCTTATGTTTTTCTAACTCTTTTAAAAGGGCTCTTAATGCAAACATTGTCACCACTGCTGGTTTCTTATATTCCTTAAAAATTGAAGTTTTAGTTACTAATTTTTCTCCTTCATAAATTCGATAACGAATCTCTATATCTTCACCCTCATAATAAGTTGATATTCCTGCTAAGTAAGCTTTTATCATTTGTAAACCTCCATCGTTATATTTTGCTATTTTTCTTACTTTATTTTATAATTGCTCAACAAATAATAAATATTCCCCTAATGTAAGTAATATAAATTATTCAACAATGAAACAGATATAGTAATGAAATAAGTTTCATATTTTAAAAATACTAATTTGTAAAATATTATTGGGAGATACTCTAAAACACTTTACAGTCTTTATTAGTATTATATACCAATAAGTTAATAAGTTCAATTATAACAACTGGGGCATTAACCACTACCCTCTTATGTAGTTATTTCCCATAAAGTAATTTATAATATATATAATGCATGATACATCTTTCTATACTCTTGTTAACATAGGTACAATATATTGGTTTTGTTGCAAAAACTGATCTTTTATGAATAAAGTAGAATCTTCCACCTGAATGTCTTCCAGAAGATAATCAATACTTAATCTATCAGGGTTAAAACCAAATTTAATTTTGTTAATCCCTGAAAAATGCAGATGAGGTATCAATTCAACGAAGGTTACAGGTTCTTTAGATACTATATCAAAAATTGTTAACACATTATTTACTTGTCTAGCAATGATCATAACACCCAGCTGTTCTATTTCATAGATATTGTTTGGATAAATGTTACTTATATGAAACCAGTTAATGGCATATTGATCCTTACAATCAAAGACCTTTGAAAACTGTTTTCGTTCTTTTAAATATTGATCTACCTTAGGGTCTAACACCTCAAGTTTTGTCATTTCTCCTATATTGTCCAATTGGTAATCAATGTAAGGCTGCTTATCTACGATGGGGGTAAAGCCAAATTTAGGATAAAAATTACAGGCATCATCTGCTGCAAATAAAAGTCCTGGTGCATCTGGATAAACACCTAAAATATGCTCCATTATTTTTCTAGAATATCCCTTTCCGCGATATTCTTTTTTTGTAGCTACACCACCAATTTGTATACATGTACGTTCTACATTACCAATTACTATTCTCATTTTAAAAATAGAAACATTGGCAATTATCATGTTTTCTTCTTTAATTGTATAATTTTCATAAGTGTCATCCCAAACATTAAGATTATGCCATTTCTCTAAACTAAAACCAAATGTGTCCATCATTAATTGATTATACTGATTTTTAAACTCCTGTGTGGCTGTATGGCCATTTGTCATTGTTATCATATATTATTCCTCCAATTTATTATTAATATGACGTACTTCATAAGCAATTTAGATGTATTTTACTTCCTATCTAACTTTCATTACTAAAAAAGGCCGTAAGAAGATATATTCTTCTTACAGCCTTTCATTAATTATTAAATAATTATCATTATAAAATCACAAAATACACAAAAGCCTTCTGTAACCACCGTATTTAAAGATGCACTTTATAAAAGTAATATCTTCATTTTATTACGAAGTTTCTCATCAGCTAGGAAATTAAACCCTTTATTTATATAATATATATATACTCTATATGTACATAAAGATGGGTTTTGGGGTAGAAATGTGTATATTTTATTTTATTATTTATCATTATTAATATTAAGGAAGTAAGTTACCTTCTAGATTGCTACTTTCTAAAAGAGTACACAAAAAAACACTTATGTCAAATGACAAAAGTTTACTCTTTTAAAAAATCACTATTAATTTGACTTCAATGGAATTTATTTTCCATTTGATAAATTAATATTAGCAAATAGCTGGTGTCATAACTTACGTTCCTCCTTTTAAAAAAACTATTTTTTTTAAACAATTTTAATTATATACTATAAAAAACATATTGTAAAGCTAAGTTAATTGCAAATTGATTAACATATTTATTTGCAATACAAATAGTTTTTACACTTTTCATATAAACCTTTTTTTAGGGAAACCTAAATAAATAATTAAATAAATAATTAAATAAATAAGTAAAATAAAAAATGAAAGGAAGATTACAATGGATCTAATTACAGTTGGAGCAGATGCACCAGACTTTTCTGTAAAGGACAATAAAAACCAAAATATAAGTTTATCTGATTATAGAGGAAAAAAAGTTCTTCTCTCATGGCATCCTCTAGCCTGGACTCCAGTCTGTACTGATCAAATGAGATCATTGGAAACTAACCTACAAAAATTTCAAAGTCTTAACACTGTTCCCCTTGGTTTCAGTGTAGATCCCCAGCCTTGTAAAGAAGCGTGGGCAACTGCACTTCAGATTAATAAGGTTAGTCTCCCATCAGATTTTTGGCCCCACGGCAAAATAGCTAAGGAGTATGGGATCTTTGATGGGCTAGAAGGCGTATCCCAACGAGTAAACATTATTATAGATGAAAATGGTAAGGTAGAATGGGTGAAAGTTTACCCATCTGGGCAGCTACCCGATATTAATGAAGTTCTAAATGTTTTATCCAGTAATTGATATTAGATTTAAAATAGTTAAAATAGAACTTACCTAAAAAACACTTTACTCTACGTTTTAAAAATGTAGAGGGGATATAGCAAGAAGTTGGATAAAATATATAAAAATTTTTGATATTTTCCTATAACCCTAAAACATCCCCTCTACATATCCATATTTAAGAATTACTTAATAAGTAGCATAATACAAAAAATATCTTTAAGGTCATCATAACTGTATTGAACTACTTAGCAAGCGTCAACGAAAATATATGCATATTAGGACAATCTGGTAATTCTATACTTTTAATTGCTTTTTTATGGTTTAGGTATAACTTTTGAGCATAAATATTTACTGGAAATATTTCTTCTTTACTATCTATTTTACTTGCATGTCCCCTCCAAGCAATTTTATCCCCTAAAATAGGTTCTTTTATTCCCCAATCTGATAACTTAATTATTAATATTTCGCTTGTATCATCTACAAAATTAACTATTAGTTCTTCCGAATAACTTCCCCACTCACAACATCCTAGAACCATAATACTCAAACATTCATAACTATTAATCGATATTTGTTGTTTTTCACATGAAACGTTATCATTTTCAGTTTTATCAATTAAAGGAAATTTAAATTTCATATCATCAATTTTCCATTCTATAGATTCATTAGGAAAATTTTTATTAATAAAGTATCCCCCACCTGCCGAAAACATATTTCCATTAATTGATTCTATTCCTTGATTATTATAATAATCCTTCAGTTCTACAAATGAATAGGACTGAAATATATGATTTTCATGATGATTATCTCTTCCAAGTTCTTCATTAAAAATAGGCTGTGTCACTTGCACACCTTCATTTGATATGTATTGATTTAAATTATTACAAAATAATTCTTCTTCATTGGCTATTTCATATAATTTAGTACTTATTTTGTTTACTAGTATTTCTTTATTGGCTACATATAACATTTTCATAATCATACCTTTTACATTCGTCCATTTAGCTTCAATTTTAGTAAATGCTTCTGAAAAATTATTAAGCCTTGCATGACTATATTTTTTGCCTAAATATTTTAATAGCATGGATGTTTGTTTTCTCAATCTTATGGTATCATTCACGGCTTTATATAATGGTGCTTCATGTAAATAATTCATATAACCCCTAAACTCGTCTTCTACATCAATGGTTTTAATAACATCACCAAAATACCTTATGTAATCAAAATTATCTCTTCCATCAGAATCTTCTTTAGGTAGCAAACTGGTTACTGCTTCGATTAAACTCATATTTATTGGTTTATCCTTCGATTCATCAAATGTTAAGTAACATTTATAAAACTCTTTACATTCTTCAAAAGTAATTGTATCCCCATAATTAATAGGGTTCGCATCAATACAGTGCAATATTTCATTCTCTCTATCTAAACCAACTACCATACAAAAATGTGGTGCGTGATATTTTTTATATGATAATTCAAGCCATTTACACCAATAGGCATCAATGTAGATAATTACAGGTAATGAATTTTTTATATTTTCTTCAATTAAGTCTATAAATTCATCAAAACAAGTTGTTTCAGCGTATCTCAATGTAAAATTAAGATTTTTTTCAATACTGTCTATATCTACATACTCACTTAGTTTAATAAGATTACCAATTAATTCTTCATCTTTTTCCTTTTTTTTCATTCTAAAGTTCCAAGAATGATTAAACATCATTTCATAATCATATTTTTTCCAAATAGCAAAGGTTGCCACCAAGTCTTCTATACAACTTCTTGTATCGTCATGTATTGGTTCAATATCAATCTTGACCATGGGATAGATCCCTCTCCATTTCATTAGTATTATTATTAAATTATAATTATTTATTGTATTCCTGATAATTTTTTAATAATTCTTCCACTAAGATACCATTTATCTTCATCCCATTAATATTACAACTACTAATTTCAACTCCCTGTAATGAACAATCTGTTATTTTACTACCTGTTAAATCACATCTCTCAAATGTAACCGGTCCATGAGACTGATGAAATCCTAAATTAGTATCATGGATATATGCGCCACCAATTGACGCCTCACAAATTTCAATATTATTAATATTTATATCACCAAATATACTACCATCTAAATTACAATTATGAAATCTTGTAGTTGTTAAGTTAACATTATTAAATAATGCATCTTTAATATATGAATTTGTAAAAGACGCCTCATGTAAATTTAATGCAGAAAAAACAGTTTTGTCCATTGCGCAATTATTAAATTCTGTCATAGTTAATACATTATCTATAAATAAACTACCTGCTAACTCTTTATTTTGAAAAATTTCTGTGTTATTTTTCATTTCACTTTCTATTATTTTATCATAATAAACATAATTTTCATCTTGATCTGTCCTTCTATAACCTGCCTTTTCATAAAAAGCATGATTTTGTTGACTTTTCAACGATGTACCCAATTCCCAACGGGTAATATAATTGTATTTTTTTTCTATTAACTCCATTGTAGTCATCCCAATATTTCTATTTTTAAAATTAGGATGAATAAAAAAAGTATCAATCGTTGCATATTTATTACCTGTAATAAATACAGAAATTCCTCCAATTATTTCATTATCTAATATTATCTTATGGAAATTTGATACTTTGATTAAATATTTAACATGATTTATTGAGTCATAGCCTCCTGGACCCTTTGTTTCTCCTTTACTTGTCCAACTTCCCCATTTTTCTGCATGATCATCAAATGATTTTATTTGTATAGATGTTAGTAGATCTGCATCACTTTCCATTGCCTTTTCTAATTGAATTAAATATTTCATAGTTTATCCCCCAGTTAAAGTTTATTTTTAAAAAGCATACTAATATTTATAGATATTTTTTTGATATTTTAAAATTATGTTACAATATTGTAATTCAAGTTCGTATACAACCTCTAAATTATTAATTACACTCTCAAATGCTTTTTCATTGTATTGTGAAGTGTATATACATTTTACTATAACTGATCTAATGATTTGCCATTTAACTAAAATATTTTGTAAAATATTGATTACTTCCGCTTCACTATCAAATAATTTAGTTATTTTATAATACTCAACTTGTTTTGCATTAATTATATCGTTTAGCCCGTTTAATATAAATTCAAAATTTTGTTGTAATTGAATACCATTATTAATTAATAATTTAAACCTTTCAGCAAAAGTTAAAATCAGTTTTAATTGGTCTATATATTTATCTTCTTGATATTCTATATTAGATAGAAAAGTTTTTAGCTTTTGTCTATCCTCTAATTCAACTACACTGTCATCTTGTTTTTTATTAAGATAGAATTCATAATAAGTTGGAAGTTCATTATAACTTTTTATAAAACCTTCATATCCACTGATTAATTCATCAAAGGAAACAATTTGTTTTCTATAGTTTAAATTATCTCGATGTGTATGTTCTATGATATTAAAATTCTTATTTTTTTTATCATAACCATATATAAGTAACGTGTGCTTCCAGTGAATTTTCATATATGTATCTTTTCTGTAGGGTAAATAATAACAATCAACCCATATAACTACACATCCCTTTTTATCTATAGCTTCAATGATACCTTCTATTAAATTAAGTTTTCGTTCATCCGTTTCAATTCTAAGTCCTATTTCATTAATAATATCTTCAACAGGTTTCACAGGTAAATAAGTAATTCCTAAATTAAACTTTGTATCATTTTCATAAAACTTGTACAATATTACATCATTCAATAAAACCGTTACTTCATCTTTACCATAACTTCTTAAAATAGGAAATAATGAGTTATAAAAACAACTTTTAAAGAAAATTTCATTATAAGGTTCAATATTTTTAATTATTTTACTATCTTCTACATCATCTTTATTAACTACTTCTGTTTCTATATTAATAATTTCTTCTGTATCTTCTTTGTTTGACACTGTATCTATTATACTTTTATTTTCTATAAAATTTATTATGTCTTTTATAGTTCTATGTCTATAAATGATGTCTAAGTCAATTTCAATATTTTCTTTTTCTAATTCAACCTGTAACTCTATTAACTTTAATGAATGTCCCCCTAAAATAAAAAAGTCATCATTTATTCCAACTTTATCGACACTTAATATTTTTTCCCATAGTTTTACCATTTTTACTTCCATTTCATTTCTAGCTTCTTCATAATAAATCCCTATTTTAGTTTGTCCAATATCTTCTGGCAAAGCCCCCCTATCTATCTTCCCGTTTGAATTTAAGGGCATTTCATCTAATCTAATAAAATAAGATGGTATCATATAATCAGGTACATATTTCCTTAATTCTTCTCTTAATTCCAATACCGTATATTCTTGATTTCCCACGAAATAAGCATATAGTTTTTCGTCTTCATTATTTCCTTTAAGAATTACGGCTACCTCTCTAACCCCTTCAATCTTCAATAAACAATTTTCAATTTCACCTAATTCTATTCTATACCCTCGAAATTTAACTTGATAATCTAATCTTCCTAAATGTTCTATTTCTCCATTTGGTAGCCATCTAGCTAAATCCCCGGTCTGATACATCCTTTCATCTAAAAAATAATTATTTTTAATGAATTTTTCTTTAGTTAACTTTTCATTATTAATATAACCCTTAGCTACTCCTGCTCCACCTATACACAACTGACCTGTTACCCCTATAGGTTGTAATTTAAAGTTTTTGTCGAAAATATAAATACTTGTGTTTTGAATAGGTTTACCTATGGTAACTTCTTTGTTTATATCTATCTTTTTTATAGTTGACCATACTGTGGTTTCTGTTGGTCCATACATATTATATATACTTAAATTTTTATAACCTTCAAGCTTTTTTAATAAGTCAACAGGTAATGCTTCTCCACCAATTAGCAACATTTTTAAACTACCTATTGCAACTCTAAAAAAACTATTTTCCATCAATAATTTTATCCTTGAGGGGGTGCTTTGCATAATATCTATTTTATTATTGGTTATTAAATTCCCTATAATATTACCATCTATATCTGTGTTTTCCTTTGTAATAATTACTTTTAAACCATTTAATAAGGGTAACAATGTTTCAAGAACAAAAATATCAAAACATATTGTTGTTATACATAATATACTTGATTGTTTATTGATACCTGTTAACCGATTTACTCCACTAATGAAGTTATTAACCTGCTTATGCTCAATCATTACACCTTTAGGTTTTCCAGTGGTACCCGAAGTATAAATAACATATGCTAAATTATCTGCATTACCCATACTTTCTAAATTCTCTACTGCATTGTTTTGGTATATTTTCTCATCTGTAATGGCTATACAATTTATTCCTGTATACTTTATTTCTCTTTCTATCTTTTTATAGACTACATGCTCTACTTTACTATTGTCTAACATATACAATATTCTATTTTCTGGATACTGTGGATCAATTGGCAAATATGCAGCACCCGCTTTTAAAATACCTAATATGCCAATCATCATTTCAATTGAGCGATCCACATTTAAACCGACTATATTATTCTCCTCTACCCCTCTTTCTATTAATGCTCTTGCCAACTGATTAGCTTTTTCATTTAAATTACTATAGGTTATCTCTTGATCATCTACTACTAAAGCAATATTATTTGGTGTTTTTTCCACTTGTTCTTCAAATAATTTATGTAAGGTTTTTTGATTTTCATAATCAGCTTTTGTGCTATTAAAATGATTTAACAGTATATTTCTGTCTTCACCAGAAACAATTTCTATATCAGAAATGTATGCATTAGGATTCAATATAACTTGTTCTAGTACCGTTTTAAAATGAGTCCCTACACTTTCTACAAAATCAAGTTCATATACAGCTTCGTTAACTGATAATAAGAAATTAAGTTGTTTATTATGGGATACAACTATATTAAAATCATAATTAGTATGTTCATGTACTTCTATATTTTTAATTTCAAAATCTACTTTTTTTTGACTAACAGTGGAATTTTCAATATAGTAATTTTCAAAAATTAATAGGTTATTGATTAGATTATTCTTTAGTTTTGTTTTTGATTGAATTTGTGATAAATCACAATAGTGGTATTTCATACCCATTAAGGTTTCCCTTTGTAGTTCTTCTATTAACTGACTAAAAGTCATGTTAGGGTGGCATTTAACCCTTAATGGAATAGTATTAATAAATAAACCTACCATTGATTCAATACCTTCAACCTCTGCATCTCTACCTGAAACCACAGCTCCAAAAACCACATCATCTGTATTATTATAACGCTGCAATAAAATTCCCCATACAGCCTGAACTATAGTATTAATCGTTACTTTGTATTTTTTTGATATTTCAACTAACTTTTCTGTTAAATTTTCATCCACACAAAATTTCATTTCTATATAATTATCTTTAACATCTACCTTTTTTTGATTTTTACTAGGAATTGTTGTCTCAACTTCATAACCTTCTAGATAGTTCTTCCAATAATCTTCTGCATTTTTTTTATTTTGCTTTTCTAACCAACTTATATAATCTTCATACAAAGCTTGCTTAGGTAAATCAATTTCTTGTTTATTTTTGATACTATGATAAATACCCATTAAATCATTTATTATTATTCCTAGACACCATCCATCCATGATAATATGGTGAAAACTTAAAATAAATTTATATTGGTTATTTTCCCGCTTCAATATAAAAGCTCTTATTAACACATCTTTTGTTATATCAAAACCTTTTAGTTTGTCTTTTTTCTTTATATTAACTATGTATTTTTCCTTGTCATTCTCTTCTAAGCCTATTAACTCTTTATAATATACTTTTCCACTTCTTTTTTCCAAAACGATTTGCATTGGTTGAGGGAATTTATCATAACTAAAAATTGTTCTTAAAATATCATAACGTGCAAGTAATCTATTAAAAGCATCTTGAAATATATCTATGTCTATATATCCTTCTATATCAAAAACCACTTGTTCAAAATATGCTGTTGATTCTTTGTGTAATATTTTATGGAATAGCATTCCTTTTTGCATTGGAGATAATGGATAAATTCTTTTAATAATTGGCTTCATTGACATCCCCCCTTAATAGTAAATAAACTATAACATAAAGAGAATAACACTAATTAAAGATATTATTCTCTTTATGGTTATTGGTTTATTTTACTAACTAAATGATAAATTCTTCATCATCAAAAATATTAAAATCCTCCGATAAATCTTCAATAGAATTCTGTAAACCTTTTAATTCATCCACTGAAATGTGATAGTCTGATACATCAAATGGCGTAACAACACTTTCCTCTAAATTAACGCAATGTTGTATTATTCTATTAATAGTATTAATGTATATTTCACCTAGTTTTGTTATGTTGTCGTCATTGTATTGATATTTATTATAAGTAAAGGTTATATTTAGAGAGTCCTCTACAATTAATGCATTAATATCTAAATCATATAAGTTTTTAGAATCTAGACTAATAGAATTAGCTGTAGATAATGATGATATTTGAAATGTATCAGTTTTTATATCTTGGTCAAATTCCCCTAAATAGTTAAAACTTATTTCACAATTATTGTCTGGGGAATTTTCAAGCTCCTTCAATACATATTTTAAAATGCCATAACCTACACCTTTATTTGGTATTGACCTTAACATTTCTTTAGTACTTATTAAGTTATAATCTATATCATCAGTTTTTGTTGCATCTAAAATAATAGGATATTGCACAGTAAACCAACCTATTGTTCTACTAATATTTATTTGTTCATTTATAACATCTTCCCTTCCATGCCCCTCTAAATTAACAACAATTTTTCCTCTTCCGTTCCATTGCTTTATTGAAAGGACTAGGGCAGTTATTAATATATCATTAATTTGAGTATTGTAAGCATTATTAGCTTTAAACAGTAATAAATGTGTATCTACTTGAGCTAACTTAACTGTATAATTTTTACAGTTATTTAATGTATTTTTTTCTAAACTAATTTCCCTATCTTTTACTAGTTTTTCAGTATTAATACTTAATAGATTGTTCCAATACAATTTTTCTTGCTGTAATTTTTCTGTCATTCCATATTTTATTATAGCATTCGACCAATCTAAATAAGAGTTTGTTTTTTCTTGTAGAACTATTTCTTCTCCCCTTAATAATTGATTATAAGCAACTTCTAAGTCTTCAAATAATATTCTCCAAGAAATTCCATCCACTACTAAATGATGTATCGCTATTAATAGATGATCTCCCTGTGGTGTTTTGAACAATGCCAATTTAACCAATGGTCCATTTGTTAAATTTATGCTACTTTGAATATGATTACACTGTTCTTCAATTTTTTCTATACTTTCCTTCTCATATACCACTGTTTCTAACGTAAATAAAGGTTCTTCTACTTTCCGATTAAATTGAATAATTTTTTCTTCTTGCTTATAAAAAATCATTCTTAGTGCGTCATGGTGTTGAACTATTTTAGTAAAGGCTTTTACTAATAAATCATCATTAAACCCTTCTTTTCTAAATAACATTACACTTTGATTCCAATGATGCATTTTACAAAATTCTTGTTGAAAAAACCATGTTTGAATAGGTGTTAATGGTATTTTACTGTTTACAGCCTCTTGTGTTATAGTATTTGTTATACAAACATTCTTAACAAAACCACTTAATTCTTTAATAGTAGGGTGTTTGAATAATTCCTTCGCTTCAAACACAAATCCATATTTTTTTAATTTAGATACGATCCTTATTACTTTTATTGAATCTCCACCTAAGGCAAAAAAATTATCATTTATACCTATTTTTTTAATTCCCAAAACTTCTTCCCAAGTTTCCACTAGCTTTGTTTCAATAATATTTTGGGGTTTTTCATATGTAGAGCCGACTGAAACCACCTTATTGGGTTCGGGCAATGCCTTTCTATCTACTTTTCCATTTGCATTAATTGGCATTTTATCTAATTTAACAAATTTTGATGGTATCATATAGTCTGGTAAACTTTTTATTAATTTTTCTCGTAGTTCATCTACGGTATATTCTTTTTCTGCAATAAAATATGCGCATAGATATTTTTCATTAGCATCTTTTTTTACAATAACAACTGTCTGCCTTATACCATCTAACTTTAATATATTACTTTCTATTTCAGCTAGTTCTATTCTAAATCCCCGTATCTTTACTTGATGATCTATTCTACCTAAATATTCCATTTCCCCCATTGGGTTTATTTTTGCTAGATCTCCTGACTTATAGATAATTTCATTAGAATTATAGGGATTTTTTATAAAACGTTCTGTTGTTAGTTCGTCTCGGTTTAAATAACCTCGACCCACACCATCTCCTCCAACACAAATCTCTCCGGGTATACCTATCGGTTGAAGTTTTTGATTTTTATCCATTATATAAACCGTTAATGTTGGTATGGCTTTTCCAATAGCACTTATATTTTGCTCTATCTCTTCTTTTGTTATCTCCTTATAAGTAACATGGACTGTAGTTTCTGTTATGCCATACATATTAATTAACTTAATATGAGGATATTTTTTATACCACTCTTTTAATAATAGTGGCTTTAATTCTTCGCCACCAAAAATGATATACTTCAAACTTAATGCCTCAACCTCAACATTATTAGTTAATGCTTTGTTCATTAAGTTATAAAAAGGTGTAGGTATTTGATTTAAAACTGTAACTTTTTCATCAATTAAGAGGTTTAAATACTTTTCAGTATCTATTGCAATATCTTTTGGTACGACAACCAGTTTTCCTCCATATAATAATGCTCCAAACATTTCCCATACAGAAAAATCAAAACAATAGGAATGAAACATAGTCCATACATCTTTTTGAGTGAAATCAAACAGCATTTTATCATTAAACATTAATCTTACAACATTTCTATGTTCTATTAAAACCCCTTTTGGGTTACCTGTTGTTCCAGATGTATAAATTACATATGCCAAATTATTAGACCCATTTATAGATTCTATATTTTCTTCAGTTACTAAAATTAAATCCTCTAAATAAATAATTTCACCATCAAAGATTATCTCTGTATTAATACTTTTTTCAGTAATTAATACTTTTGTTCCACTATCTTTAATCATATAATTAATTCTATCCTCTGGGTACGAAGGGTCTATCGGTAAATAAGCTGCTCCTGCTTTCAATATTCCCATTAAACCTATTATCATCTCCAAAGATCGTTCCATCATTATTGCTACAATGTTATCTGGTTTAATATCTTTTCCCCTAAGTTTAATTGCAACTGCATTTGCTCTTTCGTTTAACTCTTTATAAGTGATATTATTATTTTCAAAGGAAACAGCAATATTATTAGGTGTCTTTTCTACTTGTTCTTCAAATAATTGATTTATTGTTTTCTCGTTGGGATAACTAGCCTTACTATTATTAAATTCAAAAAGTAATTTGTTCTTTTCTATTTCACTAATTATTTCTATGTCTTTAATCTTTATTTCTCGATCTTCACCAATTTTTTTAATGATATTTGAAAAATGTTCTGCCATTCTTTCAATGGTGGTTTTCTTATATAATTTTGTAGCATAATTAATAGTAAAGTGTACTTCATCATCAACTTCAAAGGCTGTAAAAGTAATATCAAATTTAGATACATTATTTTTCAAATGATATTCTTTAATTAATAATCCATCTAATTCCAATTTAGTAAGTTCCATATTTTGCATAACTAACATGATGTCAAACAATGGGTTGCGACTTATATCTCTATCTAACGTTACTTTTTCTACTAATTCATCAAAAGGATATTCTTGGTTGTCAAATGCTTTAAAAACAGTTTCTTTTAGCTGTAAAAGATATTGATTATAAGCTATTTCTCCATTAAACTTACTTCTTAATGGCAAAGTGTTTACAAACATCCCCAATGTATTTTGTATATCTAAATGGGTTCTACCAGCAATCGGACACCCTACAACAAAGTCTTCTTGTCCACTATATTTATGTAACAATATATTTACCACTGATAATAATACCGTAAATAATGAACTACCTGTATCCCGTACCATGTTCTTTAACTGAGTTGTTTCATCTTTTTCTATTTTGAATATAATTTCATCACCACAAAAACTACGTTCCCCTGGTCTTATAACATCTGTAGGCATATTTAAAACAGGGACTTGTTCCTTAAATTCATTACACCAAAATTCTTCTTGAACTCTTAATTTTTCATTGTATTGCTTCTTATTTTGCCACGCTGCATAATCCTTATATTGAACCTTTACTTCCCTTAACTCTTCCCCTAAGTATAATTTCATAAATTCTTTAATTAATATTGACATAGATACTCCATCAGAAATAATATGATGTATGTCAAATATAACTATTTGTTTTTCTTCTTTTAGTTTAATAACTCCTATCCTTAAGAGAGGTGCTTTAGTTAAGTCAAAACTTCTAATAAACTTATTTATATTATCTTTTATTTCACTCTCATTACTTATTTTTATTTCTTCCACTTCAAATTCTAATTGATCTACTTCCCAAACTTTTTGTAAAATATCATCTTCTATAGATAAAAAACTTGTTCTTAATGTTTCATGTCTCTTCATCAATTTTATTACGGTATTTTTTATTTTTTCTATTTCTAATTTACCTTCAATTTCTATAGCTCTAGGCATGTTATATACTATACTGGATTTATCTAATTCTTGTAATACAAACATTCTTTTTTGAGTCGATGAAACTTCGTAATGTTCTTTTACCTCAACAATTTCTATTTTATCATCTAAAATTTTATCCGTTGGATTAATAAATTGACTTAACTCATATATTGTTGCAAGATTTAAAATTTTACTTAAAGGAATTTCAACGTTTAACACTTTATGAATTTTATACATTAAGAGGGTTGCCTTTAAGGAATGTCCCCCTAAGTCATAAAAATTGTCATGGATACTTACTACAGATACACCTAAAACTTCTTTCCATATTTCCATCAATTTCTCTTCAACTTCATTTCTTGCCTCTGTATACAGGGTTTCCATCTCTTGCTTAAATACAGGTTCTGGTAAAACCTTTCTATCAATTTTACCATTTGCATTTATAGGCATCTTTTCTAATTTAATAAAATATGATGGTATCATATAATTAGGAATACTTTTACTTAATATGTTTCTTAGTTCAGAATTTGTATATTCTCTACTTGATACATAATATGCACAAAGGAATTTATTCTCACTCTCGCCTTTATCTATTACTACAACCTCTTCTATTTCCTCTATATTACGGAGATAATTTTCTACTTCTCCAAGTTCTATTCTAAAACCTCGAATTTTAATTTGTTGATCTTTTCTACCTATAAACTCAATATTGCCATCAGGCCACCATCTAACAATATCCCCTGTTTTAAACATTTTCTTGTTATTATTAAAAGGGTTTGTAATAAACTTTTCAACAGTAATATGTTTTGCATTCAAATATCCATCTACAACACCATCTCCAGAAATACATAACTCACCTTGTATACCTATAGGTTGTAGTTGTCCGTTATCTCCTAAAACATATACCTTTGTATTCATTGATGGTTTTCCTATTGGCACTATTTTTGTGTTAGTGCTGTAGGGTATATGATAATGTAGGGTATCATCCGAACATTCACTTTGACCATAAGCATTTATTAAACTAACTTTATACTTACTATAAAATTTATTAACTAACTGTGGAGACACTTTTTCCCCTGTTAAAATAAGTTTTTTTAAGTATTTCATTGTAATAATATTATTTCTTTCATCGGGTAATTCTAAAAATGTATTTAATAATGATGGTACAACTTCTAATACACTAACCTTATCTATTTCCGATTGGCTAAACAACTTGTAACCGTCAGTGGAAGTTTCCTCATCATATAAATAAACTTTGCTTCCTATAAAAAGTGGTGCTAATAGTAGCCATATGGATGCTACAAAGTTAAAACTTAAATTATGACAACAAACATCATTTTCCCTCATATTTGTTTCTTTTATTTTTGTAAATGAATGGTTTATTATTCCCTTATGATTAATCATTACTGCTTTTGGTTTTCCTGTAGAACCAGATGTATATATTAAATAAGCTAAATTAGTGGATTCAATATTATTACATAGGTTATATGAATGATGTTGAGTCAAGTCATAATCATCTAAGTTTGCCTTTTTACCGTTAAACCCATCATATTCAAGATTTTTATCATTATTAAGAACTATTTTAGTATTGCTATCTATTAACATTTCTATTGTTCTAGCAATAGGGTATTTTTTTTCTATAGGCAAACATACTGCATTAGCCTTTAATATAGCCACAATACCTATCATCATTTCTATTGTTCTGTCAAAATGTAGTGCAACAACATCACCAACATTTACATCATATTCATTTTTTAAAATATTCGCTAAGTTATTTGCTCTTTTATTTAGTTCATTATAGGTTAATGACGTATTTCCACAAACAATAGCAATATTATTTGGGGTTTTAACCACTTGTTCTTCAAACAATTGATGTACTGTCTTATTTCTTGGATAGTCAGTATCAGTATCATTAAATAGGTTTAATAATTTTATTTTTTCCGTTTCATTAATAATACAAATATCTTCTATTTTTTTATTTTGATTATGGACTATGTTGTTGGCTATATAATTTAAGTGTTCCTTTATTCTAACTATATCTTCTACATTGTATAAATTTTCATTAAAAGAAAACTTTATTTTAACTTCATTTCCGTGGGATATTTTTATATTAAAGTTAAAATTTGTTTGTTCCTTCAACTCTACCTTAGAAATACTAATTTTATTTTGATTAAAAGTTTCTGAATCAATAACTTGTTCTTTTTTCTCAAAGTTATCAAAAATCATAATATGATCTAGTAAATCTTTTTTCATATTGCTTAACATTAAAATATTTCTGATTGGATAGTAATCATATTTCATGGTTTCAAAAAATCTAGTATTTATTCTTTTTAAATATTCTTTAAATGTCATGTCTTTTTCAATTAACACTCTTACTGGTATAGTGTTAATAAATAAACCCACCATTTCTTCAATTCCTAATAAATCATGATTTCTACCAGATACAACATATCCAAATAAAACATCATTAACATTATTATACTTATGTAGTTGTATTGCCCATATACCTTGCAGTAAAGTGTTTAATGTGACATTATTATCTTTTGCAAAGATTTCTAATTCCCTTGTTAAATTTTTATTAAGTACTAATTCTACAGTTTTTTCCCTGTAGTGATTACATTCTGTTTCATAAACATTTTTAAAAGGTACCATTGAATTTTGTGTATAGCCCTGTAAATAATCTTCCCAATATTGTTTGCTCTTTTCTTGATCTTGTTTATCTAACCATTCTATATAATTGGAGTAAGGGTACACTTGTGGTAAATTTGGTTTTAATCCATATTTTATTTCATTGTAAAACTTAAACAGGTCTCTTAAAATTATTTCTAGGCACCATCCATCCATAATAATATGATGGTTACTGATTATTAGTTTATATTCATTAATATTAGTTTGTAATACAGCAACATTAATTAAAATGTCTTTTTGAAGGTTAAACCCTTTTTTCTTACTATTTTCTATATGATTTTCTATATAATTATTTTTGTTTTCTTCTTCTAGTCCACTAATATCTATATATTCTATTTCCACATCTTTTTCTTTCAGTACAATTTGCATAGGCTTATTTAAACCTTTATATGCAAAATTTGTCCTAAAAACTTCATGTCTAGCCACTAATTTTTTGTAACTTTCTTCAAATGTGTCAATATCTATTTCACCATTTAATGTACATGTAATTACTTCATAATATGCTAAGGACTCCTCATCTGCAATCTTATGTATTAGCATTCCTTCTTGCATTGGGGATAGGGGGTATATTTTTTCAATATTTTTTATATTATTCATTGTTCCTCCTATAACCTAAAATTTTATTATTTATCATTAACTTAAATTGTTTAAAATGCTTAATAAGTCGTCTGTATCAAGATCTCCACCAATCACTATATCTGATATGGTCCGCTCTGATTCGTCCTTTTTAATACAATGTTCTATTAGTTCGATTAGCTTATCTTGAATACTTAATGCTAATTTTTTTATAGTTTCTTCTTTGTAGGATTGTCCATCATATGTTATAAAAAACTTTAATTCGTTTTTAACTACTTTCGGAGCAAAGTTTATAGAGCCTGAACCATTAAATCCCTCATTATTACTTAATTTAATCACTTCATAATTTTTATTGTTATAGTCTAGAATATTTAAAGATTTATAAGTTACCTCTGGTTTTAACTGGAAATTTATCTCTTTAGCTACTTCATCTTCACCATTTTTTAACACGCCATAACCAATACCTTTATTTGGTACTTTCCTTATGGTTTCTTTAATTTCTTTAATTTTTTCAGATATTGATTTACCAATAGTAGCATTAAATATAATTGGATATTGTGTTGTAAAACATCCTATTGCCCTAGATACATCAAAGGTAAGTGAAGCTATTTCTCTTTCCTGTGATATTATACTAATTAATATGTCATTATTAATCCATTCACTTAATGTAGTTACTATTGCTGTTAGTAGTAGGTCATCGGTTTTTGTATTATAGGCTTCATTAACCTTTGTTAGTAAATTACTTGTTTGTTCTTCATTCAAACTTATTTCCTCTACTGTTATCTGACTTTCTTCAGTACTTTTAACATAATCCTTCTGAAGTTGAATAACTTGTTTTTCTTCAAGTTTTTTCCAATATTTAATTTCATCTTTTATTTTATTACTTTTGAAATCATATAAATAATTACACCATTTCTTAAATGAAGTTGTGTTGTGTATATTAATTTCTTCACCAGTTAAAAGCATTTCATATGTATTGATAAAATCTTCAATTAATATTTTCCAAGAAAACTCATCCATAATTAAACTATCAACTACAAAAATTATATAGTTTTGCAAATCATTTCTTAATAAACCTATTTTTATTAAAGGAAACTTTGTCATTTCGATTTCTTTGATTAGTTCATTAGTGAAATTATTTAACTCATTGTAAATATCTTCTGGCTTTACTTTTATTACCTTTGTTTTAATAGATAATTCTATTTCTCTTTTTACCTTAACTTGTAATTTGTTCTTTTCATCACTATAATACATTCTCAATGCTTCATGTTGCTGTAATAATTTTTCAAATGTCATTTGAGCCTTTTCAACATTAATTTCTATATTAGAAGATAATACAACGTATTCTTTGAAATTAGTCTTATTTTCTATAGTTCTTGCAACTATCAATTGTTGTGTAGGAGTTAAATGTACTTCCGTCTCTTCTTCGTCATCAATATTATCATTGGATAGTTGTTTTTCTATATATTTTGCCATTTCCCTAAGGGTAGGATTTTCAAAAAACATTTCTAAAGACAATTCAATACCAAAGACCTTATAAATATTTGAGATTAAACTCATTATCTTTAATGAATGTCCACCAACATCAAAAAACTTTTTATTGGTACTTATACAGTTAAGATTAAGTAACTCACACCAAACTTTTTCAACTTTTCTCTCAACATCATTTTGGGGTGCAATATACTCTTCATCTAATACAATGGCAGGTATAGGTAATTCCTTATAGTTAACTTTTCCACTGGATGTTAATGGTATTTTATCTATATCTATAATCTGTGTTGGAATCATATATTCTGGCAAAAAGCCTCTTAATAACTCTTTAAAAACTGTGTGATTAATTTTTTGTTTCCAAATTATATAACAATATAATTTGACATCTTCTGAATTAGCATCACTACTAAAATTAACAACACAATCTTCTACTTCTTCAATTTGTAATACGATATTTTCAATTTCAGATATTTCTACCCTATTACCCCTTACTTTTATTTGTCTGTCTTTTCTTCCAATTAGTTCAAAGTCACCTTCATCATTTACTCTTGCTAGATCTCCTGTTTTATAGATAATATCGTTTTCTTTATTGGTAAATGGATTAATAATAAATAATTGTTTTGTTAAGTCTTCATTTTTATAATATCCATAAGAAAGGTATGGTGTTCTTATATATAATTCTCCAATATCCCCTGGTACACATGGATTCATATTAGTATCTAATACAATAGCTCTTACATTAGGTATTTCTTTACCAATAGGTATGCTTTGCCTTTGTAAGTCGCTTTTTTTCACTTCATAATACATTTTTGCTAGAGATGTCTCCGTCGATCCATAAAGATTAATAATTTTCACTTCTTCATCTACACATTTAAACCAAGTCTTTAATTTTTCTAATTTTAACGCCTCTCCAACTGTAAAAATATACTTTAAATGTCTTAATTTATTTACATCTAAATTTTCATTATTTATTACATAGAACAAACTGGGTGTACAGTGAATTAGTGTTATTTGATTATCTTCTAACCAACTAATTAACTCTTTATTAGAAAGAATTATGTCTGGTATTAAAGGTATACATAATGTTGCACCTAAAAACAAGGGAACAAATACATCTCTGAAAAACGCATCATTTGTAGGGGGGGTAAATTGCGACATTTTATCATCACTATCAATATTAAATGTACTGGTTTCCCAATCTATAAAATGTTTAATACTTTTATTTCTACCTAAGATTGCTTTGGGTTTACCTGTAGATCCAGAAGTAAAGAACAATGAAATTTTATCTTCACCTGAATACTCTACATTTAGTTTGCTAGTTTTTATATCTTTATTTTGTAAAATAGTTTCATAGTTAATATAGCTTATATTATTACTTAACTTAATATTATTTTCTTGTAAAACTTCTACAGTGTTATTATTGGCACATAATATATGGGTTATATCTGAGAAATCAACCATATTAGCGAATCTGTTTTTAGGTGTATTAGGGTCAAGAATAATGAATACTGCACCAGCCTTTAAAACAGCAATCATTGATAATATAATTCCCATCCTATCTTTAGACAAAATCCCTATATGGGTATTTTGCGTTACACCTTGTTCTACTAAATAATTTGCTAATTTATTTGTTTGTTTATCTAATTCTCCATAAGTCAATTCTTTATCGCCATACTCAATAGCTACTTTATGTGGGTATTTTTCACATACTTCATATATTTTTTTCTGCAATGTATTTTCCATTTTATTATAGACCTCCTACCATTAATACTCTCCGTTAATTATTCATTAAGTAGAGGCATGTTAAATAGTTCAAGAAATATTCCAAAAGTGATAACAATAAATAATAAGTCATCTTCGTATGGTGCCTCTAACTTAAATCCATCTTGTGTATACTTTTCTTTTAATTCTTCTATTGTATCTGGATTAAAATATCCTTCCCTTTTAATTCTTTCGTAGGAAAGAAGATCGTTAATATATGGGTCATTTAACTTTAATAATTCAGCACTACCTGGAGCAACAAATGGTGTCTTAGGTCTTTTAATAATTTCTTTTGGGATATACTTCTCTGCAATTTTTTTAAGTGCATATTTACCATCAAAACCATTTAATTTTAATTCAGTAGGCATTAATGTTGCAAATTCTATAATTCTTTTATCTAAAAATGGATATCTAACTTCAACTGAATTAGCAAACCCCATCCTATCACCATGATCAGCTAATAAATTATCTACCAATCTTAATTTAAAATCTACATATGACCTTAAGTCAAAAACCTCTCTGTTTTCTATTTTGTTTTTTCTTAAAACAGGATGATTTAAACAATCTATTTCTTCATATAACTCATTAATTTTTCTTGAATATAGTTTTTCTTTAACTTTTTTATTCTCAGTAAATCGCTTTTCATATGTAAAGGATGGATTGGCGAATATTTTTTCTTGCAATGTTGCTTCTTCTAATAAAGTACTGTCACCTTTACTACGGAGCTTATCATATTTGTATCCGATATACCCACCAAATAATTCATCTGCACCTTCGCCAGATAAAACTACTTTAATATTTTGTTTTTTTACCATTTCCGATAATCTAATGGATGCCAAATTATATGTTTCCTTTAATGGATATTCTGAATGATATATAACCTGTTTTAAATTATTTATTTCATTTTTAAAATCAAATGTTATTTCTTTATGGGTTGAGTCAATATGTTTTGACATTATTTTTTGATATTTTGATTCAGAAATATTATCATCTTCAAAGTCTATTGAAAATGTCAACTTAGTATTGATCTTATCTACACTCTTAGCCACCCCTGCTATTAATGATGAATCTAGTCCTCCACTTAGATATAAACCAACAGGTACATCTGCTTCTAATCTAGAGCTTACTGATGATAACAATAATTTTTCTAATTTCATTAAGTATTCTTCACTGGTAAACTGGTTTAATTTCTCATCTTCTTTTGTATAATTTAAATCCCAGTATTCATTTATTTCTAATTTGTCACCTTCATTTAAGGTTATGTAATGTCCATTTTGCAAACTATATATATCTTTAAACATTGTTCTAGGACTTACTAAACTAGGAAATGTTAAAATTTGATCTAATGCAACCAAGTCAACCTCTTTTTTCACCTTAGGATGTTCTAAAATGGCTTTTATTTCAGAAGCAAAAATAAAACATCCGTCTGTCATAGTATAATAAAAAGGTGCAATTCCAGCTTGATCGCGGGCAGAAAATAATTGATTTTTATTAAAATCGTATATTACAAATGCAAACTGTCCATTTAGTGCATTTAAAAATTTTATATCATACTCTTCATATAGGTGCAGAATAACTTCCACATCAGACTTTGTTTTAAATTTATGACCTTTTTCTATAAGATGAGTTCTTAATTCTTTGTGATTAAAAATCTCTCCGTTGCAAATAATAACAATGGAATTATCTTCATTTGTAATAGGTTGTCTTCCACCTTGAAGATCCACTATACTTAATCTTTTAAAACCGAAAGCAATATCATTTTTCACTATATAATCTTCATCATCTGGTCCTCTATGGGTTAATTTGTTAGTCATTTTTTTAATTATTTGCATTTTATTATCTGTCAAATCTTTATCTATGAATCCGCATATACCACACATAGTATTCTCCTATAATTCAATTTTGTTATTAAATTTAAAAAGTAGTTTAGTTTATTATTATAGTTTTATCAAGTAACTGGTCTACATAACTTTTGCATTTTTCTTTAATAATAGAATTACTTAGCAAATAGTTAAATCTATCATATTGTTCTTCATGTTTAACTCCTTTTGTATCAAAAATACTTTTTAAATTTATTAATATCTTTTCCAACAATAGTTTATCATCTAAATGCAGATTTTCCTCCACATCCTTTAATAAACTTTCCATTTCTATGTACTTATCTATCACATTTACTTCATATAATTTATCATCGTAACAGTAATTTTTTGTTGCTACTGCTTCACCTAAGCACATTTCTATAAATTCTATAATACTCTTATGATAATTCTTCTTATCATTAAAAGTATCATTATTAACTATTTGTTTTATTTTTTGGTGATCTTCTATATTGTTAAAAGCATAAAGGTTAAAAGATTTAAAATCTTTACCTATTATATTACCAAGTATCTTTTGTGGTCCAACTTCAATAATATTTTTAACATTATATTTTTCTAAAAATGAAACTATAGAGTACCACTGTACTGGTTTTTTAATTTGATTTATTAGTCTATCTACTATTTCACTTTCATTCATATATATATTTGCATCTACATTTGAGAGGACTGGATATTTAAAGGGTAAAAAAGTTATATCTTTTATATAACTACATAGTTTTTTTGATACAGTATCCATTAAAGAGCTATGAAAAGGTAAACCATATATTAACGGTGTTATTATCCCATCTTTTAAAGCTATTGCATCTTCAACCTTAATTACAGCTTCATTGTCACCACAAATAGTAAATTGACTTTTACCATTAATACATGCTATTGTTACAAGCTCATTATTTCTTGTGTTTGTATTACAATAATCTTCTAACAATGTAAAGTCAATATTCTCTATAATTGACATTGATACATCCTTTTCTTTAAAATGTTCTATTGCCAGTTGACTTCTTTTTCGTACTAGTTTAACTGCATCATAAAACTTTATTGCTCCCGAACATGTTAAAGCTGAATATTCTCCCAAACTATGTCCTGCTAAATAATCTGGTTCTATTCCATACTCCCTTTGTAATACATAGAAAGATGCTACACTGACAGTCAAAATGGCTGGCAGCATAACGTCAATTCTACTCAATTCTGCTAAAGGTCCTTCAAAACAAGTTTTAGTTATATCATATTCAAGTGCCTCATTTGCTTCGTTGAATATTTTCTTAGCAACATCATAATTATCATAAAGGTATTTTCCCATTCCCACATAATGTGAGCCTTGACCTGGAAATATTAAAGCTGTTTTTTCCATAATAGTCCTCCAAATTTACAATATGTCTTCGTTGAACATTTCTAATAAACTGTTTTTGACTTCTGATTCTGATTCTATATTTTTTATTATTTTTGTAGGATCACTTACGATTTCACAAGTTATTTTTTTGAATCTTTCAACAAATTTTTTGATTGTTTCTTCTTTAAATAATTCACTACAATAAATTAATGTAACTCTTAATTCTTTTCCATCAAATAAAATTTCCAGTTGTATATCTACCTTTGAACCCATTTCAACCTTCTTTAAATCTGTTACTTCTAACCCACTAAAGGTTTCTTGTCTTATCTCTTGATTGTCCATGATAAACATTGTGTCAAATAATGGATTCTTATCATTTGTACTATTTAGGTCTAATTCTTTTACTAAATGAGAGAAAGGATAGTCTTGATGAATAAGTGCCAATTGCAATTGTTCTTTTACATTTATTAAAAATTCACTTACGGTTAATTCTTTGTTGGGATAATTTCTTATAGGTAATGTGTTTACAAACATTCCTATTGTATTCATAACAGACATTTCATTTCTACCTAGTACAGGTATACCTACTACAATATCTTCTTTGCCAGTATATTTAGACAACGTTATTGTGTAAATTCCTAAAAGAAGCATATACAATGTAATGGCTTTGCTTTTTGCAACCATCTGAAGACTATGGGTTAAATCAGCATCAAATGTAAATTGTATGTGATTACTTTTAAAACTTTGTTCAGAAGGCCTATTGTAATCTAGTGGTAGATCCAAGTTAACTACGTTATTTTTGAAAAGATTAAGCCAATACATTTTACTATTTTTCAACTCTTTTTTATCCATTAATTCTCTTTGCATTTGTACATATTCTTTAAACTGAAGTGTTATAGGGGGTAGCTTAACCCCATGATATAATTGGTAAAACTCCTTAAACAAAATATTGGTTGACTGTCCATCTGAAATAATATGATGCATGTCAATCATTAATATATGATCTGTCGAGTTTAATCGTATTAACCCTACTCTAATTAGTGGTGGCTTGTCTAAATCAAAAGGTTTGTAAAAATTGTCAATAATATTATCATAATCGTCTTCTATTCCTGTAAAAATACTTACATTAAACTTAACTTCTTGGTGTATTTTTTGTACTGGTACGCCTTCTTTCATATGAAAAGACGTTCTTAAAGCTTCATGTCTATTTATTAACTTTTTAAAAACATCTTCAACCTTATTAATATCTAATTCACCTTTTACACGTTTCAATGCTGGCATATGATAGCTTAGTCCAACATTTTTTAATTTTTCTAGTATATAAATATTTTCTTGACTATAGGATAAAGGGTAGTAGTCTACCTCCTTCAATGCTCTATACTGCTTAGAGCTGTCATTACTTTGGTCTAAATCTTTAATATGGCTCAATTCATTATCATTGGTATTTACACCAGTTGATTTCCAAAATCCTTGCTGAATTAAAGTATCTGTGGTGTTTTTTACTACTTGTATTATTTTCTCAATATCTTCTAAACTATGTTCTGTGGATAAGAAGCAATTTCTACCTTCCCATACATAAATACCTGAATTAATTAAGGAATAAAAAAACAAATCTAAGTCCATACTAGATTTAAATCTAAATAACGAACCAAAATGCACTACCTCTATATCAATACTCTTATTTAGGAAAAATTCATTAAGTCTATTTGCAATTTCTTCTGTTTTTTCATTCAAAGAAAGTTGTAACTGTTTACCTTCATTTAATAGACGTTTTGCTACAGAAATAACAGCTGACATTGCAAAAGGATGTTGACAAAATGTTCCTGCAAAAGCAGTCTTCTTATCAATGTTATTTGGATAGGAATTATCAGCGTAAGACCAATATCCACCATCGATACCATCCATAAATTCTGCTTTACCTGCGATGACGCCTATTGGCATACCACCACCAATTACCTTTCCATAGGTCACTAAATCAGCTTCAACTTCAAACCATTGTTGTGCTCCACCAGGTAAAATTCTGAATCCTGTAATTATCTCATCAAATATCATTATTATTTTATTTTCTAATGTAATAGCTCTTAATTTCTTTAAAAATTCTTTTGGTTGGAGTTCAGGTCGTCTACTTTGAACTGGTTCAATTAATACCGCCGCTATTTCTTCAGCATATAACTGAATGTATTCTAGGCTTTCTTTAGCTCCATACTCTAATACAACAGTATCACTAACGCTACTATCCGTTATTCCTGGGGCTATAGGTAAAGTTCCTAATGCTTCATCCTCAATATGTGGTCGTGCTAAAACGCCATCATAGTTACCATGATATGAACCTTCAAAAATAACTATTTTATTACGCTTTGTCGCAGACCTAGCTAATCGTACTGCCATCATGTTTGCTTCTGTTCCAGTATTTGAAAAAGCAACTCTCTCAACACCAGTTAATTGACTGATTAGTTTTGCAGCTTCATATGCAAGACTTGACATTGGTCCAATATTCATATTGTTTTTCAAAACACTTTCAAGTTCTTCATTTATAAACTTAGGGTTATTACCAAATAGATATACACCAAAACCCATTGTTAAGTCTATGTATTCATTATTGTCTAAATCTATTAATTTACTTCCAAAAGCTTCTTTTGAAACTATTGGATAAATTAATTCTTTTAAATTAGGTCTAAACCCAGCAGTATTCCTGTTATTAGCTAACGTATATCTGTTTTCACCTGCATATTTTTTTGACTTTTGTGTTCGTCTATTATATTCGGAAATAAAATTATTTAATTTTACTTTTTTCTCATGTTGTAAATTATTGTCAACAACCGATATTTGACCAAAGGGCATAACCGACCTTGAAGTTTGATCTTTGTGAATTTTGCTTTTTACATAATTGTTTTCTTTTAATTTTACTTCTTTGTGATTAGCTACATCAATATTTCTGTTACTTAATAGCTCTAATTGTTTTTTCATAATTTCAATTTGTTCTTTAATTATTTTTTCCATGAAATCATCAGAAGAACTAACCTTCATATCTGGATTAATATACTGAACTTCTGCTATCTTATTTTCAACTTTATTTTCATCTTCACCCTTTATATTCTCAAAGGTCTGTGGATCAATATTATCAAATATATATTTGGCTAAACTATTTATGGTTGTCAACTCACCATAAAATTTACTAGCAGGTATTTCTATTTGAAAATTACTTTTTACACTATTTATAACACTAAGTATCAAAATTGAGTCTAAACCCATTTCAAAAAAATTCATAAAAATATCTATATTTTCAGTTTTTAAACCTGTACTTTGATGAATAATACCCACCAAAATCTCTACAACTTTCTCAAATAGGTTTTCATTATTATTATTTTCTTGTTTAATTTCCATCGAACTATAGCCACAATTTGTTATTACATTATCTTCAATATTATTATCGTTTTTAGTCTTATTTTTAACTTCAAGCCAACACCTTTCTTTTTTAAATTGGTAGTAAGGTAGAGCTTGTCTATAATAACTACCTTTCTTATATAAATTTTTCCAGCAAATATCAGCTCCAGCTATGTATAACTTTGAAATATCCCTCAATCTATTTATTTCATTCATTTCATTATTATTAAGCATTTCTATAATAACTTCACCAGCATTTGTAGAAAGTAACGTTTTATCATGTTCATAAAGTTCGTTACTACTTTTATTATTTTTATCAATAGATACTATTTTGTGGTAGCTATAAAAAATATTATCATTCACTATTGCACTCATATCATTATTTAAAAATTTCTCCAATTTACTTAACAGATCAACAGCACTATCAACTATAATGGCTAATCTATGGTTGTAATGACCTCTACCTGTGCTTACTGTATAACATACATCTCCAATATTTATTTCTGTGTTTGTTCTAAAAAATTCAATATATTTTAATATTAGTAACTTCAATGAGTTTACATCCTTAGCAGAAATGCAAAATAGATTTGTATGGTATTGATCTTTTGTGTTTGTGTTTGTGTTGTCTATAGTATCATTAGGTGCTTCTTCCAACACAATATGACAATTAGTTCCACTCAAACCAAAAGAACTAACCCCACCTCTTCTTGGATAATTCGATTCCCAGTCTAATGATTTATTGTTGATATATAATGGTGAATTTATAAATGTTATTTTTTTATTTGGTGTCTTAAAATGAAGACTTGGTGGAATCTTTTTATTTTTTAAACTTAAAACTAACTTAGTTAGTCCTGCCAGTCCAGCTGCTCCCCCCAAATGTCCAATATTGGTTTTAACTGACCCGACACCACAAATTTGCTTTTTATTTGTATATTTTTTAAATGCATTTGTTAAACCATTAATCTCTATAGGATCCCCCAATTTTGTACCAGTTCCGTGGGCCTCGATATATGTGATAGATTCAGGATTTGCTTTAGCATTTTTCCATGCCTTCTCTATGACTTCCGATTGTGCAGCAGGATTTGGTGCAGTTATACCAATTGTACTACCATCTTGATTTACCGCACTTCCCTTTATTACTGCATGTATAAAATCTTTATCTCTTTTAGCTTTATTAAGAGGTTTTAAGACAATTGTAATAACTCCCTCTCCAATTCCCGTTCCATCTGATCTATTATCAAATGTTTTAGCTTTTCCATCTGATGATTTTATACCTAAATTTATATTACATGATGGTTCTTGAAACATATGTAATTCAACACTACCTACTATCGCCATATCGCATTCCTGATTTTTTAGGGATTGACATGCCATATGAACTGCAACTAACGAAGAAGAACATGCAGTATCAATTAGTACACTGGGACCTTTTAAATTTAAAAAGTATGATATTCTTGAAGGAATAACAGATTTTAAATTACCTGCTAATGCTTTATTTAAATCTTCAGTATAATTTTCCATGCAATGATGCTTATATTCTTCCGTTAGATCATTACTAAATCCAACAAAAACTCCAATATTTTCTCCGTCTAAGCTATTACCTCCATAACCAGCATTTTCTAAGGCTTGCACCGTATCTTCTAATAAAAGCCTTTGATTAGGATCCATTAAATTCGCTTCAATAGGTGTTAAAGAAAAGTATTCATAATCAAATTTATCTATATCATCTAAGTATGCTTTTTTATTATTTTCATCTTGGAACGTCATATCTCCACGATAATAATCTTTTTTACGACTATCTGGCAAATGACGTATACAGTCAATACCTCTATCTAGATTTTCCCAAAACCTATCAATATCTTCTGCCATAGAAAATCGTCCACTTATCCCGATAATAGCAATTTCGGAGTTGTCAACTGTTTCAATTTCAATGTCAATAGAATTGACATCAGTTGTAATATCAAAATCTTTTATTAAACCTTTTAATTTAGCCATTTGATTTTTTTAAATCCTTTCGTGGTAGATTTAGTTTTTAACATCCTATTCTATTACTTTCATAATTGAATTAATGTAATATTTAAATAACTGTTCCATCTTCTCTCTTTTTAACCTAGTATTTTTATATTCAAATACTAAATTAATGCTATTAGCTGTTATTTGACCCCTTATAATTAAATCAAAGTAATTATTTATATCAACTACTTCTTTGTCTCCAAAAGTATATAGAATAACTACTTCGTCAGTATTACCCATATTCTTTCTTATTAAGTTACTATATTTAATTGTTACAGACTGATCTTTGTTGAGTCCTTTTGAAACACAATTGTATAGTTGATTAAGGGTATTGATTTCTATGAAATCTACTGCCGTTTCCATTACTGCATCATCTTCTTCTGCTACATAAATTGAAGTATTCTCTAATTCACAAACCTCTGTTAGCAGGTAATGGTACATAGATAGCATAACATCATTTACATTAACTTCATTAGCAATAGCATGGTCTTGAACCATTTTATAAGCATTATCTCTAATTTTATACTTTAATAAAATAGGCTGTTCTTGTACCTGTTCTGAATAAAAATATGAGCTTGGAAATTTAGTACATCTTAACTCTGTATTAACTTGAATTACATTATTACTTAAAAATTCTGCTAATTTTACTATTGTAAATCTATTAAACAATTCTACTATTTCTACATTTCTATTAAACTTTTCCTTGATCATATTTTGCATCTGTATAATTTTAAAAGAATCTCCACCTATATCAAAAAAGCTATCATTTACACCAAAATCTTTTCTGTTCAATAATTTAGACCATATTTCATAAAGTTTATTCTCGTTTTCTGTTTCTATAGGTCTTGAAACAACTCCCCTTGCAAGACTTGTTGAAGATGTTTTCAACAGTTGTTTTCTGTCTATTTTCCCACTTTTATTCAAGGGCATTGATTCTACTTTGTAATATTCTGAAGGAATCATGTATTCTGGCAAGACTTCCACTAGCTGTTTCTTTATATAGTCAATTGTTACATCTTCTCCAGAAATAAAAGCTTTTAACTTTTGTGAATTGTTTTCTTCCAAACATAATACAACTGCTTCGTCTATTTCTTTCATTTTTAATAGTGCAACTTCAATTTCACCTAATTCAATTCGATAACCTCTAACCTTAACTTGATTGTCTAATCTTCCTAGAAATTCTATGTTACCATCAGATAACCACCTTGCTAAATCTCCAGTTTTATAGATCTTTTTATCTAACTTAAATGGATTGTCTACAAATCTTTTATTGGTAAGTTCTTGACTATTAACATAACCTCTTGCTAATCCATCTCCTGAAATACACAGTTCACCAATAACTCCAATTGGTAATAATTTTTCATTTTGATCTAGTATATATGCTTTTGTATTTTTTATTGGCTTACCAATAGGTATATTATCTGTTACATAGTTTTTTTCTATAGGATATGCTGTAGCATATATGCTGGTTTCTGTCGGTCCATATAAGTTAATAAGCCTTACATTATTGATTGATTTATAAAATTTTTCTACTACTTGCTTTGTAATTGCTTCTCCTGCAACAAATACATACTTTAATTTATTTAACTGATTAAGTTGATGAATGTTTAATACATTTAAAAACAAATTAAACATAGAGGGTACAAAGTTAATGTGGGTTATGCTATGTTTTTCTATTGTGTTAATGATACTTTCAGGGTCCTTCTCTTCACCATTTGGAAGTATGGTAAGTCTACCATTTCCTAAAAACCATCCAAAAAGTTCTGTAACAGAAACATCAAATGTATAGGCCGTCTTTAATAAATATGAATCCGTTTCATTTACTGGATACTTTTCTTGTAACATCATTAATGTATTAATAACACTATTATGTTCCACCATTACACCCTTTGGCGTACCTGTAGAACCAGAAGTATAGATGATATAGGCTAAATCTGTTGGTTGAGCAATATTAATGATATTTTTTAAGTAATTTTTCCTTGTTGCTTCGTTTTCAATAATTAATTCATTCTCAATAATTAATACTTTTTCAAAAGAATTTAACTTCTCTGCCAAATGTCTTTGGGTCAGTATTAGTTCCACTTTACTATCTTCTACCATATATCTTAATCTATTTTCAGGACTTTGGGGATCTATGGGTAAATATGCTCCCCCCGATTTAAGTATTGCTAATATTCCAATAATCATTTCAAATGAACGCTCTGTTATTATAGCAACTACTTTATTTGGACCTACTCCTGCTTCTTTTAACTTATGGGCTAAAATATTTACTTTTTCGTTTAAATTTTGATAGGTTAATTCTTGTGTTCCATAAACAACCGCTGTTTTATTGGGAAATTCAGCAACTTTTTCTTCAAATAATTGGTGTAGTGTCTTGTAGTTTATATTTACATCCTTTGTATTATTAAATTCATAAAGTAACTTTTGTTTTTCAGTACTAGTTATTATTTCAATGTCATTTAATTTTATTTTATTATTTTTTGTGACTACTTTAACTAAGTTTAATATATAATTTTTTATTCTTTCTATAGTTTCTTCTTTAAATAAACTGATGGCATAATTAATATTTATTCTAAGTTCACCATTTTCCTCCATTGCCATTATTGATAAATCAAACTTTTCTGTTGTATTTATTGATTGGATATTAGACATTTTCAAATTATTAATATTTAACTCTTCTTTTTGAACATTTTGAAAAATAAACATAACATCAAAAAGAGGATTTCTTCCCATATCTCTGAATACATTTAATTTATCAACCAACTCTTCAAATTGATAATCTTGATTTTCTAGGGCATTGAAAGTTTTTTCCTTTACTATGCTTACGTATTCATCAAAGCTTTTATTATTTTCTACTGTACTTCTTATCGGTAAAGTATTTACAAACATACCGATAATATGTTCTAAATCCTTATGGTTTCTTCCAGAGACAGGTGTTCCCACAACAATATCTTCTTGTCCACTATATTTTGATAGAACTACCTTTATTATTGTTAGTAGTACAACATACATTGTACTTCCTGTTGTTAATGCTATAATATTTAATTTTTCTGTTTCTTGTTTTCCAATTATAAAACTTATATTGTTACCCATGAAGTTTTTATACTTCGGTCTTGGAAAATCCGTAGGAAGATTAAGTACAGGTATATCTTCTATAAATTCATTTAACCAATATTGTTCTTGGTTTATTAGGTTTATCTTCCGTTTATTATACTGCCATACTGTAAAGTCTTTATATTGTATTCTTAAAGGTTCTTTTTGTATCCCATTATAAACTTCACCAAATTCTTTTATTAATAATTCCATTGAAGTTCCATCTGAAATAATATGATGCATATCTACAAGTAAAATATGCTTTTCATCTTCTAAACTAATTAAGCCTATTCTAAATAACGGTGCTTTTTCTAAATCAAATGGTGTAATAAATGAATTTATTACGCTATCAGTCTCAATTTCACTTTCAATATCTATTTTTTCTATCTTAAATAGTATTTCCTTTGGCTTATGAATTGTTTGTAAGATATTATCTTTATCTGTTAAAAAACTAGTTCTTAAAGATTCGTGCCTCTCAATTAATTTAACAAATGTAATCTCTAACTTCTTAATATCTATATGTCCAATAAGTTCAATCGCACTTGACATATTATATGCTTTATTTTGGTTATTAAGTTTATGCAATAAATAAACTCTTTTTTGAGCAGAGGATGCTGGATAAAAATTATTTTCTTCTATTTTTGTTATTTCCTCAAATTTACTATTATCTTTTAATGCAATATACTTACTTAATCTTTTAATATTTCCTAGTTTAAATATTTCTTTTAATGGTACTTCTACGTTTAATTCTTTATGTATTCTACCAACTAAGAGAGTAGCTTTTAAAGAATGTCCTCCTAAAGCAAAAAAATTATCATTTATTCCAATCTTATTTATTCCTAATAAATTCTGCCAAATTTCTACTAATTTTACTTGAATATCATTTACTGGTGCTTCATATTCTTCACCCGTATAAATATTTCCATCTGGGCTTGGTAGCGCTTTTCTATCTAACTTACCACTTATTGTAAAAGGTATAGCAGTAAGCCTCATAAAATAGGAAGGAATCATGTATTCAGGTAAATTTTTACTCAATTCTTCTCTAAACTCACCTACACTAATCTCTTTTTCTGCCATATAGTAAGCAATTAGATATTTCTGCATATTCTCTTCCTTATCCACCACCACTACTTCTTTAATTCCTTCAATATTTAATAAATGGCTTGTAATATCTCCAAGTTCAATTCTAAAGCCACGGATTTTCACTTGATGATCTACTCTTTCAAGAAATTCAATATTTCCATCTGGTAACCACTTTGCTAGATCGCCTGACCTGTACATTTTTTCTCCTACTTTATAGGGATTGTCAATAAATTTACTATCTGTTAGCTCTTTATTATTTAGATACCCAGGTGAAATTCCATCACCCGATAAACATAATTCTCCAGGTACACCAACGGGTTGTAGTGTTCCATAAAGTCCTATAATAAAGACTTGAGTATTCATACTTGGTTTTCCTATAGGCACTATTTTAGTATTTAAATCATAAGGAATATGGTAGTGTACCGTATCATCTGAAAACTCACTTTGTCCATATGCATTGATTAGTGGAGTTTTATATTTAGAATAAAATTTATTAACTAATTGATGTGAAACTTTTTCTCCAGTAAAAATTAATTTTTTTAGGTTTTTTAGTGTTATCTCTTTTCTCTTTTCGCTATCTAAATCTACAAACATATTAACTAGTGAGGGTACTACTTCTATAATATTTATTTTATCTTTTTCTACTGCTTTAAATAATTTGTAGGGATCATTTGCTGTTTCTTCATCATATAAACGGAATTTACCTCCAATAAACAATGGTGAAAAAGTTAGCCAAATAGATGATACAAAGTTAAAACTCAAGTTGTGACAACAAATATCATTGGGTGTCATATTTGATTCTTTAATTTTTATAAATGCATGATTTATAATACCTCTATGATGTATCATTACTCCCTTTGATTTTCCCGTTGAGCCAGAAGTATATATTAGATATGCTAAGTCTGTTGAATTAATAGATGTTGCTAAAAATTCGTTAATATCCAATCTACCTTTTAATAGATAATCATATTTTTTTTCATTTATATCTATAACACTTACCTGCCCATTATAACCTTCATATCTGAGGTTTTTGCTTTTATTTAAAATAAGCTTTGTATTACTATCATTTACCATTTCTACAACTCTATTTTTAGGGATTTTCGTTTCGATAGGAAGACAGACAGCATTTGCTTTTATAACTGCAATTATTCCAATAATAAACTCTAATGTTCTATCTAAATGTAAGCCAACTACATCCCCTGATTTAATATGATAATCTTTAACCAATACTAAAGCCAACTGATTTGCTTTTTCATTTAATTCTTTATAAGTTAACTCTTTATTATGAAATTGAACCGCAATATTATTTGGATTTTTTTCAACCTGTCTCTCAATTAATTGTTGTATTGTATTATATCGAGGATAATCTTCCTTTGTATCATTAAAATCGTATAATAGTCTATTCTTTTCTTTTTCTGATAGTATGTTTATTTGTGAAATTTTACATGTATGATTATATATAATACTATGTAAAATATTTAAATAACTATCAACTTTATTTTTTATAAAGTTAGCATTATATAAATCTGCATTATAATCTATTTTTATTTCTAGTCCATTAAACACTTGAATTTGTACTGCTAAATTGTAATTTGTATATTCAGTTATTCTATAATCCTTTATTATTACTTCATTATTTTTATAAATTGATTGACTTAAAGGGTAATTCTCTACAACCACAATAGTATCAAATAGTTCTTCTGTATTTGATAGTTTTCCAGCCGTTTTTATATTTACTAATGGGGTATCCTGATGAGCTAATCTTTCATTTAAACTGCTTTCAACTAACTTAATTACGTCATCAACACTTTCATTTTCTATCTTTACCCTAAGTGGGATTGTATTAATAAACAATCCCACTATTTCTTCTATACCTTGAATAGTGTTATTTCTTCCTGAAACTGGTGTACCGAATACAACGTCTTTTGAATTTGTATAAAGACTTTGAAGTATTGTCCATGCACTATATAAAATAGTTGATGTAGATACAAACTTATCGTGGGCTATTTTTTCCAATGCTAAAAATATTTCATTAGAACATTTATAATTGTATGTGCTTATTTTGCTTTTAGGTTCTAAATTATCTAATTTATAGCCTACCTCTCTATCTAATAAATAGGTAGACCAAAATTTATTGCTATCTTCTTGGTTTTGATTTTGTAGATATTGTACAAAATTTTTAAACTTAGTTTTACTTTTTACAATTACTTCTTTGCCTTTTAAATAAGAATTATAAGACTCTATAAACTCTTTTAGAATGACCCCATTACTCCAACCATCATACAAAATATGATGGTTTTTAATTATTAATTTTGCTAAACCTTCATTAAATTTACAAATCGTAATTTTAATAGACTCTAACGAAATATCAACGGTTTCTTTTTCTTTATTTATATATATATCATTAAAAATTTCATTAGCTTCATTTTCATTATGTCCTGATAAGTCTATTATTTGAAATGGAATATCATAATTTTTCAATACTATTTGTACTGGCTTGTTTAATTTATCCCATCTAAAAATAGTTCTTAACATTTCATTTGATTGAACAACATAACCCCAAGTTTTTTTTATACTGTCTACATCTATTTCTCCATCTAATGTTATACTTAGTTGTTGCTGATATAAACAACTAGTTGGATCACTTATATAATGGTATAGCATACCTTCTTGCATACTGGTCAATTCAATAATATCTTCAACATCTTCCTTTTTTAAAGTTTGTTTATTATTCATATGCTTACCTCACTATTCTAAAATAACTACTAATATTAGCTCAGTACCCTCTACTGTTTATTTTATCTCTCCATGTTTTTCATAAAATCCAACTTCTTTAACTGAATTATCCTCATTTACAAAAACTACTTTTGGTTTATGACTTTTGGCTTCCTTCACTTCCATATCACAGTATGACATAATAATTACCTTATCGCCTTTTTGAACTAATCTAGCTGCCGCTCCATTAACGCATATGACCCCACTATTTCTGTCACCTGCTATTACATATGTTTCAAATCTATTTCCATTATCTATATCTACTACTTGAACTTTTTCATACTCCAGTATCCCCGATTGTTCCATTAATTCAATATCCAGTGTTATACTTCCAACATAATCTAATTCAGCCTCAGTTATTACAGCTCTATGTATCTTAGCTTTCAACATACTAATTCTCATTTTATTTAACTCCTTTATATTATATTAATTGGTTTTTAGTTTATTGTATTGTAAAGTGTTTTGTAAAAACAAATAAGATCCATGTTCGTTTTTAATCACTTGTAGAACTTTAATATTATTCCTTAGTCTTCTATCACTACTTTCACATATTCAGGAAATGATTGTATATTACTCAAGCTATTTTCTAAAAGACCGACTTTTCCGTCTTTTTCGATTTCATAAAATCCTGAAAACTTATAGGTAATATACATCATACGATTTCGATCATTATCAACAAACTCTGCCCTTAGTGTTACATTATTTTTCTTAGCTAGACTCATTATGTGATTAATAAATATTGTTCCTACACCCCTAGACATTACCCGACACGACATAAGTAACAATTTTATTGTCCAAATTTGAGAACTACATTCGATTAATGCCAGTCCAATTTTCCCATAAGAACCATACTTATCCTTTAGTGATGCCATTAATAATATATGTTCATTTGATTTCTGCAATAAACTTAATTCTTCAAAGGAATAGGTATATCCAGTTGTGTTAAGTTGATTTGTTCTTACGGTCAATTCCTCAGCTCTTTGTAGATCATCTTCTTTTACAGACGATATTTTGAATTCCATATTTAATGATGAAAGAAACTCTTCCTGTGGCCCCGAAAATTCCTCTTCTGCTTTCTTACGTTCTATATCACTGATGTACATACTTCGTCTTTTATTAGAGTCTTCCGTAATGAATTTTGGTATTAATTCATTCATATCGGTTAATTGATGTATAGCGATGGCATTGATACATTGTACAGAAGGTAAGGCATACTTTACTTCGTCTAATTCAAATTCTTGATCATCGATAAAAGCAATTGTATCTAGACCTATATTAATTGATTCTGCTATTTTTTTTATTGATGAAGATTTCGAATTCCAGTTGATTTGTGGATATATAAAGTATTCATTTATACGTAACTCTTCTAACTTAGCCATTGCATGATTATGTTCATTCTTGCTGGCAATAGATTGTAAAATACCTCTACTATCTAGTGTTTTTATAATGTCTAAAACGCCTTCACGAAGGGTAACACTGCCGTCCTCTAATAAGACTCCCTTCCACAATGTATTATCTAAATCCCAAACTACACACTTTATTTTTTTCTTTTCTTTTTCTCTATCTAACGTATTGACCATCCTCTACCCCCTATTCCTAAAGGCACTGTTTGCAATTAGAATTTCATGCATTTGGGTTGTTCCTTCAATAATTTCATTAATCCTTGCGTCTCTATAATATCTTTCAATAGGAAACTGACTACTACAACCATTCGCTCCATGAATTTGCACTGCGTTACTGGCTACTTGATTTATCATTTTTGATGCAAAATATTTAGCTGACCATGTTTCTATTATAGAATCTGGATCACTTACTTGTCGTAAGTAACCAGCATAATAACACATTTGACGGGCAGCTTTCACATCTACAACCATTTCTGTTACCATTTTTTGAATGAGTTGATTTTGTCTTAAAAAGTTACCAAATTGTTTTCTTTTACGTGTGTAATCTATACTATCATCTATACATGCTTGTCCTAACCCAACACATCCCCAAGCTATTGTATACCTACCGTAGTCAAGACTTGTTAAAGCTACATGAGTCAAACCTGTCCCAATATTCCCCACCATATTTTCTTTTGGAATTCGACAATTATCAAATTTTAATTCTGCAATCATCGATCCCCTTGCTCCAAGCAAGTCTGAAATGGGTGTTATCGTAAGCCCAGGCGTTTCTCTATTGACTAGAAATGCAGTTGGTTTATCTTCACACTTTGCAAAAACAATAAAAACATCTGCAATTTGTCCCATAGTAATCCACTTTTTTATTCCATTAATATTAAAATAATCACCATCTACTTCGGCGAAAGTTCTAACATCTTTTGCATCGCTACCCACTTCAGGCTCTGTTAATGCAAAAGCTCCAATAACCTCTCCTAATGCCAACTTCGGTAACAATGTATTTTTTGTTTCTACGTTTCCCCATTTCTGAATTGCTAAAGCCACCATACCATGTACCGTCAGCAAACTTCTAACACTTGAGCAACCTCTTCCAATTTCTTCATTAAGTAACCCGAGGGTAATTGCATCCATACCTTTACCCCCAAATTTTTCATCTATCATAGAACCCAAATAGCCTTTTTTTGCTAGTTCATTAATTACTTCTTTAGGTATGCTTTGTTCTTTATCAATTTGTGCTGCAATTGGTTTTATTACTTCATCAGTAAAGTTTTGAAACTCTAATTGATATTTTTCTTGTTCATAAGATAATTCTATTTTCATTTTTACACCTCTTAATATTTAAGATATTATTTTACTATGCCTATATATATACATTTTTTAAACAGTTTTCTTTTCTACAAATTCACCTATCGCATTAATTGAACTAAAATTATTTAAATCTAGATCATTATTGTCTATAACAATGCCAAACTCTTTTTCTATAAACATAACTAATTGCATTGCAAATAGAGAGTTTACAAAACCTAAATCAAATATATTTTCTTCATCTGTTAACTCGTGTTTTCTAAAATATCTTTTAAGAAAACCTCTTACCTTTAATTTAATTTCATCCATATTTAACTTCCTTCCATATAATTATTTTTTCTATAGGTTATAATCATAAAATCCTTTTCCATTTTTTCTACCATATAACTTAGCATCAACCATCTTTCTTAATAAAGGACAGCATCTGAACTTTGGATCTTTATAACTTTCGTATAATACATCTAAGGAGTTCACCACTGTATCTAAACCAATTAAATCTGCCGTTTCTAAAGGCCCCATTTTATGTCCATAGCACTCTTTAAATATATCATCTACTTGTTCAGGTGTTGCCACTTGATCTTGAACAACGTATGCTGCTTCATTCATAAATAAATGGGATATTCTATTGGAGACAAAACCAGGTAAATCATTTACTATTATGCATTCCTTGCCTATATCTGAAAGTATTTTTTCTGTGTTTTTTATTGTATTAGTTGAAGTATGATAACCTCTTATTACTTCAACTGTTTTCTTCATAGGAACAGGATTCATAAAGTGAGTTCCTATTACTTTATCTTGTCTATTTGTGAAGGAAGCAATCTTAGTTATTGATATACATGAGGTGTTTACGAGAAATATACATTCATCTTGACATATTTCGTCAATCTTTTTATATACATTCTTTTTAACTTCCAAATCCTCTGTAACATTTTCAACCACGACTTGACAGTTCTTCAACATATCAAAATCAGTTGTTAGCTGTATTTTAGAGATGATTAATTTTGTATCCTCTAAATTTTCATTTTTATTGTAGAGTTTATAGAACTTAATATTTCTTTCTATTTCTTCTATAGCTTTATCTAGAATATCTTTACAAATATCAATCAACACCACTTGATATCCACATTGTGCAAAATTTTGGGCAACACCAATTCCCATAACCCCTGCACCCACAACTCCTACAGTTTTCATTTATCTTATCTACTCCTTTATTTAATTTTTGAATTTGAGGTCAATTATTATATTAAAATAAATTTTTTTGACTGATTCATGTTTATTTTTTTAATAATAATTATTTATATGTTTATTAGTATTTACTTTATTCTACTTTAACACTAAAATATCCTTTATAATTTACATTTTATTTTATATATGAATAACTTTATACGAATTATGTTGAATTTACTCTAATATTGGTTTTATTTGTATTTATCTACACACTATTAAAGACTATAAGGCCTTTAACAACAAGAAATTACGTAGCCTTTTTTGTGGATTTACATAACTAAAAAACATAGCGTAAAAACAGAAAGTATTACGTTGTATAGTAATTTTGAAGAATATACTGGCTCCAGTATACCTATAGATGTCATTTATAACTCTTGCATATCCCTCAATTACTGTGTTAAATTCTATTTTATTTTAAAAATTAAAACTATAATATAAAAAAAATGTAGTTCTTAGATTTATCTAGAAACTACATTTTATATATCTATATTTTTATTGTAAAATAAATGGTTCTATAATATATAGTGTTGGTGGATAAACCAGCACTAATTTTTTCAAAAAAAGATGAGACAACTGACAAGCACTGATAAAGTATAATCGCCTAACCATACTTTAAGGAGTGATTGTCAAATTGCCAAAATCTTCTTTTTCAAATACCCTTCATTCAGTAAATGCACTGTCTTAAACTTTCCTTCATAAAATACTGCATAATTATTAAATACGCATGGGACAGATTTAGCTTTTTCTAAAGTATCTATTTCAATCAGGTTCAAAGGGATATTATTATCTCGGCAAAATTTTTCAACTTGCTCAATACAATTTGGAATGTATGGACATTGCTTTGAGTAATAAATTGTAAGTTCTTTCGTATCTATTTCTTGCTTTCGTGCATTATTGGCAAAAGTAGGCTTGCTACCATCAAAGGATAGTGCCAATAGCTCATAATCGCTGCCAATTGTGTCTACCACTTCAAATCCGTACTTCTGCATATATTTCTTGTCTGTGAGAAACGGCATTTTTTTCTTGGAACTAATCACACAAACCCCTGATTTACCTTGACTCTTTGCATCTTCAATGCAATATTCTAATAACTCTTTCCCATGCCCTTTACTCTTAAAACTACCAGAAACCCAAAAACAATAAATATAAATATAATTCTCACCATTAACAGGAACCCACGCAGTTTCCAATGGAGCGTATTCGATAAAAACCTTTCCTTTATCATCAAGTTTTCTAAAAATATGCCCTGTTGGTATTCTTTCGGCTAACCAAGCTCGCTTCACATCAACCCCATGCTGATGCTTCTTATCGGAAATTGCACAGCACAAGTGCTCTTCAGCAATGTTATTCATTTCCAAGCTAATATAGTTATCACACATCTATAAACCCTCCTTTTTAAAACCATGTGGGCATAGAAATAAATCTATGCCCCCTCTGTAATTATCCTATTTTCCAGCGTTTTAATGTGGGGAAGAACCCCTTCATCATATTTCTGGCTTCATCCTCACTCATTCCAGTATTTACAGAAACCATGTGTGGAACACAAATTTCAATCATTTCTTCCATTGAAATATCTGATGTAAATGCCCCATCCATGTAACAATACTTACAATAGTCTTCATTCTTAGTTCCATCAGAATTTGTTCCGTACATCTCATTCGTATCCCCCATAGGCATAGCACAAGATTGACAATATTTTTCTTCCATTGTTGAGCCCTCCTTATCATTTATATCTAGATTATAGACTATTTAATATGACAACATAGTGTCATATTAAATATATTTTTTTAGAGCTTTTTTCAATCTTTCTTGAATAAGCTTACGGATATGCACAGGCTCAAGCACCTCAATATACTCTCCAAATGACATAACGTAACCGTACACCCATTCATTCTCTGGAAAAACAACAGTAGAAATGAAATTGCCATCCGGTAGTTTTTGAATATTCTGAGGTTCATCATAAACTCGATAGGCCATTTCTGATGCAATTTTTAGTTTCAAATTTATATATTTATAATCCTTTTCATTCTGTAACGGTTCAGATAAGACTATTGGAAAATCTCTTTCGATGAAACACTGCTCTGTAATCATCAAATTTTCCATCCGGCTAAGCTTGAATAAGCGTATATCCTGCTGAGAAAGGCAGAATCCTTTTAAGTACCACGCCCGATGCTTGAAAAACAACTGCATCGGTTCAACGTTTCGGTTTGTTTTTACTCCTTTTGTACTATAATAATCGAAAACTACAACAGTTTTATCAAATATTGATGTCTTTAGTTTACGAAACAATTCATTGTCTCCACCACTCCAATCGGAAAAATCTACATCAATCCAATTAACAGCCTTTCTATTAAAAACAGCTGATAATTTTGTTAAAGCCTGAGTCGTTTCCTTGGGTTTAACCACTTCTAACGCTTGTAGGGCAGAAATAATTTCTTCTTGTTCTTGTTCAGTTAAAAGAGCTTGATTCAATATAAACTCAGGAAGCAGACTAATGCCACCGCCCTTGCCCTTCTCAGTATATACTGGAATCCCTACTATACTAAGCGCATCTATATCTCTGTAAATGGTACGTTGAGATACTTCGAAACGCTCTGACAGTTCCTTTGCTGTAACTCTACCTTTACTCAACAAAACATATACAATCTCAAAAAGTCGATTCATCTGCAATCCATTCACCACCCATTACCATTATAACAAATTTAATATGTTAATAATGCATCATAAACGTTTCAAATACAAAGGGACGTTTCAATAATACAAAGGTAATACAAAGGGACGTTTCGATAGTCTTATTTAATTGCTCTTTAATACAAAGGGACGTTTCGATAGTCTTATTTAATTGCTCTTTCAATTATGTTTTTTCCTATCCCCATAACTCGTCCTATTTGTCGAATACTTGCACCTGTAGTTTGATATATCTTCTTTATTACTAAGTTTTTCGCCTCAGGCGACATCTCTCTAAATTGCTCTAAATTATACTGGTTATGGATTAATTCCTTTAAGCTTGCATCTGTATACTTCTTTAACGGTTTATAATCTAAGCATTTATCATCATTTTTTATGTTCATAAAATTTACAAAATTATCTCTTGTTAAAAAGAATCCAACAATTAATTCTGCATCTAAATAGGTACTTTCACCTGAAAATTCTAATAAATACTGTCTGTAACTGCTCCAGGGATAATCCCCTACATTCTTGACTATTTTTGCTTTTTGAGGATTGTTATGGATATATCTTAATACTGTAAGTAAATAATCTTCGCTTTCTACAACTTCACTATTATATCTATTTTGAAATAAGTGTCCCGTTCTCCCATGTTTATTATTATGCCACTGTACATAACCTATGGTGATCCTCTTAATACTCGTCCCTATATCCTCACTTTCTTTCATGAGTAAGTGAACATGATTATCCATTAAGCAGAACCCATACAGTTTAAATCCTCCATTAGTTTTGGCACTTAAAAGCTTTTCAATAAATACTCTTCGATCTTCGTTATCTAAGAATAAATTTCTTCCATCTATTCCCCTTAACATTATATGATAAATTCCTGTACTGCTTTTTTCTCTTGCTTGTCTAGCCATTTTATCACCCTATTCTATAATAGCATATTGGCGTTCTAAAGACAATTGAAACGTCCCCTTGTATTCCAGTAATCAAACATTTTATAAAAAGTTTAACTACTGATTATGATGCAGTCATTAATTCAGCAATGTATAAGTATAGTAATGGATGTGTTGAAGGAAATGTTAATAAGCTTAAAAAGATTAAAAGAGATATGTATGGTAGAGCCAAAATAAATTTATTAAGAAATAAAGTGATTTATCAATCACTATATTTTTAAGCTTGATTTAACCGATTATGCGGAAGAACCATATTTAGAATAACAGAAACAAAACTTACTGTGTTTTAAAATGAAGTAATTAAAATTACTTCTTGAGCACTCAAGGCCGTGCTCTCTAACCAGATATCTATACAGATGGGATTTATAGTAGAATATCTGCTTATTTTCTGCTGATAGCAAAGAAGAGATAATTTCATAGTAATCGTCTATTTTAGATTTTTTGTCTTTTCTTTCTTTTTCAATTTTGCCTTCATAATGTTTTTTAGCTGTTCTTCTATCAACTCCTAGCTTCCTTGCTAATTCGCTGAAGTTTGGTTTTTCCAAATTATTAACCTCCACTATTAATTTCAATTTATTTAAATCTTTTACAGAATTTATCTCTATTTCAGTATTAATGTTCATGTTTAGAATCAATTTCATCACCCATTATTACTATAGAGACTTTTATAGGTGTTGTACATTAAAATATTAGCAACTTCCTACAATATTATTTTAGCATTCATAGTTGATTAGATACTGTTTTCTTTTGTTTTTCAAGATACTCCCCCCTAAATATGATTAATACATAATAAAATTAAAAAATATATTGACACTTATAAAGAATGTTTGATATTATAATAGAGTAATAAATTTACACGGATACTCTATTATAGGGTATAGAGACAACAAAAGAGACAGGTGTTGGTAGACACCCATCGTAAAAAATACAATGCAAAGCAGAACTGCTGTTAGACAGTTCTTTTTTTATGCAGTTTTTGGGCTTTATTTTAAGGATACCATATATGGTTGTAGATGGGAATAGGATGTGTATGGAAATTTTTAATTGATGGAAATTTCAGTAACAAAAATGGATATTGGATTATGGGCATGAAAAAACCTCCAGAGTAGGTTTGTAATTTGGTTGATTACGGTGGCTACTTTGGAGGGATTGTACTATCGGGTGTTCTAGTTATGTTGGTGTGAGGCTATTCTATAATTTCAAAAATCCCCCTAAAAAAACTTTCGAGTCAACAACTACCAATTTACTAGCCAAACATATTACCCCTTAGAAGTTTTACTATTTGTATTTTAGCAAAGCTACTAACGGCATACTAGGCGGCAATTATTTGACACTTACCAGCTTCTAGTTTAGGCTATGCAGAGATTTTTTGTCGAATTTTATTTTCTACATATTATATTCTCTAGCTTTTCATTAGGCACATCATCCATTAATTCCAGCAATTTTTCAGCAATTGCCCTTGCAAGTAATGGTGGGACTGCATTGCCTATTTGTTGGTATTGAGCATCTTTTGTCCCACAAAAAACAAATTCATCTGGAAATGATTGTAGTCTAGCAGCTTCTCTTATACTTATAGCTCTATCGTTTTTGGGATGTACCCACATAGATTTTCTGACATTAAGAACTGTTCCCGACGGCATTTGATAGTTCAAACGTAAATATATAGTATTTTGTGTTCTTGTAGGATCACTATACGTTGTTTTCAGATTTTCATTCAAGTCATGAAAATTTTGTCCAGGTTTAAGATTTTTAAAACGCTCTAGTGCTGTATCTCTAGTATCTGTAATGATATGATTATAAATTAAATTGCCCACACCTAGATATGTTTGTAAAGGATTTAAACTGCTTGCTTCTTTTTTATCCTTTTGTATCGGTAATGATTCCACTTTTACTGTGGTTTCATATTCTGCTAAGTCCTCTATAGCATCCCTTATTGTATAAAATTCTTCATATGAATTGAGTATTGGCTTCGGTAATTGTATTTCACCTTTTTTCAGATATTTATGCTTAATACCCATTATAATAAATCGTTCTCTATTCTGCGGCACACCATAATTAACTGCATTTAAAATACCTTCTTCTAAATTATATCCTAAAGACTTAAACTTCTTCATAACATACTCAATAATATTATATGTGTTAACCATTACGCAGATATTATTTTTCTCTATAGTTATTCCTATTAAAGTAATATTATAATCTCGAATTTCTTGCATTTTATATATTGCTTTTTGTGTTTCTATTATTATTCTTAGATAATTTTTAAGAATATCATACCCATTACCTGTCCTTAAAAATGTATGTAATATATCTTTGACTTTATAAAAGACTCGCTGGTATTCAGTATTCCAAAATTTAATTTGTAGCCTTTCCCAATTTTCCAACATCTTTACAATATTCTTCTCTGACTTCTTGATATATTTATTAAGTTGATCTAAAGCCTTCGTATTTCGATATAAAGTATTTAATTTAACAAAATTCTGTTTTTCCAGAACATACTTATCTAAAAAATGTTCCTTCTCCAAAAACTTTATAAACTCATCAGTACAAATTGTGGCTTCAGCAATCGCTATTGTTTCTTCCTCAAGTTTAACCCCTAATTTTTCAACAACCCCTTTGATTTTTTTACAACAAAAAAATTTGTGTTTATTTGAGTTTATCATCTTAACATTTTCCATAATAAAAGCCTTAGGCTCTAGTTGTTCAATAGCCCTAATATATTCATTTACTAATTGATTATTACCACAAATTAACTCATTTTTTTGACGATTAGCATTTGAAAAACCTTGGCAAGGTGGTCCACCTATTACTATATCAACAACACCAAACTTTTCTCTTATAGCCTTATATTTATCATTTGTAATTTGTGTAATATCAGATTCTATTTCGACATTAGGATGATTCTTTTTATAGGTTTCTTGAGCATGTTTATTATGTTCAACAGCAATTTTTATATCAAATTTTCCAGTTTGCTGAAACCCATAGCTTAACCCTCCGGCACCAGCAAATAAATCTATAGTTATATATTTCTCCATTTATACTCACCCTATAAAATATTCCCTTTCTGTAGCTACTTTTCTTTATTTACTCATATACATTATAAAATATTTGAAGATATACTAGGGGTGTACAAAAAATAATTCAAGCTATGGGTATACTACACCCTTATATTACTTCACATCTACATAATATCAAAAATCACTTCACTAGTAAAGTAATACTAGCTTGTTTATTTGAAGTATGTTCATCAACTAACCTAATTTGTCATACTTATAACCCTCAGAATACGCCTTATCAAGAAGTTCCAACAGTTTTTGACTTTGATATGAATTTGGTAGTTTTTTTGGAATTTGTATCGCAACCTTCAATGCTGTAATTAAATCTGATGAGGTTAATCTCTTTTCTAACACAAAGCCCATAACTTTCTTCCAATTTTCAGCCCCATACTCTAGAACTTTTGTTTGTGCTTCTACTCCTGAAATTAACTTTTGATCTTTTCTAGCCTCTTTTTCTGCTATTTTGATTTGTATTTTATTAACTAGAACTTTCTCGATTTCATTACTTAATAATATATCCCTACTTTTAACTTTCGCCCAACAAGTTTCCCGTTTACACCATTGTGTTACGTTTATTGTTTCTCTCTTAGGATCAGTTATAGTTTCAAATACAACTTTAGTAATATTTATTAATTCAATTGTAATTGCTTCTGGCACAGATTGACGATTCCAAATTATCTGCAAATCAACTTCCTTATTAGGAAATTGATTTTTTACTAGTTCATGAAATAAAGCAATTGAATATGTAACAATATTAGCTCTATATCCCTGTTCATACCAAGTTTGATGAGTTACAATATTTTCTGTATGTTTAAATAATATAAAAAGTGCTACGGATTCTTGAAAGTATTTCTCGTTAAATCCTGCATCCGAATTAGACCATTCAGTGTCTATCCATTCTGCAAAATTCATAAAGTTAGTTTGTGCTCCTCTGCTCACGACATAAGGTAAACCTCTCCATGAATTTCTTACCTTTGAAAAATCAGTCTTAGTAAGCATTTGTTTCTTAGGGTGCTGGGCAACAAACTTATTTTTTTCAGATTTCGACATGCGCATTTGAGCTTGTAAGTATTGACCTCTTGCTCTTTCATAAAACCATCTTGTATTATATTGAGTTCCGCCCATTGCTGGAGCAAATAATCTTCTTGAAATTTGCTCCATTCTTATATGGAAAGGATGTGTAGAAAAGAAATCTGCATCACTTACCTTATTCTGACTATTAGATGATTTTGAAATATTTCTTATTAATTCTCCAGATTTATCTATATCTGCATCTATTTCGGTAACTTTCATTTGAACAAATATATCTTCTAGATTTGTCTTATCTTTATGTCTTGCATTAGACAATGAAGCTGTTGTTTGTCCACCATTTATTATTTGAAAATCTTTAGCGTATACAATGAATTTTCCATGTTCAGAATTTTCTACAACTACATTCATAGCTGTAGCAGAAACTCCATTATTAAAAGCAAAAAACATGTTTGGGACTTTTAATATTGTCTCTCTGATTTTTTTATTAACAGCTACTTTAGTTGATAAGAATGATCTAACATTTCCTTCCAGTAGTTGGCTTCCAAAGTAATCATAAATATCCGCCAAAGCATGTCCAGGTATTATACATAAAAAGCTCCTATATTCGTCTGTTGTTGTACCACTTGCTTCAAGACATGGTATTCCTTTATCCGTATATGCTTTAAAGTCAATTTCTATATTTTGTCTGCCCATATCAGAAAAACACACTTTAAATAATCTCTCAATATCCCAGATTTGGAACTCTGCTTGGATATTAGCAATATGTCTTGGTGGTAGCACATCAATTCTATCGCTCATATTTCCATCGGTTATTAATAATAATCTATATTTTCTAATTCTACTTTTATTAGTACGCAACAGTTCAATTAAATCAGCACAAGGGGTGCTAATTTCTATTTCTTTATATAGTTTATCTCCGTAGGCTTCATCTATAAAATGAAGTAACCTATCAAATATCTGTACTGCCTGTGAACGTGTTACTACCCTTTCCCCTTCACTGCCAGAATAATCAGCTATTATTAGATTCATAGTATAATCAAATTCATCAAGAACATATCCATCTACTCTATATTTTCTATTGTATTTCCCAGTACCAACATAAAAAGCTGGTATGAAGTCAGGTAACACTTCAGTACTAATTAAGTATTCTGTTGCTATCTGCACAAAAGCAGATGATGATCCTTCACCATTTGTTGCAGCCGTAGATTTTATGTCCTGTAAAAAATCTTTACGAAAATCCTGAAAATCCATTATTTTCACCTCTATTTTATTCTCCACGCCTCAATTGATGCTAAATTGAGATGATGTTTTTAATTTTATAAATCTAGGAAAACTAAATTCTTTGTTAGATAATATCTTCATCATCCTCATCTCCTTCGAATTCAATCCAATTCTTTAAGTCAACCATATTTACAACATAGTTTGCTACCTTTGTTCCTTTTTCTGTTGCTGGAAATCCAACACCTAAAGCAAACAGATATTTAGGTATATTTGTAGTTATTTCTTTTCCTTCTTCACCTCTACTCTCAAGCACATGCAGAAACAATATGGGTTTTCTATCTTTAATTAAATATCCACTATCTGAAATTGTTTTTTTATCACCATGAATTTTTGCAAATTCTTCTTTTGCTTTCTTAATCTGTATATCCGATAAGCCAATTCTTGTAGAACCGCCAGCTCCTACTTTCACCTTAGTTCCATTAATTTTTATCATCTTATTATCTTCTGTAACAGTACGTATAGCTGGGAAAATATCAATATTGTTATATGCACCAATTAGTGTATACACTTCCTTACTTGAACCTTGTGGTATAGCCACATCCCACTCAGATAGTTCACTATTGCTCTCTATATAATCAGCCAGAGCTCTACCTTGAAATGCTAAATGCCAAGGGTGTGTATCAAAGCTTCTTAATAAATTTACAACTAAATCTTTTGGGATACCTTTCCAAAACTTAGCATTTTGTGAAATTTCTACTGCTGACCCAATACTATCTAAATTTGCAACTAACAACTTAAATGCTTGTTCGTTTGACTTCAAAACATTAATATCATTCTTTAATCGTGGCGTTTCTAGAAGTCTGCCTGAAACAGTAATAGGCCGACTAACTTGAGTTGCGGTTCTCATCTTATTTCTAGCCGTAGCTATTAAAGAATTAGGATCTTGCCGAACCTTCAGTCCAAACTCTGAAGGTGTTTGATTAACGACTCGCATCCTTGCAATCTCTAGCTTTAATTCATTTGATGCTTCTGTAATATATCCATACCAGTCTGCTGCTTCCTCAGCCATCCATATCTTAAATATGTCTGCATAGTTCTCTCTGTATCCAAACCATCTTCCCATTTGTAATAACGTATCATACATTTGTGAATTTCTATAAAAATAACTTACGCATAAACCTTCTAGTGTTAATCCTCTTGATAGGCTATTCCCCCCTACAGCTATTACCCTAAATCCATCTGTTTTATGGGCATAATAATCTAAACTTGCTGAACCTGTTTTTTGATTTACAGCACGTACATCAATTGGGGTTACTGCCTTATATAAAAATTTTTGTTGTAAATAAATCCATTCGCATTTTGCCACATATTCTAGCTTATACTTTTCCCAAATTACTCTTAAAAAGCGTATTGAATATATTTGGCTTGATTCATCCTCATTTAATGATGCAAAATTCCTTAGTTCTGATCTGACTTTTACAAGCCATTCGTTAACTAGCTCGCTTATCTTTATTTGAACATCCGTAAATCGACTCACATTTATAAGCATAGACCTATGTTCAGTATTATCTCCACGCAAATCTCTAATTGCATTAGCAATCATGAAATAACCTATTGCTTCATACATACTTGGAGGGAGGCCATTTACTGGATGGTCTTTTTTATGTTTAAAAGGGAAATAATTTGTCATTTCATCGTTTTTAATTTTTAAAACTGAGCCAGAGTAACTTGCATTGTTACCAAAAATTGCATCTGTTCCTATATAGTTATTCGGAGGTGATAACGCATATATAAAATCTCTAGGGAACAGTTCATCCCCAATCATGTCATCTTTTGTTTCTGGATTAATAAATATATTAGCAAAAGGAGTTGCTGTTATACCTACATATGATGCTTGATAAAAGCTATTAAGAATATTTCTAATTGCAGCATTAATAGCGGTTGGATCCTGATCATCTTTTTTAGTATTAACAGATGCGTTATCAGCCTCATCATCTATTAAAAGTAGAGGCAAATCTATTTTATTATTCATGTCTGCATTATTTGAAACCAACCAACTTTGCAAGTTATTTAATACGTTTTTATTTTTCTTCACAATAAAAATTGCTGGTTCACTTATATTTCTGAGTGTTAAATCATTGCTTTTTAATATGACTGAGTTAAAATCTGTATTTACTGAAGTAAAACAAGAAATTCTTTTATTTGGATTAATTCTTCCAACACCAAAGGGTGTATTTTTTATTATTTGATCTGCCTTAGGGTCTAACAAATATTTACTTCTACGTCCAGCAAATTCTGTATCTAATCGCTCTTGAGTTTGTATTCTCAAGTTTTCCATCATTCCTGCTAAAACTATAATAACTCTATATCCACAATCTGCTGCTTTATTACAAATTGCCGTATAATTTGCTGTTTTCCCCGATTGCACATCTCCAAGTACCAATCCTCTTCTCTGGAAAGAATTCGTTGTATCTTTTGGGTCGCCAAGTAGGTCTATAATTTCATCAGAAACTTTATCTAATGTTGCCGTAACTCTCGTATTCCAACCTTTTTCGTCTTCAAGGTATTTTTTATATCTCTCCCAATAGAAAAAATTAATTTCTGCACGCCTTGCAGGTAACCAAGATTGATGTTTGCTGTTTGGATCAAAAATATATACTCCATCATCCATAATAATTACCATAGATGCCTTTAACTTGCGTAATATATATTCATATTCCTCATCTGTTACAGGTGAAGGTACTTTCATTATATTTCTTATGTCATTTGCCTCTTTCAAAAACTCAGCCTCAGTTGGTGGTATTTCCTTGTACTTAGTGTTAATAGCCGCTAAAATAAATCTTTCTAACATTTCCATATTCACTTTATTCATTAACCTCTATCCTTCCCCTTTAAATTTTCTTTCGATGACATCTCTAAATTCTGAAAATGGTTCAGTTCGAGATAGTCTTTCAATCATCTCATCTCTTTCAGAGTTATTCCTACATCCAGCTAATAATTGCAATAATAAATCTATTGTTTCATTCTCAGAAATCTTTGTTTCATTTTCAACTTTCTCATCACTTGTTAAATCTATATATAATGAATTCAATGGTAGATTACCCTCTATTTGAACCAGTAGTTGCTCCAATAACCGTTTTACCTCTGAACTAGTGTCTTGTATTTGCTCTATCAACGGGTAATCTCTATTGATTTCATATATAATTCCAGTTTGTCTTGTTTTCAGCCTATTCCATACATGGATTTTTGAATCATCTGTTTCCTTCTTCCCTCTATAAGTCCACGTCCTTTTGCTTCCTTCAGTAATTTTTCCGATTATATTACCTAAGTTTTTTCGTACATCTTCTGGCGGTATCGCGGTTGACTTTCTTATATCTAATGTCCATAAGTCATCAAGTGAATTTGGAATATCAACCTGAACTCTTGCAAGTTTTGACAATTCTCCTTGTCTCATTAATCTAAACCAAGTTCCCCAAACAAGTAATCTTTTGTTTCTATACACATAAAATCCTTGTTTCTTTCTTAGTCCATCCTTTCCACCTAATTCTTTTATTTCTATTTCTGAAAGCCTTGAAATATGTGGTAATATGAACGGCTTTATAATTACACTTTGTCCTTGGATAATTATAGACTCCTCATCCATTAATTGGGTGCTTTTCTTTATTAAAAAGGGATCACTTGCTTTTAACTTATTGTTATTTATCTGAATTTCTATCTTTTTTAACCCGTCTTCTCCAGATAAAAATCTATGGAAAACAAGAGAAATATGATCTCTAACTATATCCATTTTCATTCCAAATGATGTAACAAAATCACTCTCCCCTATACACAATCTATCAAGGTTTTGCCAAGTTACAATTGTCCCATTCCCTTGTGAAATAAGTTCTCTAAATTGTGGTACTTGTTTAATTTCATCATTTTCAAGAATAATAAGTGACCATTCACCAGTTTTCATCACATAATCAATATCCCATTTTCGTCCTGATAGTTCCCCATCTTTTAAGCTTACTAATGTTAACGTCCTACATTGAGATAGTGAAGCAGTTTTAAGTCCAAGTCCAAATCTACCAAGATCATCTGGTTCCCTTACTTCTCTTGGGTTTTTGCTTCCGTACTGCATAGCTATATTAAGTTCATCTGATGTCATACCAAATCCATCATCGAGAATGGATATATAAGGCTCCCCTATGGGAAAGAACTTTATGACGATACTTGATGCGTGTGCAGAAATGCTGTTATCTATTATATCAGCAATGGCTGCTTCAAGCGAGTAACCTATCGCTCTTGTTGACTCCATCAGAGTTGGAGCATATGGTGGTAAATTTATTGTTTTCATAGTGCACCTCATCAAAACAGATATTATGATCTTTTATCTGGAAAATACATAACTTTTAAGCTTGTAAGTAGATATGTTTTATAAACAAATGAATTATGTTTTATTAATTCGCAAGATATTATTAATTCAATAAAAAACAATATTTGCAAAATTCGGTTGTAATTATATTATATCTATTATTATTACAATTTTCCATTAAATTGGACAAATTAAAATTGTTACAATTATTTTCTACATAAATAAAAAATATTCTTCGTATAATTAAGGTATACTTATCGCTTAAACACTTACTCAAAACCCTGAACCATTGCACATAAATACTTATTTTACTGGTATTTATACGAATTTCGCGTAATATTGCGACGACCGTTAAAAAAATTCCCTCAAACTTAAGTCTGTAGGAACATAAAAGTTACTGTATTTTTCTATCATTGCCTTGTATTTAGCTTAAAATCAACCTACTTCCTGTATAGAGAAAGGACTGGCTTACCCACCCTATTCAAACAAGTGTGGAAGATTTTCCTCATATGTGTTTTCGCTATTCTACTTCCTTCAGCATTCAGTTATAGTTTCCTCCAACGACAAAAAAGCACCCACCCTAAGATAGATGCCATCTCAAATACCTATATCCCCCCACTCCCCAACAACCCCCAAAAGACTATACAACCACTAGTCTAGTCTTTCCTCTTTATATAGTCTTACGCAACACTCCACATGCCCTTAAGAGGGCAACAAACCCATGTTCCCCCATACAACCTTACCACCACTTCTTCATATGAGGGAACATAATTTTAACCATACCAAACCCAGTATTTCCAACTACTCTAACCCCTCGTCAGCACTACCACACACTCCACATGCGTCGTATGCGGAAACATATCCATACACTTAGCCTTATCAATAACATAGCCCGCCTTCTGTAGCTCCACTAAATCCACCACCAAAGACTTAGGGTTACAAGAAACATAAACAATCTTTTTAGCACCAAAATCAATAACATCCTTTAACGCTTGAGGGTGTATTCCTGCTCTAGGTGGATCTAAAATAATAATATCAGGTTTCTCCTTTAATTCCTTAACCTTTAACCTAACATCACCTGCAATAAAACGACAGTTATCTAAACCATTCAACTTAGCATTTTCTCTGGCTGCCTCTACAGCATCCTCAACAATTTCAATACCGATCACTTGTTTTGCACTAGGTGCCACTACTTGACCAATGGTACCAGTTCCACAATATAAGTCAAAGACTACTTGGTCTTGTGCTTCCCCAACAAAATCCCTAACAATCATATATAGCTTTTCCGCTGCTGTAGTATTGGTTTGAAAGAAGGAAAAAGCTGAAATTTTGAATTGAAGGCCCAATAGCTTCTCAATTACATAATCTCTACCATATAGGAAGTCCGTTCTATCACTTTGTACCGTATCAGCTAAATTATCATTAAAAGTATGTAAAATTCCAACAATCTCTCCTTTTAAATCCAATGCTTTAAGTTCTTCTACCAAATTCTCCAAATCCAGTTCTAACTGAGTAGTGGTAACTAAATTAATTAAAATCTCCCCTGTATAGTAGGCCTTTCTCACAACTAAATGCCTTAAATAACCAACATGACGCATACTGTGGTAATAAGGAATTTCAAGTTTTTTAAAGTATTGCAAAATTGTTTTTAATACAAATCTAAAATCTTCGTCCATAATCATACATTCATCTACTGTTACAATGTCATGATGTCGTCCCCTTCTATGCATCCCCAGTGACATTTCCCCACCTTTTTCTTCATCACCAAATGAAAATTCCATCTTATTTCTATAATTAAAAATATAGGGACTTCCTTCAATAGGTAGCCATGAAATATCAGATAAACCCACCTCATTAAAAAGAGACTTCACCTGTCTCTCCTTCTCTTTTAGCTGTTCCTCATAAGAAATAGACTGCTGAAAACATCCACCACAAGCCCCAAAATGAGTACAGGTTTCTTGATTTTCCAGTGGAGATGGCTCCACCACCTCTAAAATTTTACCCTCTGCTAGATTTTTTTTAATCTTTTTAATATAAACTCTAACCTTTTGTCCTTTTATACCATGCTTTACTTTAATCTTAACCCCATCTAAACGACCGAAGGCCTTACCTCCAAATTCAGTGTCTTCTATAATAAACTCAACCGTATCTTTCTTTTTTATCAATTCTTTCACTCCTATTATAATTATCAATTAAATTTTTAAGTATCTATATTTATTATTCAGTAAGCTGTTGAAGTTCCTCTTCCAATAACTCTCTATACTCCCCCAACTCTAAATCTTCATCTAGTTTTAGTTTCCCCATTGCTATTCTCTTTAAATAAATCACTTTTTTCTCAACAGCTTCAAACATCCGTTTAACTTGATGAAATTTCCCTTCATAAATGATTAATTCAATTTCAGAAACATCATCTGACTTTAATATTGTTAATTCAGCTGGCAACGTTTCATAACCATCATCCAGCGTTACACCCCTTCTAAACGCCTCTATATCTGTTTCTGTAACTTTACCCTCCACATGGGCATAATAGGTTTTAGGCACGTGTTTTTTAGGGGACAATAACTTGTGGGCTAGTTGTCCATCATTGGTTAACAATAAAAAGCCCTCGGTATCAATATCTAATCGACCAACAGGAAAAACTTCAAAACCACGATACTCCATATCCAGCAAATCAACAACAGTTTCATGTCTTGTATCTTCCGTTGCAGAGATCACGCCAGCAGGTTTATTCATTAATATATAAACAAATTCCCTATAATTTACAACGTCCTCCCCCACTTTAATAATACTTTTTTCTACATTGACATGCATACTGCTGTCCTTTACTATTTTGTCATCCACCAACACCATACCGTCTTTACATAAATAACGTATTTCTTTTCTAGTTCCGTAACCCATATGGGATAATATTTTATCTATTCTTTGTGTCTTAGCCATTACTTACCTCCCAATTCTAGAAATGTACACCATTTTCATAGTACCTTCTTTTTTCAAAACTTAAAAAAGCAATATCTACCGAAGCAACTCCTAATCTATGTACATATTTTGTAATTATTTTAGCCACTTCATCTTGCACCTCTTGTCCACGATCAAACCACGCAACCTCTACAAAAGGGTAAGCTACTTCTATATTTCCTTCTCTAATTGCCATAGAATTTATATATTCCAGTTCAAAATAGTCCCGTGGACATTCAACAATTGCCACCAACTCATCAATTAGCTCTTCACTAATTTTACATAAATTTTCTGGTGATATTCCTCTTACTTTTATTTGTGGCATTACTAATTCGCCTCCTTAATATTTTTCATTAACATAGTTGGCAATTAAAGACCTTCTAACTCCCTCTTTAAAAATACCTTCCCTCTTTAGCCGTTCTAAAAGCCATTCACTGGTGGAATGTAGTATAACTTCTTCATGATCTTTAAAAATAATTTCATACAACCTTTTTTTTAAGTAATCGGAAGAAACTTGTATATAATAGGCTTCCATTCCCCAATAGTCCAACACTTCTATGGCCTTAATAGTAGACTGATCTTTTTTATAATAAAAATCATCTACACTTTTCAAATACTCTTTATACTTTTCCATATGCTTACCATATTTTTTAATTTGATTTGCTTGTAGGTAATAAAATTTTGCCATTGTATTATAGTATTGATAATTGTATATGGCTTTTTCAAAACTATCAACATTTTTAAAAGGAGTAATATTTAGTCTTTGAATATCATAATAACTTTCTTCGATATATTCTTTTTTACTTATATCCCCCTTTTTAAACTGTTCGATTAAACTTTCCCTTGCATTAAAAAACTTCTTAAAAATATTTTCTCTTTGTATGTATTTCAATATAAACACCCTTTACTATTCCATCTTAATCCTTATTATTATACAACGTAGATGATTTTACTTCAAATCATAGAAAAATTTATTAAGCGTAAATAAAGATTATGGCAAATTAAATTGATACCATATTTTGTATTTAAATATTCCTTAATAATAAAACAAGGGCTTAGATTATCTATTTAGATAATCAAACCCTCATCAATAAGCACTTTTATTATTATATTAGTTTTCATTTACATTATCAATTCCTAAAAAGCTATTTTTCTGTTTAATAATATTTCTAATAATACGTTCTGATATATCTCTTATTTCTTTAACCCTTTCTCTTAGTAACTCATTATCCATAACTTCAAAGATTTTAACAAACTCATCAATAGTTACTTTTAAAGCATCTTCTGCTTTCATATGCTCTTTTTCTATTCTATAAATAGTATTACTAATTATTTCTGGATCTTCTAAAATCATCATTTGTGCTTTAAATCTAGTAATTTTCTTTACACCCAACTCTTTTATTAGTTTTTCTCTAATCTTTACTATTTCAGCCATAGACATCTCTAAAGCATCTAACAACAGATATTTTTCTTCTTCTACAAATCTACCTTCTTTTGTTTGGATTATTAGTGTTTTATTTTTAATAACTAATACTTTTCCCATGCCCGTACCCATTGAAGAAACTGTTCCTGCTATCATACTTATACACTCCCATCTAATAGATTTTTTTTAGATCCCCTCAATAAAATTATACAATTGTTAAAATATTTTCTTCTCCTATTTTCACTTCAGTTCCAGCTTTAATAGACAAGATTTTATCCTCCGAAAGATTAGGAAATATTATTGGTGTAATAATTGATTTCCCTTGATTCTTTACTTCATCTAAGTTTACACTAAGTATTAATTGACCTGCTTTAACGTACTCCCCTTGTTTCACAAAGGTTTCAAACCCTCGCCCATTTAAATTAACAGTATCAATACCACAATGAATAATTACTTCCAAACCACTTTCCGCCACAATACCAATGGCATGTCTAGTTGAGAACAAAATTGCTATTTTACCATCCACTGGTGAGACCACTTCTCCGTTGCTTGGTTCAATGGCAAAGCCTTCCCCCATCATTTTTGTAGAGAACACTTCATCTGGTACATCCTCTAATTCTATAATTTTCCCCTCCATAGGCATAACAAAATCATCTGTTCTTTCATTATTTATATTACAATTAACATCATTTATGAAATTATCCACAACTGTTGGAGCTTCTCCCTTTATTGCATTTTCTATTTGTAGCTTTAATTGATCTGACTTTGGTCCAAAAATAGCTTGAACATTGTCGCCGATTATTAAGACCCCCGAAGCCCCTAAACTTTTAAGACTTACCTTATTTACTTTTTTAATATCCTTCACACTAATACGTAGGCGAGTGATACATGCATCTAGTCTACTGATGTTTTCTTTATCCCCCAATGCTTGCAATACTTTTATTGCTAGGTCTTCCACCTCCACAAAATCCGCTACTTCTTCATCATCTTCACGACCAGGGGTTTTAATATTCCATCTTCTAATCGCATAACGAAAACCAAAGTAATAAATAACTGAAAACATTAAACCTATTAATATAACCAGCCACCATGCTGTTCGATTGGGCAATACCCCCAATAATAAATAATCAATCATTCCACCTGAAAAAGTCATACCTATTCTAACATCTAAAAGATGCATAGTCATAAAAGAAAGCCCTGCAAACAAAGCATGTACTGCAAATAATAATGGTGCTACAAATAAGAAAGTAAACTCTATTGGTTCTGTAATCCCTGTTAAGAAAGATGTTAATGCAGCTGACATCATAATTCCTGCCACATATTTTTTCTTTTTTGCATCTGCTTCATGGTACATAGCTAAAGCAGCAGCAGGTAAACCAAACATCATAAATGGAAACTTACCCGTCATAAATGCCCCTGCTGTAAATGGTACATTGTCTTTCAATTGCTCAAAGAAAATCCTCTGATCCCCACGAATCAATTCACCTGCTTTATTTACATACTCTCCAAACTCAAACCAAAAAGGATTATAAAAGATGTGGTGTAAACCAAAAGGAATTAATGCTCTTTCAATTAAACCAAAGATAAAAACAGCTATAGTCCTGTTAGAACCAATCATGCCATGAGAAAATAAATTTAATCCATTTTGAATTGGTGGCCATACAAAAGTCATTATAATTCCCAGTAAGAGGGCAGAAATGGCTGTTATGATGGGAATAAAACGCTTACCTGCAAAAAATCCTAAATATGATGGCAGTTTTATATTGTAATATTTCTTATACAGATAAGAAGCTAATACACCTACGATAATACCACCAAATACCCCTGTTGAGAGGGTTGGAACACCCAGCATATTGGTATAGGCAGGGTTTGCATCAACCAATTCAATAGTTACATTTGCTATAGTGCCCATGGTAACATTCATAGTTAGATACCCAATAATAGCAGCTAGCCCCGCTACCCCGTCACCACCACTTAACCCAACTGCTACACCAACTGCGAATAATAAAGGTAGGTTTGTAAATACAATTCCCCCCGACTGCTCCATTACTCTAGCCACCATTTGAAGCCATGCAGTATTTAACAATGGCATTCTTTCTAATAGTTGTATATTTTGCAATGCGTTCCCAAAGGCAAGCAACAAACCTGCTGCGGGTAATATTGCCACTGGTAACATAAGTGCTTTTCCTACTTGTTGTAAAATACCAAACAATTTCTTCAACATGTTGATTGCCCTCCTTTACAATTTATTGGTAGTATTAACTAAAACTAAAAAAGGCATGAGTATAAGGGGTGCTGAAATAAATTATTTCAACCTACCCTTTACTCATGCCTGATCGTATCAGTAACACGTAAAATTATATTTTAAATTATTTAAATATCTTATTATTATTTATAAATATACTAACATAAAACGTTTTCATTTTCAATATTTTTTTCATTTAACGGGAAACAACCTATACTATTCATCGTTTTTGGTTTTCTTACTAATTATCTTGTGTAGGTGAAGGGCTATGTAGCCTATTTCCCCCTCTGGAACAGAAAGTTTTAATGTTTTTTCCATAATCTTTGAAATGTCATATGCCACCTTAAATTCTAAAGGTAAGTCATTCATTAGTTTATCTACAAAGCTATTTTCAATGTATTGATGTTTCTCAACTCTATCGATGACTCCCCTCAAATGTAGGATTAATCTATTATATTCAAAGGAGTCTCTGTCAATGCTAATAACTAATCTTTTTTCAATATAATTACTTATTTTATTAATCATCATTGAATGTTCTAGTGCTTTTTTCTTATCGTTATTTCCTCTACCGCCATAAAAATGTAACGCCAAAAAACCTATTTCAGCTTCTGGTATGTTAATATTTAAATTCTTCTTTAACATTACCACTGCTTTTTCTGCAAGATTAAATTCTAAAGGATACAAAAACTTTGTTTCATACAAGAAAGGGTTAATTATTTCAATACCTTCCCGTAATCTTTTAATAGCAAAATTCACATGATCGATAAGACCAATATTCGTTTTTGAGCTCATATTTAGATCTATTTCTTGAGAGACCATTTCATTAATTTTCTTACATAATTCTATAATTTGAGGATCTACTGTTTCAAAAAAACTTTCATATTCATTTTGACTTAATCCTGATAATGAAATGAATTTTTGTTCTATTTCTTTAAGTTCTTCTAAACGATCTCCTCTCTTCTTTCCGAAACCGATACCTTTTCCAACAAAAATATAATTTTTCTGCTTCTTTTCCACAAGTATTACATTATTACTTAATATTTTTTTTATATAATATTTTTCCACTGTAACCCTCCAAAATTAGCTTTTAATTGTTGGAATTATCAATAATATTTATGGAAATTGTATTACACTCCGTAAGAATTGTCAATGTAAAGTAACAAATTTATTAATAAAGACTATTGTCCCCATAAAATTCTTTTTATACTAAACTATAAAGTTCAAATGTAATATCCCTCAGACTATAGAAAAAGGCCCCAAAGGGAGCCTTTTTCTTCTTATCGCTTACTAAATAATAGACCTACTTAATTTCCATATAGCACCATCATAGAAGTACCGTGGACTGTTATAGAATTTGAGGCTGTTCGGATTGTTGCTGTACCCGCCTTTTGATCATCCACCACCACATTCCAGGTACCAGGTAGATTAATAGTTACATTCCAGTCATTTGGATTATAGATAACAACTATATTCTTCCATGAATCTCCATTGGCATTGTTCTTTAATCTATATCCAACAACATTAGTAGGTAAATTAGAAAGCCCTTCAAAATGCGTATTAATTTGTTCGGCAGAGGTCATTCTAAAGGCTGGATGCTCTTTTCTTAGTTTGATTAGCCCTGCATAATAATCAAATACCCATTTGTGATCTTTTTTTCGGTTCCAGAAGTCTTTGTTATTGATAATGTCAGGGCTTTTATAACTGTTATGATCCCCATATTTAGAACGAAGATGTTCTTCACCTGCATGAATAAAAGGTATCCCTTGAGATGTTAATACAATACCACTTGCCAACACTGACCTTCTTACGTAATGATCCATATAGGGTGCAGTCTTGTCTAACCCTTTATAAGGATTAGCTCCATTAACAGCTTGAGTAATTGTATTCATAGGATTTGCCACATCCTTAGTGTAACCATACCTATCAATATAGTATTGTTCGATAGGGAAACCTGATGTTGTTGTCTCAAAGAACTTCCTGTCTTCACCTTGTCCCATTGCCATAATTATTTGATCCCAAATGGTGTAGTTATCATGGGCTGATACATAGTTAATTGTTTCATGGGGTTTTTGGGTGAATGTATCAATAGAACCCCTTACACCTTTCCAAATACCTTCTGTATTGCTTCCAAAGCCCCCTGTTACATAGGCTCTGCTTGGAGGTGTACTATTTCCACCCCTAATGGCATTTCTAAAATCATCGTTAAATGCTCCAAATCCATATCCTCTTTGAGCTCCCTTACCAGTCCACGGAGCAACAAAACCACCCCAAGGCTCTCCGTACATCATCATGGTAGGATCAATACGACGTACTGCCTTAGTTGCTTCTATCATTGTTTCTGTGTCGATAAGACCCATTAAGTCAAAACGAAATCCATCTAAGTTATAGTTATTTGCCCAATGTTCCAAAGAATCAATAATAAACTTACGTACCATTTTTCTTTCGGTTGCTATTGTATTACCACATCCAGAGTCATTAATAAATCTACCTAGATGATCAGTTCTGTAATAATAGCCAGGTACAATTGGTTCAAATACATCTGCATCATAAGTATGATTATATACTACATCTTTAATAACCCTAATCCCTGCATCATGTAATGATTGAATCATTTCTCTAGCTTCTCTAATACGCACCTCTGGTTGATGTGGGTTAGTTGAATATGACCCTTCTGGTGCATTATAATTTTGCGGATCATAACCCCAGTTAAAGTTAAAGTTTGTATCTAGTCTAGGACGTGATTCATCAACTGTTTTAAAATCGTAGAAAGGTAATAGATGAACATGGGTAATTCCAAGTTCAACTAAACTATCAATTCCTGTTTTTATACTTGTTCCAGGAATGGTTGTTCCCCTCTCTGTGAAGGCTCTATAAGTGCCTTTATTAGCTACAGAAATACCAGAATCATCTCCAATTGAAAAGTCTCTAATGTGCAACTCATAAATGATGGCATCTTCTAAGTTTTGCATTGGTGGTTTTACAGTTGGTTTCCAATTGACAGGTTTAGTATCACTATCATTTAAATTTACAAAAGCTCCCTTTACACCATTTAATGCAAGCGCTTGCGCATTAGGGTCTACTGCATATGTTATTTTTTGAAATTCGGTATTTTCATCAAATGTTAAACGATACAAATAAAACTTTCTATTAATTGTATTACGATCAATATTTCTAATCCATGTCCCATTAGTAGATTTAGTCATATTATAAACATTTGATGGATTAGTGGCATCCCAAGTATTATAAACCAACAATTCTACTTTAGAGGCTGTAGGTGCCCACAATCTTGTTCTTATTTGAGTGCTGTCGTACCTAATTCCTAAGTCTTTTCCTTCATAATAAGCTACTTCATCCAATATACCCCTCATATGAACTTTACTTGGTGCAAACTGTTGATTGCTAATTGTAATTGTATCAGAGGGTGCAAATACTGCATCAGTCCCCAATGTGACCGTTAACTTTCCACCACTATATTGAATTGAGTTAGTCGCCAACTCCGTCGTGCTTCCTTGTGATGTTTTATGAACTTTTATGTCTGATACAGGAATTTTAGGCTCTCCTGATAAAATAGCTTCAATTTTGTTTTTACTATCCATTACAGCATATAATGCTTTTGGTCTTCTTGCTGTCATGGCTTTTCTAAAGTCTGTAAATACTCTATTATCCCCTTCTACAATATAAACTGTATCATGTCCTTGTGGAAATTTAAAGACTTGAGTTTGTTCAAACCATTCACTTGTCCACTTCCACGGAACTTCCATTCTTTTTCTTATAATAAAATTATCATTGGAATTAATATAAGCAACTTTTCCAAAGTCAGTGTTCTCTGAAAAAGCAAATCCAGCATCGGCAGTTGTACCACCCCAGGCAAATACATTCCATCTGAAATTACCTGTTCCGTCACTGGTACCTTCTTGCCCTTCATAGGCGTTGTCATAACGGAAATAGTAAACTCTTTTTTGACCTGTATTAGGGTTTGAAGCTTGTAGAGTTATGTTTTTAGTATAATTTTTTCCGTTATAATTTGCTGTAACTGTTAATGTTTGATTGGAGCTTACAGTTGTACCCTGTGCAACTGTTAATACACCATTATTAATGCTAACACCTGTACGGTTTGTAACGGACCATGAAATTCCTTGTTGTATTGGATTTCCTCCACCATGTCCGAAAACTTCATCTAAAGCAAAGTAAACGTTTTCCCCTGGCGTAATATTATTTTTCGATGAACGAAGAACAATATTACTTACATTTTGTTCAAGGGTGAATGTAGAGTTTGAACCATTCCAACCTGTATGATTGATCCAAACAGGATCAGCACCCCAATGTAGTATAAACTTATATTCATATGTACCTGGTTGCATTGGAATAGCCGTTATCAATTTCCATTTACCATCAGTATCCTGTTGCCAAGTCATTTTATGCTGTGTTTGATTCCAACCATTAAAATTCCCTGCTACATAGGCATGAGTAGGATTACCAGTTGTATTTTCTAAATACTCAATAACAAAATATACTAGACCCGTCTCTTTTACAGGATATGCTCCTGCCCTTATAAAATTTGCACCTGCTGGGCCTTGAAAATTACCCTGTGTTCCATATACATAGTAAACACCTAACTGCTGAAGTGATGGGATAAAAGTAAAGTTTCCCCAAATTAATAAAACTGCAATGAAAATAGATAGTACTCTTTTTAGCTTTTTCAAATTTCTCCCTCCAGTTTACTTAATTTTCACAACTTATTTAGTAACTAGGCTTAATTATTATAGTTAATAACATTCTCCTTTCTATTTATTTTGTATTATCCAACATATGCGGGGTAAACCAAGCTGTATTTATACAGAAAATTCGATAAATAAATACTAATTCCTTCCTAATTTTTATATTTATTTGTATGTTTTTGTGTCCTTTATATTTTTACTAGTATTTATATAAATATTTTTACAAATATGTTCAATAATAAGATTAAATAAAACATTAATTAATTTTTTCAAAAAAAATAAGGCCCTCTAAGAGCCTGACTTTAAATTATTTATTTGTAAGCTTAACGCTTTTTCAATTTGATTTTTTTACTAATCATTGAATAGGATAAAAAAATCATCATCATCCCAATAAAATAAATATTTGTAGGATAATTAATAGAATACAATGTCATTAGTGCCACTATTCCACCACACATAGTTATTGGAACGCCCATATAAAATCCATCAAATTCAACAATGTTAAACTTGGCTAATCGGTATGCACCACATAGAGCGAAAATAATTATTATTCCAGTTCCAAATATTCCAAAATGAGCTAATTGATAACTCCAAATTAAGATTGCAGGTGCAACTCCAAAAGAAATTAAATCGCATAACGAGTCCAATTCTTTACCAAAATCACTTTCAACATCAAATTTTCTTGCTAGCTTACCATCAAAACGATCCATAAATGCAGCTAATAAAATTAAAAGTGCAGATACAGCATATGCTTCTCCTAAGATACTTATAATAGCTAATATTCCAAGTGTTAAATTAAAATACGTAAACATGTTGGGTATATGTGCTTTTACTTTCATTTCCATCACCCCTTATTTTCTAAGATTTCTTATATATTTATAGTTTATACATGTCTGCATAGAATTATTTATCGAAACCTTCTCTATCTTATTTTACTCCATTTTTATTAAAATTCATAGAGATAAATCTTACTTTTGTTATTATTTTTTCAACTAAATATAATTTATCTAATTGTTAGGTATAAATAGCTTTATTATTGTTGAAAAATAAACAGCAGAGGGTTTTTATTTTATAGAAATGATTTGATTTTATATTATTTGGCAATGCTTAATATTATAGTCTGTAGGAGGGATGCGTACATGAAGACATTTCAAAAATCTATTTTAATGGTCATTATTACGGTTGTATTTTTAGACCTATTTACACAGCTTACTAATCAACAACAACTAATAACTCTTATGAGTAAAACAGTAAAGATTGATGAGATGGCTTTTGGTGTCTATCCTATTGCTTTTTTAGTAGGTTGTCTTTTTTCAGGTTACTTTATAAATTACTTTTTCCATTTTTCATTGATTAGTGTTTCCCTGTTCTTATTAGGTTTATGTCAAGGTGGTTATATGATCATCTCCAGTTATAAGAGTTTTTTATATCTTAAAATGGTTCATGGATTTTTAGTGGCTTTAGTTCTTACTATTTCTTTAACTTATTTAATAAATTTAATTGAAAAAGAAAAATTTGAAAGTGAAATCTGTAGATACTTTATTAGTATTCCTATTTTTATTTTGTTGCTCTTTTCATTTAATACAGGTTTTTTAGAAAAATTTGAAGTGCAATGGACTTTATTTATATTAATGTTCTCGTTTATATTTGTTAGCATTTTAAGTCTATTATTAATGGAATACTTAACTGAAATTAATATAAAAATTACCCATCAACCTAAAAAACAATACAATAATTCCCTTATTATGCCAGGAGTTGTTTATAGGTATTTAACAGTAATTATTAGTGGGTTCACCATTGGTACTTTATTTCAAACATTTATTAATTCACAAATGTTCCCTTTAAAATTTTCCTCACCTCTTTTAATTAGTACCTTCTTAATTGTATTAACCCTTACTCTTTCAACCAAATTAGGTACTATAACAAATGAGATTGGAGAAATAAAGACAATGCTCATTTCATTATTATTAATGTCGTTTGGCTTATCTTTACTTCCTTTACTTACACAATCAGTTTTATTAGTTGTTAACATATCATTATTTGGTTTAGCCTATGGTTTATTAATTCCCTGTATATGGGGTGGAATTAAAGAAAATGTTATTTCAAGCACCAGTGGCTTAGTAATTGGGTTAATTAATGGACTTCATTTAATAGGATATATTTTAGGATGGATATTCACAAAATCCATCTACCATCAACATTATTCACCCTATTTGTTTAACAGCTTCATAATTATAAGTGCATGTATTTTTTTAATTAGTAAAATTCACCAACAAGCTATCTCCTCTAAATTAAAAAGATAATCTCTGACTGATGAAAAACTCATCTTCGCCATTAAAAAAATTCAGCCCCCTTACGTATTTTTATATACGTGTGGTGTCTGAATTTTTTTATTAAACTAGGTTTTTTATCAGTAGAATTTTATTTGCTTTTGTCTACTATCTAATATAACATCATTAGGTAACCTTTTGTTTTAATATATAAGCTTTTCAAAGGTTGGATTAACTTTTAAAGCCTTCTTTAATGCTTGATATTGTTCCATTGCTTGTTTATTACCGTAACTAGTCTTTTCAGCCCTTAATAATAGGTTTTTAGGAGTCTCCAATGGAGATATATACTCTACAATAGAAACCTTATATCCTTTTGCCTCTAATAGCAATGCCCTCAAACCATCGGTTAAAACATCCGCCATTCTCGCCTTTAAAATACCATGCTTTAAAATAGGTTGGAGTGGTTCATATTCATATTGGTTTAATATTTCTTTTTGACAACAAGGCACTGAAACAATTGCTTTAGCATTACATCTTACCCCCAATGCCAAAGCCATATCTGTAGCTGTATCACAGGCATGAAGACTAATCACTAAATGAATATCTCGATCAGGTATATAATTTTTAATGTCTTCTTTAAAGAAAGACATATTTCTGTATTTTAAGTTATCTGCCATTTTTTTAGACGAATCAATTACGCTTTCTGAATAGTCTAGTCCTATAAAATGACATTTCTTTTTTAACACTTCAGTTAGATAATAATTGAGAACAAAACTTAAGTAAGACTTTCCACAACCACAGTCCAGTACATTTATTTCGTCTAAATCCCCCAATTCTTTTAGAAGGTCTTCTATAAGCTCTACAAAATGATCAATCTGATTATACTTTCGGATCATATCATTCTTTACTTTTCCTTCTTTACTTAGTATTCCTATTTCTTTTAATAACCTATTGGCAGGCCCAACTTTAACTAGGTAATCACGATTTCCAATTTGAGCAGTATTGATGTTTTCTACAGGCTCTTTAGTTTGCTGGTCTTCATATTTTATTTTTACATTTTTATTGTCAGCTTCAATAATAATGGTAGTACCTCTTTCATAATACTTAATTTCTACCTCATCGTACTGTTCTGCTATACTACATAATTCTTCAGTTAACGTCTCTATTTTAAGTTGATTAGTAACTCCATTAAAATTTAAAGAGATTCCCTCTTCTTTTGGAGCTCCTTTTCCCTTAAACTTTTTTAAACCCGAAGTACAAGTAAATTCTATTTTATTAAACAGAAGATAATTTTCCTTCAGTCTTTCTTCTAAACCTGTCAAAAAAAGCTTTAATTTCATTAGATTTTGTTTTTTCATGTTGCTATTTCATCCCTTTTTATAGTAATTTCATTATATCAAAATTTAAAAAATCACAAGAAACCAAATGATATTCTACCCCTCCATAAAGCCCCTGTAATCCAGCCAAGTATGATTCCTCACCATGTAAATGTCCATAAACCACCTTTTCCACCTTATAATATTCAACCATCTCTGTAAATAAAGACGGTTCAAAGTGGTCATTTGTGGGGGGATAATGAAGCATAACAATAATTTTATCGTAACCAGCTTTTTTTGCTCCTTCTATAGAAGCCTTCAATCGCTGAGCTTCTCTATTATAGATTTTATCGTCCTGTTCTGTAAATTTAAATGGATTTGGACAAGTCCAGCCCCTTGTTCCACAGATGGCATAGTCTTGATAGATAAAAAAATTATGCTGTAAAAAATCTAAATTATCAAATAACTGATTTAATTTATTAATGGAAGACCACCAATAATCATGATTTCCTCTAATAAGGATTTTTTTACCCGGCAACTGATGAATCCATTTTAAATCCACCATAGCCTCCTCTAATTTCATTGCCCACGAAATATCACCTGCAATTAAAACGGTATCTTCTTCTGAAACCTGTTTAATCCAGTTTTCTTGTATTTTTTCATGGTGTTTTAACCAGTGGTCTCCAAAAACATCCATTGGTTTATCCACACTTCCACTTAGATGTAGGTCTGCTATTGCGTATAATGCCATAATTAATTTCTCCTATGTTCTTTTCCTTCCTTACTCAAACATCTCATATTTATCGCTATAATAACTAATTTCTTGAGAAAGTTTCTTCAAAGAACGTATATCTCCTTTATCCCAAAGTTGATTAAACCGTTCTTGAAATTCACCTGCTTCTTTAGGTTTCCCCAGTAGATAAAGCAGTTGAATATTTCTTAAGATATTAGAAACTGTATTGGATTTTACCTCAAACATTTTTTGTGCTTGTCTAATCTCATGTCTAATTTCAGACATTTCTTGATCTAACTGAAAGGCCGCATCAGCAGCTTTAATAAGACGATCATTAATATGATCTGGTATATTATGTTTGTACTTATATTTTAACGAATGCTCTATTGTACCCCAAAAATTCATAGCTAATGTTCTTATTTGAATTTCAACTAATATTTTTTTAGGTCCCATTGCAGTCTGAATTGGGTACCAAATAATAACATGATAACTTCTATATCCACTTTCCTTATAATTGTTTATGTAATCTTTTTCTGAATGGATTTCCAAATCTAACCCATTTCTTTCTCTTATATAGTCCACTACCGTATATATATCTTCTACAAATTGACACATAATCCTTATTCCTGCAATATCCTCTATTAAACTTTCAAATTCATTCATATCAATGTTCAATTTTTTTGCTTTTTCTAATATACTAGATATTTTTTTCACTCTACCTGTTACAAATTCAATTGGTGAATACTCCCCCAATTTAGTAAGTTCATTTCTAATGCTTTTAAATTTTACTTTTAATTCCTCTATTGCGTGTTCATAAGGTATTAATACTTTTTTCCATTCTATGATCTGCATCAAAATTCACCCCGCACCAATTAAACATTTTTTATTTGTTAGTACATTAGTATAAATATTTCCTTTTCTATTATACCACTAATTTTAATACAGGGTAATGGAATGTTATTTAGATATTTTATTTTTATTACTAGTTTCCTATTATTAATATCTATTAATTTAACTTTTTTATACTGAACAAAATTAAAAACTGCTGTTAAATAACCAGCAGTTTTTTTATGATAAACTATTGTTTTGCTATGTAATCAGCTAAGTCAAGAATACGGTTTGAATAACCCCATTCATTATCATACCAAGCTACAACCTTAAGCATTTTTTCACCTACAGTAATAGTTGATAATGCGTCTACTATAGAAGATCTTGAGTCTTTCTTATAGTCTATAGATACTAAAGGTTCTTCTGTATAACCAAGAATTCCTTTCATTGAACCTTCAGCTGCTTCCCTTAGTTTTGCATTAACTTCTTCTGCTGTAGCTGGTTTTTTCAACTCTACAACAAAGTCTACAACAGAAACTACTGGAATAGGTACTCTCATTGCCATTCCATTTAATTTTCCTTTTAATGATGGAATAACCTTTGCTACAGCCTGTGCTGCACCAGTAGTTGTTGGAATAATTGACTCTGCCGCTGCTCTAGCTCTTCTTAAATCACTATGAGGTAAATCTAATATTCTTTGGTCATTGGTATAAGCATGAACAGTTGTCATTAAACCAGATTCTATACCAAAATTGTCTTCTAATACCTTTGCTACAGGAGCAAGACAATTTGTTGTACAAGAAGCGTTGGATAAAATATGGTGTTCTGTTGGGTTATACTCTTTTTCATTAACCCCCATAACCACGGTTAAATCTTCACCTGATTTTGCTGGTGCTGAAATAATAACCTTCTTTGCTCCTCCTTGTAGATGTTTAGAAGCAGCTTCCTTAGTTAAGAACATCCCAGTTGACTCAATTACAATATCTACTCCCATTTCCCCCCACGGTATTTCAGCTGGGTCTCTGTGGGCAGTAAACTTAATTTCTTTATCGCCAATAATAAGGGCGTCTTTAGTTCCTTTAACTTCCTCATTCATTTTTCCGTATAGGGAATCATATTTAAATATATGGGCATGTTTCTCTGGTCCACTGGTACTATTAATTGCAACAACCTCTATACCCAAGTCTCTCTCTAAAGATGCCTTTAAAACAGCCTTTCCAATTCTTCCAAATCCATTAATTCCTATTTTTGTTTTCATATTCATCCTCCTTATGGTTTTATGCCTCAATAATTATATAACACAATAAATTATTAGGACATACTTTTTTTATTATTTTGGAAATTTTTATAATAAAAATTACTAATAATAAACTAATTTATGTAATTATATTGAATTTTAGTAAATATTAAGGGTGATTTTTTTAATATTACACTATCATTAATGAACTTCCTTTTAAATACCTTAATCCTCCAAGAAGTTTTCCGTAATATGTTATTATTACCACTATTCTGATTATTTAAACTGATTTTTTACCCTTATTTAACAATATACTAAATTCAACATTCATGATAAAAACAAAAGGTCCATTCTAATTTTATAAAATAGTTAGAAATAGACCTTATTTGACAGCTATAGTGTTTTATAATTATTTATTGAATGCTTTTCCATTAAGATAATCATATTTTACACCTTGATAGCTACCTCTTTTCCACATTCTTTCGTGGATTTCATCTCTAACTTTCCACCAACTCATATTCCAATTAACAAACAGGGCATTTTCTTTAGGGGCTCTACCTATTAGCCTTTGTACTACTACTTTAGGATTAAGATTTTCCAAAAAAGTAATCACTCTTTCTTGGTACTCCTTCACTGGAATCATAGTAAATTCATTGTTTTGATACATCTTCCCCATCTCAGTGTCCTCCATTAAATATAATGCATGGAGTTTAACCTGTTGAATTTCAAGGGCAGAAATGATTTTAGCGTTCTCTATCACATCTGTTTCATCGTCCCAGGGTAGATTCAGTATTAAATGGGTACATATATCAAAATCAAATCTTTTTATTAGCATCACTGCATTAATAAACTCTCCCAATGTATGCCCTCTATTAATTTTCTTTAAGGTATGATAATTTACTGTTTGTAACCCTAGTTCTATGGCTATTTCAATTTTATATTCATTTTTTAATTTGTCCAATACTTGAAGATGTTCTAGGGTAATACAATCTGGTCTAGTGGAAATACAAAGTTCTACAATATCATCTAAAATAGCATCCCTTAAGTAATCTTCAAATAGTGACACCTCTAAATACGTATTACTATAATTTTGAAAATAAGCTATAAACTTATTAGCTTTATATCTATTTCTAATATAACTCATGTTTTGTATTAATTGATCTTTTACTGTTAATAGATTTGATAAACTTTCAAACCCTGTTCCTATCTCACCACAAAAACTACATCCCCCTGTTCCTAATTTACCATCTCTATTAGGACAAGTAACAGGTAAATTTACAGGTAATTTATATACCTTTTCCCCATACTTTTCTTTTAGATAATCAGAATACGCCCTATAGGGCAATTCTTTTTCCTTCACTTACATCATTCCTTTTAATTGTTTTTCCCTTCATAGCTAAAGTTGCTAAAAAGCTAACAAAAGCCATTGCTCCCATTAAAATAAAAATAAGTTGATATTGATGGGCATCATACACAGGTGTTCCATTGGATAAATTGCCTAACCACCCCGCATCCAATAACACCCCAATACCAAAACTCAATATTGAACCACCAACAAATTCACCTACATTAATGACAGCAGCCGCACTTCCTGCAAAGTTAGCATCATTCACTTCTTTTACATTTGTAAAAGCTAAAATATGACAAATAACAGTTAATCCAATTAATAAAAATATAACAGGGATTTGATTTAGTGGTGGTTGCCCTCCCATAATAACCATATAACCCCATATCATTAAATAGCAAATGGTAGCAAAATGAAGTATTTTTTTAATTTCTCCATTAAAATAATCTGACACCTTACCCACAATTGGCCCTCCTATTACAAAACCAATTGATACGAAGGATAAATATCCCGCTGCTTGTGCCTTAGTAATATCATATACGTGCATTAGATAGGGCATTCCCCATAAGCCAATGATGGCGGTTGTTGCCCCCACCATGAAGAACATCACGATAAAAGGTGGCCATGTGTATGGGTTTACTAAAACTTCTTTTAATCCCTTCCAAACTTGTTTATTTTTATTAGGTTTTTCCAATACGTCAAACCCTAATTCAGCTGGGTGATCCCTAACAATTAACCAGATCCCCAGTGAAATAACAATTGAAATGACTCCCATTAGATAAAAGCTATTTCTCCAACCAATTCTCATTACTAAAAATGCTAAAGGTATGGTTGCTAAAAAAGCTCCAAAGTTGCCAAAAAATGAAGTATATCCACTTAAGGTTGAAAATTTTGTTGGTTCAAACCAAAGACTTTGTACTTTTAAAATTGAAATTATAATAACAGAAGTACCTATCCCTACAAGAAATCTAGAAAAATAAGCCAACAGTAGATGATTAGATAAACCAAACATAATACTACCAACACCAGTTAGTAGTGTACCCCAACTACATATTTTTCTTACACCAATTGTATCCACCATAATTCCCACTGGTATTTGCATTAATGCATAGGCATAGAAATTCATTGCCGTTAAATTTCCTAAAGTTTTTCCCGTTAAACCTAAGTCCCTTATCAAATCATCCGATACAACACCAATTGCTAGGCGATGAAAAAAGACTGCTACAAATGATAAAACTAAAATACCCCAGATGCTCCATTTTCTTAAATGATAGTTTTTGTTCATTCATATCCTCCTATTTTACTAGCAATATTTTTCAATCTAAATCTTTATATAATAATGAAGACCTCTTTTAAGTAATAGAAGTCTTCAAAAGTGTTGTAACCATCAAATTTAAGACTACTTAACCCCAAACATAATCCTAGTTAACTCCTCTTTAAAGATACAGAAGGCTATATATGATTAGTGGAGCTAATTAACAAAAACAATAGGATGATCCCACCAATCTATTATTTAAGTAGGAATAACAATTACTTCAATATTCCCCTTAAGCTTCTTACTTAACCTTAAAGTCATTTTATTTTCAGGCAATGTTTCTTGGGATTCTCCCATTACCAATCTAGTAACTTCACTTTTTAAACAATACTCCATAATGGTCTTTTCAACATGAGATGACCTCAATACCGTCATTTCAGCATCTACTGCCTTAGAAATATCAAATAAATAATCTAATGCTTCACCTTCATGGGAATTACCTAAAATATTATACCCTTCCTGCGCTACATGCACTACAAATAATTCTCCACCATATTTCGACCTTAACTCTACCCCTCTTTGTATTAATCTTTCACAGGTTTTCTGTTGTGTAACACATACCATCGTATGCCCTTGATTATGCATATTTAGGTTCCCCCCTTCTGTTTGTCCTAAATATATTAAATAAAAACATTAATATTTTTTACATTAGGTCAGTATCATTATACTATATTTTCTTATGAAATAGTTAATTTTCGACTAATTATCTGCATAATATTTAATTAATCATTTATTAATATCCTTATTATAACATAAATATCCCAGTTAATGATACTATTATTATTATAAAATTGTGACAATTCCAAAGTAAAAAGTTTAGTTCTTTAGTCTGAAAAATCCTGTAGCCATATGCCACAGGATTCAGAATTAACGAGGCAAAATACTGCCTCTTAACATTACAGGTCCACTTGGTCGGTCTGGTACAGGATGTGGTTCTGCTGTAACAATTATTTCATCGTAACCTGCAAAAGTTCCACCAGTAGTTGCATATCCTGCTTCTATACCTGGTGATCCCGTTACTTTTAATTCTACACGAAAATACAATTCTCGTCTTCTGTCTACTACCCATGCCCTATAGGTACTTAATGTAGGACTTAACTCCGCAGGTGCTGGTAAACCAAAGGTAGCAATCCAAATAGTTGGTTCTACTATATTAACAAAGGCTGTTCCCCCTAATACTCCCGGTTGTTGAGGACTCAAGGTTACTCTAACAATACCCTCTGGTAACGGCACATCATCAGCAGGTGGAGGAATGCAAATACGTTGACCTATTTCAACTACATTAGGATCAGGTATTTGTGGGTTAGCTTGAACCATCCTTTGTAAAGTTACTCCAAATCTTCTAGCAACTGAAAATAAGGAGTCTCCCCTTCTGGCAGTATAAATTGTTCCATCTGGACAAAAAGGGCCTGTTGGTGGCGGGGGTGTTGGGACAGCCACAGGGATACAAATTTGCTGCCCAGGAAAAACAATACTTGGGTTAGGTACTTGTGGGTTAGCAACCAATAAACTCTGTAGACTTATACCAAATTGATTAGCAATACGAAACATAGTGTCCCCTGGTCTAACTGTATAAATTGTTCCACCTATACAACCTGAAGGTTCTGGTAATTGTTGTCGGTTTATAGCTGGTCTATGATAAGATGTTCCATAATAATAGTACACATAAACCCTCCTTTCTGACTTCTATTTACATTATATGTGTACTATTGATTTTTGTTATCTTTACATAAGAAAAAACCTCAACAAAATGCAAAGGTTTTTTCTTATGTAATACCGAACTTATAGATTTTATCTTAAATCATCCCTTAATCATCACCTAAAGAAAACCATTAATAGTGTATATAATGCTGATAACCCAATAACTATATAGATTAATCTTGCTACAGGATTTTTAGTTCCACCAAAAATCCTAGCCACCAAATCTACATTAAATAAGCCCACTAATCCCCAGTTTAATCCTCCAATAATAATAAGTATTAAAGCAATCCATGCTAACAAGGCACTCCCCCCCTTAATAACTTCTTATATAACTATTACTAAATATATATGGGTAGGAGTAACCATGTTATTACATTTATTTATCTTTTTATTATTAATAGCCCTTTTCTAAGTCCACCACATTTACAAGTTTTTCATTATTTATATATTTTTTCATGTTATCATATATCATCTGAAATCTCCGTTGGTTTCTCATTTCCGAAATCCATGAATTATGGGGAGTAATTAATACATTTTCCATACTCCACAAAGGACTATCCTTCGCTAAAGGTTCTTCTTCAAACACATCTAAAGCCACTGCCATTATATGACCTTGTGACAAAGTACTAATTAAAGCTTCTTCATCAATGATACTTCCTCTACTAACATTAATTAACACTGCATCCTTCTTTAATTTCAATAAACGTTGTTGATTAAAAAGATGGTGGGTTTTTATGGTATGGGGAATGGTTAGTATCACAATGTCACTAATGGCTAAAATCTCATCTAACTGACTAATGGGATAACACATATTAAAGTATTCTGTATCACTGCCATTTGTATTAATTCCTAAGATTTCTACATCAAACCCTTGTAATCTTTTGGCTGATTCTTGGGCAATGCTACCTGTTCCAATAAAAGCAACCTTTTTACCATATAATTCCAACAAAAATGTATCCATTTTCCATATTTTATTTTTCTGCTGTTGATAGAATGTAGTACTTTTCTTATATATCTCTAACATTTTTAGTACTACCCATTCCCCCATAGGAATACTGTAACCACCCTTGTTGTTTGTTAAAATAATATTACGTTTAACAACCTCTTCCTTAGGGGCTTGATCAACACCAATACTTGAAAGCTGTATCCACTTTAAATTAGTCATCTTACTTATATCTAAAGTGTCGAAGGGGTTATAGCATACTAAAACCTCCACATCCCTCATTTCTTCCTGATAAACAATATTCTTCTCGTTAATCATTAATATATTGTAGCCTAAATTTTCGATGGCCTTCATATTCTCTTTTCCATAGTCATATGTAAATAGTGCCTTCATTTAATCACTCCTATCTTATTTTTCACCTTTTTTATTTATTATATATTCTTATAGCCTAAATAGAAAGTTCATAATCATTAAGTAAATAATTCAACTAAATTTAGTAGATATTATTTAAAAACTAGCAACTAATAGTACATTTCTTAGTCAAAGATTTATTAGTAACCTTTCTTATATTTTTATTCATTATTTTAATATATAATAATATTAGTTAGGGCATTTTAAACTAAAAACAGTAAAATATTTAATAGAATAGAGGTACTATATGTTTTATAGAGTAAAACAATTTTATAATGGATTAATGGCAAAGGTTACAGATGAAGATAAACATTTCCTTAATCAATACTTAACTGAAACTGAAAAAGAACTTTTCTTTCAACTAAGGCTCAGCGAACAATATCATAGTTTAAACGTAGCCTATGGTTGTCTATTAGAAACGCCACAAAACACAAAATTAATTAAAGCAGCTCTTCTACATGATGTAGGGAAAGTAGGTACTAACCTTACCCTCATTAACAAGTCTTTTGTTGTAGTAGCTAAAAAACTAAATATTGAAAAAAAGTATCTACCAGCCTTCCTAAAAAAAGCTATAGAAGATCAATTATCCCATCCACAACGGGGTTATGAACTTCTAAAAAAACTAAATTCAGAGGAATATGTTCTTAATATTGTACTGTTGCATCATCAAAGTGATGCCACTGAAAGGGATATTAAAATACTACAAAAATATGATGATTTACATTAGAAAAACCTAACCAAAAATGGCTAGGTTTTTATTAATATCTTACTAGTATTAGTATTTAGCTTTTCTTAAAGAAATATCTCTTAAAATTGCATCTTTATTTCTTTCCTTAACCCGTTCAATAGACCATTCATTTTGGAATAATAATACAGGTCTTTCTTCTTCGTCCTGTACAATTAATGTATCCATTGTTATACCAAAGTTGTCTCTATCAAAATTCTCCTGTTCCACCCATCTAATATGTCTATAAGGCAGGGTCTCCATAACAATATCAACCCCATACTCATTCTTAAGACGATACTCTAAAACTTCAAACTGTAAAGCACCCACAACCCCTACAATTAATTCTTCCACACCTATATAGGGTCGTTTAAATACTTGAATTGTTCCCTCCTCAGCTAACTGAGATATTCCCTTTAAGAATTGTTTTCTTTTAAGGGAATTTTTAGCAAAGATTTTTGCGAAGTGTTCTGGTGCAAAAATAGGAATACCTTCATACTGCACCTTTGATGAATCTTCACATAAGGAATCTCCTATTTTAAATATACCTGGATCATGAACCCCAATGATGTCGCCAGGATATGCAGTTTCCACAACGACACGATCCTGTGCCAAAAATTGTGTAGGTTGGGATAGTCTTATCTTTTTATTTTCTTGCACATGGTTAACTGTCATTCCCTTTTCAAACTTTCCAGAACAAATTCTAATAAAAGCAATTCTGTCTCGGTGGGTTGGATTCATGTTTGCTTGTATTTTAAATATAAAACCAGTAAAGTTTTCAGTTCCTGGATCAACTTCTCCCTTATCGCTAACACGAGGAGTAGGTGGTGTGGTTAAGTCTAAAAATCCTTCTAAGAAAGGTTGTACACCAAAATTTGTCATGGCACTACCGAAAAACACAGGAGTTAACTCACCCTTTAATATTTTATCTAAGTTAAACTCATCTCCTGCCATATCCAATAATTCTAACTCTTCAATTAGTTGTTTATGAAGACATTCCCCTAACAATCCCTTTAGGTTTTCGTCTGCTATATCACCAGATACTGTTTTAGCCATTGATTGTCCATGATTTCCTTCACCAAAGACTTCAATCTGTTTTTTCTGACGGTTGTACACACCTTTAAAATTTCCATCTGTACCAATAGGCCAATTCATTGGATAGGACTGAATACCTAATACTTTTTCAATTTCTTCCATTAGCTCAAAAGGGTCTTTACCTGCTCTGTCAAGCTTGTTAACAAAGGTGAAAATTGGTATTCCCCTCATTTTACAAACATGAAATAATTTTTTTGTTTGATCCTCCACCCCTTTAGCACAGTCAATTACCATCACTGCACTATCGGCTGCCATCAAAGTTCGATAAGTGTCTTCACTAAAGTCCTGATGTCCTGGAGTATCCAAAATATTAATACAATAACCATCATAATCAAATTGTAGCACACTGGAGGTTACGGAAATACCTCTTTGTTTTTCTATTTCCATCCAGTCGGAAACCGCATGTTTTTGTGCTCTTCTTGATTTAACTGATCCTGCTAAACGAATTGCACCTCCGTACAACAGTAACTTCTCTGTAAGGGTTGTTTTCCCTGCATCGGGATGGGAGATAATTGCAAAAGTCCTTCTTCTTTTTACTTCATCAATAAAACTTAATGCTTGTTCTGACATTTTTCCTCTTCCTTTATATAAAAAATTTATAATAATTGTATATGTTCGACCTCTTGATTTTATCTTTTTATTCCTTTTATGTCAATTCTCTAATGCTAATATCCTACCTATTCTAAAAATTAATTCAAAAAAACTTGTTATCTCCATTAAGATTATTGACAAAGTCATCAAAATTAAGACTAATCAAACCTTTAGATTATAGATACAACAAAAGTCAGCTATGACAACGTATTTAAAATACGTAAACATGCTGACTTTGACTATAACGAATAAACTTGTGGGTTTTTATCCTTCTAAGTTATAGATATATAACCCACAATTTTCCACTGCCTATTTAAAAACATAATTCTTGAAGAAATTTGTTTTTTTCAATGCAATTCCTATTGGTATAAAAATAAAAATACCACCAAAACCTTGAACTAAGTTTGCTGGAACACTTGTAAGGGAAACTGCAAAACTTCCCTTTAAAGCAGCACCACCAAAGAAATAGCCCACCACCATCCATAAAGCTCCTACAGTTAGAGCTGTTATATTTCTCACATTTACTAATTTTTCGCTGTTTTGCTCTGCTATTAGACCTACTAAATAACCCATTGCTCCTTTTATGATTAAAGTTGGTATCGCCCAATGGGTGTAACCTAACAAAATATCCGCTAAAGCAGAACCTATTCCAGCAGATAAAGCACCCTTTTTTCTACCAAACATGATAGCCGCTAGAAAAATCATACTATCTCCCATATGAATATAACCTTCGGTAGCTACAATAGGTATTTTAATCATCATTGTAGAAACAGCCACCAGTGCTGTTAATAGACCAAGTATAGCTATATCTTGTGTTGAATTTTTTTTCATCTCCCATTTCCCCTTTCTAAATTGTATGTATATTGTATCGCATTAATTTATTTCAAATTTATTTTATCATTAGCTGTACCATTTGTAAAGGGTTTATACTCAACATTTTTTATTGTTTTGTACGGGTACAATATAAAGACAAAGTTCAACTTTTTAATTTTTATTACCTCTCTTAAAACAATCTTTTTATGACAATATAATACCTTTGTTGAAGGACGTCAATTTATACTATTAGCATTAGTCTTTATGTCGTTACAGTGTATTTCCCGGGAAAAAAAGTGTCGATTCTACAATTACTTCATTGCAATTTGTTTATATTAAAACTATAATTATTAATATTAAACGAATAACTTTCTTAAATTTCCATAGTTTAATAACATAATTTAATAACATGTATTATTGTATTTTATAAATTATTTATTTACAGTACAGTTATTATTTAATATTTATTGTTTATATATTATTGATTATTCTACTATAACATAAGGAGGATTACTATGGGTTTTAGATTTAGAAAGAGTGTTTCCCTAGCAAAAGGCGTAAAACTGAACATTAATAAAAAGGGAGTTAGCATTAGTGGTGGTATTAAAGGTAAAAAGTCCTCTAGTAAAAGAAAGTCTTTGTCCAAGTCAAAATTAGAAGTGATGGAAAATAATCCAATTACAAGTATGTTGTCAATAGAAGCACCAAAGGAAATTAGAAGCAAGTTCTATCCCTATCAATCTATTCTTGGTGGAATCGGTATTTTATGTATCTTTATTAGTTTTTTAAAACCAATTTTACTGCCGATAGGTGCTATGTTTATTTACAGTAAAATTACATGGAGAAAACAAACGGACCCAGCAGTGGTTCATTATAAAAATATAACAAAATACTATCAATCTAAAAAATTTAAAGAATGTATTGAAGCCATCAATTATGTACTTCAACATCCCCAAAGTGATTGTAAATTAAATTTAATTAAAGCAGAATGTTATCTTAATTTAGAAGATGATTCCGCCGCCTACTCAACTTATAAGTCTTTTTTTGCAGAATTTATTGATACTGTGGATAATATGCCAATTTACTGGTCAGCTAAAGTGAACACAATATTATTAGCTTTGGAAAACCTTGAATTTCATTTCTCTTTACAAGTTGCTGAAACTTTAGAAAACGCAAAGTTATCTGATGTAGATAATCGACTATGGAAAAGTTATTTTAAAGGTTTAAGCTTTATGGGAATGAACCAATACGAATCTGCCATCCATGCTTTTCAAGATGCTATTGGAAGAAAAAGAAGTATGGAAGAGCCTTTTATTGATGCCCACTATCAGATGGGAATTGCCTATGCTAAACTTGGTAAAAACAGTCTTGCTAAACAACGTTTTTCAAGGGTATATAGTGCTAAATCTGGATATAAAAAAACATCTGAAATTATGGAACTAATTAAAACTGGTGGTGTAGGTAATTTAATTAGTATTCTCTAAACATTACAGATTTAAAAAGTAAACTTAAATTATATAGGGAGCTTCTGTGTCAACAACCTCTTATTGGATGTCTAACACAGAATCTCCCTTTTTTTATTTCAACTTCAATTGTAATTTTTATCAAATTTCTAACTTACAACAAGTTAAATTCTTTTATTAATTCTTTTACAACGGTTTTATATCCCATTGAATTTAAAAAAGACTGTCTGTATATTTCCAATTGTCTCTTGGTATTGTCATTGTTAATTACTTCAAGTATTTTTTTACGTAATTTTATTACTTCAATTTTTTTATAAGGATAGAGTAAACCACATCCATAAGATTCAAGCATTTGACCATTACTGGTGTTTTCTACGGTAGCTGGACAAATCAGTAAAGGTGTTCTATACAGGATAGCATCGCTAATACTATTAAAGCCACCATGATTAACAAATAATACAGATTTTTTTATAATACTTCGATAGTCTTCCAATGATAAATTATTATGTATTGTTATATTACTAGGTATGTCTTTAGTTACTTTGTTGTCCTTATTACCTCCAAAGGATATAACAACTTTATACCCCAAATCTTTTGTTGCTTCAATACATATATCCCAGAATGTATCACTATTGACTAATGTTCCAATACTAATAAATATTGTATCTCTAACATCAGGTAATTGAGTGTCTTCTACATGAGCTGGTCCTACAAATTTTACATTGTCTGGGTATAAATCTCCATTGGGATGCAATTCTCTAGAAGTCATTACCATAGTAAAATTATTTTGATGGGCTAAAACGTCTGTTGGCTTATCAATTAATTTACCAATTTTTTTATCAATTCGTTTTTTGGTTTTAGTAAAATTGATTAAATGAGGAAAATCTAGAAAAAATGATTTAACTGTACCCCATTGATGAGCTGGTGACTTCTTCAAATATAAAAAATCACCCATAGCAGTACAGAAGAAATTGGCTAACGGAATATTGTGATAACGAGCTGCTGCTTTACCCCAAATAGTAAAGGGATCTCCAATCACTAAATCTGGCTTTACACGATCCATCTCTTCAATAAAAAATGAAACCAGTCTTTCTGCAAATGTATAAAGTAAGTTTAATAAAGAGAATGCACTGTAATGCTTTGAGTAATCTTTGCTAATTACTTTATTTATATCATCGTAATAATTGACAAACTCTTTTGGATAACTACATAGTTCTATGTTAATTCCATTGAATTTAGGATAATATTTCTCAAATGTATAATAAAGAACTTTTACATTATTGTCTGCCAATTCTTTACATAGATTGATCGAAGGATTAATATGGCCTGACCCAGGAAAACTAACAAACATTATTTTTTTCATGTTTACTCCCCCTTTAATTATTATACCTTCAACTTAAGTAGCTTACTCGTCTATTCCTCCCCCTTTATAACTCTGTATCACCACTGATTTTTTTACAATATTTTTATTTTTTATGTAATAATAGACGTATAATATAATATTGTAACACTTATTTTTACATAATACTACATAAAACATTTCTAACACTCTCAATTTTCTAATTTTTTCAATAGGTTCTTACCTAGAGAATTTACCAGTACAAAATCAGGTTCTTCTGTTTATCGATTTGATTTTTTTTTCAAAACTTATTTAATTATTTAGTAATTTTATAGATGAAACCCCACCTGTTTCATAGCAGGTGGGGTTTACAATTAATATTTTATAGCAAATTATTTTTTTAACAAACGTATTCCATTACTATCTTGAACTACTTTTTTCTCCTTTAGAAGTTTCCCTAATGCTCTTTTAAAAGCACTTTTACTAATAGGTGCATAACGAGCTATTATTTTAGGGTCAGTTTTATCATTTATCGGTAAAAAGCCATCCTGCTGTTTAAGTAAATAAAGTAGCTTCTCAGCATCTTCGTCCATTTGTTGATAAGCTAACTTTTGAGTTGATAAGTCAATCTTTCCATCTTCCCTAACCTTAATAATTCTAAAGGTATCTTGATCCCCTACTTCATATCTCTTAAACACTTCTGACTGATGGGCTAACCCATAATATAAATTATCTATAGCTACAAATAAACCTAATCTTGGGTTGATACTATAGATTGTTCCTTTTACTAGTTCACCAGTTTGATAAGATGAAGCTATTTCTAGATCGTCGTCTATATGCATTGTACAGCATAGGCGACTACTTTTATCTACATAAATTTTTACAAGATAAGAACTTCCTTTTCTTACCCTTGTAGTCTGCTCACTAATGGGTAAGAGTAAATCCTTTTCTAGTCCCCAATGTAAAAAAGCACCTATTCCAGTAACATCAACAACTTTTAAATAAGCTAACCCCCCCACTTCACCGTAGGGTTTTTTAAAAGTGGCAGTTAATCGATCTAATGTATCTAAATACACAAAAACATCCACAATATCTCCAACTAATAATTCTTCTGTAACCTCTTTTTGAGGTAATAATACATCTTCTTTAACTTTACCTGTAGTGGTTTCTAAAAACGCACCAAATTTAGTTTTTCTAGCAACTTTAAGTTGATTAATTTTTCCAATATGTAATGACAAGCTTTACACCTCTTTTATAATTTTTATTTTATTACTTTCATTTTAACATATTTTAAGTTTAAATAGACAAAACTTATTTTATAAAATATAATATATTTTTGTGAAGTAATTTAATTTATATTACATCACTTAAAAAAAACATATGATGGAGGAATAAACATGAACTATCAATTATTAGAATGGTTAGGCTACTTGGCCTCAGTCCTAGTTGCAATCTCATTACTTATGAGTTCCATTGTAAAACTTAGAATTTACAACCTTTTCGGCTCTTTCTTATTCGCTATTTACGGATTTGCCATAGGTGCTTTACCCGTTGGTGTCATTAACTCATTTATCTTTATTATTAATATTTATTATCTTACCAAAATTTATTCTGAAAAAGAATATTTTAAAGTAATTGAAATGGGTAAAGAAGACCAATACTTAAAGGCATTTTTAGATTTTTACAAAGAGGATATTAAAAGATTTTCATCGTCTTCTTATACTGGTAAGTTTACTAAAGATACTATAGGTTTTTATATCTTAAGAAACCTTGTACCAGCAGGAATCTTTATTGCTACAAAAAAAGACTCTGAAACTTTAGTAATTGATGTGGACTTTGCTGTTCCTGCTTATCGAGATTTTAAGGTTGGTGGATATATCTTTAATGATTATCAAAAATATTTTATTAATTTAGGCTTTAAGCGGTTCTATACTTACTCCAACAATGAAAAACATTTAAACTATTTAAAGAAAATGGGTTTTAATGAAGAAGTAATTGATGGACAAAAAGTTATGACTAAAACCATTAGAGCATAGTTTTTAACTGACACTCTACATAAACTTATATAAAAAGCTTTTGACATTTTTTTAGTCAAAAGCTTTTTATTAATTAATCCATTCGCCGCTTACTTAATCTACCTTCTGTCCATCTAGCCACCTTTTTGGTCATGTTATTATTAGTATTATTTTTTTCGTTACTAATCTCATTATGAATTCCTAATTCATTAGCTATTTCTATTTTATAGTCATTTAAAGCTCTTTTCGCATTTGGATCTACATTCCATCTAGACATACACTGACACCTCTTTTCATAATAGATTCCTTCCATAGTTATTTTTTGTATATTATATGAAGTAATACATGGTAATTAATGATAATAAATTAATACTAAATATATAACTTAGATTACGTTTTTGTGTAACTACTTATTAGTCTATGGGACATTTATTTACTAAAAAACATAGTATATTCAATACTAATATATTAGTTGACAATTTTTATACAATCAATTAAACTACAAATAAAGTTCATATCTCCGAGTTTATATTCCTTAGAAATTACTGTTGATTTTATGGAATATAAACCTGTAGGGTATTATTGGAAACGATAATGCCTCCCATGGTGGAAAGGAGTCATAATATATAACAGTTTTTTTGTTGTATTATTAATGCCCATTAGGGCATTTTTTTGTATTATGTATCTTTACTCCCCCCACCTATTGTGATATTTTTTTTTATATTTTCGTAAAGGGGGGATCTCTTCAATCAATCTTTTTTTACTCGATAAATATTTCGAATTCTAAGGAGGAAATAAAATGTTAAAATTTAAAAATTTACGATCATCATTGTTGCTAATCTGTTTATTAATCGTTACAGTTATCTCCGGTTGTTCTACAAAAATGAATCCAACAACAACCACTATACATAATGAAACAAATGTTACTGAAAAACAAAGTAGTATTATCCTTTCCACCACTACCAGTACCGAAAACAGTGGACTATTAGATTTCCTTCTTCCTGTCTTTAGTGAAGATACAGGTATTGAAGTTAAAGTTGTAGCTGTTGGTACTGGTCAAGCCCTAAAAATGGGAGAAGATGGAGAGGCTGACCTTCTATTAGTACACTCTAAAACATCTGAAGAAAAATTTGTTGAAGAAGGACATGGTATTGAAAGATTTGATGTTATGTATAACGATTTTGTACTTGTAGGCCCCAAAGCAGATCCGCTAAATATTACTAAAGAAGCACCTTCAGACATATTAAATGCCTTTTCCATTATCCAGGAAAAACAAGGCATCTTCATTTCTAGGGGAGACGATTCTGGTACCCATAAGGTGGAATTGAAACTTTGGAGTGATATGAATATAGAGCCAACTGGCAACTGGTATGTTTCCGCCGGCCAAGGGATGGGGGCAGTTCTTCAGATGGCTGATGAATTAATGGGTTATACTTTAACTGATCGTGCCACTTACTTATCTATGAAAAATACCCTTGAATTAGATATTATTGTAGAAGGAGACAAAAAACTCTTTAATCAATATGGAATTATTGCTGTAAACCCTGAAAAAAATGATAAAATAGATCTTGAGGCAGCTGAAAAGTTTATTGATTGGATTTTATCTCAAAAAGGTCAAAGTCTAATTGAAAGTTTTGGCAAAGATATTTTTGGACAATCGTTATTTATTCCAAATGCTAAATAACTAAAGGAAATTAGGAGGAAATATAATTGAGAGAAATGATTAATGGAATCATAGGCGGATTTAAAATATTAATTTCATTAGATAAAGAGGTTTACGAAATCATTTTTTTATCTTTATATGTCTCCCTTACCTCTACTTTATTGGCAACCTTAGTTTCTGTCCCTCTAGGGATTTTTATTGGAACAAAGAAATTTATATTTAAAAATGCTGTAGTACGCTTTATTTATACAATGATGAGTCTTCCCCCTGTTATTGTAGGGCTAATTGTCTTTCTCTTCATTTCTCGAAAAGGTCCCTTTGGTCAGTTGGGTCTAGTCTTTACCCCTACTGCCATGATTATTGCACAATTTATACTAGTTTCTCCCATCATAGTAGGTACCCTTTATACTGCTTCTAAAGAAAAAGGTGCAGATATAAAACGTGTTGCTAAAACTTTAGGAGCTAATAAAACCCAAACCTTAATTCTATTAATAAAGGAACTACGTTTTAGCATTTGTACAGGTATAATATCTGGATTTGGCAGAGCTATTTCTGAAGTAGGGGCTGTAATGATTGTGGGTGGAAACATTAAGGGACATACAAGGGTTATGACCACCACCATTGCCATGTTAAGAAATATGGGGGATTATGAAAATGCCATAGCCATAGGAATTGTTTTATTGATATTATCTTTTGTCATCAATTCATTTTTATATCATTTTCAATAAGCAGATTAGGGGAGGGTTTTTATGGAGTTACAAATTAAACAATTAATTAAAAACTATGAAAATAAACTAACTTTAAATATAAAAGACTTAATAATTCCTTCCTCCACCTTTCTTGGGATTATCGGACCTAATGGAGCTGGAAAAAGTACGTTGGCTAAAATAATAGCCACCTTAGAAAATGCCACATCAGGGGAAATATTATATAATAGTAATCCCTTCACCCCACAACTACTTAATGATATGACCTTAGTTTTTCAAAAACCCTATTTATTAAGAACAACCGTCTACAACAATATTGCCTACCCCCTTACTTTAAGAAAAATAGATGGTAAAGAAATTAATAAACGTGTTTGTGAAATTTTAGAAGAAATGGATATAGTGAACTTGAAGGATCAGAAGGCTTGGACATTGTCTGGGGGTGAAGCCCAAAAGGTTGCTTTGGCTAGAGGGCTTATTTTTCAACCTTCTTTATTGATTTTAGATGAATTTACTGCCAATATTGACCCCTCATCTATGATGGTTTTAGAAAAGACAATAAAGAGATTCTATACAAAATATTCACCAACGATTATTATGGTGACCCATAATTTACAGCAAGCCAGAAGGTTATGTAGTCATGTTGCCTTTATTAATAAAGGCGAGATAGAAGAATTTGGCGAAATAAATGAGGTTATCTTTAATAGTAAAAATACAGCAACGAAAAATTTCATATCTGGGGAAATTGTTTTGTAGCATTATGATAAAATGAAAAAAGCACCAAAATAGGAGGTGCTTTTTTCATTAACTTTCATTTAAATTACCCCTCAAAACTTCTTCTGTAATTTCTAATATAATAATACCTATATGTTTAATGTTAAAACACTTCTTTAACCCTGTAGTGTAATTTTTTTATTTTCGTCACAAATAATTAGCTTATTTGCTTGCCCTATTTGTGTTTTTAAAATCACTTTATTTCCCCATAACTCCCTCACATATTTTAATGTTTCATAGGCATAGGCTAATTCTAATTCTCTGCCATCAAATTCATGTTCCAAAACAAGCGATCCATCTTTTTGATTAAACTCAATAACTTTAATATAGGGGATTCCCCCCATGCCTACTTGATTTGCAATGGTATTCCTTATTTGTTGCCACCCTAATTCATCAGCTACTTCCACAATCTCATAGTCTCTACCTTTTTTATCATACTGAAAAAGGTTCATTTCTTGGCACAATTCTTCCGTCAAATACTTTCTAATAAAAGACTGATCCCGTTCCATTTCCCTAACTTCAAAAATTTTATCTTTCCCATAACGTTTCTCTAAGTCCATAAATATTTTAAATCCCATATAGTATGGATTAATTGAACCTAGGAAGGGTCGAACAACTTGATTATGTCTAGTTAAAAACTCCATATATAGGTCTTGTGAAAGGTTTAGTTGATTTAATAATCTGTAATGCCAATAACTTGCCCATCCTTCATTCATTATTTTCGTCTCTATTTGAGGAATAAAGTACTTAGTCTCCTCCATTACAATTTGCATTATATCCCGTTCCCAGTCTTCTAACTGTCCATAAGTAATAATAAACTTCATCAAGTCATCAACTGGTTCTAAAGGAATACGATTTAATTCTGGAAAATCTATTTCTTTTTTACCATCTAATACACTATTAACTTTGGATTCTTGATAATATTTTTCCAGCAATTGTTCCTTCTTTTCCTCTTCTGAAATCACTTTAGCTCCTACAACTCTAGTTGTCTGAAATTTAATGGCATGGGAAGCATCTAAAATTCGTTCCACCTTTTCATATCCTATACTAGGATCTTTAATATACTTTCTTATTCTAGTGGCATGATTTTTAAACATTTCCAAAGTATAATCTGCATTGGTTCCTTCGGTGAAGATACGATTATTTTTAAAAAAGTCATTATGGGCGTATACATGGGCAATGGTTAATATCTGTAATAAAAGTGTATTTTCCCTCATTAAATAAGCAAGACATGGATCAGAATTGATGACCATTTCATAGGCTAGACCTTTTAAATTATATGAGTAGAGGGTTTTGCTCCTTTCATAGGCTTTACCATAACTCCAGTGGGGATAGTGGGAGGGCATTCCCACATAAGCTTCATAACACAACATATCTTCATAACTACATATTTCAAATTCCTGTTGATAACAGTTTAAACCCTCCGCCTTAACAATTTGTTCTATTCGATTGTTCCATATTTCCAATTGTTCTATCGTGTATTCCATCATAGACAAAGTGATCATTCCCTAAGCCCTTTTTCTTTGTCTAGCATTTTTTTGAGAGCAGGAATAATATCCTCCTTTCTTGTCATTGTTACAATTGAAAAATTCTCTTCTTTAATTTTACTGATATATTCTGACCTTATTTTACTCACAGGGCGATAATACCCCAATTGAATTTCTCCATATCCAAAAAGATTACAGGTTTTACATAATTCTGCTGCCATTTTAACAGCTTTTTCATTATCTTCCACCCAGTTATCTCCATCACTACAATGAAAGGCATAGATGTTCCATATTGATGGGTTATACCTTTTATCAATAACTTCTAAAGCCTTTTCATAACCACTACTTATATATGTTCCACCCGATTCTACTTTATGAAAAAACTCATCTTCACTTACTTCCTTAGCCACTGTAGAATGGGAGATAAAAACCACTTCAACATTAAGGTACTTAGATTTTACAAATTGATATAATAGAAAATAAAAACTTCTGGCAATATATTTTTTATTAATATTCATTGAACCTGATGTGTCCATAATACATATAACAACTGCATTGGTTTCTTTTTTTACATCTTGCCGTATACGGAAATATCTTAAATCATCTTCCTTAAAGGGAAATCTTTTATTTTCTTCCAGATGATCTTCTATTTCAGCATTTTTTCTTCCCAACTCATAGGCTTTTTCACGCTTTATTTTTTCCACTACAGATTTTTTCTTGGCTAATCTAGGTGGAATGCCTTTTCTTTGATAGCCTAACTTCTTGAAATTTTTTTCCGTTTCAATTTCATTAAATTTCTTTCTTTCTAAGAAGGGTAAATCAAGATCGTCAAAAAGATAATTAATTAACTCTTCCAGCGTTATTTCTGTTTCGTAAATATCCTCCCCTTCTCCATTACCTGCCTGGTCTTTTCCCTGTCCCTGTTCCCCCTTCATCTCTTCTTGACTAATTTTATCGCCTCTTTTTTCATTACCATCACCAGCGCCAACCCCTGGTTTGTTCTTTCCATAGATAAATTGATATTCTTTAATTCCTCTAATTGGTACTTTTATTTTTTTGTTTTTATTTTCACCTATAATACTTTCTTCTGCAATAATGTCTACTATATTTCTCTTAATAGAGTCCTCCACCAATTCACGATGTCTTCTTCGATCTTCTGCCGCTCTATCCCTACCTCTACCATCAAACTCACGAAATGTTGCCACACCATCACCCCACTAATCTTTCCAAAGATTATTAGCGGCATATTTTAGTATTACATTACAACAATGATCACAGTAACCATTTCTCTTCATTTCTTCCACCATTGCATTATATTTTTCTTTTTGTTCATTATCCCTTACTTTAGTTCTAGTAATAACACGACTCAATTCTTTTACTGAAGCAGTAAGTTTTTTCTCTATAGCTTCTTTTAATGGCTCATAGCAAGCATAATTTATCTTTCCACCTTTTCTCATTACATAGAACATGTAGGTGGTTACATCTTGACGAAATCCTTTTGCTGCACTGGTGGGTATGCCAATCTGTTCTTCTATTGACCTTAAGAACTTTTCATCTGGTTCTAACTCTTCCCCAGTGCTACTATCTTTAATTTTTGTTTTATTAACATAGGCTTCTGCATGATCTAAATAGTTGTTAAATAAGTCCTCTGCCTGTTCTCTATAACCATAAATGAAAGCCTTCGTTACTTCTTTTTCTAATATACTATGGTATTCTTTTTTGATGGCATCTTGTAAGAAGTTTAAGTATTTTTTCTTTTCTTCATCACCAATAGCCAACTCCTTAACAGACTTTATTATGGTTTCTAAAACCCCTATAGGATTAATACAATTATGTTCCGATTCTGCCATTGCATTATCTAAAGCCTTCATAATAAATCTTGTGGAGATACCTGTCATCCCCTCATTTACTGCTTCTTCTTTTAATTCGATTATATCAACTTTTTTAATGTTTCCTTTTTCAACTATTTCTTCACCATTATATATTTTTAACTTAGTAATTGGGTCTACCTTATTAGAAGGAGCTAAACGTGTTAATATAGCAAACATTGATGCAACTTCTAGAGTATAAGGGGCTATGTGGGGGGTAAATTTACTTTTTTTCAATATTTTATTATAAATTTTAACTTCTTCACTTAATTCAGTACAATAGGGTACTTCTATTTTAACAATTCTATCTAAAATAGCTTCATTAGTGTGGTCTGCCTTAAATTTATTCCACTCTCCTTCATTGGAGTGGGCTAATATTATACCATCAAAATAAATCATAGAGCCTTTTCCAGGGGAAGGTATACTTTTTTCCTGTGTGGCAGTAATCATGGTATGAAGGTATTCCACCTCATTTTTAAATACTTCTATAAATTCCACCAACCCTCTATTACCTACATTAAATGCTCCATTTAAAGACATTACTCGTGGATCATCTTCAGGATAAAGGTCTAATTTAGAAATATCTACAGAACCTATTAATACAGAAGTATCCTGATTGTTGGGATCAACGGGAGGAACAACTCCAATTCCTTTTCTTGAACGTATACTAAAGTCCACTGTCTCAACAGGAAATTTCTCATACTCACCGTTATATTCATGTATTAGTCGATAACGACATACAGGACATAAGTCTCCTTCAATCTTAACCTTCAATATTCCTTCAAAATCATCCCTTAAATGTTTAGGGACTAAGTGAAGAGGTTCTTCTCTAATAGGGCAATCCTTTAAAGCATAAATGGGAGGGCTACTTTCTAAAGCCTTTTTTAAGGCTTCCATAATGGAAGATTTACCTGCTCCAACAGGCCCAACTAAGTAAAGGACTTGCCTAGACTCTTCTCCCTGCATTGATGCTGTATGAAAGTATCTAACCAATTTCATTAGAGTTTTATCTATACCAAAAAAGTCGTCTTTGAAAAAGTTATATCTTTTGATAATATCATTTCCATAAATTCTTCTAAGACTGGGGTTTTCCTCTGTGTTTATAACTTCTACACCTTTACCCATAATTACATCATACATACGTTGATGTGCCAGCATACAAAGGTTTCGATCTTCTTTGAGTATTTCAAGATAATCTAAAAAACTTCCATTAAAATGCTGTTTTTTACTTTCCACTCTGTCTTTTTTAATTAATTCAGAGAAGTGAACCATAAACTTTACCTCCTTTAACTTAGATAATATAACTTTAATTTTTATACCAATGTTTTAAACCCACTAAAGTCCATATTTTACATATAGTACATATGTATGTTCTATATATCTAATTTAAAACAGGTTATTTATCTTTGTTTTTAAAGATAAAAAAAAGACCCATAACAGGGTCAATACATTCAAAATCAATTATGCAATTTCCTCAATTATTAATACTAACTTAGATTAAATTCTTTAACCAAGTCTTCTGCCGCCTTTTTACAACCTAATGAATCTAAAAATGATTGCCTGTATTTTTCTAAACCACTTCTTCTATTAGGATTATTTATTATTTCAAGGGCTTTTTCACGTAATTTTATTTCCTCTATTTTCTTATAAGGATACAACATTCCACAACCATACGCTTCAATCATCTCACCATTTGTAGCTTGTTCTGGAGTAGTAGGGCAAACTAATAAAGGAGTTTTGTAAAGTATAGAGTCTGTGATACTATTAAATCCACCGTGGGAGATAAATAATACAGATTTCTTTAACACACATCTAAATTCATCTAAAGAGAGATTCTTATGTATAATTACATTTTCATGTAAGTCTTTAGTATTTATTTTATTCATTTCTACATTTCCAAAGGAGATAACCACTTTATATCCTAGATCTTTGATTGCAGAAATACATGTATCCCAAAAAGTATCACTCTGTAAAATTGTACCTATACTAATAAATATAGTGTCTTTATCGTCAGGAATAATACAGTTTTCTACATGAGCAGGTCCAACAAATTTTATATTACTTGGATACTTATCTCCGTTAGGATGAAATTCTTTTGATGTCATAACAATACTATACTTTCCTTGTGGTGTTAATATATCCTTTAGCTTTTCAGTGTTTATTCCATATTTCTTAGCAATTCGTCTCTTAGTTTTTTTTATATTGTGTATTTGATCATAATCTAAAACAAGTGATTTTAATATTCCACGTATAAAGCTTGGACACTCCTTTAAACTTAAAAAGTCACCAACTGGAGCACAAAAAAAGTTTATCCAAGGTATATTAAAATAACGTGATACAGCTTTCCCCCATATACTAAAAGGATCACATATAATTAAATCTGGTTTTATTTTCTCAACTTCTTCAATCATATAGGGTGTCAGTATCTCTGCAAATGAATAAAATAAGTTTAATAAAGAAAATGGTCTGTATTTTTTTACTGGATTTTGAGAATATTCTTCGTTCTTCAAATCATAATATTCAGCAAATTCTTTTGGATAATTACATAACTCAATATTCTTTATACCATCAAATTTAGAAAATAGTTTCTCTAGTGTATAATAGTAAACTTTAACATTCAAATCTCCCAGTTCTCTACAAAAATTAATTGTAGGATTTACATGACCTGGTATTGGAAAACTAACAAACATAATTTTCTTCAATTATCATTACCTCCTAAAATATAAAAAGTTATTTTTTAACTATTGCACCTTATCATTTCTTTCTTCTTGATCTGTCTTTTTAATTTTTCTTCTAATTAATGCAGCTAAAAAATTCCGCTTGATTTTATCTCTCATTTTTATTTTTGCATTTAAATTAACTGTACTTAGTCTTTCTTTAAAGAGCTTAACATCTTCTAGCTGTATTGTATTGGCTCTTTCAATATACTTATTTAACCCTAATTCTAAAAATCTTTTAGTAGTTGGTTTCCCTTCAACAGTCAAGCCTCTATATAGAAAATAATCTAATAACATACCTTGTACTTTTAATAGATTGTTTATTGAAATATCTTCAATATATTCATCACTAATGTCAGCATCTTTCTTACGTTCAGGCCACCTATAATCTTCTATCTTTAGTCCACAATTTATATTAAAAGAATTTTGAAGTTGATAAATACGTTCAGCTGCCCTAAAAACATCTTCATCAGTCATTTCTATTTCATACATGGCATTCATTATATCAGCAAAATCTTGAAAGTATGCATTTCCTGTACTTGGCAAACCCTGAATAGCAAAAGCACACAAGCCCATTGCATCAACTATATATTTATAGTTTTCATGCCACCAAACTATGCGTCCTTTGTCCTCAGGATTGGATACTATTTTTTGGGGATCTACATTAAAAATATATTTAGAAACAAGTTGTGCAAAGTAACCACAAGATAGAGTTGTAAAAGGAAAGTTTTTTAAATGGTCACCACCTCTTGTACTTGTTATATAGCCCAATGCCCAAGCTAATCTTCTTTTAGATAAAGGACCTGACATAGATTTCTTTATACAAAATATATAATCAGAAACATTTAAAATATTAGCCGCTCGATATGTACCTTCTGCTAAAGTATTGCCTATCCCTTTTCTATTCACTAACATATAAATTAATTCTTCAATATCTTCAACATTACCAAATTTATATATTTTTCCATTAACAACTTCTTTACTCAAGAAACCTCTTTCTTGACATTCTAGCACTAAAGCAAGTACGCCAGAAAGTTCAATGGTATCTAACCCAAGATGATCAATTAATATTTTTAAATGTATTATTCCAGACCAATCAAACACTCCTAAGTTTGAACCAACACTTATTACAGATCCATAATCTAATCTATCTCCTTTTTCGCCTTTGTACTTACCTTCTTTTATTTCATATTCTTTAGAACAAGCAACAGTACAATTGTTACATGCTTTTCTGTTTGTTTCATATTTTGTCTTAAATTTTTCAGCATAAATATTTGCAATTTCTTCATCGTGATTTGTCTTGCAATTTTTCACAATAATTCTTTGATTCTCATTATACTCTTTTATCAAGAATAAAGTGCCATTAAATCTTAATATTGTAGATATAACAGATTTTTCAATACTTCTAATCCACCTATTATTTAATCTTTTAACTTTGTTTAGATTACAAGTGAGTAGTTCAGAATTATCCCCTTCAATAACAATTGCCTTTAAATTTTTAGACCCCATAACACAGCCCATTCCCATTCTTCCAGCTGCATGTTTTTTATCTATAATTATATTAGAGAAACGAACTAAATTAGCACCAGCTGGCCCAATAGAAGCAACTGTACAATGCTTACCATGCCTATTTTCTATAAAATCTGTAACTTCATCTGTTCTTAAACTCCATATTTCAGTTGCATCAAAAAATTGTATTTCACCAACTTTATTAATAAATACATATGTTGGAGTATTACTCTTACCAGTAACCACTATATTATCAAAACCCACAGACCTCATCATTGTGGAGAATCTTCCTCCAACGTTTGAATCACCATATAAATCAGTAATTGGACTTTTGGCAGTTATTGTACACCTATTTCCTGCCAACAGGCCTGATCCAACAGCAGGTCCTGCACCAAAAATAAGAATGTTTTTTTCGGATAAAGCATCATTATACATTGCTTCAGACTCATATAATATCTTTGTATTAATTCCAGTTCCACCTATAAAATCTTTTCTATCTTCGGATGTTATTTCTTTTTGATAAACCTCTTTCTGTGATAAGTTTATATAAAGCACCTTATTATCCTTATAGTTCATAACAGTGTACCTGCCTTTAATCTATTTTTTTAATACAATATAAAACACTATTTTCTTTACAATTTAACTATAGAACATAAAATTTTGTTTATACTTATTTAGCTGTTTTTTATCTAACTTTATAAATTGTATAGTATGGTGTTGTTCTTAATTTTTAATATATTTACTATTATACCATAATAAACGTTAAATTCCATTATTTGTCTGTTATTTCTAAAAAATTTTATAAATTTTTTAGAAAAGTTCTATAATAAAATTTGGTCTGTAAAAAACTTCTGCATTATTTTCAACAAAAATAACGCACTCATCTTCATTTCCTTTTAAAATGTTAGTTGACTAGACAAACAAATAGAAAGGAATGAAAATAAGTGCGTATTAAAAATATCAGTTCTTTAAGATAATGATTCTAAAAGACAGTTAGAGATTATGCTTTTTTCTAGTTACTTATAATATATACATTGCAAAATTTACTACTTAAATAATTTTTTTGCTAAATTCTCCATTTCACTCTTTCTTTTTGATGTCTTATCTTCTTCAATGGCACATTCCAGTTTAATTATATCCCCCTCTTTAACACTTTTGGGTAGCATAACTTTAGGTAAATTAAAGGTTTTTCCATCTCCATACTCTACTACCGCAAATTCACCTACAAGTCTATCTATTATTACCGATTGTTTGGAAGTTTTCATTAATAATCCGCCTTTCCTGTAGCCCTTTATTTTTTAACCATTAAAGTTGCTATGGCTGTTGTTATAGGTACGGTTAAAACAATACCTATACTTCCTGCTAAAGCTTGTATTATTTCTATGGATATAATATCTAAATTAACCAATTGGTGATAAGGCATTTTATATGCCATAAAAATAATAATTATATTAAGTAACCCTCCTGTAAAAGCTAATATGAGGGTATTAGCCATTGTTCCAATAATGTCTTTACCTACATTCATTCCAGAAGTAAACAACTGTTTTTTAGTTAATTTATTATTGACACTGTTTAGTTCAAATATGGATGATGACATAGACATCCCCACATCCATTATAGCCCCTAAAGACGCTATTAAAATGGCAGCAAACATTAACCCTTTAACCTGCAAATCAGTTTCATCAGCTATATACATTAGTTGTTCTGACTTCTCCATTGTAATCCCTGACAAATATGCTAATTTACCTGCCCAGTAGGAGATTGTCCCTGCTACTGATACACCTATAACAGTACCCAATATAGCAGTAAAGCATTTTTTTGTCCATCCACTGATTAAATAAAAAGTAACGGTGGCAGAAAGGGCAACGGTTATAATAGCAGCTATTATAGGGTTCATTCCCCTAATAACAGATGGAATTAAAAAGCCTATAATCATAATTCCTGTAAAGGTAAGGGATGCTATAGATTTAAGTCCATTTAGCCTGCCTATTCCTATTAAAACTATAAAAAATAAACCCAGTAAAAAATAAATTACATGACTCCTTTGATAGGTATATACCCTTAAACTTTCTATTACTCCATTATCTCCATAAATACTTACGATTATTTCCATACCTTCTTTAGCATGGACATTATACATTCTTCCCATAGGATTTCTTATGGTCATTATTGTACCAGTATGTTCCCCTGTTAAAACCTCCAACTCAATATTTTGATGTCCTAAAAATAGACCTGAAATTGTACGATCTTCATTAAGATTTTCAGAAACCACTTGTAAGACTTTAGCCCTTTCAAAGGCTACATCTTTTTTTCTTAGTTGAAAGCCTTCATAAAAGGTTGTAGCAGAGTAAATAGTAGTAACTGCTATTATAATAATAATTGCAATCGAAAGATATGCTACTTTATTTTTCACAAAATTACCTCCCATTGTTAAGAGGAGAAGTCCCCTAGGGCAATAAACTAAAGGACTTCCATCTTTAAAATAAAATTACTAAAGTTTTATTTAGTTTTAGTTTGAACTGTTTTCATTGTTCTTAATATTGTATTGGCTGCTTCTGCCCTAGTGGTATTCCCTTTAGGTCTAAATGTATTGTCTGGATAACCACCAATAATATTGTTCCCAACAGCTATTCTTATCGCCTCACTTGCCCAAGCTGAAATGGTGTCTTCATCGCTAAATATTTTTTCATTGGAAATTTCTTTTAGCCCTGTTAGTCTTATAAGCATTGCCACCATTTGTTCTCTAGTTATAGGATCATTTGCTCCAAATGTAGTATCGTCATAGCCACTAACAATTCCGTAAGCAAAGGCTGTAGCAATTTCATTTCTAGCAAAATGTTTCTCTGTATCGGCAAAAACCTTTCCAGTCTTTGCCTCTAGCTTGAAGGCATTTACAATTATTTTAACAAATTCTCCTCTGGTAATATTTCTTTCTGGTTTAAAAGTTCCATCAGCATAACCATTAATGGCACCTAACATAACCAATTCTTCTATAACAGATTGTGCCCAATGGTCTTTTATATCCTTAAATACAGTTGATGGTACTTCCTTGTCATTAAGAAGAACTGCAAATTTTGTAAAATGATTCACTTCACCAGTTACTATACCATTGGTATAATCAACAACAATATTATCTAACGCCACCCATTCATTGGTTTCTTCATTTAACCAGCATATAACTACTTCATGCTTATTAATATCAACCTTTTCTTTCTCAAATGGGATAGATATTTTTAATGATTTATTGAAATCACCAGAAACATCTTTAGTTATTTCAAGAACTTTACTAATTATATTATGTTTTTTAGCCATTGGAAGTTTTTTAATATCCTCCAGTACTTCTATAGACAATAGAATATCTTTATCAAAAGCCTTCTGTGGGAAGAAAATAGTTACTTCTTCATACTTTACAGTTGTTTCCTCCAACTTTAAAACCCTTCTTGCAACCCTATTTGTTATCTTTTCACTGGCATGAGTAGGAATTACTGGGTTTGGTTTCACCACTGGATCTGGCACTACTACGGTTCCACCAGCTAGTTTTAAATCTTCGTGGAATCTAACACGAATTCTCCCACCTGCTGCACCTATGGAAGCTATTCCAGTCACCGATACACGATCCCCCATCTTAAATCTTTCCATCTCTAAACCAAGATAACCATCAATTTGAATTAAAGCTGCTCCACTTCCATCATCAATAGTGAAATTACCATCAATGGTGTTATAGTCAACAATTGTTCCTGTTGTAGTAACTAATTTACCTGTATTATTTGGTGACATTGCCTCTTTAGTTGTAAATATTTGTGGATTTACCTTGTCAACTGGTCCTACTTTAATCACCTCAAAATCGTAGTTTTCAAAGGTTAATTCCAATTCTCCTTCAAAGTATACCACACTACCTGTAGCAATAACTTCTGTACCTATAGGTAAATTATTTTTAGCTTGAGAACCGTATACAGAAACCCCTGAAGTCTCATCTTGTATATAAAACACGTCAAAGAAATGATTTGTTGGAGCTGTAACAACTCCCCTTACAGTAACCACGTCACCAACTTTAGCATTTTGTCTTATATCTTCAATGGTTCTTATTCTGTTATAACCAGCCAACCAGTCAATTACTTGAAGGGTTAAAGCTGTATTACTAACTGCATTTCCTATTTCAAAGTCTGAATAGAAATGTCTACCTGCTGCAACAATTTTACCATTACCTACTAGTTCTTTAGCGATGACTGGTATTGTTTCACCATTTAGCTCACCTTCCCTATTATAAACATAGGCATTAGGCCCCGGTAAAGCATTGTAGGAGGTGTCATTGGCTGTCAATAAAATTTCTAACCCTGTAGCTGGGTTGTTTATCAATGGCTTCATATCTTTATGGATTAATGAATTACCACTGAATATTCTAATTGCCTCCATATTTCTATTTAAGCCACTTTGGGTTTCTGGAAGATTTGACATCATAATTGACCAAGTCATTCCCCCCGTATACTTACTTGAACCTACAGGCTCATAGATGTTATCATCATTAAATCGTATTGTAGTTCCCATTTTTTCCATCATACTATTAAATAATGTACTGTTTTGATTATGATTGGATTTTGCCGCCAACATTATAGATCCACCAGCCTTAACCCAATCTGCAATTGCCTGTTCTTCTTCTAAAGAGAAGGTGTTATCAACCTTTAAAGGTGTATTAATAATCAATACATCCACATTAGATAATAATTGTGGTGTAATTGGTTGATAATTAATGGTAGCTTCATAGCCATATAACCTTAACATATCAATTATTTTTACTACTGTACCTGGAACATCGGCATTTCCATGGCCACCATCAAATAAAATTTTCTTACCAATAGGTTTTACAATTTTTACATTAGAGGATATTTCTGTAACGGTTGTAATCCCTACAATATCAGTTAATTTAGCAATAATTCTTTGTTGACCATATACATTTGGAATCCAAATTGTTGAAAGATTTATGCTACCACCTGAATTTAAAGCCTCTTCATAGGTGGCACTACCTATTAAGTTATTTTCAGAAATGGTATTTAGGTAAAACTTAACTTCCATTCCAGAAACAGGTCTAATACCCATATTACTTACAGTAGCTTCTAACTTTGTTTCTACGCCTGGTAAAGTTGGGTTTGGATCAACTTTAATCCCTGTAAGTTTTACGTCATTTTCCCCTTCCATAACAAAGATTGGTGAAGCAGTTCCCCATGCACCATTACTATGGATTACTTTTATAACAAACCATTCAGCTCCACCGGTTGCCGTCACAGAAAAGTTCCATTCTGCACTATTTGTTCCATCTTGAAATTCTTTTTCATCAAGTATATGGCCACCATTGGTAATTAGTTGTAATTTATCTATTTTTACTTTAGTATCTTCCGCCAATACTTCAAAGTCAATTTCTTCCCCTACTGCAATATCTATAACGCTACCCATCCAATGTCCGTTACCCTTCACTGTTAAATGCAGACTCTTGGTTTCGGTGGAATACATTCTTCTTGCATTCATAGCATCAATTAAATTGTCTGTAGATAAATCTTCTGCAATAATAACAGTTAAATTATCTGGATCCCCCCAGTTGGTGGAATGGTTATCCTGTGCATTCATTGCACCTAATCTCCAGCCATTGTCTAATGCCTTAAAGTAGTGTCCTTCCGATCTATGATAACTATAGGGTGGTGCTCCGTTACCCACCTCAATACCATTTATATGACGATCTAAATTGTTTACGTAAGCTAAGTTACTAAAGGAGTCATCAGGCCAACTTGGATGGTTAAACATATTAAATACATTTTCGCCTGGTCTAGTAGATACGTCCAACATCCAATTATAATAGTCCTTTAAAGGTACCATTTGTTTTTTAGCTTCCACATAACTACTACTGTTAATGGTGTTCATATGTCCCCAAATACTTGAAGTCATTTCAAAACCTCTAATAGCTAAAAAGTCACCGGCATATTTTTGATTAACAGCTTCTGCTTCTAGTCTGGTTTTCCACCAAGAAGATGGCGCACTTGTTTTGGGGTTCATTGTTTCAACATATTCGTTTCTACCTGCATTAAATTCAAAGTTCCCTTCCTTAACACCATCGTACCAGTTGGAGTGGTCTGTTGCCACAAGGAAGTCTAACCCGTTACCCCTTGCATGTTCAAAGGCTTGTGTAGGTGTACCTGCTCCGTCTGAATAGGCTGTATGGGAGTGGGGAACACCAAAGAAAAACTTATAATTTGGTTGTTGTTTTGCCACAGAAAAATGCCACTTAAATACCTTTTCTCTACCAGCAACATCTGGGACATGGATGGTTACATCATGTTGACCTAAATAAAGATCTGTAGCTTGATATGTAATCAACATACTTCCTTCATCCAACTGATGCTCCACTAAGTCTCCATCTAAAAATAGTTTAACCTCTTCAAATTTGATGTCATCCTCTGTTTTTTCTATATTTGCAGAAATTAAAGGACTATTATCAAAAATTGATACAAAGTTTCCTGGTTTTGCATTTAAAACCAGTGGCTCCCTTGGGTCTTGTTGCCCTGGTGGCACTTGAAATACTAAGTCTTTACCATCTGCCAGTTTAATTTGTGTTTTATCGTAGAATGCTACTGTACCTGTTACAGAGTACCAGTCTCCTATTTTAATTTGTGCCAACTGAAAGTTGGTAGCCCTTCCTGTATAAATATAACTACTTCCATCGCCGTCTTTAACAAACAAACCATTTGCATCTTTACCTGTTACTTCAAAACTTCCTGTAGTTATACGCATTCCTTCAATGTCAAAACCAACATGATACTTATCAAATGTGGTGATTTTTGTGGTGGAGTCATACTTACCTACCCGTTTAATAGCTGGTTTATTGTTATAATTTTCTTCTTGACCCGTTACTAATACAATTCTTCCTAAAGCACTGGGGTTGTGCTTTTCTGTAATATTAAACTGACGATACCCTTCAATTAATTGTACATTCATTACTTTAGATGGGTCTTTTAAGTCTGCTATTTCCATAGCATATTCACCATTAGGTAACTTATTTGTAATGACTCCCCTAACTGTAATTGTTTTACCTTTTCCTTGATATTCGGTTAAGGCTTTAGTAATACTGATATTTCCATCGGCTTGCCCCGCATCCTTTAAAGTTACCTTTACAGCTTCTGGAAGAGTATTATCTCTGCTTATTACTGTAATATCATCTAACTTTGTAGGAAGAAATTGCACTTCCCCTCTAAACTCGCTTACTTTACCCTTTACACTAATGAAGTCCCCAACTTTTACTTTAGTATCTATTCCAACAATATTAATTTGGATACCCGCAATACTGTTTTGAATGTATGCTTCACGATTTCCATAAACAGCAGTTACTATCCCTTCTATGTTGGTTTCTGTATTTACAGGTAATTGTTTTGCTCTTTCTATCGTTACTGTATCTCCAATAGCTTCAACAACTGTATAAGAGTAGCTACTGGTATTACTATCCTCTAATCCGCCCTTTACTGCTTTGGTATGTATTATAGTTGCTTCGTTAATTATAATTGGTTCAGTATAAGGTGTACTTGGTTCTCCACCTGTCGTTGTATAAAAAATAGTAGCATCCTTAGTAGATGTTGAAAGAGTTACCTCTGTTCCAGCTATTACTGCCCCCGAATTAGGTGTTGCCTTTACAATTGAAACTGTAGTTTCATCTCCTAAAACTAAGTCTTCTACACTTCTTAATAATAACCTATGTCCATTGGTGTTGTGACCTACTACACCAATAACGTCTAGTACATCCCCTACTTTTAAAACAGCTGATACATCATCTGAGTTTTGCCCTGTTCTATTGTCTAAAATAACATTTCTGGTATTTATACCATCTGTTACTGTTATGGTTGCTGTTTTTTGAGAACTAACAGCAATGTTTGTTACTGATACATTATTAATTTTGACTAGCTTTCCTTCGTTTTCTTTTTCAACTGTTGATAAATTAATTTCAACAGGTTGTGGTTCTACACTGGTGTTGGAAACAATCTCAACACTGATGGGTGTAATTTGAAAACCCCCATTATATTCAGATGTTTTCCCTGTAACCCTTACGGTATTTCCCCTTGTAACTCCAAAATCGTTGGAGGAATGAAATACATAAGCACCTCCAGTTGCATCTTGAATATAAAACCCTTTACCACCAAAACTACCTGGCTTTGTGGTGACGATTCCCTCAATTGTTATATCCGAATCTTTTGGTAATGTTTTAACTACCGAAATATTAGTATAAGTCGACGGTGTTACCACTGTATATTGATAGGTAGTAACCGAACTGGCATCAGGTCCTAGAAAAGCTATAGCCTTTATTGTTGTGGTCTTATCGATAACAATAGGTTCAGTATATGGAATAGATTCCTTAGTGGGGGTTTCTCCATTGTTGGTATAATAAACTGAAGCCCCTGTGGTTGTAGTGTCTAAACTTACTAAGGTACCTGCCTCCACAGCACCATTGGGTACATTTGCTGTAACGGGTTCAACAACTGGTGCTGGATCTGGTTCAGCAAAAACTTGCACATCATCTATTTGGATATGATCTTTCTCTGCACTGGTTTTTAGTACAGAAAATATTAGTTCTACATCATTTACGGACTTTGCATAAGAAAATTTATATGTAATTGGTTGCCATTCTAAAGAATCCACCACAGTATAGGCAGAGTATGCCGAATAATTTCCATCTCTATAGAAGGCATTTCTTATTTGTCCCTTGCCTCGAACCCAGTAGGTTACAGTATATTCCTTTCCTGCTATAATAGAGTAGGCTTTACTGTTGAATCTTTTATGGTCGCCGTTAGCCGTACCCGTCTCTATTAATTGAACAGCAGTTCCACCAGATTTGCTACTTTGAGTATATTTAATCATTGCAGATACTGGAATATTGCTTTTAGAACCCATCCAACCCACAGGTGTACTACCGCTCCATTCTTCAAAATCTCCATTTTGTAATAATCTAAATGATGGTACTACATCTTGTCCAAAAACTAATGATGTTGTAGAATTGAATAAATTTGAAAATAACATGAAAAATAATAATATAAAACTTAAAGCCCTAGTTAAATTTTTTTTCATTAATATACTCCTTTCATCTTTTATTATTCCACCTATTTCCCCTGTAAAAACTTTATTTAAAACTTGCCCCCTTTATTATAAAATTTCCCCTTAAAAAAATTAATTTATTTAAATTTTTATTCTCTATTCATTATAATTTTTGATTGTTATGTTACTGTTATTTAAAAAATTTACATTTAAACTTATTATATTTATTAAAATGTATGATGTCTTGTGAGCTATCATTCTTACTAATTAAAATATATTACTAATATTCTTGAAATGAACTTTTTAGATTATTATAAAAAATTAAATATAACGATTTATTAGTAGGTTACTACATTTTTTGTTAAGTTAAAAACCGAACTATATTTAGTTATAAGTTTAAATTAATTGCCACATACCGAATGTTGATTTGTAAATATCTAAATTATATTACCATATTTATCATGAAAAAAGAACCCTAAGATGTTAGAGTTCTCAAAAAATTTATTTTATTAACAACAAGGCTTACTACCAGTAAGCCACCCTTTTAGGATTGCATAGGCTCATCCAACCCCAGCCTTTACTTCAATTGCCTTAAAAGGGCAATTTTTATCACAAGCACCACATTCTATACAATTATCCTTATATTTTAAAACTGCTTTTCTATTATTAACTATGAAAACTTCATGGGGACATACATTTACACATATACCGCAACCAATGCACTTTTCCGTCTTTAAGCTTATTTTTGCTACATTTCTCAAATAAGTCATTGTCAATTTGATTCCCCCTATAGTTATATAAAGATTTTACTTACCAATAATGCCAGTGACATAAAAATAGCCACTACTAATACTGGGATTGTGAGAATGGTTTCTTTATAAACTCCAGAAAAAGAAACATAGGTTGAAGACCCAGTAAAATTTAAACCTAAATATACGATAACAGAGGTCAAACCTAAAACATGTGCTGTCAAAACCCTCCAATCATTTATATACATAAACACTTCTTTGTACCTTATTACTACGAAACTCCACAATACTGCCAAAACTAATGCTTTCACTGAAAACATTTTAAATGGTATAAAAGGTAATAATAACGGTACAAATATTGAACCAATTATTATTGCAACTAAATACGGAATTGTATTATTTAGCGCTATAAGGAATTTGCTATATCCATTAAATGATACTTCACTAAATATTGTAGTTATTAAAATTAGTAAAAATATATAGGATAATAATTTTATACTATGAACCAACTCTAACACTGCAACTGTTAATCTATCTACTGTATTAAAGTTTACTTTTCTCATTTCTGTTGTAGCTTTTTTATTATTTTTGAGATATGCCTTTATATCTTTTGAACTTACAGGTCCGTAATGGGCAGTAAATCCTGTATATTTTAATATTTGATAGGCTTCTACCCCAGGTGCCCCCAGTTGCGGGAGAATTAACTCCCTGTGATTTACTAACTTTTCTAACTTACATTTTTTTATTTGATATATAATTTCTTCTGTAGAAAAAGTTCCCTTTCCTGCTGCACACCAAACATTAACGCCTTTTGTATCAATTATTAATATCCATACATCTAAACCATTTATATCTCTTCTTACGTAATCTAATGTAAGTTTATAGTTGGCTGTTACTAATACCGGTGAGTCAGAGTTGGGATTTCCTAGGGCATATAGCCCCGTAGGTACTTTATATGTATCTCTACCAAAACCTAAACGTACAGAAATAGCCCCTAAGGTATCCTTCATTAACCATTCTTCTGTAATTTTTTTTATTTCCCCAATACTTGAATCTATTGTTCCAGAAACTAAATGCAATATTTTGTCATCACTTATACTTTCTTCATTTTTGTTATTAAACTTTTTTATTATTTTATCTTCCAACCCAGAAGACTTTGTGGTGTCTACAGCTCAACAACTTTTATTTTCAATATTTTGTGCTTTAACATTATCTTCCTCATTCAACATAATACACCCCATCTCTTTGCAATACTGTTCTATGCTCATCTCATTCTTAGAAATTTATCATTAAATTTAATTGCCACTTCCTTTAATACATTGATATAATAACCCTTCACCACTGGCATATTTAGTTAATAAATCAACTGCTTCATTTAAATATGCCTCCATAGCCTTATCACCATTAAAGGAAACCAAAATCATTAAAAACTCTTTAGTTTCATTGGTAATCATGGCTCTTTCAGAATCTGATGTAGTGCTACCAAACTTTCCTTCCCCATCTTCAAATACTGGAAAATTTTCAACATTAAACATGCCTCGTCCTATTCCCTCATAGAAATCTCCTGCTTCACCAACAGTAAACTTTATAGTACCTTTTAATTTTTCCACATCATAGGTACAAACAGGGTACTTTGACTTTATGGAAATTAAGTTATTTATGTCCACAACGTTATTAACTTGATATAAATCTTTACCTTTTATTGCCCTTCTTAATAAAGATTCTGAAGATAAACGGTATCTTGTTGGATCAATCCCCAAGCTACGATAAACCATCCTTCCATCTTTAATATTTTTACTTTTGGCTATATCAGTAACCTCCATAGCAGTGGAAATATCATTACACATCTTTAAAATTTCCTCCCACAGCTGTGGGTTATGTTTTTCCACCTTAACTTTTCCCATTATACAACCTAGTGTAATGTTGGGGCTTGCTTCTTTAATTTTATCTGAAATATAAATTTTCATTATCTGTATTTACTCCTTTTAATCCTTTTTATAGTTGTCACCATAGTTATTTTTATAAACTTTATTATTAGAGATTTTTAGATATAGTCGATAGTCATGAACCCTCCTTCTTTCAAATCATTTATTAGCTAAATATTACCACTTTAACCCTCTTTAAGTCAATAAACTCATTAATATCGACATTTCTTAAAATTAATGAATCAAATATAAATTATTACAAAAAATAATGTTAAAATTCAACCTTAAGGAGTGTTGTTATGCATACAGTATGGAAGGGAAGTATTAGTTTTGGGCTGGTTAATATACCTGTAAAACTTCATGCCGCCACTGAAGACCGAGATATAAAATTAAGACAACTACATAAGAAATGTAAAACACCAATTAGATATAAAAAAACCTGTGAACATTGTAATGAAGAAGTAACACAAGAAGATATTGTCATGGCTTACGAATATTCCCCCGATAAATTCATTATTTTAGATGACGAAGAAATGGAAAAATTAAAGAAGGAACAAGAGGGAAAAGCTGTTGATATTATCAATTTTGTTAAACTAGAAGAGATAGATCCCATTTATTTTGACCGTTCCTATTACCTTAGTCCTGGTGATGGTGGTGCAAAAGCCTATGCCCTATTGAGGCAGTCTTTATCAGATGCAAAAAAAATTGGTTTGGCAAAGATTATGATTCGTTCTAAAGAAAAACTGGCAATCATTCGTCCCTACAATAACACTTTAATTATGGAAACAATACACTTCCCAGATGAAGTGCGATCTATTGAAGAAGTCCCCAATATTCCTGAAACTGTTGATCTCTCTAAAAAAGAGTTGGACACTGCTACCCTACTAATAGATCAATTGACGGAGGTTTTTGAACCAGAAAAATATACAGATGATTATCGTACAGCCTTAATGGAATTAATACAAGAAAAGGTAGCCAATGAAACAGGTGTTGAATCAAAACAGGCAGATAATGTTGTTGACTTAATGAAGGCATTAGAAGAAAGTATAAAGAAAACCAAGCCCAAGAAAACAACCTCAACCCGTAAAAAAGCCGATACTGCTGAAAGAAAGAAGGCTTAGTTATGTTTTATCCCCCCATGCTATTGGAAACTGCTAAAACTCCTTTTTCTTCACCAGATTTTATATTTGAGACTAAGTACGATGGTTTTCGTCTAATATGTTCTAATATTAAAGAACCTTTTCTTTATACAAGAAATAAAGGAAATGCTACAAAACAATTACCTGAACTTTTAAAAAAACTTCCTGCTGATACTGTTTTAGATGGTGAAGCAATGGTTTTTGATGCCTTAGGTAGGGATGATTTTGAAGGAATTAAAAAACGTTTTTCTCTTAAAAAAGAAGAAAAAATATTACAAGCTATTGAAACCCATCCTGTTACCTTCATGGTATTTGATATTTTATATCATAAGGGTAAAGATTTAAGACCTCTACCTCTTTTAGAAAGGAAAGAGATTTTAAATGAATTGGTGCAGGATGGGGGCACTGTCCGTAAAGTATCTTTTATAGACACCGAAGGAGAAGAACTATTTAAAACTTCTGAAGCGAATTGTTTAGAGGGAATTGTAGCAAAACGAAAAAACTCCATATATGTAGGTAAACGGTCCTCCAATTGGTTGAAAATTATTAATTGGATTGAAGTAGTGGCATCTATTTCAGGTTATAGAAAGAGTGATAATGCCTTAGTATGTTGCCATGAAGATTTAAGACCTCTAGGATTAGTTCTAACAGGTATGTCACCTGTTCATCGGGAAGCCTTCTTTAAGATATCAAAAACCATTATAACCCATGAAGATAGGGAATATATACATCTTACCCCCTTATTAAAGTGCCGACTAAAGGGACGTGCCTTTACATCAAAGGGGATTTTAAGATCCCCAATATTTATTGATTTTATTTATTAGGAGGACTATATGGCTAAACTTAAAGAAAGACATACCATCACCATAGAAAACCAACAACTGGATATTACAAACCCTTCTAAGGTTTTATGGAAGAAAAAAAACATTGTAAAATTGGAATACTTACAATATTTAATTGAAGTCTCCCCCTACTTACTACCATTTTTACAACAACGTCATTTAACGGTATTACGCTACCCAAATGGTATAGATGAAGAATATTTTTACCAAAAAAGTTGCCCCAGTTATGCTCCAAACTTTATTTCTACAGATTTACTGGAGGATATAAATTATATAGTATGTTCAGATTTACCAACATTAGTATGGTTAGGTAATCAAGCCTCCATCGACCTACATACTCCCTTTAATACTATATATTCCAGTAAGCCATCTGAAATTGTTTTCGACCTAGACCCCCCCTCTCGAAATGAGTTTAATTTAGCTGTAGAGGGAGCTTTAATAATGAAGGAAATTTTTGATAGATTAGATTTAATTTCTTTTATTAAAACCTCTGGTAATAAGGGTCTACAGGTTTATATACCCCTACCAGAAGATACTTATACCTATGAAGAAACAAGAATATTTACAGAGTTTATTGCAAATTTTCTAACCAATAAAGAGCCTAAGTGGTTTACCACTGAACGGATGAAGAAAAAAAGAGATAATCGACTATATGTAGATTATCTTCAACATGCTGCTGGTAAAACCATTATTGCTCCCTACTCTTTAAGGGGTAATGATGAAGCTTTAGTGGCAACTCCATTATTTTGGCAAGAGGTATCTAGTACTTTAAGCCCAACTCAATTCCCTATGGAAAGTATTATTGAACGAATTAAAAATAGAGGTTGTCCTTTTAATGATTTTGAAGCCAGTAAAAAACAACAAGACTTTTCTAAAGTAATGGATTGGTTAAAAGAGACACTACCAAAACTAAAAAAGAAGTAATAAACCGATAAATACTCTCTAAAAAAATCTTGTATAATAACAAAAAGTCTCTCCTTAATTTAGGAAAGACTTTACTAATAATAAATATAAACTCATAGTTAAAACGCTTTCAATTATTTATTCAATAACTCCACCAATTTTTCTTCTATGTAGTCTATAATTGGCGTTTCTCCAATGAATAATTTATCTTCTTCTACTAAATCAGGCTTAACTCGAAAGAAATTAATAATTAGTTTATTATCATGTATAGAATATTCATCTTGGTGGGCAGGAATAAAAAACACTTCTAATTCTTCGTACTTTGAAATAATACCCTTATTATTCAACTTTTCAGTAATGGCATCTAAGTTTAATACTTTTAAAGGGGTTACCATCATATTCGTATAACCTAAGTCTTCCATCATCCACATATTATTATTCCAATACTTTCGTTCTTTCTTGCTTTCACTATGAAATATCTCCCTATTTGATATGGCGCTAAGTGCCATTCTAACAGATTCTTTATTAAACTCATCATCGTATATATACTCCATTTCTGGAAAACTTGCCATATTATTTAGGTAGGTTTCGCCAACCTTTTCTCGATCTTTTGTTGCCTGCCAAAAATAAAGCATTCCCTCTACAGTATCCAATTTTACTTTTATCTGTTTAATCAATGCAGACCCTCCTTTGTCTTTGTATCTTACTTTTTTAATTAAGCGATTATTTTTCCTTAGTTTAATTATACAATTGCTTATATTATTTGTACATCTTCACAACCATTATCCTTTGCTATTTTTTCCAATTTATTCATGTCTTCTTCAGTAGGGGAAGAATCATTAATTAAGCCTTCCCTAACTCCTAACCCTCTATATTTTATTAACTTATATTTTATAAGGGGATTCAATGAAGCAACTAACAAACTAGTCTCCTCTACATTTCTTCTATTGTTTAATAGATTTGGTACAATCACAGTTCTAACTTCATGTAATTTATTGAGTTTAGAAAGGTATTTAATATTGTCTACAATAATGTTAAAGTCAGAACCTGTTAAAGACTTATGTTCCTGTGCATCTATAGATTTTAAATCCACCATAAATTGATCTGCTAATGTAACAAACTCTCCTTCATTCCATAAAGGAATAGACCCGTTGGTATCTACAAAAATGGTTAAGTCTAATTTTTTAACTTCTTTAAATAACTCTACTAAGAAGGGAATTTGTAATGTACATTCTCCTCCTGATACTGTAATTCCAGAAATAAACACCTTATTCTTTTTTAAAACTGCCATTATTTCCTCCACTGATGCTTCAAAAACCCGTGGAGAACTATTGTATTTGCATAATTTAATACACCGATGACAATGGTTGCAATTGTCTTTAGCCCATTTCACCTTTCCTTCAACAATAGATAAAGCATCCATCTTACAAACTTCCAAACATTTTCCACAATGATTACAAATATTAATTGTTTCAGGATTATGACAATATAAACAATTAAAATTACAACCTTGAAGAAATATAGCTGTTCTATTCCCAGGACCATCAACAGAACTAAAGGGTAAAATACGATTAATAAATCCCTTATTCATCTTTTCTAAGCCTTCTATCCAACACTTTTTGATTCTTTACAGAACCCAGACCTAATACAACGGTGTCGTGAAGCACCTGTTCACCACTTTCTAGTTTCTCCATATCTGAACGTTTTACCAAATATCCAGTAATACGTACTACGTCACTGTGTGTACAATACAGTGAAAAGTAACGCATCCCTATTGTAAAAGCTCCTTTAATAATGTCCAGTATATATTTAGGGTTGTTTTTAGTGGTTTTATCAAATTTAAAAACATCCCCTATACCTGCGGGAAAGAACTGATGAAACTTTGCAGATTGTAACAGATGTTCATGAATTTCAGGTTCATCTCCTATGGGTATTCTACACCCTGGACTAATTCCATGATCAAAGTCTGTTCCCACTTGGGCATGTAATAAGTATTTTCCCCCCGATGCATTACAGTAATTTGCCTTATGTTGATTTACTATTTCATATATATTTTTAATTATTTTCATTCCTAAATCATTGGCTACATCACCATGACCAAATTTTTCTTTTTGGTTTTGAGGTTGAATTAAGTGATTAACCCCTTCTGCTAAACCGAAAATCCCAAACATACTGGTGAAGTTTTCCAAATTAATTAAGCCCTCTTTTACTAAAAAATTGGTTTGAAAAAATTCACTTTCTTCTACTAAAAATCTAATACGTTCATCCATATAAGTAACCATTTTTTCTATGGCATCGGGTAGAATTACCTTTAAAAAGGTTTCTATTTCTGTGGTTTTTTCAGCCAACTTTGCAAGGTTTAATCTAACTAACGTATGACTGCCACCTCCAATAGGTAGTCCATTATAGCAACTAACAACAGCATAATTACCCAAATCTTTAGTATATATTTCATGGTTTGCAAAACTAGGTTTAGCTGTCACTAAAGCAGTGTCTATTGCTTGTATAGCAAAAGCATCTGCTGTTTCATCACTATATTTAAGGGTGATATTAGGAACAGCATTTTGAAGTTCTTTTTCTACCTCTAATATTATTTTACCAGCCGTAGTTTCCAATGGCCCTATATTGGCATGACAAAAGGAGTCCGTCAATGTTCTATCTATATGGGTTAAAAAGAAACTAATTGCTTTTCTTGCTTCCTTTTCGTCAGTTACAAAAGGCTCTAATAGTGTATCAATATTCCCTATATAGACAGGAAATGATGTAATGGAAGGCACATGTTTATATAATATTAACAGGTTATTAATAGCTTCCCAAATATCTGTGGGTGGCTTTAATCCTAAAAACTCGCTACCTTTAGCCATAAACTTTTCATAGTTAGGTACGATGTATCTTGGTCGATAGGGGGCATTTCCTTCATAAAGATCACATATTATCCCCTCTTGTCGATATTCTTCAATATCTTCCCTAATAGATAATACATTAATACTGTTTTCTGCTATTCTTGCCAGTCCAATAACTTTCTGTTGATAGGTTAAGGTTTTGTCTTTAATAACATTTAATACTTCCTCCACAAACAAGCCCTCCCTTTTTCTTTGATATATTTCTTGAGAAGTATTTTTTTAAGCACTTTTATTCCTTAAGTTCATTTTATCATAATAAAAAGAGCCAAGATAAAATTTTCTTGCCTCTTTTTACTATTTTTTATTTAAAAATCAAATCTTAGACTTATTGTAGTTTATTATCTGGTGATAAATAACCGTCACCTGCAATATCATAATTTCCATCTAATAGATGCTTCATTCCCCTAACTAATGTATCATCTTCTAATAAGCTATATAAATGGTAACCTAAGTCTTCTCTATCCCTTAATATTTCTTCTAATACTTCTACAGTACCAAAGTCTTGTAAATCATGGGCTCTTTTAATTTGTGTTCTCATCATTTCTTGCATTCTTAATTCATGTTCTAAATCATTACGAATAAAATCCCTCATTGTGTAGCGACCTTCCACCTCATGTTTAATGTAGGAAAGTTCATGTTGTGTTACGGGATGAGCAGTTGGCACTCCTCCAAGTCTTGCAACCCTCTCGCCTATTTTGTCAATATGGTCATTGGTTTTTTCTCTATGTTCATCTATAATATGGTGTAATGATGTAAATGATTCTGCACCTTCTGTTAGCCAATGATGTTTATTATACTGATGTAGCGCTACTGTTAATGCACACTGATGATCATCTAACATCAAAGCCATTTCTTTTCTAGTTTCATAAGGAAGCCCGATACCCGCTCCATCTTTTTTTACCGTTCTAGGCTCTTGTCTAAGGATCATTTCATGGTTTGTTTGGTGTCCTGGCATATTGGGATTAAAACCTGACTTATCTAAATTAAAATTCCCTTGAAAATTACTCATGTTTACCATAGTATTTCTAAGCTCTCTAGGTTGTTGATTTATTGTGTTTTGTTGATTCATCATATTTCTTTGATCCATATTATTTCTCCTCTCAATACTATTCTACTAATATTTAATACATTTCTATTATTCCCTGTTATAGCCTCTTTATTATGAATACTATTTTGTAAATAATTTACATAATTAATATGACCGACTCTAAATTCATAAGAATAGTACACGCTGTTATTTCATATACTCCTATGAATATGTTTTGGAGGTAATCAGATGGTTATACTAATCAGAATTAAAAGTGCTAAAACAATACTAATATTTTTTTCTATTTTAATGGTATGTTTTTTATGTGTTTATTTATGGCATCAATCTACAAAAAACACTTCAGTCTTTATGGATAAAGAAATAACTAATATGCTAACAGAAGAAATACAATTAATATTTAATCTTAGAAACAAGGCATTATTAGAACAGGATGAAACTATACTGGCAAATCTTTATAACAAAGATATTCGTACTGGTTTATGGGCCTATGAACATGAGTTAAAAAAAATGAAATATTTACATCAATGGGATAGTAAACAGGCTGTAAAATTTAATAAAATAGACTCCCACATTATTGTTAGAAGCATTAAAGAAAAGGGAGATGGATTTGCACTAAACCTTTTAGTTTCCACAGCATATGAATATGTGTACGAAGACACCCCAGAAACCTCCAATAATTTTAGAAATGGTACCTATTACTCCATTGATTTAATGCCTAATGGAGATGGCTGGTTTATTACAAGAGAATGGTATACAGATCCATTTGCTGATTCCCTCCATGTAGATGACTTAAAAGTGGAAGAATTACAAGAATTGATTTTATCAGGCAAACCTAAAGATCTTTCTGAACTTAATCAAAGAAGAATTGACGCATTGGCATATATAGATCAATATTGTGGTGCCGCCAGTCTACCGGAATATGGTTTTAAATATAATCCTAAATATAGAGATTATAACCCCGAAGGTGGCGACTGTGCTAATTTTGCATCTCAAATGTTATATGAAGGCGGAAAATTTAAGAAAAACAAAACATGGAATTATGAAAGGGGAGCAGGCAGTAGGACATGGTTAAATGCCAATGCCTTTAATAGCTATATGATTGATAGCGGGAGAGCTTCGGTTATTACCCACGGTAGTTATGAGTCTGTATTAAAGTCTTCCTATAAACTTTTACCTGGGGACTATATAGCCTATGAAAAAAAAGGAAAAGTTACTCATATATCTATTGTTTCTGGGGAAGATTCAAAAGGATATATTCTTGTTAATTCCCACAACTCAGATCGATATAGGGTTCCCTGGGATATGGGATGGAACAATAAAGGAATTAAATTTTGGTTAGTGAGGGTTCATTATTAAAAAAACTGTAGACAGAAAGGTTAAAACCTTATGCCTACAGTTTTTTTATTATGTAAATATTAAAATTTTTATTCTAACTCCCTTCTTTTTTCTGCCACTAAAGAAAATGTCTTTGGAATCCCCTTATCATAGACCTCACAAGACAGATTGGGCTCTTCATCTAAGCTTTTAATTAAAAATCCTTCTTCAGCAATAGCAGTTATAATTTCCCCCATATTCCATTTACGTAAAAGTACTTTAGTTGGTGCTGTATCAGTTAAATATTTAGAATAAGAAATGTCTTTTTCCTCTAATGAAGTATCAAAATAGTCACCTGTCACTTTATGCTTACGAATTTTAGCAGTTGTACCCCTAGAAGTAATTAGTTTAGTGGTAACAGGATGGAAGTCTCTAAGTACAAATCTTCCTTTATCCCCCAAAAGTTTATAGATAATTTGTATAAAAGGTTTTAATTCTGTAAAATAATGCAAAATTCCAATTTCAGCAAACACAACATCATAATCTCCCGTTAAATGTTCTTCTGTTAAATTAAGAACATTAGATAATATATAGTGTATTTTTACCCCCGCTACCTCTGCTAATTCCATAGCATAACGTTTATTACCTTGAGAAAAATCTACTACACTTACATCTGCCCCTAATAATGCCAATGCCACAGCCTTTGTACCATTGGAACCCATTACATTCATTATTTTTTTACCCTTTACTTCTCCCATTTTATCATATATAACTGATAATGTTTTTGTAGGCTCTTTGCTAATTTTATTAAAGGCATCTTTAGGAGTACCAAACTTTTTTACCCAAGCATTATAGGTCTCTTCATTCCATGCCTGTTCATTTGAATCTAAACATATTTTTTGATCTTTATCGTTGTTATTGTGTTCTATATTATTTAAATTATTTGTGTTGTTAAATTCGTTTTCCAAACATATTCCTTCCTTTCATCAATCATGTTTTTTATATTATGTCACTAAACTTTATAATTTAATTGCAAATGCCACTGTTCAGTTTTACTTTAGATATGTAAAATTTTCTACCCTGTACACTTATATTTCAAGTATCATTTTATATTTAAAACAAGAAGCATGTCAATATAATGATTGTCTAGTTTTTCCTGATAGAAATCATAAGGATAATAATATATAATAAATAGAGATACTTTTTACAAGAATATTAACTTAGGGTGTGAAACAGTGAAGGATTTTTTTCTAGAATTAAAAACCATAAAAATAATACTAAAAAACGACATTATTCAACTAAGAAACTATATTGATAATAAATATCCCCTATATGATAATGGTAAAAAAGCCCTTATACTGGGAAATACGCTGCGTACCATCATTGAAAAACAGTTGATGCATATACCCCCTCAACATCGACAAGAACTATTTCAACAATTATCTAAGGATACTTTTTCAACTAAACAAGATGGTTTATTCTTACATGATGTTTTAGAAGCGTCCCTTTCTTTAGGTATTGATGATGATGATTTTTTAAACAACCTCTGTAACTGGGTTAACTCCCACGTTAGTCATCCCATCGACAAAAACATAATGATTGAGTATAAAAACACTTTACATATTAATGAAGCAATTGACTCTACTAATGAATCTACTACGGCAAAAGTTGATGTAAAAGAAGAAATTATAATTGAAAGTTCTAATGATACAAACCAACCTATTACTACTGAAATACCTAATGAGGTCTTAGAAACGTATAATGAGCCATTAGAAATAACAACCCCTGTAAATACAGTTGTTTTCCATAAAGACATTGAGGTAAATAAAAATAAAAAAGAAGAATTTAATGATAAAAAGAATTACTTTTTGATGAATTTACTGGGAAAAATAAGACCTATATATATCTTCTCGACTTTGTCCATCTGCCTTATTGGCATATTTATTTTTCCTTTATTGACAAATAATCAAGAAGTTATATTAGCTGCGGAAGTCCCTATTGTTCAACAACATCCCCATCTGCATACTTCTTTTCACTATAAGGACATTAACGAAGCAAAGTTAAAGGATTACTTAGATACTCGCAACTCACTATTAAAGGAAGAACCTTATTTTTCTGCTATTATTGAAACAGCTAAAGAGTTTCAACTGAATCCCCTTGTACTATTTGCCATTACTGGACATGAACAAGGTTTTGTACCTAAGGATAACCCATCAGCTTCGGAAATAGCTAATAATCCTTTTAATGTATTTTATAGTTGGCAGCGTTATAATACTGATATTACTGATTCTTCAAAGATAGCGTCCCGTACCATTATTAATTTATCAAAGGATCGACCAGATGATATAGATCCATTTCAATGGATTAATCGTAAATATGCAGAAGACCAAAATTGGTGGAAGGGTGTCCGTTCTATTTACAATCGTTTAGAAAAGGAAGTTAAATAAGATTGATGAAATATCCAACTTCATTTGTAACTGTCAAAAGTCAGCCCCCAACTTATCTTAAAATAGGTTTGGGGACTGACTTTAATTTTATTGTGTCAATTTAAACCAAGTGCCATTTGATGCCCGCTCCCAAGTTTGGGTTTCAACAGCAACTCCTTCTAAATTTTTTACTCCTGAAATAGTTACTCTGTCACCCGTCCTAAAGTTTCTCTTTCCCCTTACTCCAATTTCATTAGGATATCTTGGGTCTACCTTAGGCCAAGAACTACTGTAATAGGTATTTCCCCCTAACTGTACATTAGTTCTATTTACTGTTGCAGGGTCAATATTCTCATCAAATACAATCCATACTTCATCTTGATAACTATAGTGGGTAACACCTGTAATTATAGGTTTTATTGGTTCTGATGGAGCATTAGGATCTTTAAGTTCCATCATCATACCAACAATAGATGTTTTTTTGTAGCCACTTAATGCAGTATCTTGATAACTTAACGTAGAACCATATGCTTTTGAATTGGCATTTTTCTTAAAGATAGCTATAAAGTTTGGTGGACTTAAACTGCTTACCGATGCCGTCAAAGAAGTAGCCGTATTATTAGCCAAACTAATCATAGCCTTAGTGGTTTCATATTTTCCAAATATATCATTTGTACTATACAATGTAGTATTTTTCTCCACTATAGGTGTTTTTCCACCGCCAATGGTTACTTCTTTTGTTGTAAAACTATAGGTGTCGCCCTCTGTTAAATAATGGACTTTTACCCCCGTTACACTAAATACATTCAGGGTCCCCTTTGGGCCGAAGTTTGCATTGCTTACATCTACAATAAAGACTCCATGTAAGCCTACTACCGTTCCAATATTATTTTTTATTGCTAAACCTGTTCCTTCATCAGAACCAATCCCTATTTCTTTTCCTGTATCCCTTAAACCTACTAAAAACCTTCCAAGTCTACCTCTTGCATCAAAATGAGTATCATTTAGAACATTGTTTGGTACAATTCCAATACCTGGTACTGCTAAATTATTATTGTCGATTACTGGGAATAAGTCACCAGTTACTGGTATGTCTGATATATTATAAAACTCTGTATTATTTGCTTTCAACGCTTCGTAGGGAGTCCCATAGCCAAAAGACGGGTTACTCATTACATGCATACCTGCACTTGTACCTGCCACAACGCCCCCACGATTATATACAAATCTAATAGCTTCTAGTATTAAGGTATCACTTCCATCATCATTTAATAAAGATCTTGCATGTTTGTTTTGATCTCCCCCTTGAAGCCAAATAATATCACAGGTTTTTACTAAGTCTGCATAGTAGGGATGATTCGCTACAAAATAAGCACTATCAATTGCTAGAGGAATAAAAACTGGTTCAAATCCCTTTTCAGCAAAGGATTTTTCTAAAGAACTATATGTTGGGTCTTCATAATAAAAGTGATTAATAACTGTAGCCAAGTCATCCCTTGAACTATTGAAAATTGCTATTCTTGGTTTAGGTTTATTAATTAGATTTTTAGCATAATCATAATTTGCTTGAGAAGTAGAACCTCCAATAACAAAGGCAGTACCTTTTCCATCTCCTATTGGTGTATTATCAACCAATGGTGGTGCTGCTGTGACTATTGTTTCAATTGCTTGGGATATTCTTAGAATTCCATTATCTCCTACTGTAGCAACATATACATAATATACACCACTACCAAATGGTGTTCCATTAATTTCTTTTTGTCCTGAATTAAAACTAATTGGACCTTCTAAATTAGTCACCAATTTACCCTTATTGTCAGCACTTAATTGTTGAATTTCTGCCTTTGTTTTAGTGAAAAGACTTTGAATTGAATCTCTGTAGATAACATCCTTAGAGTAGAAAATGAAGTTATGGGTTAAACTTGGATGATTGAAGGAACTATAATTAACAGAGTAGTTTTGTATGCTTGTTCCACTACCTTGAAGAGTTACATTTTTAGGATAAGGTTTTATATCTGCTGACTTATCAGCTTTAGCTAACCCTACTATTCCATCAGTTGTATAGGTGGCTACATAAAAATGAAATAAACCTGGACCAAATTCAGCTCCCGTTACAACATCTTTTTGATTTGCTCTATAGGTATTTGCCGCCCCATCTGCCCAACTATAGTTGGTTATTCTATATATTCTGTTGGTTCCACTTGTTACAGAATAATCTGATATTTCTGCGGGTGATAATGTCTTTAAATGGTTCCAAGCTTCGTCTAGTGATTTTGTTGAATGTATTACTAGCCAACCGTTAAATTTATTCTGTACTTCTGTTCTTTTAGCTTGATTTGAAGGAGGTTTGAATCCTATTTGAAAATCATTAATAGCATTTCCTTCTTGTAATATCCTTACATCGGTTGCTTCATATCCAGTTGCAATATAGCTGGTGGACTCAACCGTTACTTCACTAATGTTAGACATTTCCTGTGCTAGAACCGAACCATTAAAACTAAACAAGGTAAAGATCATCAATACAATTAGAACTAAACTTAATCTCTTTTGATTTTTCATTTAAAACACCCCCATTTTTTTAATATTATATATTTGAAAACTATTATGTGTGTATTTTTAATGCAAGAATAATGCCAAATTATTTCATTTTTATAAATGTCCACCTTTGCAATATTACGTATTTAAGCTAAAACCCCATTTATTATTTTTCGGAATTTTTATTTTATTATCAAAACAGGATAAGAATCTGTCATATAAACAGAAAAAGGGTATAATTGGTTGTTAAATTGTCCAATTACACCCATTTTATAGTTCAATTACTAAATATTTTACAGATTTATTAATAATTTTATATTTTTTACTTAATGTATAATGTAGTTATAATAAACTCATTAATTGATTCATTTCTTTGTTGGTTATATTACGCCACTCACCTACTTTTAAGCCCTCCAAGTGAATATTCATGATTCTAATACGTTTAAGCTTTTTAACCTCATAACCAAACACCTGACACATTCGACGAATTTGACGGTTTAATCCCTGTGTTAGTATAATTCTAAAAACTCGATCGTCTATTCTCTGAACTTTACATGGTTTTGTTTTTGTTCCTAATATCCTTACTCCTTTTGACATACCCTCTAAAAAAGCTTTTGTAATGGGTTTATTCACTGTAACAATATATTCTTTTTCGTGATTATTTTCAGCCCTTAGTATTTTATTAACTATATCTCCGTCATTGGTTAACAAGATTAATCCTTCAGAGTCTTTATCCAATCGACCAATGGGGAATATCCTTTCTTGATGATTTACAAAATCTACGATGTTACCTTGTATATGTTTTTCTGTAGTAGATGTAATACCTACTGGTTTATTTAAGGCAATGTAAACAGGTTTCTTTTTTATTCCTATGGGCTTTCCATTAATTTTAACTACGTCACCCTCCATTACCGTACTACCTAGCTCTGCAATGGTTCCATTAATGGTAACTTTTTTTTCTTCAATTAATTTATCTGCCTCTCTCCTAGAACAAATACCTGTTTCACTGATATATTTATTAATTCTCATTTAATAAATCCCTTTCTTTGCTATATTCTACTTAAAACTTATATACCTATTATGTATCAGATTAATTTATTTATTATGCTCTACACTTATTTTAATGTTTGTTGTTCTTTACTGCAATAATTTTATAACTATACTGTAAAATTTTTTTATGAATTAATTTATTATTCAAGAACAAAATTATAAGGTAATGTATATATTTGATAATAGATAACTTTTTAAGTGGTTCTGTTACTTAAGATTGTTAGTATAAGGGAAATGGTATTATTCTGTAACTCATGGGGAATAATATAAAGTATTTAGTTATATTATTAATATTATTGTAAGTTTGTTTTTATTTAAACAGATATATAACTGTTGAAAGAATTAAGGAGGCTGTTATTTTGAAATCTGTTATACTTGATGCAATGGAAATTGAAAATCATATAGAAGGTACTCTAAAAGAGTTATTGATTAAAAAAAATGAATCATTCTCATATTTTAAACTAAAAAATATGAATATATTACCTTGCCGATCTTGTGCTTCTTGTTGCTATAAAACTCCTGGAAAATGTGTTTTTCAAGACGATATGCCAGAAATATTAAAGGCAGTTGCAAATAGTGACATCATAGTTTTAGTTACTCCTATTAGATTCGGAGGATACTCATCTCAATTAAAAAAAGCAATAGATAAGCTTTGTTTAATAGGTATGCCCCTTTATATTGTAAAAAATAGTCACATGCTTCATCCTATGCGTTACGGAAATAAGTCTTTATTGGGAATTGGGATGGCTGATGGAGATATACATGGACAGGTAGAAAATTTCCAACAATTAGTGGGAAGTAATGCCCTTAATATGCAACTTAATCATAAAACACTAGTTTTTAAAAAAAATGATACCCTACACAAATTAGAAACTCAGTTACAAAACATCTACCAGGAGGTTTTTCAATAATGTACGAAAAAAGCTTATTAATATTAAATGGAAGCTGTAGAAAGAATAAAACCTCATATATCTTTGCAAAAACATTAAAAGAACGATGGGAAAATACAGGTAATAAAGCTGAAATTATACATATTATAGAATATTTTGACGGTACTAAAGATTTAGACAGTATCAAAGACATAATTAAACGTAATAACATTATCTGTTTAGTGTCTCCCATTTACGTTGATACATTACCCTACCCTACTATCTGGTTTCTTGAAAAACTATCTACAGAATTTAGTAATTTACTTCTATATAAAAGGTTTTTTGCCATTGGTCAATGTGGATTCCCTGATGTATCCCTTTGTGAATCTTTATTGGGCTCATGTAAGTGTTTTGCTGAAACTGTAAAAATGAAATGGTTAGGTGGGCTAGGTTACGGTGGTGGTGCAATAATAGATGGTAGATCTATGGAGGATCTAGGTAAAAAAGGAAAGAAAATTACTCATGCTCTAGATCTTGCTTTAGCAGATATTTTTAAAGATAAAGAAATTTCTTCAAAACCTCAAGAACTTCTCAATATCAAAATACCTAAGTTATTACTCTATCCATTAAGTTTTATCCTAAATTATAGAGCAAAAAAGACTGGTAAAAGATATGGTGTATCTGACCTTACTGCAAAACCCTATCTTAAATAGTTTTTATTCGAAATTTAATCCAACATAAAACCACCCCAGTTGGGGTGGTTTTATGTTGGACAAATCAACAAAATAGAAAGATATGTAGCCTTCATATTGGCGGAATTTAAAAGCTTAATATCAGTATTTATTTTGTACTAATATATTCAGCATACTGGTTTATTATTGAATTAATAGAATCTTTAGCTTCCCATTGAAATGATTCTTTAGCTCTTTGGGAAGAAATTTCAAAATTACAATCTAAGTTACTATTAGTACATACAACAGAAGACTTAGAGTTACTTAATGAAACGATTTTTTCAGCCAGTGTCTTTATTTCTATACTATCTGTATTAGTTAGATTAAAAGTACCATAAACATTTTCTTTATTTACTATCATTTCTATTGATCTAATTATGTCATTCACCGATAGCAATTGTATTTTTCTATTTTCAGGTACAAAAATTTCTATCGTTTCATTATTGATTGCCTTTGAAAAGAAATAAGGAACCATTGCCCTATTCTCTTGTTTTACACCTGTAATATTTACAGGTCTTAAAATAATTAATTTCTCTTTTTCTACATACTCTTTACAGAGTAACTCTGCCTCATGTTTTGAACGTTCATAATGAGTAGTTGGCATTAAACTAGAGTCCTCAGTAATTAAATTTGTATTCTTATCATATAAATTTGCTGTAGAAAAATAAATAAATTTCTTATAGGAACAGCTATCTATTACGTTTTTCGTACCATCTACATTAACTGCTCTAAAACGATCATAGGGAATCTCACTTTGGATGCTAGTTACATTCAAAGCTGCCATATGAATTATAGCATCAAAATCGATATTAATGTTGAAGGGCTTACTAATGTCAACCGAGAAATATTCTTGAATTTGAGACTTTTCTCCATTAAATTCCTTTTCATTACTTAATGCAAAAATGTCATATATACTTATATCGATGTTTTCAATAAAACTGCGGCCAATAAAACCATTGGCTCCAGTTAATAATATCTTTTTCTTCATATTATTTTCACACCTTTTCTGATGGCAGTTCATTCATACATGAAAACTCCAATTAGTAAAAACACTCTCTTTACATACAATGAATTAATTAAATATTAATCATTTTTTCATGTAAAGAGAGTGTCTAAGTTCTAAAACACTTCATTATCCCCCAATACAATATTAACTTTATCACCTAATTGAATTGGTTCATCTACACCTGGTTTAATAGCAATCAAGTGATTTGTTTCTGTACTAATGGTAAAATCAGCTTTAATAAAATTATCATAGTAAGCACTTGATCCCCAAACATTTACTAAGGTAAATGGTTCTTCAAAACCTTCGGCTAAATTTAGCAACTCATTAAAAGCTTCCTCATCGGCTGCCTCTATATCTACAATATGTAGTCGCTTCATGCCATCATAATATTTATACACCACGTACCCCTTAAATACTTCATTTTCTACTAAAAAGAATATTTTGTAATCTACAGATGGACGTTGTAAATATCTCCATTTAAAGAAAACCTTGTCTTTTACTACTGAAAAACTACGTTGACGAGAAATGTCTAATGAAAACTGTTCTAATCTGTCTTGGTATTCATTATAATTTTCAATAGTAATGGCTACCATATTGCTATTTTGTGTAGTATTAGCCTTTTCCCCTCTATTCTTCTCTAAGAAGTTGATTTCATTCTGAAAAGTCCAACCTACTTTTTTATGACCTGCCACAGCATTTTTATTTGGTATACCAATAGCAACTTTAATGCCTTGTTCCCCTGCCTGTTGAAGAGAAAAATGCCCTAACTTTGTAAACAATTGCATTCCTTGATAATCGGGGGTAACAAAAACATTATTACATAAAGCTCCATCAACAACTTCACCATTATACACAACTTTTTGATCTAAAAGACAGTATCCAGCAACTACCTTATCCTTATCAAAAATTCCATACATGTTATTTAAACCATTATGAAATAACCAAGAGTATACCTCATCATCTAACCTGTAACCGAAAGCAGCTGCCCATGCATCAACAAATAAGCTTTTTTCCAAATCATTAGTAATAACTTTATACTCCACCATATCTCCTCCCTTTTTTACACTAAATATTACTCTATTTGCCTATGTAGAATATACCCTTCAGCATACTCTGTATTAGTTTCTATACCTCTATAGGCTGCAACTTTTCTAATAGTTTCTAAAGTTCTTGTTGGTACATTAATTTCCGTCGTATAAACTGAAAGAGCTTCTAATTTCTTATCAATATACTTATCAATCTTGATATAGTAATTTGGGTTAAAATTTCGGGTGGAAGCAAATATTTCATAGTATAACACTTTCTGTAAAAAAGGTGATTTTGCTGGACGACACCAAATCATTGTTGCATCATGTACAATCCTATGATCTGAATTCATGTCATCACTAAAATGGGTGTAAATAATTTGAGGTTTAACTTGATAAATCACTTTTTCTAATGCTGTTACAATTTCTAATTGGGGTACTGTATCAAGCATTATGATAGGAAAATCATAAAAAAATATTTCTTTAACACCTAACACTTCCCCAGCTTTTCGAGCATGATTTCTTCTAGTTTCCACTAACTCTTTATCCGGATAACGTACGGAAGTACCTCCACAGACGAAGCATACATAAACATTATGACCTTCATCTACATGCTTTAAAATGGCACCACCGCAACCAATTACTTCATCATCTAAATGTGTTGCTATTACTAAAATATCCATTTTATATCTCCTTTGTATCCCTTTAGTTAATATCACATTTTAATAACACAATTAAACCCTCAACACTTTAAATTATTTATTCTTTTCTACTTGGTATATGTTTTTTTCTACTTTTCCATCTCTTATACTAATTAAACGATCTGCTTGTTTCATAATATCTGGGTCATGTGTAGCAATAATAAAGGTAGTATCTTCATCCCTTTGTAATTGTTTTAGTAAAGCAAGGATATTATTTGTATTTGTAGTATCTAAATTAGCAGTAGGTTCATCTGCTATTACTACTTCTGGATTTGTAACCAAGGCTCTTGCAATAGAAACCCTTTGTTGCTGACCACCAGAAAGTTCATCTGGTCTATGATTTAAATATTGTCTTACCCCAACAGCCTCAGACAATTTATCAATTCTATACTGTCTTTCGCTTTTAGGTACTTTATTAATAAGCATTGGGAAATCAATATTTTCATAAGCTGATAAAATTGGTATTAAATTAAAGTTTTGAAAAATAAATGATATTCTATCTTTACGAAAACGATGAAGTTCTTTTTCTTTTAATTTAAAAACACTTTGACCATCAAAAATAATCTCACCTGAAGTTGGGGTATCAATTAATCCCAATAAATTTAAAAATGTTGACTTCCCTGAACCAGATGGACCAGCAATACAAACATACTCGCCCTTATCAATTTCAATATTTACATCATTTAAAGCATTGATAACTGTCTTTCCCATTAAATACTGTTTACTTAATTGATTTATTTTTATTAAGTTCATATTATATTCCTTCCTTTTACCCTAGATTGGTATATATAATTAATAATTTTCATCAAGTCCAGATCTAATTGCCCATATATTGAATATATAATCTGGATATTCTTTTAACTCTTCATCAATTATCTTTACAATATTATATTTATCTGGTTCGTAAGGCGAATAAAAAGTATATTTTGTTGGTTTCATAGTTCCGTTTAATTCTTGTACCTCAGTGTATTCTACTGTTTTAATATGTTTTTTTGACTTTGAGTATAATTCAGCTCTAATAGGATAATACCATTCTTTATTGATTGTTAACTCAATATTATAATATGGCATATTTCTATTATGAGATGTTAGATTTAGCACCCATGTTTCATCATCTTCTGCAATTATTTCTCCATCATAGTTATTTGATATGTTTAATCTCATCATATCTCCGTGGGCAATATCAGTTCCTCCGAAGGCAAGGCTTCGTGGTACTTGCATAAAACGATCAGAGTTCCTATCATATATCCATATATCTTCACTAATCATTAATATATCTGTGTTTTTCCAACGATCTGGCGATAGATAACGTAATAATAAAAATTGATTATTATCCTTAGCCTTCATCAGAAATTTATACTCAGTCAAGCTATCCCCATCTATTACTTCCATAATAACGGTTAGTAGACTTTCTTTATTCATTCGTGAATCCATTTCAGTTAAAATAGATTTAACCGATTGATTGTCTACACTTTTTTCAGTTACTTGTGTTTCTGTCTTAGTTTTCTCTTTATCAACTGATGTAGAACTACCTGGCTGGGCATAAATACTAGATGCAATTAGTAATACACATGCTAAACAAATTATCCCTCTATTAACTAACTTTGTCATTATCGACACCTCGCTCCTTAAATTGTATAAGTCACCTTATTCTTCAATTTCTTGTATTGCTGCTATTGGCGAAACTTGTAAAGATGACCTTAAAGAAAATAGTGAAATTATTGAGGTTATAACTACAACGCTAATGAATAGTGAAACTATTGTTGAGAAATTGAATTCGATATAGAATGTACCTCCCCCAAAAGCTAATTGTACTCCTGGATTTGATGAAGTAATCTTAAAAGCATTTATTATCTTTTGTAACCCAAATCCATTAATAGAACCTACTATTGTAGCAACAATATTAATAATTAATAATTCACACGTATAGACTCCTATTAACAGAGACTTTTCAGCTCCAACACAATAATAGGTGCCAATTTCTTTTCTACGGTCAAATAGATTGATTAAAATCATATTAATGATCCCTATCATTACAAAGAAGATAACCAAATATGTAAGTACAGAAATCATTTTTCTACCAGAACCATAAATTTCGTCATCTCGTACATAGATATTTGCAAAAGCATCAAATTCTACATCAAGACTATTGTCTTGCGCCCATTGATTTAATTGAGAAACAGCACTTTTTACGTCAGTTCCCTTTTTAATATCAATATTCAAGAAGTTGATTTCATTACTTACATATCCCGATACAGCTTGAAAACCTTGAATATCTGTGAATACTAAAGTGGTAAAAAACGGATTGTCTATTTTAGGTTTATAATAACCAGCAACTGTGAATTCTTCAGTTACAACATGATTAAATACGTCAGTTCCTAAAACGGTTATTTTATCTCCTACTTTAGCATTAATCTCTGGCTTATTTACGATATTTAGTAATAGTGTGTTTTTATCTTGAGGATTCAACATGTTTCCTTCCACTATTTCTACCTTTGATAAAATGTATTTATGCATAGTTTCGTCAAGCCCACGTATACTTAGATTCTTAAATCTAGCCTCATTATAAAATAGATCTAAATCTACAGGTATTGTTTTTCCATAGGCGTAATCTACAAAACTCATATTCTGTATTTCTTCTAATAATACGTCATAATCACTAACAGTCATTTCCTTTAATTCATCAGCATTAGAATTGACCTTGAATATGTTTCCGTATCCCTTTTTAGTTCCCATAATTTCTGCTCTAGGATTGTTAAGGGCTTGGAAACCATTTCTAAAGTTTGATACTGCTCCATCACCAAAGGCAAGGAATAAATATACAATAGTAACTACCGATGTAAAAATAGCAAATATAATAATATTTCTTTTTCTACTGGCAAAAATGTTACGGACTGCTAATTTAAGTGTTAATGAAATTTTATTATTAGCATTTTTAAGTACATCTCCATTGAACTTTGAAGTTGAGCCATTCTTTCTCTTTGAAACTTCTCCCCTTAGTAGCTCAATAATATTGACATTTTTTAATTTTAAGGTAGGTACAAAGGACGCAATAGTACCTGGAATTGCAATAAGCAAGTAAGCATAAATAAAGTAACTATATTTAAAATTGAAATATAATTTACCTTTTGGAAAGAATACAATACCGCCTAATCCATTCTTAGAAAAATAAGCTAGAAATACACCCATTACTATTGACGCCGTCATCCATGCCAGTGTCATAATGACCATATTCTCTCCAATAATGACCATTATATTTTCCATACGGCTCATTCCTAATGTCATTACAGTACCCATCTCTTTACGTCTTCTTATAAGTGAAACTGTTACAATATAAACCACAAAGAAAACAGAAATAATTAAGAACAGTACCACCAACACACTAAAAACTAAAGAAACACCGATGGCAAGGGGCATATGGGTTTTTCCACCAATATACTTATAATCAACTACCTTATAATCTAAACCTTTACTATCTATATATTCCTGTAATTTCTCCATTACAATTGGTATATTTGCCTCGTCGTGTAAACGAATTAAATAGTGGGTATATTCATCAGAATCTACATCAAGATACTGTTGTAGAATATCTATTTCAATAAAATTATACCCATAAAACTCAGGAATTCCTTCTACATAACCTACAAACTCGATTGGAACTAATACAGGTGGTCTAGTATCATCTGTAGATTCAACAAATAGTCCCATTGGTCTATTAAGGGCAATCGTTTCTAATACCTCATTTATATATTCTGGGTAAATAGATTGGATTAATCTCTTATTCCAGTTCTTTAATTCAATTTCCTTTTCGCTAGAAAATGCTTTTAACTCATCAATAATATAATTAACATGAAAAGTATCATTTCCTATGTAAGTCGTTGGTATGCTACTGTATAAATCTTTTTTTACAAGAGCAGCATCAAGTTCACTAATAAACTTATTAGTCCCTTGTTCGCCTTCATAGCTACTGTTGCTAAAAAGCTCTGGCATATCTTTGACAACTTTAGATTTAAAGCTTTCGAATTCTTCACCTGAAACTTTAAAGTCATCTTTTACAAACCTATCAAGATTTTGTACTTTTTCTCTTCCTTGTACTTCCCATCTTAGAAATGGAATTGTGTCTGATCCAGGTTTAACCGTCATATCATCATCGCCTTCGATTAGAACAATACCTGGAAATATTCTTCTGAAATCTGCCGCCTTAACTCCTGTTACGGTTCCTCCAGACTGAATTTTTCCTTCCTTTGTATAAAAAGCTCCTCCTACTTCTATCATCGGAGTGCCTACTTCCACCTCTGGCATGTCATTGATAAACTTATCAAATTCATTGTCAACCTTTAATAACGGTATTCCTTCTTTTTGTATTGCTGTAAAGGATTCTTTTAACCAAACGGAATCTGAAGGTAGAATGTTAATATGGGCATTTCGTGCATTGATACCCAATTCAACATATTCTTCATAAAAACTATTTTGAAAACTCAAGCTAAATATTGACATCATAAAACAAATTGTAAGAAGTGCAAAAAACTTTATACCTCTTTTTTTGTGTCTTAATATTCCACGAAAAACTAGCTTTAAATATAGCATATATGCCCCCCTAAATAATATTTTACTCTATTTTTGTTACACCCATAATAAAACTTTACTACTGGCACCGGTAACCATTTAGTTCATAAAAACATCCATCTAACACTCTACGTAATCATATACGAATATGTTTTGTAAAAGTTTGCAAATCTTTTAAAATTTTTTTTACAAATTTATTAATAAAATGTATCCAACTTATACTCCATTATGTCCTAAACTAATTATTGTTTGATGGACAAATGGATGTCAATTTTCCTATTTAAGTTATGTTATCCCCCTTTTTATTAAATGTAAGGCAATCTCCTTCAGCTGTATTTAATATTTATTTTATTATTCATATTAATGCTGTTGCCTTATAGTAGTTATCCTCGCATTTTACCCTAACAATAATAGGATGTTGTACACTTTTAACGTTAGTTATGTATTCTTCCTCATTATTATTAGGGTTAATATTAACGGAAAACTCATTAAACCCAATAGCAATACCCCTTCCTATTGCTTTACTTATGGCTTCCTTCTGCACCCATGCTTTATAAAAAGAGCATAATTTATTAAAATCGTCATAATTATTATATAAAGCCATTTCTTCAGTGGAAAATACACTTTCAGCTAATAGGTGATGATTTAAACCTAAATTAATTTTTTCTATATCTACTCCAATTTCTTTATCCTTAACAATACCTACAAATAGATATTCTTTTGAATGAGAGATATTAAATCCATAGTTTTTATAATCTCTATGGGATATGAAAGGTTTTCCATACTCATTGTAGTCATATCTTACTTCATCTAGATTTATATTAAAATAATGACTAAGTATAATCCGAGTTATTCCTTTACGCAGGAAAAATGTCAACTTTTTCTTTTCAATTCTTATTTTATTACTTTTTTCTACCTCTTCACTGGATAAGCTTTTTTTTATTTCATTACTATATTCATAAAAATCTTTAATATTAATGAGCCATCCAGTACAACCTTCTATGTCTACTATTTTGCATGATGCAATCTTTTTATAAATTTCTTGTAAAGTCATAAAAGAACTAGTTAGCTTCAAAATATTTTAATAATTTTGAGATACTCTTTTCATTTAATGTATTGGCATTATTAGGATCTAGATTATTCTGTTTAGCTATTACTAATAGCATTTTCTTGATGATAAAGTTTTGCTTATTTATATCAAGTTTACCTCCCAAATATACTACTTCATAGTTGCTGGAAGGTATTAAATTTTTTACAGCGGTATCAACCATTCCTGAGTAGTTAGATTCAGAAATAAGACCATGTATAAAAAACACAACTTTCTTTGACTTTAATAAAGTACTGTTAGCTTTAATATATTTAACAACTTTACCTGGTAAGTTACTTGCAACAACCCCACATCCAATGAAAATTCTATTATATTGACTTAGGTCTTTAGTATCCTTACTGTTAATATCCAGTACATCTACTTGATTGTTAGAAGCCTTTTTCATTTTCTCTACAGTTTCCATAGTCGTACCGTTTTTTGAATAATAAATAACAAGATCTTTATTCATTGTTTATCCTCTCCCTTAATACAGATTAAATTCTTTGTTTAACTCTTCTACAGCCTTTTTATACCCCATAGAGTTCAAGAAAGATTGTCTGTATTTCTCTAATCCCACTTTTGCGCTATCGCTATTTATTACTTCCAGTGCTTTCTTTTGTAAGGATTTTACGTCAACCTCAAGTTTAGGATATAATTGACCACATCCCATTTGTTCTATTAATTTTCCGTTAGTAGCTTGTTCTGAAGATACAGGACAAATTAATAATGGTGTTTTATAAAGAATTGAGTCACTTATACTATTAAATCCACCGTGGGAAATAAACAATACACCTCGTTTTAACACGTTTCGGTATTCTTCTAAATTAAGATTTTCATAAACCTTTACATTTTCAGGTAAGCTATTCATTTTAATCTTATTGTGTTTATTTCCTCCGAAAGAAATAACTACATTATAGCCCAAGTCTTTTGTTGCTTCTATGGCTTTATCCCAAAAGGTCTCGCTAATGGCAATTGTACCAATACTAATAAATATTGTATCTTTATTGTCTGGTATTTCACTGTCATCAACATGAGCTGGTCCAACAAATTTTACGTTGTCACCATATAAATCTCCACCAGGATGTAATTCTCTTGATGTCATTACAAAAGAGAATAAGTCTTGATGTGCCATAATTTCCTGCGGTTTATCAATAATTTTACCATGTTGCTTTTCCAAACGCTTCATTACTTTATTGAATTTTATTACGTAGGGAAAATGTAGTACTGCACTTTTTAATAAGCCTATAGTCAATGCTGGCAATTTTTTCATAGCAATTGAATCGCCCATGAGGGATGAGAAGAAATACGTCATAGGGATATTATATTTCCTTGCAGCTATTTTACCATATATTGCAAGTGTATCGCAAATAATCAAGTCTGGTTTTTCCTTTTCAACTTCACTCAAAGTAAATGGCAATACTTTTTCTGCCAATGAGTAAAATACCCATAAATAAGCTATGAACTTTCTTTGCAGTGCTGCATCCCCTGCTAACCCATAATAGTATTTCTTAAACTCTTCTGGATAAGGACGTAACTCCAGGTTATCTATACCTTTAAACTTAGGAAAGAAATCGTCAAAAGTATAATAAATTAATTTTACATCTTTACTTGCTAATTCCCTACATAGATTGATTTGTGGATTTACATGGCCATTAACTGGGAAGTTAATAAACACTATTTTTTTCATATGGTACTTCCTCCCTTTGCAGCTTCTTGTTCTTCAAGCTCCTTCATTAAAACAGTAGCCTGATAAAGCTGTTCAAAAGAACCTGCATCAGTCCATTTAGATGTTAGCATACCATATGTCAGCAACCCTTGTTCAGCATATGCGTTTAATACATCCGTTGTTTCATATTCACCTCTTGCACTCTTCTTTAATTGTTTAAATAAAGAGAATACTTCAGGTTGAAATATCCATAACCCTGTATTAACATAATTAGAGAAAGCGTCTTTTGGCTTTTCAACTAATCTTGTTATTCTTTTATCTTCAAATTCTACAACACCATATTTGGTGGGATCTTCTACTTTAGTTATTAATGTTTTAGCTTTAAATTGTTTTTTCTCTTCTTCAAACTCATCAACAAAGCCTTTTATATCTTCAGATACAATGTTGTCTCCAAGAATAACCACAAAGTCATCATCTTTAACAAATTCCTCAGCACATAATAATGCTGCTCCGGTGCCATCGCTACCTTCTTGGATTGCATAGTGAATCTTAACGCCCCACTCTTTTCCTGTTTGAAGAAGTCTGAAGAAATGCCCTAAATATTCACCAGAAGTAACAATAAGAATTTCTTTTATACCTACTTTTACTAAAGTCTCTATTGGATAATAAATCATTGGTTTTTTATAAACTGGTAATAAATGTTTATTAGTTACTAGCGTCAAAGGATGTAATCTCTTTCCATGTCCACCTGCTAAAATAACACCACGCATTAACAACACCTCGCTCAATTAGTTTTGTACTTTTTACTGTGGGATAAGCCAATTGTATAAATACAAATTACTGTTTTACTTACTGACAGATAAAACTAGATTTGTACATAATCTTTAACTATGCAAAATAAACCTTCCAATAATATCATCAAGACTATTCCTTTCAACTATATTAGATTAGGATGTCTTGAAAAATACGTACTGTCAGGTTTAGTTTTGCATAATCATAAATCACTACTATTATAAATACTTTTTAGTTACTATTTACTTTTTATTTCCCCAGAACCCTTCAATATATCTTTTATCCATATTATCTTTTAATTTCTTCCAATACTCTGGATGACTAATATACCAGTCCACAGTCTTTTTAAGTCCTGTTTCTAAATCATATTCAGGTTTCCAACCAGTAGCTTCTAACTTAGAAATATCTAAACTATATCTTAAATCATGTCCTGGTCTATCAGCTACGAACTTAATAGAAGATTCATCTTTACCCAGTAACTCTAGTATCTTTTTCGTTAACTCTAAATTAGTACACTCTTGATCTCCACCAACATTGTAAACCTCGCCATTTTTACCATTATGTATTAAGTGGTATATAGCACTACAATGATCATCTACATACAACCAGTCTCTAACTTGATTTCCTTCACCATAGATAGGTACTTGGTGTCCTTCTACTAGGTTAGTTATGAAAAGAGGAATTACTTTTTCTGGATATGCCCAAGGTCCATAGTTATTAGATGCACGGGTTACAATAACAGGCATATCATAAGTTGCATAGTAACTATATGCTAGTCTCTCTCCACCAAGTTTTGACGCAGAGTATGGATTACGTGGCTTTAATTCAGAAGTCTCTGTGAAGCTTCCTTCCAAAATATGTCCATAAACTTCATCAGTTGAAATTTGGATAAATCTTTCAATTGATTCTTTATGAGCTAAAGCATTTTCTAAAAGAACATGTACCCCTAAAACGTCGGTTTTAAGAAAAGATTGATGCTCTTTAATAGAACGGTCAACAGCAACTTCAGCAGCAAAATTAACTACAACATTAACTCCCACCATTGCCTTTTTAACTACTTCATCATCACATATATCTCCATGAATAAATTCAAAATCATCTCTATTTACAAAATCTGCTAAGTTGTCCATATTTCCAGAATACGTAAGTTTATCTAAAACACGTACTCTAATGTTTTGCTCATTATTATAAAGATAACGAACAAAGTTAGAACCAATAAAACCTGCACCGCCAGTTATAAGATATTGTCTCATATTAATCCTATCTCCTTCTAATATTTTTTAAATACAAGTGTAGCATTGTGTCCACCAAAACCAAATGAATTTGATAGAGCTGCCCTAATATTCATTGCTCTAGACTGATTTGGAATATAATCAAGATCTAATTCTGGATCAGGATCATCGTAGTTAATTGTTGGTACAGCCATTTGATTATGTATGCTCAATACAGTAACAATTCCTTCTATTGCACCAGCAGCACCCAAAGTATGCCCATGCATAGCCTTAGTTGAAGAAACAGCAAGTGACTTTGCCCAATCTCCGAAACATTCTTTAATACCAAGTGTTTCATATTTATCATTTAAGTAAGTAGAAGTACCGTGGGCATTGATGTAATCTATTTCATCATGTTTTACACCAGCGTTTTCTAACGCCATCCTCATGGTCTTTGCCATTCCTACTCCATTTTCCTTTGGTGCAGTAATATCAGTAGCTTCACTGGTAATTGCATAACCTGCCAATTCAGCATAAACCTTAGCATTTCTTGCCTTAGCTGACTTTTCAGATTCCAATACCATAACTCCAGCACCTTCACCCATTACAAAACCATCTCTTGTTGCACTAAAAGGTCTACATGCTTTTTGTGGCTCGTCATTTCTTACTGACATAGCCATAATTTGATTGAAGCCAGCAATATGTAATGGCTCTATGTGGGAGTCAGCTCCACCTACTATAACAACATCCGCCAAACCAGACTTAATCATTTGATTACCTAACCCAATTGCATAAGCAGAAGCTGCACATGCTGTAGAAACGTTAAAGTTAGGACCTTCTAATCCATAAGTCATAGAAATCCATGCACTTGGTGCATTTGGCATTGATCTTACAATAACATGAGAATCTGACTGTTCTTTTTCCATATCATTATATGAAGTAGTTATTACACCTAAAATAACAGCAATTCTGGTTCTTTCATAATTATCAAAGTTTATACCACTATCTTTAATAGCTTCGTTAGCAGCTGCCATTGTCATTCTTGTAGTTCTAGTCATTTGCTTTCTAGTTCTACGAGCTATTTGTTTTTCAACAAATTTTTCAAATTCTGCGCTAACTTCCGCTGCTATTCTTGTTTCTAAATTACTGGCATCGAATAGAGATATTTCCTTAACCCCAGAACGTCCTTCAACTAAGTTATTCCAAGTAGTTTCTACATCTAAACCTAGAGAGGTAATCATACCCATTCCGGTAATTACAGTTCTATTTTCATTAGTCATAAACTATCTCTCCTTATATAACTATATGGAACTAACTGCCTAAAACAGTTAAGTCCAATGGTTGGTAGATTTTGTCTTGATATTTTTGATAACTATTTAATAGGCACTCTTTGATTTTTTCCTCTCCTAATCCTCTCAGCATACTGATGGGATCTTCCGAGAATCCAAGAATTTCTTTAACTGCTTCATTCATGCCATCTCTTTCAACATATTTATTTTCAATTAAATATGCTAATTCGTTGATTAGAATACTTTGTAGTCTTAAAACGATATTTTGCTTATAATCACATAAAGAATTTTCATCTAGCTGATTAAAAGTCAATGGATGCTCTTGTTCATAGGCTAATAGGCCTTTATTACCTGCACCACCACCATATCCTTCTTCCATCAATTGTTTACCTTTAATATAGAAAGGTTCATATAGTTTTTCATAACGTTCACTTATAAAATTCTCTCTACTCTCTAAAATAATGTGAATGCCTGTAGCATCAATTATTTCAAATAAGCCAAAGGTTACAAGGTTCTCTTTTAAGACTTTATCAATTTCTTCAATGGATAGGAACTTTTCTTGATAAATAATATAGGCTTCACTGATTAAATTTAGAAGCATTTTAGATAAAATCATATTAGCTTCTTCTTTTAATTCAAGTGGGTGTTTATTTGCTTTTATTAATAAATCTCTAACTATATCTACATATTTTTGTTCAGTAAATCTAGTTCTGTTTATTTCAACAGTTCTAGTAATCTTTACTGGAAAAAAGAAATGCATTCCTATACATCTGTTTTTAGTTGCGCAATTTTCAAAGATCCTATTTAAACGTATTGATGATGTATTAGTAGCTAAAATACACTCTGGCTTAACGATAGATTCAATTTTTTCGAAAATATTTTGTTTTACTTGTAAGTCTTCAACAACTGACTCAATTACAAGGTCACAATCTGCTAAGTCGTTATAATCAGTTGATACTAAAAAAGACTTCATCTTTTCATCATATTCAACTTCTGATAAATAGCCTCTATTTAACATTTTTTTAAGCTGTTTTTCAAATGTATTAGTTAGCTTTTCAACGTCATCTTGACTTCTACAGATTAAAACAAATTCACCGTCATATTGGAAGAAATGATTGAATATATCTCTTCCCATTTTCCCTTTTCCAATAACTGCAGTTTTCATAAATTTATACCCCCGACAGCTTATACTTACCATACATAGAGAAATATTTCTCTGTCATTCTACCACTATGGGCGTAAAGATCTGAAACTTGTTTGTAGAACGCTTCCTCTGGAAGTTTCGTTCTTGTAACAGCATTTGTAAGATTATAGTAGTCTAAGTCTCTAATTACAATCTCATCTTTTAATTCTTCCCATTGGGCTGTACCAGGGAATGGAGTCAAAATAGTGAATCCTGAATGGTAGATTGGATTATCTTCTACGAAACGTGCTAAACGTTCAAAATCAGATTCATCATAGTCTGGTCTAACAATATAATTACCACTTACATATAAGCCAAGTTGATTTAATGTCTTTAAAGCTTCTTCTATGTTAGCAATTGAATTGTCTTTTCCGTAACTCTCTAGTTCTTCATCACTGGTGGCTTCAAGTCCACATATAGTTACCCTTAGTCCCGCTTTTACAGCTAATTCCATTAAATCTGGATGTTTAATTACTGTATCAGTTCTTACATCTGCAATAAACTGATGATGATTTAGCCCTTCTTCAATAATTCTGTTAAATAAGAGTTTTGACTTATTGATGTCTCCAAATGTATGGGCATCACAGAATCTTATAATAGGGTAACGATCCATTAGTTTTAATTCACTAATAATGGATTCTACATCACGATAGTAATAACGACCGTGGGTCATTTCCCATAGGTAACAGAAATTACATTTATGGGTACATCCTTGAGATGTACTTAGATAATGAACTCTTTTATCTAGGTGAGGTATTTTATAATCATATCTATCTGTTAATTCTCTATTAGGTATTACTTCATCTAATAAAAAGTTCTCTTTAAAATCTTTATAGCTTACTTCTTTATAAGATTTTGTATAATGTAAGCTAGTTCCATTATTAATAACTATACTTGGTATTTTGGTGAAATCTGCATTTTCTCCATGCTGTTTAAATTCTTTTACTATCTGATGAAAACTGTATTTACCTAAGGCAAGACTGATAATATCAGCTTTAGATCCAGCAAAGTCTTCTGGGCATGAAGATGGATGAATTCCACCTACAGTAGTCAAAATTTTATTGTTGAACTGCTTTACTATTTGAAGCATTTTTAATACTGAATTATATTGAGAAGTTAAGCAGGTAATCCCTACGATGTCTGGTCTAAAATTTTCCAACTCTTTAATTAAATGAGACTCGAAATCAAAGTTAGGATCTGCATCTAATTCAGCTTTTTGGTCAATAATAATAACATCTTCATCAGGAACCACTGCTGCTAATTCATTTAAACCTAGTGGAGGGCCTACTAAAACACGTCTTTTAATAGCTGCTCTACCAGCTTCATCAGCATAGTCAAACATTTTAAACTTATAAGGAATTATTGGGTTTACCAATAAAATTTTCATAGCAATCTCCTCACTTATATTATTCTATGTAACGGATTGTAAAACCAGCTTGTAAAAACTTACTTACTTCCATTACAAAACTGTATATTAAGTCACCATTCTTAAATGTAGTGTTTTTCAACAAAATGTCGATAGAAACCAATGCAGCTGGTGGTCCAGTGTATCCGATTTGCTCAATTGCACTATAGCACTTATCCAATGGTACACCAAGTTCTATACATTCAGTCATTATGGTTTCACGAATAGCTTTAGACGGCATATTAACAACAAAATGAGATAAAGAAGAAAGATCAATATTCTGTAATTCTAGCATTCTTTTCAATGCATTGTAAAAAATGGTTTTATTATTTCCTTCAAATGCAGAACTATGCATTTTATCTAAATAAAGTTGACTAACATGGTGAGCACCATTTTTATAATCGTCAGCTGGGTTATTATAGTGGTTTGGGTATCTGTTGAACATTGCAGCAACCTTTTTACCACCTGCTGATTCAGTATATGTGTTTTCTAAATAGAATCCTTGTGTTTTTTCATCAACTGCTGATAAAATAAAAGCTCCAGCACCATCACAAAGATACCAACGTAAGAATATATCCTCTTTTGTGATAACTTCTTGGTTGTAGAATTCTGGTACAAAACAAGAACTTGCTACATTTGAAGAAACCACAAGAGCATTTTTATATTCTCCAGTTTTTAACATTGTATGGGCTAATTTAAGGGCTTTGTAAACAGAAGTACAGTTAGAATGAATATGGAATTCACCACATAATTCAATTTCTAAAGCTTCTTGAATACGTGTTGATATTGGAGGCATTTGGTGGGAGTATGCACCACCATAAACTAATAAATCAATATCTTTTGCTTCCATTTTAGCATCTTCAAGAGCCAATTTTGCAGCTTTTACAGCTAAACTTACATAATCTTCATCAAAAGTACGAGTCTTGTTATTAAATGCATAATGACAATACTCAATTCCTAGCATTTCCTTCATCATAGGCTGAATTCTTTCTGCCCATCTTTGAATCTTTTTTGGAGCATTTGGAAAACCTCCAAGATAGTTATTAATGTCGTCGAATTTTATAGGTTCTCCTGGAAGATATGTACTTGTACCAACTAATTTAACGTTTTTTTCCATGTTTCACATTTCCCTTCACTCTATATTTTTATAATAAATTTCATTGAAACGTTTTATATATTCAGTAACATTAACTTTTGAATATGGCTTATCATCTTCTAATATAAATCTAATTAGTTTTTCACAATAAGTTAAAGTTTCTTTCTTGTTAACAATTCCATCAATAACTCCTATTTTTAAAGCCTCTTCTGCATAAAAGGTATCCCCATTTAATATTAATTCAAGAGATTTACCTAAACCTATTAACTCTAAGTATCTTAGAGTTCCAGTAACTCCTGGCATAATACCAAATGTTGATTCTGGAAGCCCTACAAATGCTCCATTTCCACAGATTCGTATATGACTACATAATGCTAATTCAAAACCTGAGCCTATACAAAATCCATTTATAGCGCTAATAACAGGAATATTAAGTTGGCTAAAGTAGTCAAAAGCCATTCTATTATCTACATACCACACAGGGTAAGCCGTTAAATCACCTTCACTTGACATAATACAGTTGGTTGCCACCATTTCTTGAAGCTGGTCAACATCTGCACCTGAACAAAAGTGTCTTCCCTTACCAGTTATTATTATTCCTTTAACTTTTGACTGCGTAATATGTTCATGAACCAAATAAGTGAATTCTTTAAGAAATAAGCTTGTCATTTTGTTTGCAGGTGGTTCATTAATCACAATATATCCAATATTATCTTTTTCTTCATAATACACTTTAGTTAATTCAATCTTCATCTCATATCCTACTTTTCTAAATATTTTTTAGCAATTAAATAACAAGATTGTTTACATTCTTCTACTAATAACAATTCACGATTAGCACTTAAACCTAAACGCTTATAATTATTAAAGCACTTTTTAATTGAATTAATCTGTTCAATACTTTTATTGCCAATCAGTTTATTGATGTAAGCTTCAATCTCATCTATTAAGCCCTCTGTATTAATAACTTTATTTATCAACCCTAAGTTAAGGACTTCTTGATGGTTTAAAGTTGACTTTAGTAAGCTATTGTAACTAATAGATATTCTGTCTGTTCCCATCAACAAATTACAACGTTCTTCAAAGTTGAAAGTAAATTCAGATTCGTCCTCTGGAAATTTAATAGATAACTTATTTCCTCCTAGTCGAATATCGCAAATCATTATTAGTTCTAGCAAATCACCACTACAATCAGCATCTACCACTGCCACTGAGATAATTTTCAGTGTATTTAACCATCTATATATTTCTAATTTTTCATCTTTAGTTGTTGTGTTTGAGTGACTATTTAGACTATTCCAAATAATAACCAAGGAATTGACTTTATCATTAGTGATATTCTCATCAATTTCTTCTTTAAAATTAAGGATATTACTAACATTAGAAATATAGAGATAAGCTGTAGAATTCTGAATAAGCAAATAAGATTGTTGTTTTTCCATCATACTGCTACCCCATTATCCAATTCATTTTTAATAAATTCAGGAAGTTCCTGTATTATCCTATCAGTAGAAACAAAAATCAATTTCACTGTTGATTTAACAACTTTTTGATTGGTTTCTTCCTTATAGATGTTTTGATCAGCTATTAAATAGTTACCGTCATAGTGCCATTTACTTCTAACAATGGCTTTATCAAAGATCTTTAGTTCATTAATATAACGAATGTTAGTTTCAATTACTACCAACAGTAAGCCTGCATTCATCATGCTATCTAGCCAATTATTATCTTTAAAAAAAGCCCATCTAGCTGCCTCAATGTAATTTACGTATACAGCGTTATTAACATGATTAAAAGAATCTAATTCATAACCACGTACTTCAATTGGGTACTCATGTTTCATCATTGTTATACTTTTCCTTCCATCTTCTTTTTCTTCTCCTTAAGTATCATCTTCTTCAAAACATAGTACCTATATTTCATATAAGGCACATGCATAGGAGCTAAAAACCAAGAATAGTATTTATGAAAAAACACATTAATTCCAGAAAGCCAGTGGGGATCTTCTAATAATATTCCCTCTTCATTTCTAGTAAACTTCATTGATGTTTTACCAGTTAATAAACCACCTGAACTGACAGCATCAAAGGAATCTTCTGATACATTTGTAACTACCATACTGTAGGTAAATGGTGGAAATGTAAAACTAATTTTCGCCTTACATCCTACTTCAAACCTCTTTCTGTCAAATGACAACCATACAAAAGGGAAAGAGTTAAACCATTTTTTAAACTTATCAGTATCGTATATATAATCTTTAAAATCCTTAAATTCCACTTCATCTGCCTTCATAAACAACGAAGCAGTTATAAAGCTTTCTTCTTTATTTACCCCTTTAGCAAACAAATTTTTAAACCATTTAAACATCTTAAACCCCCTGTTCAATAGTAAAAGAAGTATACTTTTTATTGATAACTACTTTTGGACTATCAATAAGAATTTTTAGTTATATAGACATTCATTAATTAATTCTAATAGAGAAAAATATTTAAGAAGGCTTAACAACATTGTTTAGCTTTAATATTTTAATAACTGCAATGATTAAAACTTACTCTAAAATAAGTTAAATAAATGCAACAAATTATAGCCTCGAACTCTGCTGAAAAGCCTCCAAGTATCTTTTTATTATCCTAAATTAATTATTTCGTTTTCGTGTTGATAAATTAAATAAGAGGTTTCTACTACTTGTCCAATGTTTTCTGCTGGATTTTTAAGTAGGTACTTACCAATTGTTTGTAATTGAATGTTTAAGTCATACTTCTTTTTCATTAACTCAACTAACTCAACAAATAAAAGTGAATCTCCATCAAGATCGTTAAGAATTGTAGTTTCATCACTTAATTCCTCTAATTCAACTTCACATTCTTCTGAAAAGAACTCATAAACTAATTCTTTTAATTCTTCTTTGATTTCTGGTGTTAAGTTTTTCATAATAACCCCTCATCCTCCTATTTAATAAAATTAATATTAATAAGTTATAGATAAATAAATAATGACTATATATTAATATCTTTAACTAACTCTAAAAACATTTCTAATTCCTTTATCATTGCTTGTTCTTCGGTTTCATAAATTGCATTATTTACCGATTGAATAATACTGTTTATTTGTAATTGGGTTTTGTTTTCAGTTAGTTCTTCTATAAACTGAGTTGCAGCTGAAACATGATTTTTATTAGGAACTACTTTATCTACCAATCCCAATTCTAAAGCTTCATCGGCTGGTACCGTTTTACCAGTAATAATCATTTCTAGTGCTTTTGTTTTTCCTATTTTTTTTGGTAAACGAATTGTTCCTGTTAATCCAGGCATAATGCCTAAATTAGATTCTGGAAGAGCCAAAAGAGCATTTGAAGCACCTATTCTAAATTGACAACTTAATGCAATTTCTAGACCTGCCCCAAAGCAGACTCCACTAATTGCAGCCACCGTAACAATTGGTAACGTTTCAATATAATTTAAGATTGCTCTCCCTTTTGTAAGTTTCTCTCCCAGCACTGATGGATTATTCTTACACTCTTTTATGTAATCAACATCTGCTCCGGCAGAGAAATGTCTTCCCTTTCCAGTAATAATTAAGCCTTTAATGTCTTCTTGTGATAGCCATTGTTTTAAACTATCTAATTCTAAAAATTCTGGCTCACTTATTTTATTTTGCATTCCATTATTTATTGTAAGAATTCCAATACCATTGTTAACTTCAAAAGTAGTTATCCCAGATTTATATTGTTCCTGAGTCATCATATCTACTATCCTATAAGTTTACAATTTCATTCTCATGTTGATAAATTAAGTAAGATGTTTCTACAACTTGTGCAATTGTCTCAGCAGGGTTCTTTAATAGGTATTTTCCAATTGTTTGTAGTTGGATATTTAAGTCATATTTCTTTTTCATTAGTTCAACTAATTCTACAAATAATAATGAATCTCCATCTAAGTCATTTAATATTGTTGTTTCATCACTTAATTCATCTAACTCAACTTCACACTCTTCTGAAAAAAATTCAAATACCAACTCTCTAATTTCCTCTTTTAATTCAGGTGTTAAGTTTTTCATAATATCGTCCTCCTATTATTGTATTATTATATATTAATTATTTTACTTGCCTTTTTCTAAAGATTGCTTTTCTTTCAAGTACTTCTTACTTTGTACTTTGTGCTTATAATTGAATAATTTACCCACAAGTGCTGCACTAATGTGAGCTTTCTTCTTATCGATACTAGAGAATTTAGGATCTATCGCAACTTCTTCTATTAACTCACTCATCCTTTTAACTTCTTTAATATCTACTATTTTTGCTTTATCTATATAGTCACTTAATCCTAACTCTACAAATCTCTTTACTGTTGGTATACCATCACTACTTAACCCTCTAAATGCAAAATATTCGGGTAACATTCCAGGAGCATCTCGATCTGTAGTAGTAAGAGTTGAGGCTTTAATAAATTCATCATCAATATCAGCATCTTTCTTACGTGTTGGCCATTGATAATCATCAATAGACATTCCACAGTTAACATTAAATGAATTTTGTAATTGATAAATACGTTCTGCAGTATCCATTACTTCCTCAGCTGTTGTATCTAAATTAAAGAAAGCATTCATAACTTTTGCAAAATCACTGTAATACCCTACCCCCATACTTGGAAGTCCTTGTATAGCAAAGAGACATACACCAAGGGAGTCTACAATATTTTTGTAATTTTCATGCCACCAAAGTATACGACCCTGTTTATCTGGATTGTTTAGATGTTTTTCAGCATTTTTAAGTTTGAATACGTGTTTAGCTGTGGCATATCCTCCATTTTGCATCGTAAAACAAAAACTTCTAAGGTGGTCTCCACCTCTAGTTGAAGTAATATAACCTAATGCCCTTACCTTTCGACTAGCTGTTGGCGGATTAGAGGAAGCCTTTTTTATACAGAACGCATAATCTTCAGCATTTAACAACTTACCTATACGATACACGCCTTCAGCTAATATATCTCCCATCCCATCTCTATTACCTAGCTTATGGGTAAGATACTCAATATCATCAACATCTCCAAACTTAACTACTCTACCATCTACATCTTTGATTATTCCACGTTCTTGACATTCTAAAATCAACCCTATTACGCCACCAAACTCCATTGAGTCAACGCCAATATCATCGGTTAATAATTTTAAATGTAAAATACTTGGCCAATCAAATACCCCCACCACTGGACCAAGACTGGCGGCAGTACCAAATTCTATTCTTTCTCCCTTTAACCCCTTGTATTTTCCTTCTTTAACTTCATAAGATTTTGAGCAAGCTACGGGGCAAGCGTAACACCCTCTCTTCTTAGTCACATGGTCTAATACAAACTTATGGGGAAAAATATTTTCGGCATTTTCATCATCACCTGTTTTAAAGTTTCTTATAGGAAGGTGTTTTCCCTTAACATTTGATTCTATTAGAAATAATGATCCATATACTTTCCCTAATCTTGTAGTAAGGGAATTTTTGCAACCATCAAGCCATATCTTTTTAATTTCATTAACTTTTTCCTGATCATATATTGGTGGATTAGATTTATTACGTTCTATAACAATAGCTTTTATATTTTTAGACCCCATGACGCACCCCATACCTGCACGTCCTGCTGCATGGGTTTTTGACATCATAACGCAAGCATATCTTACTAGCTTTTCTCCAGCTGGTCCAATACAAGCTACCTCACTGTCACTACCATGTCGTTCCATCAAAGTGTCTGTAGTTTTATGGGTTCCGCTACCCCATAAGTCTGTTGCATCCAGAATATGTACTTCTCCTGCCTTATCAATATGTATATAAACAGGTGTTTCAGCTTTTCCGTTAAATACAAGATGATCAATTCCAACAGCCCTCATTCTTAGAGTAAAGTCGCCGCCTATATTTGAATCACCATAGATATCGGTAATAGGACTCTTAGCTGTTATCGTACATCGGTTACCCGCTATTAATCCTGTGGCAACTGCTGGACCTACCCCAAAAACAAGTACATTTTTTTCTGATAATGCATCATGATACATTGCTTCTGAATCATAAAGAATTTTTGTGTTAATTCCAGTACCACCCATAAACTCTTTTCTTAACTTCGGACTAATTTCTTCTTTATGTACTTTTTTCAGAGACAAATCGATATAAACTATATTGTTATCCTTAACCTTTTTCATATTATCTTCTCCATTTAATCTTTTAAAGTTCTTTACTATACACTTTTAGAAACATCGGTTAATTTACTTAATTTCTCTTGTTTTCTTCTCATTTTAAGAATTTTGCTATAAGTTAAAAACTCATAATTAGAATTTATCATTTTGGAAAACTTGCTAATTGAATCTTCTAAGCTAACTTCAATAAAATTATCTATACCCATACTACCTATTTTTTCTATTGCAGTTTTCCAGTACATTCTTCCTGGCATATTCTTTATAAGTTCCTTTTTTAAATCTTCTGCTTTGTGAATAACACTTTGGTCGAGACTTGAAATAATCGGTATATCAGTGTCTAAAACCTCTGTTTCTGTTACATCTTTTATAAATTTTTCAAGTCCTGCTGAAGCATGTTGTGAATGAAAAGCATAGGGAGCATTTATTTCCTTAACCTTTAAAGCACCTTCATTTTCAGCTAGTTCCATCAATTTTAAGACACCCATCTTGCTTCCAGAAATAATAATACAAAAGTCATTATTTTCACTGGCTATTTCTACAAATTTTTCAAGTTTATTTTCTAGAATTATTTTATCAACATCGTTGTAGGAAAGCCCTATAATTACAGCCATAGACTCTTCTTTTCTAGAAGCTAGACGAGGATAATCATAGACACTTAATAACAAATGTAGTCCCGCTTCATATGTGATCGATTTACTACAAGCCATTGCTGTTATTAAACCCATACTATACCCTAATAGTACATCTGGTTTAAGATTAAAATTCAAATATGTATTGTAAATAATATAGTCACAAGTATAAATAGCAATCCAGTCATTAAACATTTTGTCATGTTTTGTTGTTGTAAAGTTAAATAAATAATTCCACAAATCAAGACCAATTTCTTTATTCGCTAAAGAGCAGTAGTACTTTAATTCTTCTAATTGTTCATCGTTCAAAAGATGTATTAGTTTATGATATTCAGCACCTACTCCTTGAAATAAAAAAGCATTTCTTTTCTTTGTTAATTCCTCCATTTTTTCACCTCACAATCACTATTATGAGAATAGTGTAGTTTTTTACATAATTACTGGTTCAATTGTCATTTGTTGTTTAATATGATTATGCCACAATATTTACCACAGTTCAAGTTAAATAAAGGTTAATAGCATCTTTTTACGATTTTTTTATCGACAAAATTCTGTACTGACACTAATTAATATTATTTAAATCATCCCATTGCTTACATTAACTAAAATTCTTTATATAAATAAAACATAGGTATATTTTTTTACAATTACACCTATTAAACGTTAACAAATTACATTGGTTAAATCTAAAATAATTTTTATAACCACCTTAATACTATGAAAAAACAAGTATGGTCTACCTCTATTAATAGTCGATGGTTTTAAAATTTAACAATTATGCAAAATAAATGTATAATACGATTATCCCACAAAAAAATTTATAATTCAACTAATTTTTTAAAAATTTAAAATCTTTGTAACATTGCACAAAATTTATACTAATATATTTTTTAAAGTGTAAGTACGATTTATACTATTTCAAGTGTACAAAAAGTAAACAATACCGTTTTTTACTAATCTCTACTTAAATTATACATTTTATCATTTCGTATCGTCAACTGGTTTTATACAAAATTTTTAAGAATTCCAAAAAAAAAGCCACAACACTACTTAATTTTACATTTTTAGATATTACTACTATACATATTATTTTTAATTATATGAATTGTAAGCTTACCGTTAACTAAATATCGAAACATAAATAACAAACTACTGATGTATAGGTAAAAAAAGGGGACATCTTATTCTTAGTGAATGTCCCTTAATATCATTTAATTGTTAATATTTAAATTTAGCTATGGTGTGTTGCATCTCCTGTGCTAACTTAGATAATACTTCATTAGCTTGGGAAATCTCTTCTAAAGAAGCTGTCTGTTCCTCCATCGAAGCAGAAGTTTCCTCAGTTCCAGCTGCATTATCCTGAGATACGTTAGATAAGTTGTCAATAATATTGATTAATTCTTCTTTTTTAACTTCCATTTCCTTACCTGAATCATTAATACAATCTATTACTTTTTTCATTTTTTCGATTGCAGCAGCAATTCCTTCGAATTTAGCATTTGTTATTTCGACACTCTCTGTTTGAGAATTAACAATTTTACCAACTTCTTCTATAGTTGTAACTGCATGTTCTGTCTTATCTGTTAGTTCCTCAATAATTACAGCAATTTCACCAGTAAAACGATTAGATTGTTCTGCTAGTTTTCTAATTTCTTCTGCCACTACAGAAAAACCTCTTCCTGCGTCACCTGCTCTAGCTGCTTCAATAGCTGCATTTAAAGCCAATAAATTAGTTTGTTCAGCAATATTTCTTATCATTTGACTTGCAATCTCAATTTTTTCAGCGCTTTTATTGGTATTTACAATAATTTCTTGAACTTCTCTAGCCGAACGATTACTTACTCTAGTTTTTTCTGTAAGTTGCTTTAACATTTCAAAACCTTCATCTTTTAAATTATTCACTTCACTGATTGATTCATTTAAGTCTCTAGCGTAAATATGATCTTTTTCTATTAACTTTCCTAACTCATTAACCTTTACAGCGCCTTCTCCGGTATCCTGTGCTTGTTGACTTGCTCCTCTTGCAATATCTTCTATTGTGTTAGCAACTTCTTCTGATGTAGTAGCCAATTGTTTACTAGTAAAAGATAGTCTTTCTGAAGAGTTTGCAACCTGTTGAGATGTATTTGCAATATTTCTCACTAAAGTAACAAAGTTATTTTGCATTGTTTCCAAAGCATTGGCGATAATGCCAATTTCATCTTTTCTACCTATGTATTTTCTACCACTGTGTTTTTCATCCAACGATAAATCATATTGAGATAATCTATTAATAACACCTGATAAATTAACAATTGGTTTAGATATTCTACTTGAAAACCACAATGCTAACAGAAAACAGATTACTACTAGTAATGTGAATATTGCTATAAGTTTATCTCTTAAATTTTTCATTGATGCTAAGAGCTCATCTTTTTCAATAATAGCAATATACTTCCACCCTGTTTTTGGTGAAGTGTAAATACTTGCTATGTGTGCTTTCCCATCCAACGTAACTTCTAAATGACTATCTGTAATCTCTTTTATATTACTTAACTTAGTTGAACCCAATTCTTCAATACTTCCAAAGTTTAACTCTGGATTTATAGGATTAGCCAAAATAACTCCATCACTATCTGTTAAAATAATATATCCTGTTTTTCCAATAGTTATTTCTTTTATAATATCAGTTAATTGACCTAAACTTACATCTAAACCTTGTACACCTATTACTTCATTGTTTTTATCTTTAATAGCAGTAACGGTACTTATGATAATTGTATCATCTGACATTGATTGATAAGGTGCAGTTCTTACTACTTCATTAGGATTCTCTAAAGCAATTTTATAAAAAGGTCTAGTTCTAGGATCATATCCTAAAGACATATCATGGGCAGGCCACTGTATGTAACCACCATGCTTTGTTCCCATATATACATAGGCTGAATTTGGATGGGCTTCTGCAAATTTTTCATATATTTTATATATTTCGGCTTCAATACCGCCATTATCTTTAGGAGAATAAGGGACAGTACCTTCTGTTCTACCTTCAAACTCAATAAAACTACTGATGGTCTCATCAGCAAGTATAACGTTTTCATTCATTGATAAAAACTTAGAATTTTTTGATACCATATCAAAATACAAATTCATACCATTGTCCACTTGAACTACTTCATTAGTTATTGAAGTAATAAATTCTTGTTCAGCCCTTATTGTTATTTCATTTTTTACAGTGAAAAAAATGATTATGGCAGGAACAATTGAGATAACTAATAGAAGAACGATCAGCTGACTTCTAAGGGTTTTAAAGTTCATTATTCTACACTCCCTCCATTTTTTTTGTGCTATATATAGATTATTGTATCAGATTCAAGAAAAATATACCATAAAAAATTACAAACAAATACATTAATCATCCGAATAATACTTAGTCCCTATTATTTGACAAAAAATCAGTTAACATTTAGTTTACTACTATTCTTTTACACTAAAAAAACACTTACTCTCTGTTTTTGTAAGTGTTTTTTCTATATTTGCAATTTTTTTATTTTAATAATTTTTTTACAATCTTAATTTTTCCTTCATATGGTGGAAAAGGCAGTTTCATATTAAAGAAATTAGATTTCTTTAATATGCTTTTTTTATGGGAAAATGTATCAAAGCTAGCTTTTCCATGATAAGAACCCATTCCACTATTTCCTACACCGCCAAAAGGCAAGTGGGGGTTTGAAACATGGGATATAGAGTCATTTATACAACCGCCACCAAATTGTATCTCTCTAATAATTTTTTCCTCCACCTGATTATCTGATGTGTATACATATAGTGCTAATGGTTTTGGCTTTCTTTTAATTTCGTTTATTATACTATTTATGTCTTCATAAATAAGAAGTGGAAGTATTGGACCAAAAATTTCATCTTCCATTATTTTATCTTCATAGGAAATATTATCCATTATGGTAGGTTCAATAAATAAATTGTTCCTATCAAAACTTCCACCATATACAATTTTATCTTTGTCTAAATACGAAACAAGTCTATCAAATTGTTTTGTATTAATAATCCTACCATAATCTTTAGACTTAGCAATGTCACTTCCATAAAACTCTTCAATCACCTCAGTTGCCTTTTTTATAAATACATCTTTAATTGATTGATGAATATAAACATGGTCAGGTGCAATGCAAGTTTGACCACTATTCAATAATTTAGCCCATATTAGACGGTAAGCTGCCATTTTTACATCTGCATTTTTATCAATAATTGCTGGACTTTTACCACCTAATTCTAATACTATTGGAATTAAGTTTTTAGATGCTTTTTGCATAATTTGACTTCCTACTTTTGGACTTCCTGTAAAGAATACGAAGTCAATTTTTTCTTCTAAAACTTTCATCACTTCATCATTTCCACCATCTATATAGTGAATATAACGATCTTCAAAGCTATCTATTATAATTTCTTGGATAATTTTACTGGTGTAAGGTGAATTTTTTGATGTCTTTATTAAACAAGTATTCCCCGCTGCTATTGCTCCAATTAACGGTGCCATTAGTAATTGAAAGGGATAATTCCAAGGTGCAATAATTAAAGCTACTCCTCTTGGCTCACTATATACCATGGATTTAGAAAAGGGTTGGAAAATTGGTGTTCTTACTTTTTGGGGTTTCATCCATTTTTTTAAACGCTTTAATGTAAATTCTATTTCTTCATAAATCATGCCAATTTCTGTTATATATCCTTCATAACTGTTTTTACCTAAATCTTTGTAAAGTGCTTCCAGTATCCTTTCTTCCCTCTTTTTGACTGCAACTTTTAATTTGCGTAGTTGTTCTATTCTAAATTCATAACTTCTTGTTGCTCCACTATAAAAATATTCTTTTTGTTTTTCTATATATTTAAATGGTATATCTTTAGTTTCCTTACTATCATCTAGCATAACTAATCCTCCTAAAAGAGATTTATTGAAAAAACTTTATTTTAAAATATTTTTTATTATATAAAATACAAATAAAACTACCTAATACTTATTTATCCTTATTAAAATCTATTAAACATCAGTACACTATCATTCTATAATTTTTTTAATTTTATTAAAACTTTATTTTATATTTATCTTATATTTGAAAACTTATTTAAAGCATGTTTTATTATAGCTTCCCTCTTATAACTCATTCTCCACTAAATAATTGTTTTGTAAATAATTCTTTACTCTTATTTACCATAAACTGATAGTTGTGCACATTATGTAAACCGTGTTACTTTTATATGTATTCTTTTTTATATTTATTATCTATTCTAGAAAGGAGATTTAAATGAAAAATAAAATACTAATTAGTTTAGTACTAACTCTATTGATATTCTCATCAGCATTAGTACCCTATAAAGCTGATGCTATTACCAACAATCAATTGAATACATGGTTTACCTACGGAGGGAATTCTGGAAATTCTTTTTTTGCTCCTGTAACCCATAATCCACAATTCAGTACTGAATATAATACTATTGCAGCAGGAAATAGGCCGTGGTCCATCGTTAATTCTAATACTATTTATACTACTAATTTGAATGCACCCCATAAGTTGTATTCCATAAATCTAACAAACAATACAATCCAATGGGAATTTGTTTCTGATAATTCAAAAGAAATACATCAAATAGTAGCATCTGGCTCTATGGTTTATCTATTAACATCAGAAAAAATTTATGCACTTCAAAATCATGGAAATACCCATGAAATCAAGTGGACAATTGACCCTTTAGAGCATGAAAAATTTAGTACCCTTACACTTGATAATGGAAATGTTTATTATGGTTCTGTAGATGAATTTACAAAACAACCTTTAAAAAACAATAAGATTATTGCAGTAGATGCTTCTACAGGAAAAAGAAAGTGGTCTCATTCTTTAGGACAACATGATCCTATGCCTATAAAACTTGTCACTGGAGAAGGTAAAGTATTTTTCTTCATAAATAATCAAATCACTATGGAGACAAACTTATATGCATTAGATCAAAACACTTCCTTTGTTCAGTGGATTGCCCCTATTCACCCTCACCTTTCACCATCTTCTGGTTTTCCAGTTTATCAAAATGGAAGATTGTTTTTAGATGTATCTACAAACACCAATAATGTTACTGTAAGGGCATTTAATGCCTCAACTGGTAGAAACCTATGGCAATATAAGTTGCTAAATAACTTTGGAGTTAGTCACCGAAATGGTGTATTAAATGCAACTAATGACGCAGTAAACTTTATTGATAATAGAGGTAACTTAATTTCCTTAAACGCATCCACTGGTGGTGAAAACTGGAATGTGAGATATGCTGATTCTAATAGTAATGGACAATTGATTCACAGTAGAATGCCTTTTATCTCTACAAATAATCACATTATATTAGAAAATAATCGTAAAATTAAGCTTTATAATATTAAGAGTGGAGAAAAAGTTAACGAGGACTTATTTGCTAATAGATTTCTAGTTCCTATGATGGTTGTTGGTGATCGTTTTATTGCCTCTGATAATACAGGAATTTCTTCATTTTTATTCTCTAAACTTCCTACTGAAGAAAAGCAACCTGTAACTTTTGAAACCTACACCGTTGAAAGTGGAGATACTCTAGGAAGAATTGCTGAAAGATTTTCAACTACTGCTGGTTACCTTACAGAAATCAACCAACTTGCAAACCCTAACATGTTATTTGTAGGACAACAATTAAAAGTTCCTACAAAACAAACCCCTCCTTCAACTCCAGTTGTTCCACCTATAGGTGCTACAATAGGAACTTATACAGTTGAAAAAGGGGATACGTTAGGTAAAATTGCTGAAAAGCACGCCACAACAACAGCATATCTAACGGAAATAAATCAGTTAACCAATGCTAATATGATCTTTGTTGGGCAAGTTTTAAAAGTTCCTACACCCTCCCTTCCAGCGCCTCCTGCTCCAATAACAATAGAGTATATTATTAAAGCTGGAGATACTCTTGGGAAAATTGCAACAAACCACCAAGTAACTGTTGATGAAATTGTTTCTGCAAACAATATTACTAATCCAAATACTATTTTTGTTGGTCAGAAGATTTTTATCCCTTCAAAACAAAGCCCAACAACAATAACCCATGTAGTAATGGCTGGTGAGAGCTTATGGTCAATTTCACAAAAATATGGTATTTCTATGGATACCATTATCAAAAACAATAGTATTACCAACCCAAGTCAACTAACAGTTGGACAAAGACTAATTATCCAATAGGTATATCTAATATATAAGTAACTCTATTATAGATTTATTCTCCTTCTTAATGATGGTACTCATAATAAGTCTATATTATCAAACAACCCCCCTTGGAATCCATTATTTTCAAGGGGGGTTGTTCTATTTTACTATTTTGTACTTTATTTTTTCGTCACTCTTCTATTAAATGTAACACGGTATCCTTCTTCGTTACTCTCTGCATAAACATAATATCTATAGAAAGTACTAGATCCACTTTTTGAATCTTTACTTACTTTATCTTTTCCTGTATTAATTAAACTTAATGTTTGCTGATTTTCTTCACCTTCTATTTTATAGTTTATAGTTAAGTTGTCAGCCTCTCCTTCTTGTGCCTCTTTATAATCAATTTCAAAGTTTATTATTTGTACTTTTAATATTTTATCATTGGTATTGTCCAATAACTCTATAGGTAATTGTTTATTTATAGTCATTACTAAGAATCTTATTAGAGAAGCATATTCCGATGCCGATATTTTGTCGTTATAGCTATATTCCATACACTTTTGTAGGTTTTGAGTTGTTATTCTATTCATAAGTATTTTTCTTCCTTTCTAATTATGCTACTTTGTATTTTTTCAATGTATACCACTATATATTGTACATTATAACTTAGCCAGCTCTACAGCGATTGCAGCACCTACTCTTGCATTATTGTATACTAATTCTATGTTAGCCTTTAAACTATCTCCCTTAGTTATTTTCTTTAGGTAATCTAATAAAAATGGTGTAACAGCCTTACCTTTAATCCCTTCTTCATCAGCTTTATAAAGGGCATCTTCTATAGCTTGATTAATAAATAAGGGATCTAGTTCATGCTCTTGTGGAATAGGATTTCCGATAACAACTCCACCTACAAGCTTCATTGCCCACTTGTCATGAATTAACTGTGCCATCATCTTTGGGTCTTCTACTTTATAGTCTGCCTTAAATCCACTTTTTCTTGTATAGAAGGCTGGAAAATCTTCCGTTCCATATCCTAAAACAGGAACACCTTCCGTCTCTAAATATTCTAATGTAAGCCCAATGTCTAAAATGGATTTTGCTCCTGCACATATAACAGCCACTTCTGTATTGGCTAGTTCTTTAAGGTCTGCTGAAATATCAAAGGTTTGTTCTGCACCCCGATGAACACCACCTATTCCACCTGTTACAAATACTTTGATTCCAGCCATTTTCGCAATAATCATAGTGGAGGCAACGGTGGTAGCACCATCTAATTGATTTGCTGTAACATAGGGTAAGTCTCTTCTACTAGTCTTTACTATATTTTTAGCCGTTGCAAAATATTGCAGTTCATCCATTGTTAATCCAGCTTTAAGTTTGCCTTTTATAATTCCTATTGTAGCAGGCACAGCCCCATACTCCCTAACTATACTTTCTACTTTTAATGCTGTTTCTAAATTTTGTGGGTAGGGCATACCGTGGGAAATAATGGTAGACTCCAGTGCTACAACTGGTTTGCCTGTTTCTAAGGCTTCCTTTACTTCTAAACTCATCTCAAGAAACTGTTTCATATTTACCTCCATATTTTCTTTAATATATTTTTATTTGTATTTCAGTATTATCTAATATCTTCAATACTTCATCTTCTGACATAACTGGATTTATAGTATGATAGCTTTTTAAAGCTAATATAGAAGCACCTGTCGAATAAACAGTAGCTTCCTCTAATGTTTTACCCTTTAGATAGCCACTAACTAGACCTGCCATAAACGCATCTCCAGCTCCTGTGGCACTTTTAATATTATATATTTTTGCCTTCACCAGCAATTCATTATCCTTATCACAAGCAAATACTCCATCTTTTCCCATACTTATAAAGGCTCTTTTTATCCCATAACTTAAGAGAATTTCTCCTGCTTTTCTCACATCATTAATAGTATGTATCTCCATATCCAACAGTTTCGATACCTCATAAATATTTGGCTTAATTGTATGGTACTTACCCATTGAGTTTTTTAGCCTCATGGCTTTAACCGTTGATACTGGATCAACAAATATAGGGGTCTCTTGAAAAAGGCTACTGATATAGTCTATGGTATTTTGAGGGATATTGGCATCTAATACTATAAGGTTTGAATTTTTTATTAAAAGATGGTTATCTTGAATATACTTTTTATCCATCTTTTCATAAACATCCATTTGTGATATGGCAACTTTCATATCGTGATCTTCGTCCATTATGGAAAGATACATTGATGTAGGATGTTCTTTTGAAATGAACATATTCTTCAAATCAATGCCCAGTGTGGAACTTTCTTCCATCAGTTTTTGTCCATAAAAATCATCCCCCACCGCCGACAACAACCTTACAGGAACTGAAAGTCTAGCTAAATTTTCTGCTATATTTCTCCCTACTCCCCCTAGTGACGTTTCAATTTTCCCTTGATTAGAGTCCATTAATGTTAGTTTTTCATTAGGGAATCCTTGTAAGTCTATATTAGAGCCACCTATTACACAAACCATCTTTTCTTCTTTGACAATATACCCTTTCCCCTTTATATATCCTTTTTTCATAAGGTTTGCAATATGTACTGCCACCGATGAACGATTTATATTTAGTAAGTCAGCTATTTCTTGTTGTGAGATCATGGGATCTTTTTTAATAATATGTAATATCTCTTTTTCTCTTTGAGTCATAACACCATCCCTTTTAAACTTTAGTTTAAATTTATCATAAATGTTTATATAAATCAAATGAATTTAATAAAGACCAAAGAAGTTCTATCCTTCTTTGGTCTTTGTTTTCTTACATATTTTATTATTGTTGAAAAGCCTCAATATTCTCTAAAGCAAATTCTTTAAAAGTTCTAGCTTTTTTACCTGTTAATTTTTCAAACTCATCAGTTACTTTTTTTGCTGTCCCCATTCTTGTCATAAAGTAAAGCATTACCGTTACATTAACATAATCTTTATCAAAACCTCTATTTTTAATATATACACTACGATATTTTAAATATGATGGTTTTGCATATTTTATTTTTCTACCTAACACATTGGTAAGAGTATCTGCAATTTGATAATAATCTAAAGACTCTGGACCAGTGATAGTATGTTGTGTATTCTTATATTTATCTGGTGAAGCAAGGACAGTTGCAATGGCAAGACCAATATCTTTAGCATCAATAAAACTAGTTTTACTCGTGCCAGCAGGTATAAATATTTGATTCTGATTTTTTATTTCATAGGCATGTATGCCAGAAATATTTTGCATAAAAAATCCTGGTCTTATATGGGCATATGGTATATTGTATTTTTCAATAAATTTTTCAATTTTATGATGGGGTGGTATTGGATTATTTTCTACTCCCATAAGAGAAAGGAAAGACACTAGCTTAATATTTGCTTGAGACATGGCTTCCACAAATGGCAGTAAATCCTCTGGTTTACCTAAGTGGGGTGGACGCATTAAAAATACCCTATCTACATCCTTCAGTGCTGATTTAAAGGTCTTTGGGTCTGTAAAATCAAAATACACAGATTTTACATTATCCATTTTCCCATAAAAATTATTAAGTTTTTCAATGCTTATATCTGCTGCCACCACCTGAACTCCCTTACTAAGCAGACTTTCTAAAACGTATTTTCCTACATTTCCCAACGCACCAGTTACCATTACTCTCATGTCTACACATCTCCATTCAAAATTATTTTTGTTGCCATATTAAGTACTTGCAAAAACTCTTCACATTTTTCCGAACCAATTTTAGCAACTAGCTTACTGGAAATTCTATGATATTCTTCAAAAGCTTCATTAACCAACTTTAACCCCTCTTCAGTAGGAAAAAGTGGACTGCTTCTTTTATCACTTTCTGATATAGTTCGCTTAATGTACCCTAATTTTTCTAAAGAAATGATAATAGAACTTACAGAAGATTTTTTTATACCGAAATAATCACTTAATTCTACTGCCCTTACCCCTAGTTCCCCCGCATTTAAAGTGATGAATATTAATGCACCCATTTCACTAGAACGTATTGGTAGGTTAGTCTTTTGATTCATATTAGCCCTACAAAATGCTGACATAGCTTCTGATAATCTATAACTCATTTGATTATCCATTGTTCTCACCTCGTATAAAGTTAGTTAGTTTAACTAACTATTATTCTATTGCATTTTGTGTATTTTGTCAATACAAATCCATATATTTTTTAACTTATTAATTTATTTAATTATTTATTGCTATGATATAACTAACTTTTAATCATAAAATAGTATACACTAGTAGTGTAATTTAACATATTAACATAAAAAATAGCCATGTATTATCATAGCTATCCTTCTTTTTATTGTTGATATTTAATTTATGTTATTTCGTTAGATCAATATGACAATAACCATTAGGATTTTTTATAAGATACTTTTGATGATGAACTTCAGCGGTATAGTAGGATTTTAATGGTTCAACCTCTGTTGCTATTTTTTCTTGATATTTAAGTTGTTGTTCTTCTAGAGACTTTAATATAACGACTAAGTCTTCTTTATGTATATAATATATACCCGTTCTATACTGATGTCCCACATCTGGACCTTGACGATCTACAGCAATTGGATCTATAATTTTCCAAAAGTACTCTAATATTTCTTCAAGACTAATAACTTCTTCATCATATTTAATAAGACATACTTCAACATGACCTGTTATTCCACTACAAACTTCTTTATATGTTGGATTTTCCATATGGCCATTTGCATAGGCAACTTCTGTCTCTAAAATTCCTTTTTTTCTTAAAAAGTAAGCTTCTACTCCCCAAAAACAGCCCCCTGCTAATACAATTTCTTTCATATTAATCCCTCCAATAGATATTTAACTATTGGTAATATACCCTTTTTTTTAATAATTACTTTGTATTTATATCCTTTTATTGATTAATATTATTATTTTATTTTACCAAGATTTCAGTACTCTACATATTTTTGTATGGTTACAGTCGCTGAATTACTTAGTTTTTGAATCTGAAGGCTTTTATCAGTGTAAAATCATATCTATCTTACTACTACAAATTTTATTTATTATCCAAACTAAACTCTACTTTGACACATTTTCCAATTAATTTGACCTTGTTTAATTCTGTTATGATTGGATCAGTTCCTTTTGTACCAGTAGAAATACTTACTTTATTATTCGATTCTTTTCGCAATTGTCTAATCATCTTTTTTTCATTCATTTCAAATAAATAAATGCTATTATTATGTATCTCATTTGTCTTATAAATGGTGATAATATCATCCTTTTTGATACGTAAACTCTCCATCTCATTATTAGGAGATTGAATAAATAAAATTTTTTCCCAATTATATCCTTCTATTTTTTTATTGAGGATGGGTAATTCTTTGTAGCTTACTATTTTATTTGTATTCACTTCATATATAGGAAACTTCCTAATAATATTAGCCAATGCATCAGCCCATTGTTCTGTAGGTTGTATAGGTTGAAACACTTCTTTATTTTTATCTTCTCGTTTTGCTTCTTTAGTTATAGGAGATTTTTCTTCAACCATCGCTTGTTGACATACAAATTCTATTTTTTCTCCCAAAATATTTAGAATGTTTTCAGCTGCTTTTTCATTAATTACTTTTTTACCTGACTCTATTTGCATAATATAATTTTCTGTTAACCCGCATTTTTTCGCTAATTGTTTTTCAGTCATTTTCGACTTTATTCTTGCTTCTTTTATCTTTACAGCAACTCGATTCATAGGTTCACCTCTATTTCAATTTTTATACTTTATCCAATATTATTATAACAGGACTTTCTTTCATTTCCAATAGTCGTAAATCTGCCCAGATAAACAAGTAAAAACCCTTAACAATATAGTATAATGTAAAGGGTTTTTACTTGTTTAATTATATATTTATAAGGAGTTTAATTTATATATGCTGTAACCCGTACTATTACCTATATATAGTTAAGACTGTACCACCTCTAAAAATATTTCCACAAGGGTTGGATCAAATTGAGTACCAGCACACTTTTTTATTTCTTCTATTGCCACTTCTTTACTTTTTGCTTTACGATAAGGTCTATCATTTGTCATGGCATCAAATGCATCTACTATAGATATAATTCTACATTCCAGCGGTATTTCTTCTCCTTTAATACCTAAAGGATATCCTGTACCATCCCATTTCTCATGGTGCTTAAGTATTAAATCAGCTATGCTAGACAGATCTGGTGATGCTAAAGCAATTCGATACCCTTTCTCTGAATGTTGTCGCATTATTTTCCACTCTTCATCAGTCAAGGGACCTGTTTTATGTAATATACTATCAGGGATTCCAACCTTTCCTATATCGTGTACCTGTGCCAGAAGTGTTAAACTTCCAAAGCGATTGGGAGGTAATCCGGATTTTTCACCTATCAACAGGCTCATTTCCGCAAGTCTTTGAGCATGTCCTTCTGTAATATGATCTCGTTCTGATAAAGCAGCCATTAGTGTATTTATAAGCTGAGCCCTTACACTTGCACTTTGGTAAAGTTTTTCACCATACATTAAATCATCAGCTCTTTTAAAAACTTCCTTCAAAGATATTTCGTCATTTTTAGCAGTTGCCATACCTATTGAAATACTTATTTGTGTTTGTGTCTCTTTATTGTCTTTATTATACTCTTTAATGGCAGAACGGATTTGATTTACCATTATTTCGCAATTCTTTTCATCAGTTAAAGGTAGAATAATAGCAAATTCATCTCCACCTATTCTAAAGACCAGATCTGTATTTCTTACAGCATTTTTCAACACATTTGCTGTAGCCTTTAGTAATTCATCACCTTTATAGTGCCCCATTGTATCATTTATGAGTTTTAGTCCATTAAGATCTGCTGTAATAATACTGATAGGATACTCATTTTTACTAGTAACTTGATCTATGTTTTGTTCAAAGAATAGCCTATTGTTAATATCAGTTAATTGATCATGAAAACTCAAGTACTTAAGTTGTTTTTCATAATATTTACGGTTAGTAATGTCATCATAAATGGCATACCCCCCTACGATTACATTATCTATAATAATTGGTACTCCTTTAATAAGTACTTCTATTACCTTTGAATCTTTATTATAACATGTAGATTCCACTAAAAACTGTTCACCATTTTCCAGCATTTGTTTTTTTAGTGTTCCATCATCTATACCTTTTTCCCTCATCTGAATAACATAATCTAATTCCTTTCCTAATATGGACTCTCTTTCATACCCAAACAGTTGGATAAAGTGTTGATTTGCGTCCACTATTAAGTAATTTTTGTCTAAAAATACGATGGCATCTAGTGAGTTTCTAAATAGTGCTTCTAAATGCTTTTTTTCCCAAATTAAGGCTTCATTCTTTAATACTAATTGTAAATGGTGATCATGTAATTTTTTTGCTAATGCCCCTACAACAATTCCAGTTGTGAAGAAGATGACCATGCTTCCTAACATGTGATAAGGAGCAACTAAAAAGTTTCCTATTATCACCACACTAGCCCACAAAGCAGATATTATCCCCCCAGTAGTAAGCCACTTTGCACTGGCAACTATAACTAATATCAACGCCATCACTCCGATTACCATACCATCTTGAACGAGTACAGCAATAGGAAATAATAATATACCATAAATGCACAAGAACAATAAAAACCCACATGTTTTTTTTTCATTATTGATTAACTTACTCAGCTGTATTAACATTGGCTCACCCCTTAAGTTCCTTAGCTTGACCTAATAATATATCTAAAATGGTTGATAAAAAAGCATATTACTGATACTCCCTTTTTATTTTTTTATTCTTTTAAATAATTTAATTTTAAAAACGACTCAATTTATTTTATAAATTAACATATTTACTCTATTATAGCTCATTTTGTATATATATTCAAAGTTAATATACATTTTTTATATATAAAAAAAATAATTAAGTCACTTTCATTACATCCAAGTCATCAAACACGGTTTTTCTCTATATTGTATTATCCTACAAATTGTATTCCATATTAAAAAATGTAAATATTTAATAGAGCTTTGTTTATAAATTTTATTATTATGTTATAAATATGATTTTTTCACAAAAATTTTTCCATTAATTTTACAAGCGCCGTAGAATAGTATATAATGTTTGTAATATTTAAATTTTTAAATTATAAGGAGGCTTTTTATGAAAAAAGAAATTAGAGGTTTTGTTTCAGGTTTTTTAGTGTGTTTAATGGTGATGAGTTTTACCTTTGCCGGAGGATTTGCAAAAACCATTAAAGTAATGTTTAATAGTGTAAATATTACTGTTAATGATGTTAAGGTAAAATCTGATAATATCGTTTACAATGGCACTACATATGTACCCCTAAGAAGTATATCTGAAATGTTAAATAAAGAAGTTATATGGGAAGCATCAATTAATACTGTAAAGATTAAAGATAAGGGTACTCCAACTTCTCAACAAAACAAAAATACAACATCAAGAACAAGTCCTGCAACAATTAATCAAACAGTCACTGTTGTAAATGCTGACTGGTATTATGGAAAACAAAATTATGATATTACCTTATTAGAACTTGTTTCAGGAGATGCCGCTTTAAAAATGGTAAAAGAAGCAAATCAATTTAACGATGCTCCTAAAGATGGCAAAGAATATGTACTAGCTAAATTCAAGATTAAAGTTAATTCTTTAGAAAAGGATACTATAAGAATTAACAATAGTATGTTTGAACTATTTAGTGCCACTGGTACAAAATATTCTGATTTTGTTAGTGTAGCTGGTTTAAAACCTGCATGGCAAACAGAATTATTCCAAGGTGCTGAATTTGAAGGCTGGGCATATTTCTTAGTTGATAAAGGAGATACTCCTGTTGCTGTAATTAATAGATCTAATGAATCTGCCGCTGTATGGTTTAAATTAAGATAATAATAAACAAATAATTTATTTCAACTATTAGCAAATATAACGGTACATTAAATCTGTATCTTTAGTAAACTAAAACTCCTTCTGATATACATATAAATTATATATATCAAGAAGGAGTTTTTTTGTAAGTATAATCAAAATATTATTATTTAGTTTCTTTTAGCTTTGTTTTATAAATTTATCCCCTTATGATTTACAGGCTGTTTGACATTCTTTAATAATATATACATTAGATAAGTACTTAACAATGTTATTGCAGGAAACATTATAATCTCTGCAATGTTTATCTCTATACCTGAACTCATTAAAAGTATAACCATACTAGTAACCGCTGAGCCTAAAACAAACCCTTTAATAATAATGATAGAGGATAACATATATCCAACAGCATTTCTTTTAATTAATAATACAGCCGATATAAATGATAGGGGTAAGATAAATGCTAAATCTGTTGCTTGAATAACCAAAGTCGAATAATGGTCTATACCTACAGGTACTGTATTATTAATGAGAGCAGGTAGAACTTTCTCCAACCAAAGTAGTGCAATTGCAATACCAAAAACAATTTGAAACCCAGCTATAAACTTAATTGGAAGCTTTTCATTAAAGGATAACTTTAGTTCTTCGAGATCAAACGACAATACTGAAAGAAAAAGTGCAAAAAAACTTGCCGACATACATATTACATAAACCAAGAATAAACTATTAAAGACCCATAAATACGTATAGGTCAAGAATGTATAAGCAAAATAAGATAAGGTTCCCGTAAGCATAAGTTTGCCTCTTAATGAATTTTTCCGAGCAAAATAAAATGACACGATAAGCATTGGAATAAATATAAACCCGATTAAGGCATCTTGGGCTATTCCCTGTAATGCATATGATATAGAATCACGTTTATAATTTCCTCCTCCATAAATTTCTACCTTTTCTCCAAAAACAGACTCAAACTCATATTGTCCATCACCTTTATCAGAAAATACTGAAGTGTATGATGACAATCCTGCTAAGACCACAATAGTAATAACCAGAATCAACATCGTTTTTTTAAATTTCATAGTCCTTCCTCCGCACTGATTTTTTATAAATAACTCGTTGGGGAACTGTTACTGGTATAAATATTTAATACTTCACTGTTCATAAAAAAATACCTAGTCTCCCCAACTACATGGTAAATTTCATTTAACTATGTTTCACCTTATTATTCAAAGGCTCTTTTACATTTTTTAAAAATATAAACATTAAATATGTACTTATCAATGTTATAGACGGAAACATTACCAACTCCACAATGCTCGGATCTTTGCCTGAATAGATTAGTGACGTAATAACTGCTGTAACTGAAACCCCTAGTACCACCCCTTTTGTAATAACAATAGAAGATAATAGATAACCAAAAACATTTCTTCTTAATAGTAAAATAGCTGATAAAAATGCTAGAGGTACGATAAATCCTAAATCTAGACCTTGTATAACCAGTGAGGAATAATGATCTAAATCTACTGGTACTGTATTGTTTATGACAGCTGGTAGAATCCTTCCTAACCAAAGCATCCCTATAAAAATTCCAAGTACAATTTGAAACCCAGCTAAAAGCTTAATTGGAAGTTTTTCATTAAAGGCTACCTTTAGTTCATCTAAATCAATTGACATTATTGAGAGGGCAAGTGCAAAAAAACTCGATGACATGAGGGCTATATAAACTAAAAACAAATAGTTATATATCCATAGAAAGGTATAACCCATATATGTATACAAAAAGAAGGTTAACATTCCAGTAAGTAATAATTTACCCTTTAATAAATTTTTCTGTGCAAAATAAAGTGATATAAGAAGAATAGGTACCCCTATTGCGGCAATTATTGCATCTTGGGCTCTCCCCTGTATTACATATGTTAAAGAATCACGTTTATAAACACCACTTCCAAAAATTTCTACAGTTTTTCCATATACAGATTCAAATTCGTAGGGCTCCACCCCTTCATTAGAAAATACTCCAACTAATGATGACAGTGTTGCTAAAACTGCAACACAAATAACAAGTGTTATAATAGCTTTTTTATATTTCATTTCCTTTTCTCCCCCTTAAATTCTTGAATAAAAAATGGATAGCAACTCTTTTTTCCCCTGAACTAGCTTAAAAGTTGATCTTTCTATTTTTCCCTTTGACATTAATCTATTGATACTGGCTGCAACTAGAATTTTTTGTCATTAATTCAGTTCTTCCTAATCACTTCCTTTATAAAATAATTTTTAACTTTCTAACATATTTCCCTAACATTTTACAGTATCATACAACCACTGTTTATTAGATACAAACAATTGTAACACTCCTGATAGTCTTGTTTGACACTGTTAATTAAATATTATTTTTCTACATTATATCAGAAAATTTGTAAAAGTACTATAAATTACAGATTATTTAACACAACCTCTATATGTTAAAGAAAAGCAGCTATAACTATAGATCAAATTGCTGTTGTTCTCGCCCACACAACAGGAGTTGCACTATAGTACAGATTAGCTCCTATAATCATAAGTGTAAAAGCCCCTAAAAGCACCCTGGTAGTTAAAATTAATTGATTCAAATATTGTTTATTCATTCTAATCCTCCTCAATATCTTCAAATTTAAAAATGTCTTCAATTTTACAGTTAAAAACCTTTGCAATTCTAAAGGATAAATCTAATGATGGGTCATATCTTCCATTTTCTATTGAAATAACACTTTGTCTCGATATTCCCAATAATTCTGCCAACTGTTCTTGTGTAAGCTTAAACTTACTTCTTAAATCCTTTAAGCAATTGTTCAAACTCAATCACCTCCTATGTAAAGTTAACTTTACATTAATCTAATTAATATTATATAACATATTTATCATATGTCAAGTATGCTTTACATATATTTTAAATGAGGTTTTAAGCTTCCACAAAAACAACAAAGGCGAGGGATTTCTCCCCCACCTGCTATTTTACTTATTAAAATTGAATTAATCTAAGTACTATTATTATTTATACCTTCGTATATGTACAATATTTTTATAATTTTTTTAGTAAAGTTATATACCTACACTTTAATAAATATCTGCTCTAACGATGAAACAAGAGTGTTGGTAATAAAATATAGTCCTAATCCAGATGGCATTCTTAGTACTAGTAATAGAGCCATAAAAACCGACATTCCAACAGTATTAAAATTAAGTTTTGGCAATGATGTTGTTTTAATTATTTTAAAGTGTTGTGCTATATTTGGTAAAAGCTGACCCAATACAAACAATACTGGCAATATAAAAAATGGATCTGGCATAGATAAAGAAGGTATCCAAGGAGTAAGTAGAGTCGTTGTACTTACTATATTAGTTGAAAACATTCTATGTAATGTAATGAAAATAGGCATTTGTAACAAAACAATAAATATACTCAAACCACTCTTAGGATTTTCTTTATACAATTTAGAAACTTCTGTATTTAATTCCTTAGGTCGATTCTCATATTTCTTTTTAAGCTCTGCCACTTTGGTAGCCATAAGCTGACTTTCCTTTAATGACTTCTTTGACCTAATACTTATAGGAAGCATAATAACCTTGATAAATATTGTAAATAATATTATAGATACACCATAATCATTAGTAAAAGATTGAAGGACATTAAACAAATTTAACATTATACTCATTATAAACATCTCCTTTTTAGTAGTGTTTTGGCTGAAATAAAGGAGATTAAAATTAGTACTGATTATAAAGCTTCCATATTTGATATTTGTTGAAGACTTCATAATCTTTAACAGTAAGTTGTCTAACATAAATATAGACTTTGGCTAAACTACTATTATTTTTAAAAGTTAATGAACTGTAATTAGACTTAGTTTTATATCTATTAATTACAAATATTATTCCAAAAGTTATTACTGGAAGTAAAGAAATAAGAAAAAACAAATGAAACAAACTTATATTGAAAGTCATAACATCTCACCTCGTATTTATATAATAACACAAATAAAATTTTTTATCTATCAATAGGTTTATATTTAATTTGTTAATAATGTGGTCTTATGTCAAAATGCATGAAATGATTCAATAGGTGCATTGTCCCAATAATTTCCTTTGTTTGAGTAACTTTTAATAAATTTGCTGGCTGGTGTCTGTTCATGTTATTAGTTTACATGACCTTAATTTAGTTATCCAGTTCATTTACGTAATTCCAATGGTTTTTCACCCTTTATCGATGATTTTAGAAACGTATTGGTAGCCACGATCACTATGATTAATGACTGTGGTAACAAATTTACGTACTTTTTTAGCCTTGTTTATAGCAAGTATAACGCCTTCAGCTGTTAGTAGGTCTGATAAATGCCATCCTATTATTTTGCATGAATACAGGTCCATTACAGATGTTAGTTACACAAATGTTTTTCTAGATGAATGATAATAATATGCTACATCTAGCTTGAATTCTGCATCATATTGTTTAGTTTGTTTTCCTATAAGTTTTTTTCTCCTTTGTCTTCTGTTTTTTTATTATTACATTTGACATGAAAAAACTCACTTTAACTTATCCTAATTTAATTCTAACATCAAAAATCAAATAGTAAAAATACAATCCAGTAGAGTAGGCAAACTTAGCCTCTACTGGATTTTTATCTTACCTCAATTATTGTCTAGAAAGAGTATTATAAATTGGTTTACACAAAATTTACTAGTTCTATTGCTACTTGATTTACTAATTTACAGGTAAAAAACTAGAAAAACTTGATATAGATTATATATTTAATTGAATTTTAATCGTTATAATAGATTATTATGAAAGTTGGTAAGTCTTATTAAACAGGTTTTTTCTTGCTGATAATACTTTGTTTCGACTGTCCACTTATGCCTTTTAAAGTAATTTATTAAATAAACAGGTTCCACCATAAACCATTTAAAATCTTTAGTTGATTCTCCTTTATACTCTAATCGCATATTGTATTCCATATACTGAGGGTAATATTCAGTATCGTAATTATTTATTGGAATTTTAACATAAGGGGAAGCTATTAAAATCTGACTATTAGATTTTAATAGCTTGCAATTTAAAAAAAACTCATCTAACTTTTTAATACTACCAAACAGGCCATGGTTATTTCCAAAAAAGACCAGTGTATCAAATGCTGTACTTTTAAACTTATTAATATCATCACAATGTACATTTTTTAGGCCTCTTCTTTTCATTACTTCAACAGCTCCTGGAGATATATCTAAAGAATAGATATCTATTCCTTTTTCCATTAATATTAAACTATGACTCCCAGCAGCTGCACCAATATCAAGTACTTTACCATAACATTGGTTTAAGACATGTTTTTCAACCTCCAACAAATCATCTTCTTCTTTATAAAAACTTGATACTGGTATTCTTTCTTTTCCAGTGATTGTATAATCATTATTGAACTTCATATGATTAAAAAGAGTAAGTTCTGCATTTTTATTTCCCTCTAAATAGTCAAGTAATGCGTTTCCTAATATATCCTTCTGTTTAAAAAACATACTTAAACAACCACCTTTTTTATTTAGGGTACATAATTTTAATTTATTAGAAACAATTCTTTAATAATATTTTCTATTATATTGATTATAACTGTTAATGTATTATCAGAAAAATGAATGATGTTATGATACCATATAATAAAGCTACAGCTCTATATCCATATGAACTATCAGTGTAATAACTATATGAAATGTTTATTAAGATTGCATAAATAAAAAAACAAAATAAATCACAAATATGTTTTTGTACATCATTTTTTATCTCTATTTCTCTTATTCCAATTCTATAAAAACTAATAAATTTACTTTTCTCATCCATATAGCCAATTCCATTTAGTGTAGTCAATATTTGTTGTTATACTATTATTGTTATTCTGTGCGAGATAGTAAATATCCCTAACACATTCATCATTGTTATTTTATATGATAATATTGAGATACTGATATTAATATTGTTAATCCCTATTATATAACGAATAAAGCTTAAAAAAATAAGGACAAAAAAGTCCCTAGGGATACTCCAATTATTAAAGACAATGCACCCAATATCAAATTTTCTCTTAGAACGTTATTCCGAACTTCTTTTTCAGCATGCCAAGGGTTAATAAGACCATAATCCTTTGCCTTACTTTTATAAAAACACTTTATGAATATGTAATAAAATACTTGTAAATATTAACACTAAAAAAGTTGGTGCATATATATTACTAGATATCATTGGGATCCACTAATGAACTATCCATAAATTGTTTATTTACTGATATCGAAACAAAACTATTCAAAATAAAATTGCAGATAAATTACATAAGAAATAATTTATATTTATTTATAACTGCTTTAAAAATCTTAAACACAATTTCATCAAATGTCATATTTAAAATATGTATGATATTTGATGATTATATTTTTCATTTCAAAATATTGTATTGTATCTTTTAAAATGTTTATAATTTCTAGACAGAATATAGTCAAACTTATACTACTATAAATCAAATTACGTGATTTATTTTATTGTAAAATAGCCATACTTTTATTGTTTTTCCATTATTCTCGATTGAGAGCTGAATGTCTAATATTTATTAGCACTGTATTATATATATATATCGTCTCTAATACATTAATATCAATAACCCTTTACTCCAAAAGATCTATTATTTTTCTATAAACGGCTTTAATATCTTGATAATTCTCTTCAACTTTTTTAAATCTCATTCTATAAGATAACTTAAAACCCAAAGTACTATATTCAATACACAAATCTTCATATAATAATCCTCTGAAGCCTATTGTAATATTATGTAAGATTATTACATCACAATCCATTAATTCAATTATCTTACCAAAGGGAATATGGATATATATTTTTTTCTCTTTCTCATTAGTATCGTCATCATAAATTGCTACGGGAAAAATATTATCGTTATAAAATAAATTATTAAACTTATGAAGATCTATTTCACTACATTTCAAATTAATTATTGGTACCTTTTTCTTAAGCTTCTTTTTTTCATTAATGTGATTTGTAAGTAAGCGTTTTTGGTTAAGTCCATATTTAACCATAGTTTCTATAGAGGAATTAAATTCGAAGTTTTTATATTTTAAATCTAATTTCTCTTTGATAACTGTTATAAACTCTCTATCTTCCTGTTCCATAGATTTATAATCTTTATTCAAGAGCTCACTTATCTTTCCTGTCACTGCTGGGGCTGCAAAGCTATTACAATAAGGGGTTGTAATTCTTTCTTCATTATTTAGTTGAATATCATGGTTTGAACAAGCAAATATATCAATTCCGATAAATGAATCATTTAAAAATACATAACCATCTAATTCCTTCTTGGAACTAACTCCTATGACTTCTGACAGTGATGCTGGTACTGTATATGTATTGTTATTATTGATAGAGGCCACGATGATTATTTTTTTTTCTACTAGACATCTAATCCACCTTTTTATAGAAGTAAAATCTTTACTATTAATAGTTCCAAGACTTAGATTAATCATATGGATATTATTTTTTAAGCACCATTCAAAGGCCTTTTCTAATTTATCTGTACCAGCAGAAAGATTATTATTATCTAGTATTTTTATGCTATATATTTTAGCAGATTTAGAAATTTTTCTTATTATACTAGCACATATTGTTCCATGACTATAAGAATTAATATTTGTTGTTTGTTTTTCAACCCCTACTATAATATCTTTAACTTCCAAAAATTCACACACATACTCACTTGTAATATTATTTATCTCTACACCATCATCAATTAATGCAATGTTCATACTAACTTCCCAAACTACATTCCACTAAATCTAAAATATTTGTAATTGTCCTAAACCCGTATTTCTCAAACAATTCATCAGTTATTTCGATATTAAATTGTTTTTCAATTTCACAAAAAAGAACCATCATATCTCTCGCTAAGAATCTTATATCTTTACTAAATAAATCGCTATCAACATCTTCTTCCGTTAATACCTTTTTAGCTACTTTCATTTCACTATTCATAATATATAAAATCTTCTTCAATATAATATTTTTATCCATATGCACACCTCTTAGAATACTAAATTAGGCTCATCATCGGCCAGACAATTAATTATATTATTTACTATTAGTCTACTTTCATCTTTTCTCATGATGTTAACTAATTCAATATCCGTATTATTTTTCATACTTTCAATAAAATCACTTATATTTTGACTATCTATTGTATAATAAGGAATCACATTTTGATTTAAAACTCTAACTTCTTCCCAGTCTATTCTTCGATTGCAAATATTAACTGTATTTAAATTACAACCGAATTTATATCTTACATGCATTTTGATTTCATTAAAAAAACTTTCCCTATACTCATCATAAAACACACTTAATAATAAATAGTCTGGATTTACCCCCTGAAAAACTTTATAAGATAATATACCAAAATCACCTATAATATTTTTAGAACAAGGCATAATTCCACCAGGCACTCCAATTAAAATAACATCTGCATTTTCACTCTTTTCAAGATTTTTTACATATCTATTAAATAATAAAACTTTTTCTGTATCAGTTATTCCATCTTCAAACATAAATTGTGGAAAAGAATGTCCTCCTATTAATTCACACATTTTGTTTGATCCAATCCAACTAACTTTATAACCTAAACCTTCTAACTCTTGTAAAATTGATAATTGTGTTAAAAACTTATTAGTATTTTTCCCTGTTCCAACTACACCAATTACTGGGGTAGTAATGTCTACTAATCCTTCACATTGCAGCAGTTCTCCATAACTTAACTCATATGTTACATCTTTTGTAATATTAATTTTTACATTACCAAAAATATTGTAAGCTTCTTCTACTGAATTGCATTTATGTACCTCGCTCCTATTTTCATTACTAGCACGTAGATCAATAATCTGCTTACCTTTATTCCTTACTATTTCTATTCTTTTTTTAAGTTCATCTTCATTAATATTAATATGTTGTGATTCTATAACCAAAATGGTCGAACATTCATCAATACACTGGTCAAAATCTTCCCTGATGGTTATACCTATAAACTCACCGTCATCAGCTACACTAGCATCTTTACCATTAAATCCTGAGCCTTTCAAAGAACATAAAACAATATCCTCATATTTTTCATGAAACTTTTTGCTTCTTAATAACGGCATTACTTCAACGTTGAATGGATAGATTAATAGCTTTTCATTTTTACTCATAACTTTCTCCCTTAACTTGAAACTTTTCTAGATTAAATCCACATGTCTTTAACGCACATATATCTTTAAGTTTGTCTTCAAATTGAAATCTAACTTTCCTACATGCTTTCATTTTTAATTCTTTGGATAATTTGTTCTCATTATCATTCCCTGTATCTGCCACCATGGAACATAGACCACAATTTCTAATGGCAAAACAATTCTTACATTCATTTTCTGTTATTTGTCCAACATTTAATAATTGCTTCACTTTATCATAATAAAAGCCTTCTTCTAAATTCCCAATATTCATGACTTTTGAATGCTCACTAACCTTTTCACATGGATAAAACTCACCATCTGCAGTAATAAAAAGACGTAACTGTCCTGGTATACAAGGTCCCGAATGATGTTCTGTTTCTCCCAATGGTGCGTATTTGTCTCTAGTTGATTTCATGATATCTATTAAGTCTAAAAAAGCCATCTTCATTATTTTAGAATCATATTTTTCTGATAGCTTACCCACTAAAAATAACATATATTTAAATTTTGCAAACTCCCATTCTGCCATAAAATCCTCAGTATAATCTAAGCCCTCTTTTCTATAGTACCCTGATATAATACTACTCATAACTGAAGCACCGTCAAATAATTCTTCATCATGTTCAACAAAGTTTTCTATACAAGTAAATCCATTTCGGGGGTCCACGACCATTGAGTAATTTAAATTTCTTTTAAACTCTGGGTATTTATTGCATATATTACGAATATTTTCAGTTACTAGATCAAAAGTTCCTTGACCATTTGCTAAAACTCTATTTTTATCCTGTATATGCCTAGGTCCATCCAAACTAATAGTAACTTTTGTATTATATTTCAAAAATTCTTCTACTATTTCTTCATTCAACAAACTACCATTTGTCGTTAGTGTAAATGATACCATTTTACCAGCTACATTGTTGGAGGCATATTCCATACATTTTTTAATTAAATTATACTCAAGTAATGGCTCTCCCCCATAGAATCCTATACCAATACTTAATGAGTCTATAGAATGATCAATTAAATAATCAATTGACCTTTTAGCTACATCCCAATCCATGTTTTTCATTGTATGTTCCCTATGATCATATGACTCCGAATAAACACAATAACTACATCTAAAATTACAATTTTGTGTTACTTGTAGACATAATCTTTGGAGGTTACGTTTTAGTTGATTCTCAACCATAGCAGTTTGGGGATGTAATATCTTTTTCGGTTTATTAGTTGATAAGTAACCTTTTTTTATTAACTTATTTATTTCTTCTGATCTATTATCTTGTTCAAGACAAGGTTTGTTTTTTATATCATTATATGCTTCTTCAGAAACTAATAATATTGCACTTTTATTAACATCATATATATACTTCTGACCCAAATAGTCAAAAGTATGAACATGCATTTTTCCCACTTTTTACCTCCTAAATAATATATAGCTGTAGAAAAAAAATTCTACAGCTATATAGTTTTTTATTGTTAAATTATACTTAACAATATGTGTTTTGTGCTGTTGATGTAGCATTATCCACGTTTAGTCCATGGCTTGATGAATCAGATCCAATGCTTAAGTAATTGATTACTTTACATGTACATACAGCACAAAGACATGTACAAGCATAATAGTAACCATGCAGAGATTGTTCCTGACTGTAATTCTTTCTTACTAATTTTTTCATTGATAAACCCCCTTTAATTTTTTTTTTATAAAAATGCACTTAGGCATTTAAATAACTTATTTTTTAAAATTTAAACTACAAATTTCATTATGAAGGATTAGTGCTCCTCTATACGCTAAACGATTGTTATGCAATAACGTTTACATGCGTATCACCATTATTTTCAAGATCATACATCTTTTTATAACATTCACATTTTTTTATTAAATCCTTATGCTTTCCCTGACCTACTATTTTTCCATTGTCCATAACAAAAATTTCATCAGAATCTATAATAGTTGATATTTTATGAGAAATAGAGATTATTGTATGTGTACTTCTTAATGCATTAATGCTATCATTAACTAAATATTGTGAGATGTTATCCAAAGCAGATGTAACTTCATCAAGTAAAATGACCTTAGGATTTTTTAGCAAAGTGCGGGCTAGTACAATTCTTTGCTTCTGACCTACGGATAAATTATCATTCATGCCATTAATGATTGTATCATACCCATCTTGCATTTTTTTTATATCATTATCAACATTAGCCATCTTAGCTGCCATATATATTTGCTCATCAGTCACGTTTTTCTGTCCCAATTTAATATTCTCCATGATAGACATATTAAATAATATAGGCTCCTGCTGAACTGCACCAACCAAATTTCTGTAACATTCTTCATTTATTTCATTAACATCGATACCATCAATAAGTATTTTACCTTCTTGAATGTCGTATATCTTAAGAAGTAGACCAAAAAGAGAAGACTTTCCAGAGCCACTAAGTCCAACTATTGCATACTTTTTATTTGCATTAAATTCAATATTTAAATCTTTAAACAATAAATTATCATAACCAAACGAAACATTCTTAAATAAAATATTCCCACTTACATTTACGATATTTCGACTTCCCCAGTGTTCTTGGTTATCTTCAAATATATCAAGTATCTTATTAACACGTTTGATAGAAACAACTGCTTGTTGTAGCTTAGGATTAATCTGCGTTATTTCCAATAACGCCCCTGATAATAATGCTGTATAGCTTGAAAATGCAACAAAAAGTGCAAATGTTAGTTTTCCATTTACTAACAAGTACATTCCTACCACATAAACAATTATCTGAGTAATAAAATTCAATAAACTAGTTAAACCAGAAGAAGCAGCAATTAGCTTTCCCATTTTAATTCCAATAAACTTATTGTCTATAATTAATTTATTGAATTTTTCACCAATATATTTTTTGGCTCCCTGACTTTTAATACTTTTTATACCTGTTACATATTCTTGTGTACCTGAGTAATACTTGTCCATATTTTTTCTTAGTTCTATTTGAATAAGTTTCAATTTACTTCCAAATTGATCGACAATTAAATAATTTATAGGTAACATCATTATTATTACAACAGCTAAAGGCCAACTAATTACAATTGCAATTGTTCCTATAATTAATGCTTTTAATATTGCAATTATGATATTTAATATTAGGTTTGTAAAGACATTAGCTATAACCTGTACATCACCTTCAAGATGTGATAAAACATCTCCTACCCCCATATTATCTATTAATCTCATTTGATAATTCATTATTTTAGAGAAAACATTCTCTTTCATTTCACATATAATGCTATTATTCACGTGAGAACTTAAATACGATTGAACAAAAGAAATAATAGTTTGAAAAATATATAACCCTAATAGCCAAAGTATTAACCTTGTGAACTTTTGATGTTCTAGTTTTAATACAGCCTCTAATACATGTCCCCACATAATTGGTTGTATTATACTTAAGCCAATTGTTACAATTACCATTAGTAGAATTAATAACATATTTTTTGTATATGGTCTTACATAATTATAGGATTGAATTATAATCTTAACATCTTCCTTTTTCATATAACACCTCATTTATTTCTATAGTAATCTATAAATACTATATTTGTAATTAATGTAATTAATTTACTACAATATCATATACCATTTATTTGTAAATGTAAATATTTTTTTATTAAATTTTGTTAAATTTTGTTTATAAGCTATATAATATGTATTATAAGCACTTATTTTTGTTTACAATATTATTATTCTACATATTTTATTGTATAATAAACAATAAATTATATATACTCCCTGTTGATTATTTAACAATATCATAAACTTATAATAGATTTTGTCGAATATTGCGTAAATTCATTAAATATTTGTAATATAGTTTAATTATTATACTAGTATAATAATTAATATAAATAATATTTATATTTTTATAAATTAAAGCTAGTTATTTTACTTATCTAGCCATTTAAATTTATTATAACTTTAGTTTACTTATAGATAATTTTTTACAATTGAAAAAGCACCTACCCATTACAGATAGATGCTCCTCTCATACCAAATACATCCCCCACTGCCCTATCTTTCCTCTTTATATAGTCTTACGCAACACTCCACATGCCCCGTATGAGGAAACATATCCACCGGCTGAACCGACCCAGCCTTATAACCCTTCTCTTGCAAATAAGCCAAATCCCTTGCTAAAGTAGCAGGGTTACAAGAAACATAAACTACCCTGTCAGGTGCCATACTAACAATTGTATCTAACACAGTCTCTTCACAGCCCTTTCTTGGAGGGTCCACCACCACTACATCAGCCTTAATCCCCTTCTTATATAGTTCAGGTACAACCATTTCAGCTTCCCCCACATAGAATTCCGTATTAGACATACCATTAATATCAGCATTTTCCTTTGCATCTAAAATGGCAGCTTCCACCACCTCTACACCATAAACCTTTTTAGCTTTTTGAGCAAGAAATAGAGATATAGTACCGATACCACAATAAATATCAAAAACAGTTTCATCACCTTTTAAATCTGCATACTCCAATGCCTTTTCATAAAGCACCTTAGTTTGCATAGGGTTTACTTGAAAGAAAGACTGGGCTGAAATATTAAACTTCAAATTACCTATGTAGTCTACAATATAGTCTCTACCATATAAAGTAATGGTTTCTTTTCCAAAAATAACATTAGTATTTTTCTCATTTATATTTTGAACAACACTTTGTAGTCCCTCAATATTCTCCTTTAACAATTGAATCATTTCCTGATGATGGGGTAGTTTTTTACCATTGGTAACTACCACAACCATAACTTCACCCGTTTGGTAGCCTACTTTGGTTACAATATGTCGAATTAAACCCATATTGGTTTTTTCATCATATACACTCACTTTATGTTGATGTATGTATTCTTTAATTAATTTAACAATTTTTTCATTAATAGGATGCTGAATATGACAATATTCAGTGTTTACAATGGTATGACTCCCTTTTTCATAGAAGCCCATAACAGCTTTACCTGACATTAACCCTACAGGAAACTGTGCTTTATTTCGATACTCATAAGGATTTTCCATTCCAAGTGTTGGAAGTACTTTAGTATCAATTTTACCAATTCGCTTTAAAGTCTCTTCAACCCGAACAGTTTTAAAATCTAGTTGAGCTTGGTATTCCATATGCATAATTTGACATCCACCACAACGATGGGAAATGCCACAAATTGGCTGTATTCGATGGGGTGATGGGGTTATAATCTCTAATAAAACTCCTACCGCATAGCTCTTTTTCACAATGTTGGTTTTAACCTTCAACAGATCCCCTGGTATTCCTCCTTCAACAAACACAGTAAAACCATTCACTTTTCCAATCCCTTCACCACTGTGACCTAAATCTATTATCTCTAATTCATATACTTTATTTTTATCAAGCATTAGCAACTGCTCCTTTGACTTTTGTTTTTTTATGTAAATAATAACTTGTAGATTTATGACTAATTTTAATATTTCTTTTTCTATTCTACACTACTTCATCTAATTTTGACATACTTTGTTATACGATAAATGTTTACCATTTCAAAACATTAATCTATAATATTATAAAGGACAAGCTTTATTTAAGGAGGATTGTAAAATGTTACGAGCTATAAAAAACATTACTTTACTTGTACTTATTTGTTTTATTGCATCTGGTATTCCACTTTATTTAGATAAACTTAGTGTGCCTACATCATTTGGTATTATCTCCAGTCAACTTCTACTAGATGTACAACCTATTCAGAAGAGTCCAACCCAATGGGATATAGATGTAACTTTTTCAACAAATAATAAAGCTATACCTATTGCACTAAACTTTAATAATCCATTTACAATAGACCTTTATCACGATGAAGTACATATAAAAAGTCTAAATCCAAAAGAATTAATAAGTAACCCACCAAACCTATCTACAGAAACCATAGAAATAACTAAAGATAATCCTTTAGCTTTTCAATTTAGTATTAAACAAGATAAGATTGATATACCTGATGGTAATTATCGTTTAAAAATAAAATCTAATATAATCAATGAAGATCAATCTATATCTCCATTTGATGTAGCAATCAACTTTCAATCCGATTACACATATATTCCATCACTTCAATCAATAAAAAGTAATGAAACAGCTTTACTATTGCATTTTCCTAGTGCAGAATACAATCACTTAATACCCATTACTAGAATTATTCCCTATACTAAAACACCATTAAAAAGTGTACTGGTTCAATTACAAAAAGGACCTTTCTCAGAATTAGGATTACCAGTAACATCTCCAATACCTACAAATGTAAGATTAAAATTAAATAAAGAGATTGCTAATGTCTATTTACCCAGTGAAATAGGAAAATATAACAACAATGCAACAGATGCATTTTCAGCCCTCGGTAGCTTTGTAAATACCCTAACAGCCATAGATGGAGTTAAGGGAGTACAATTTTACTTTAATAGAAAAATTGTAGAAACGGCATTTCATGGAGAAATAGTAAGTGAACCCTTATATTCTTCAAATGCTACTAAAATTTATATTGGTACAATTACCCCCACCAAAAGGGTTTTATTAACACCAATTGATTTAACAGGAAAAGAAACAACGGTGGAGAACATCTTCCAGAAAATGAAGTATAGTGGTTCTCCCGAAATATATCATTATCAAATTCAACCACCAATTCCCGATTCGGTTGAACTAATGTCTTCTAAATTACAAAATGGAATATTAACCTTAGAACTTAACGATGGTTTCCTTGAAGCCTATTCAGACCATAAAGATAAACAAGCCTTTATGTTGGAGGCTATGCTTTATAGCTTCACTTCTCACCCTGACATAGAAGGGATCATCTTTCAAGTAAACGAAACTCCAGTTACCTCCTTTGGTGGTTTGCAGTTCCCTATCCCTGCAATACCATCTAAATATATTAACCCAGAAAAGTAGCGTTTAACCCCCGCTACTTTTTTTGCAAAAAAAAGAGCACATAATAGTGCTCAAAAGAAAAAGAATCAGTTTACCCATGATTTATTGCGCCTTCAATAAACTATTAGTGATTATACTCCATTTATCTATTTTTTATACACAATTTATTTATTTTTTTTATTTTCTGACTCCAGTTGAGAAACTACATTCTGTAGCATCTGCCTAATGGGTAGATTATAAGGGCATCGAGTTTCACAAGCACCACATTCTATACAATGGGAAGCCTTTCTTGGTAGTCCTAAATACCTTTCCACTGCCCAATCTTGTAATTCATATCTAGAATAATATCCCTCCATTAAAAACTGAGTAGGTATATCTATTTTTTGAGGACAAGGTAAGCAATAACCACATCTTCTACAAAATGTAGTACCTAGTTCTTCAATGATTTCTTCAATTCTTTTTCTATCCGGCTGGGATAATGGGGTGCATTGCTTTCCTATGTTGGCATTTTCAAAAACTTGATTTACTTTATCTATACCAGGAATAACCACACTAATATGAGGATTCTCTAAAATAAATCTTAAAGCTAGACTGCCATCTTCTAATGCCCCACCTGCCAATGGCTTCATAATGATTACACCAATATTTTTCTCTGCCGCTTTTTTAAATAAATTTTCCCCTTGTCTTTCTACAATATTGTAGGGAAACTGTATAGTGGAAAAATAGTCAGTTTCAATGGCCTGTTCCAATAACTCAACACTATGACTAGTAATTCCTATTTCAGTGATTTTTCCATCTGCTTGGGCTTCCTTTAAAGCTTTATAGGCTCCATTGGGGGCTAAAATTTGGTTTAATTGTTCCTTTGTTTTAACTAGATGAAATTGATAAAGGTCTATTGTTTTGACATTAAAGTTAAATAAACTACTTTCCACATCTTTTTTCATAGATTCATAGTCTCTAGACATTGTTTTAGTAGCAATCTTCCAATGGTTACGATTTCCTTCAATTCCTTTACCAATTAGCCTTTCACTTTCTCCATAGGCTCTAGCAGAATCAATGAAATTAATACCTTCTTTGGCTGCTAATTTAATAATTTCAATGGCTTCTTCTTCCTTTAACCTTTGAATAGGTATTCCACCAAAACCAATTACCCCTACTTCAAAATTAGTTCTTCCCAACTTCCTTTTTTCCATTGTTAGTCCTCCTTAAAACCCACCTTTATCCTCAATTTATTTCCTATAATAAAAGTTAAAAGTACCTTCTTCCACCATTTGTCTAATTCTGTTTTTAATCACTCTTTTTAAAACACTTCGAGTAACCGGAATTACTAAAATAAAACCAGAAATATCTGTTAATAAACCTGGTGTTAATAAAAAAGCCCCACCAATTAACACACATAATCCATTAACCAATTCATCCCCTGGCATTCTCCCTTCACTCATTTCCATCTTAATCTTGGCAATTATTCCTCTACCTTCTTTTTTTGCTAAATATGCACCAGTAACTCCTGTTAGCAATACAATTAAAATGGTATAACCAAGTCCAATATAATTATTAAGTTGTAATAGTAGTGCTAATTCAACAACGGGTACTATGGTAAATAGTAATATTAATTTAAATAACATCATCTCACCCCACAAATTTTTTATATAAGTTTTTGATATAGTGCTGGAAGCTGTTTTTTTATATTAATTGGTTTTAAGTTTTCATCAGCAAAAGCATGGGTTGTTGTCCCCTTTGCCAAAAGTTTTTCATCTTGCTTTCGATAAAGTTCATAATTGAAGGTAATTCTAACCCCCTTCATTTCTTTAATCCAGCATTTTATTACCACCACATCATCATAACGGGCAGACTCTTTATATTGGCAGGTTACATCAATAACGGGCATTAAAACCTTCTGTTCTTCCAAAGACTTGTATGAATAACCCATTTCCTTCAACAATGTTGTTCTTCCAATTTCAAACCATGGAAAATAATTACCGTGATAAACCACACCCATCTGATCAGTTTCTGCATATCTAACTGTTGTCTCGCACTGACTAAAAATCATATTTAATACCTCCTAGTACTATTATATACAAAGCCACTTCTATTTAATTCTATATTTCCAATAAGATTCCTTTATAATTATAACAAAAAAGGAACCTACAATTAAGTAAGCTCCTTTTAAGGTAATCTATGAATATCAATAATTAAAGGGGGATATTGATTTCATACTCATAGTATATGATTCCCCCTTTTTATTTGTGTTATAACTAGATTAATCTTTTGTTAAATAAATTTTATAACAAGATTAAATCAATTAATTACATTACTCTTGTTTTACCACTATAAACTAAACCTGTAGCAGCATCAACAGTAACAACATCACCTGTTTTTAATTTAGTAGTCGCATTTGCCACTCCTACAATTGTTGGCTTACTTAAGTTTAACCCTACAATTGCACCATGACTTGTTAACCCGCCATCTTCTGTGATTACTCCACCTGCAATCTCCATTAATGGAACCATTTCTTTATCAGTTGAATGAACAACCATGATGTCTCCTTCTTTAAACTCATCCTTGTTGTCCATCTTTTCGTCTAATACTACTACTCTTCCTGTAGCTGATTTCTTACCAACACCAGTTCCAGATACTAAAACATCTCCAACAATATGAACTTTAATTAAGTTAGTTGTACCAACTACACCTACAGGCACACCTGCTGTAATAACAACAAGATCTCCTCTTTTAATTAGATCATTTTCTAATGCTTTGCTCACTGAAGTTTCTAATACATCATCAGTTGACTGTAATTGCTCTGTCAACACAGAGTAAACACCCCAAATTAAACTCATTCTTCTTCTAACTCTTTCAGATATGGTAGTTGCAATAATTGGTGTCTTAGGTCTAAATTTAGAAACCATTCTTGCTGTATAACCTGAAGAAGTGGCAGTTACAATGGCAGATGCATCTAAGTCCATAGCTGTAGTACATGTAGCATGGCTAATAGCGTCTGTTACAGTAATTTCTTTAACTGCATTTTTATTTTTTAATATTTCTTTATAGTTAATTGCAGATTCAGTACGTTTTGCAATATCAGACATAATTTTTACAGCTTCTACTGGATATTTACCTGCTGCTGTTTCTCCAGAAAGCATTATAGCATCAGTACCGTCAAAGATGGCATTGGCAACGTCAGTTACTTCTGCTCTTGTTGGTCTTGGGTTTCTCATCATAGAGTCTAACATTTGAGTAGCTGTAATAACTGGTTTACCTGCTTTATTACATAAACGAATTAATTCTTTTTGTGCTAAAGGAATTTCTTCAGTTGGAATTTCTACACCAAGGTCACCCCTTGCTACCATAATCCCGTCAGAAACTTCAAGAATTTCATTGATATTATCTACACCTTCTTGATTTTCAATTTTAGAAATGATTTGAATGTGTTCTGCATTGTTTTCTTCTAATATTCTTCTAATAGCTAATACATCGGCAGCTTTTCTAACGAAAGACGCAGCAATGAAATCAATATCCATTTTAATACCAAATTCAATATCTTTTTGGTCTTTTTCAGTGATGGCAGGAAGATTAATCTTAACTCCTGGCACATTAACACCTTTGTTGTTCTTTACAACACCAGAATTTTTTACAAGACAAAGAATATCTGTATCACTTTTAATTTCTATAACTTCCAATGCAATTAGACCATCATCAATTAAAATTGTATCTCCAACAACAAGATCTTTAGCCATTCCTTCATAAGAAACTGAACAAATTGTTGCATCCCCAAGAACATCTCTAGTTGTAATAATAAATTCTTGTCCATCTTCTAATAACACTTCTGGGTCCTTAAATTTACCTGTTCTAATTTCTGGACCTTTTGTATCTAATAATATGGCAACTGGAATATTTAATTCTTCTCTAACCTCTTTAACAGTCTTCATTCTAGCGCCATGCTCTTCATGGTCTCCGTGGGAAAAGTTTAATCTAGCTACATTTAAACCTTGTTTTACTAACTCTGTAAAGATCTCTCTCTTTTCACTGGCAGGACCTAATGTACATACTATTTTAGTTTTTCTCATTTTAATTTACTCCCCCTATTTCTAAATGGATAAGATATTTGCTAGATCATAACTAGCTTTATCGAATTTATTTTCTGTATTGAACACATCATCAAAATCTACATCAACAATTTCATTGCCTTTTACTCCTACTGCACGGCAAGCTTTACCTTCCATCAGTAAGTCTACTGCTCTAGCTCCCATTTTACTAGCAAGAACTCTATCAAAAGCAGAAGGTGTACCACCTCTTTGTATATGACCAAGAATTGTTACTCTGGTTTCCATTCCTGTTTTTGATTCTATTTCCTTTGAAATATCTATACCACCGCCAACACCTTCTGCCAACAGTATAATACTATGTAATTTACCTCTATTACGCCCATTAATAAGTTTTTTACAAACCGCATCAATGTCAAAGTTTTCTTCAGGAACAATAATGCTTTCAGCTCCACCAGCTAAACCTGCATAAAGAGCTATATCTCCACAGTGTCTTCCCATTACTTCTATTACATTGGCTCTACCGTGGGATGTAGAAGTATCACGAATTTTACCGATGGCATCTACCACAGTGTTAACAGCAGTATCAAACCCAATGGTGTAATCAGTATATCGTAAGTCATTATCAATTGTACCAGGTATTCCAACAGTAGGAATTCCTAAATCACTTAATTTCTTAGCTCCCTGAAAAGAACCATCTCCACCTATAACAACAACTCCGTCAATACCAAAGATTTTTAACGTATAGCTGGCTTTTTGTCTACCTTCTTCCGTTAAAAATTCTTCACTTCTGGCAGTTTGAAGCATTGTCCCACCTCTATGAATTATATCAGCAACAGAGGATAAGCTCATTTCCTCCATTAAACCATTAATCATTCCGTGGTATCCCTGTCTAATACCAATTACCTTTAAACCTTTGTAAATACCTGTTCTCACCACCGCTCTGATGGCAGCATTCATACCGGGTGAATCCCCACCACTGGTTAATACACCTATTGTTTTCATTTAAAAATAACCTCCTTCTAGCCACAAGGGACATTTATTGTCCCACTCATTGCGGACTTGTCCCTCTTTTTAAAATTTATTTAAAACAGGGGTTATTAAAAACCCCTATGCATTAATATGTTATGTGCTTCTTCTACTTCAGATCTTGGTACTAATACTTCTGAAGTTCCCTCAACATTATTCTTACTAATTGGTTTTACTTTAACTAAGAAGCCTTCTTCTACTAAAATTTTCTGGATGTTTTCAGCATCCAGCTTTGTATTAGCCATATATACAACTGTCCACATAACTCCACTAGGCCTCCTTACCACATATATTTATTGGGAGAATTTACTTTAGTTTTTAATATACTATTTCTTTTATTATTCAAGTTTATATTATTTATAAACATTACATAACATAAAAGTTTTTGTTCCCTTTTTAAATATATTTCATATTATATCATATACATGTAATTTTTATCTATAGAATATTATCAAACGGAGGGATAAATTTTGAAAAAATTAATAATTCAATTATTAACCGACCGAAAAGTAACCATACGGGACATTGCAGATTTAGTTTACAAGCTACAATCAAACTATGGTCCCTTAACTATTGAAGAATGCGAAGAAAGTATTGATAAAGTCCTTTCAAAACGAGAAGTTCAACATGCTTTATTAACAGGGATTGTGCTTGACATATATGCAGAAGAAAAACTATTACCACAACCCCTTCAAAGAATATTAGAAAATGATGAATCTTTATATGGTATAGATGAAATATTAGCCCTTAGCATTACCAATGTTTATGGTACCATAGGCCTTACTAACTTTGGTTACTTAGATAAAGAAAAAGTTGGCATTTTAAAAGAATTAAATTCTTCTGATGGAAAAGTACATACTTTTTTAGATGATTTAGTTGCAGGCATAGCCGCAGCAGCCTCCGCCAGAATAGCCCATTCAAAATTTACTGATTAATCTATTATAATACATTCTTCTCCAAAAACATATTTTAATTGGTCTAATAAAGTATTATCTAGCCTAACCCAAAGATCTCTTTTTGCCCTAATGGTTTTATTTCTCTCTTCTAAGAAAATATAAACTGGTACATTTCCATTATATTGTCGTAGTGTTGGTTTTATTTTGTCCAATAAAACTAAATTTTTCTCTTCCTTGATAATAATTTTTATTTTATTTAATACTTCTTTCACTAAAGGTTTTATTCTATTAACCAAAATTTTAGGTGTTTCTTCCTCTTTAACATTCAAAGTACCTTCTAAAATAAGAGAAACATCTTCTTCAATATATCTCATATATTGAGTAAAGGTTTTAGGAAAAATAATACATTCAATTGTTCCAAAAAGATCTTCCAAAGTAATAAATGCCATTAGTTGATTGTTTCTAGTGGTTTTTGTTACTTTTTCTATAAGCATTCCACCAATAATTACCCTTTGACCATCCCTTAATTTAGACTCTTCAGGATGATCCACCAGTTCTACTAAGTCATTACTGTAGACAGTAACATATTTAGTAAGTTCCTTTTCAAACTCTGACAAGGGATGTCCACTGATATAGAGTCCTATTACTTCTTTCTCCATACTTAGTTTAATTTTATCTTCAAATTCTTTAATATCTGGCAATAAATCTTCCTTAAGGGAAATGGTAGTTTCATCCTCCACATCAAAAAAACCAATTTGACCTTGTATATTCCTTTTTCGGTCATGGGTAACACCCTCTAAAACCTTTTCATATATGGCCAATAGTTGAGATCTGTAAATACCTAAACAATCAAAAGCACCACATTTTATCAAACTCTCCACTGCCCGTTTATTTATATCTTTAGATTCTACTTTTTGACAGAAATCAAAAAAGCTTATAAATTCTCCCTTTTCCTGTCGAGCCTTTACAATTGCCTCAATCATACTAACCCCAACATTCTTAACAGCAGCTAGTCCAAAACGAATTTTATTATCTTCCACCGTAAACTTACTATAACTACTATTAATATTAGGCTGTAATACTTCAATCGACATACGTTTACAGTCTTGTATATATTGTCCCACTTTTGAAGTGTTACCCATTATACTGGTCATTAGTGCAGCCATAAACTCTACAGGATAGTAGGCTTTAAGATACCCTGTCTGATAAGCCAAAACCGCATAGGCTGCCGCATGGGACTTGTTAAAAGCGTATTTAGCAAATTCAATCATTTCATTAAAAATTTCATTGGCAATGGCTTCTGGCACACCATTTCTAATGCATCCAGTAATTTCAACGTTACCTGCTTCATCGGTTTTACCATGAACAAAGTGACGTCTTTCTTCTTCCATTACGTCCATTTTCTTTTTACCCATTGCCCGTCTAACCAAGTCACTTCTTCCATAACTATAACCAGCTAAATCCCTTACCACCTGCATAACCTGTTCTTGATAAACCATACAACCATAGGTAACGTTTAATATAGGCTCTAATTTTTTATGCTTATATTGAATTTTCTCAGGTTTGTTTTTATATTCAATGTACTTAGGAATAGAATCCATAGGGCCTGGTCGATACAGTGAAATACCTGCAATAATGTCCTCAAAACAATTGGGCTTTAGTTCCTTCATAAATTGAATCATTCCTGCACTCTCCAACTGAAATAACCCTAAGGTGTCACCTTTACTGATGGTTTCATATACCTTTGGGTCTTCATAGGTTGAAGTTGAAAAGTCTATTTTAACACCATAATTTGTTTCTATCAAGTGTAGAGCATCTTTAATTACTGTTAATGTTCTTAGCCCTAAAAAATCCATCTTTAATAGTCCCAATTCTTCCAAGTGTCCCATTGTAAATTGGGTGGTAACACTGTTATCGTGCATATATAAGGGGACATAGTCATCCAGCGCTTTTTTTGCTATTACAACACCTGCCGCATGGGTTGATGCATGACGGGGTAACCCCTCTAACTTTCTAGCCATTTGAATAAGATAATTGGCGTTTTCATCATCCTCCGTCATTTGCTTTAAGACGGGGTTCATTTCCAATGCTTTTTCTATGGTCATTCCAATGGCAAAGGGGACTTGTTTAGCAATTTGATCCACTTCATTATAGGGCATATTAATAACCCTACCCACATCTCGAATAGCTGCTCTTGCCGCCATTGTTCCAAAAGTAATAATTTGAGCTACTTTATCATCTCCATACTTTCTTTTAACATAGTCAATTACTTCCTCCCGTCGTTCATAACAGAAGTCTATATCTATATCGGGCATGGAAATTCGCTCTGGGTTAAGAAAACGCTCAAAAATTAGATTATAGCGAATGGGATCTATGTCTGTAATTCCCAAAGTATAGGCAACAATACTTCCAGCAGCACTACCTCTACCAGGTCCAACTGGTATCTGATGGTCTTTGGCATATTTTATAAAATCCCATACAATTAAAAAGTATTCAGCATAACCCATTTCTTTAATGGTTTCTAGTTCATACTTTAAACGTTCTTCCAACTCTTGTGTTACCTCACCATATCGTGTAACTAACCCCTCGTAGCACAATTTTTTAAGATATTCCTCTACAGAAAATCCCTCTGGAATATTGTATTCTGGTAAATGTATTGTATTAAAGTCAAAGTCAACCTGACATTGTTCTGAAATTTTAACAGAATTACTAATTGCCTCTGGTGCATAGGGAAATAGTTCTGACATTTCTTCCTTAGACTTTAAATAAAATTGGTCATTAGGAAACTTCAATCGTTCTTGATCTTCTACGACTTTTCCCGTCTGTATACACAACAATATATCATGGGCCTCTGCATCTTCCCTATGGATATAATGACTATCATTGGTGGCAACTAAAGGTATTTCCGTCTCTCTGCTTAGTTTTACCAATAGGGGGTTAATTTGTTTTTGTTCTGGTAACCCATGATCCTGTATTTCTAAATAGAAATTTTCAGCACCAAATACGTTCTTTAGTTCTAAAGCCCGTTCTTTAGCCTTCTCATATAGTCCCCTTAGTAGATATTGCTGAATGTCTCCTGCTAAACAACCACTTAGGGCAATTAGACCTTTACTGTGTTGCTTTAGTAGATCATAATCTATTCTTGGTTTATAATAAAAACCTTTAATATATCCAACAGATACCATTTTAATTAAATTTTGATACCCCTCATTATTTCTTGCTAATAAAACTAAGTGACCTTGCCCTTTATCTTTAATTGGATCTTTATCCTCCAATTTTCTTGAAGCAGTATACACCTCGCAACCGATAATGGGTTTAATTCCTTTCTTTATGGCAGTTTTATAAAACTCCACCACCCCAAACATGGTACCATGATCGGTAATGGCAACAGCATCCATCCCCAGTTCCTTTAGCCGATCCATCATTTTATTAATAGTGGTAAAACCGTCTAAAAGGCTATATTCTGAGTGGACATGGAGATGAACAAATCGACTCATACTTCCACCTCATTTTTTTTAGTATATTTCTAATATACCAAAGTAACCATATAACATCAATAACTTCGTCTATTCTCCAATATTTGCTGGTAACTCTCCCATGTATCAATATCTTGTCCCATTATTTCATCACAAGTATCCACAAAGCTGGTTTTTTCGGGGTTTTCCTTAATGATTCTCCGCCCACCTTCATCCCCTTCTATCATCAATAATCTGTTTTTAAGTTGCGATGAAAAAATAACAGGACTGCCATTTCTGCCATTATAACGGGGAAGAACGATGGGTGAATTTCCTTCTTTAAATTTAAGAATCATTTCATTGATAAAATCAGTCTTTAAAAAGGGTTGATCCCCCATAAAAAACATGTATCCTTGTGAGTGGGGATTGGTGGCTTTAATCCCCAACTTCATAGAACTACTTTGACCCATATGGGCAGTATTATTTACTATAGTTTTTATATTATAATTTTCAGCAATTTCTTTAATTTCATCATGCCGATAAACAAGAATAACTTCCTCCAACTGGCTTTTGCTTACCAAATTAATTACTCGTTCTATCATGCTTACTCCATCTATTTCGAGGGTTAGCTTATTTTTATCCATTCTCCTTGAAAAACCCGATGCCATAATGATTCCACTAATCATTGTCCCCCCTCCATTTCAATTAAATTAAATACTTGTTTAATAACTGAGGATATAATTATTCCCTTTAAGTTTGTCGCCTGTCCTTTTAATCTTCTAACTATTTTTAAGGCATTCTCTTTTCTTTGCTGGTTATCTACTTTATTGATTAATAAATATTTACAACAACCCACTGGTACTCCCCTAAAAGTCCCTTCTCTATGAAGAATTAATTTTACTATTTTATCAATATCTATTTTCCCACAAGGGTTACTTTCGGTAATCTTGCAAAAAAGCTCCCATCTATGTACAGTTTCTTGAATAATTCTATCCTCCAACACTTCTATCCCCATCACCCCCACCACCTTAGTTGTTCCCCTTGGAATTACAGGTTCATGTTCAGCAGGTGCTTTAATTGGTAGTTTTTTAGCCCCGTCAGCTTCCACTAAAATAACATCAAACAACTTTTCACTAAAAATAGTTTCTATAACAGCCACAGTTGGAGATAACAATTTACTTTCTGCTGTAATAGTCCCTCCTATTACAGTGATACCAGACTTTACTTTACCATACCTAAAAAAATCTTTTCCATTTATCTCCCATAAAACCAATTCATCATACTGGTTTGGTGTAGGCTGATAAATAGCTGTTGTGGTGGTCACCAACACACTTTTTCCCTGCTGTTTCAATTCATTTGCCAATTGAAATATGGAAGAAGTTTTTCCCCCTCCTCCTATAAAACAAATCATTTCTTTTTGTTGTTTTTCTATATTTAAAGCTTTGTATAAATTCATAATTCATGTCACCACCTTAATTAAGTTATCTTTAGTAATATTTCCTTATTGCCATTGTTTTTCCTCTTTATACTCCTCACAAATTCAACAAAATCCTAACTGTTAAAAATTTCAATTGGAGGAACAAAAAAATTCAGCCACTACAACGTACACAAAAATACGTAAAGGTGCTGAACTTTTCCAATTACTATGAAGATAAGACTTTTCGTTAGTCTGTCTATCCCTCTATCGTTGCTTTGACTTCCTTTAACATTTTCAGTGACTTAATCAATTCATAGGCTTTTTTAATATCTACAGACAAGTTTCTATCTCTATCTAAGAAAGGAATTTCTTGTCTAATTATTTCATAGGCAACCTTCGTTCCCTTACCTAGCCTTGTGGCTTTTCGTAAATCAATGGCTTGTACAGCATGCATTGCTTCAATTCCTAATATATAACGTAGATTATCAACAATTTTAGCAGTTTTCTGTACCACATAGGGGGAATTATTGGCATGATCCTCAACATCCCCTGCCAATGATAGATAGTCTACAGTTGCAGGGTTTGACAAATGTCTAATTTCTGTATCTAGTGAAGCAATGGTCTTTTGAATTGTTCCATAGGCTATAACACTGGTGTCGGCAGGGGTTAAAAACCTTGATAAACCTGTTAGTTTAGCATTTCCCAGTTTAATTGTACGATAACAAGTATTTCTTGATAAATGACTTAAAGCAATGCCTAACATTTCAAACCCCAACACCCAAGTTGTGACTTCGTAATTGGAGCAAGAAATAATTCGTTTTTCTTCTAAAATAACACAAGGGTTATCATCAGAGGAGTTTAGCTGTATATCCATGTATTTCATAACATAATCTAAAGCATCTCTAACAGAGCCATGTAGGTGACAAGAACCCCTTAAACTTAATGGGTCTTGCAAAGAATCTGTCACCCCTGGTAACCATAAGTAACTACCTTCCAAATACTGTCTTACCATTTTTGCACTATGGGCTTGCCCTGGGAAGGGTCTTACCTCATAGGTTTTTTCATCTAAAGGTGTTACATTACCACGATAGCCCTCTAAAGTTAATGCATAAATAATGTCGGCTGTATCTATTAAATCCATTACATCTTGTAAAACAATTGCCCCCTGCCCTGCCGCCAAAGCATTGGAAGAAACAATGGCAAGCCCATCCTTAGGCCCTAGTTCTATTGGTTGAAGTCCTGCTTTTTCTAAAGCTTCTGCTGCTGTCATTTTTACATTCTGATAATATACCTCTCCTTCACCAATCATGGCAAGCCCTATATGGGATAGACAGGAAATATCAGCCTCCCCCACCGAACCTCTTTGGGGGATAACTGGATGTATTCTATGATTTAAAAAGTCTTTATATAGGGTGACAATGGCTGGCTGTATGCCAGTACAACCTAGTAATAGAGTATTTAACCTTGCCATCAAAATAGCCCTTACATCTTCTTGACTTGCTTCTGGTTCTACAGCCACACAATGGGCATATATTAAATTACGATTATAGTCTGAATAATACTTTGCTACAATTTCCCTATCTTTATTTAAACCCACCCCACGGTTAAATCCATACACTGGTACATCGCTATTGGCTAATTCAAATACTAATAACCTTGAAGCTTCTACTTTTTCCATTGCTTCACTGCAAATTTCTATCTTTAAGCCCTCTTTAGCCACCTTAATAACTTCTTCAATTTTTAAACTTTTACCGTCTAATAAAATTGTTTTATCCATATGTACCCCCCTAAACATTAACTTTTGCTATTACCAACTTTGACCCAAGTATTTTTTTATTAAATAACATATTATTCTATAAAAAATCTATTTTAAAAAACTAATGGATTTTATCCTTATTTATTATTTAACGCTTCTACAATCTTTTCTGGTGTAACGGGTAAAGATGTAATATTAACATCTAAAGCATGATTAATGGCGTTTACTATTGCAGGAGCAATGGCAATGGTGGCAACCTCCCCAACGCTTTTAGCTCCAAAGGGCCCATGTTCTTCCCCTTCTTCAACTAGTACCACTTTTACAGGTGGCATGTCTGGTGCATTTATGATGTGATACTTACTAAAGGCATCACCTTTAATTTTCCCCTGTTGGTCTATCATAATTTCTTCTGTTAAGGCAAATCCTATACCCATTTGTATAGAACCTTGTACCTGACCTTCTACAAACCCAGGGTTAATGGCTTTACCTATATCATGGACTGCCAACACATCCAATACCTTTGTTAATCCAGTTAATGTATCTACCTCTACCTCAACAAAATTAGCAGTATATACAGCAGGGTTTGCCTTAGCAGCATAAGTATACTTTAAACTACTATCATCTTTAAACCGTTTTCGTATTTCCAGCACCATTTTACTATAGCTATATTGTTTATTAACGTCATCTTTACACCAAATTTTTTCATTTTCTATTTCAACATTCTCTACATGGGTATTAAATATTTCTGCTGCATAATTTAAAAACTTTTCCTTTAATAGTTCAGCAGTAATTCTAGCACATTCACCACATACAAAAGTGACTCTACTGGCTTGCGTCCCCGCAGAATCATAGGGGCTTACCAGTGTATCTCCCTCTAGGGCTGTTATTTTATCTACATTAATATCCCATACTTCTGCTACAATTTGTTTAATAGTGGTTACTGTACCACAACCAAGATCATGTATGCCCGACTTTAAAAATAACTCTCCGTCCTCTGTCATTCTTAAATCCATTGTAATAAAATCTTGATAGGCACCATAATATCCATTTCCATGTACGCCACATGCCATTCCAACACCTCTAACATATCGCCCTAGCTGTTTTGGGCTATTAAACCTCTTTTTCCAACCAAAGGCTTCTTTTCCCTTTTCAACACAATCAATAGCCCTGGCATTTCCTAAATTAGGGCCACCTATTAAATCATCATCAAAGGGATGAATTAAGTTCTTTAACCTAAATTCTACTGGGTCCATGCCTATTTTCCTTGCAACATTATCCATATGTATTTCTGTAATAGCATGGATTTGTGGTGAACCATAACCTCTACAAGCACCACCTATAGGAGAATTAGTGTATACTGCTTTACCTTGATAACTTTGGTGATTAATACGATATAGACGAAAAGCCTTTTTACCTAAAGCTATGGTAACAGCTTCTCCATTGGTAAAATAAGCCCCTGCATCCACCAAAACATCAATATCTCTAGCTAAAATTTCACCATCCCTACTGACGGCTGTTTTCACTTTTCCAATGGTGGCATTTCTTGTTCTAGTACCTATAATCGACTCTGTTCTGTCCATTAGAAGCTTCACTGGAGCACCTGTTTCTTTAGATAAAAAGGCACAAATAGGTTCTAAAATTGGCTGTCCTTTACCTCCAAAAGACCCTCCCATGGAAGCTTTAATTACTCTAATTTTACTTAGAGGTATTTGAAGTGCTTCTGATGTTATTAATTGAACTTGATAAACAACTTGGCAAGGAGTCCATATAGTAATTAATCCATTAGCCTCTGTGCTTGCTAGGCATACATGGGTTTCCATTGCAGCATGATGTATTTTTTGAGTCTGTACACAATCTTCAACTACAAAATCAGCCGATTGAAAGATGTCTTCTGGATTACCACACTTAAATTCTCTATTAGAGATAATGTTACTACCACCATGAATTTTAATACTTGTTTCCTTCAACGCCTCTTGCGGATCCACCAAAACTGGAAGTTTTTCATATTCAACTTCAATTAAACCCACAGCTTCTTCCGCAGTAGCCCTATCCTTCGCTACAACAACGGCAACACGATCCCCTACAAACCTTACGTGGTCTGTAAACATTCTTTCATCCTTAACCACCTTTAACCCACTGGTCCATTTATGGGAATTATATAGAGTAGCAGGTGTATTTAAATGGGTATAAACCTTCACCACACCTGGTAGCACCTCTGCCTTTGATGTATCAATCTTAATTATCTTTCCATGAGGAACATCACTTAAAAGTAATTTACCATACAGCATACCTGCCAACCGAATATCACCAACATATTTAATTTTTCCTGTAACTTTTTCCTTCGCATCATGGATTGGAATTGATTTACCAACATATTTAAGTTCTTTATTCATCAGTTACCTCCCCCAATCTCCATTACTTTAAATAAACAATTATATACATCCTCTGCTAAACCAGTAATGGCTATTCTTTTATAAGGATGGGAGGCTCTACCTTTTATAGCAATATCCACTTCTTGAATTAAAGCATTTTTAAAATTAACTAATAATTCATTAGAAGGTTTTTCACTCAGTAAAACTTTCCCTACTGTATTTGAAATAAATGCCTTTGGTGCCAATGCCCCCAAGGCAACTGTCACATCTTCAATAACTCCATCAATTTCATTATATTTAATAACAACAGCCATATTTAGCTTTGCAATGGTAACTGCTGTTCTACTTCCTATTTTACCAAAGGAGCTTTTATATCCCCCTCCTAAAAGAGGTACATTTATTTCTGTTATGACTTCATCTGGAGCTAACTTATTTTTTTCTGCCCCCAACACTACTTCATCCAACTCTCTAACCCACACTTCACCGTTACTATTAATTCCCTTTATTTTTGCCCCCAATGCCATTAATGCTGTAATGGAGTCGGCACAAGGAGCTGCGTTGCTGATATTTCCCCCAATGGTTGCCATATTTCTAATTTGTGTTGAACCCACCCGTTGAGCGGCTTCTTTAAGACATGTACAATGTTGACTAATATATTTATTTTCTATTATTTCTGAAAAGGTGATATTAGCACCTATTTGAATTATATCGTTTTCTACTTTAATATATTTCATTTCCTTAACTCCACTAAGGTCTATCATTGTGCCAGTATAAATCTTATTTTTTCTCAATTTAATAACTAGGTCAGTACCACCACTCAAAAGATATGTTTTATCCTCCACTTCCTTTAAACACGACACCAATTCTTCAATGTTATTTGGTGTTTTTATATGAAAATTACCCATCCCTAAAACCTCCAATTTCTAATGGTTAGTCCTTAGTATTGTCTATTTATTAGTAACAACGGAATTAACTGCGTTAACAATTTTTATATATCCTGTACACCTACACAGATTCCCTTCAATAGCAGTACGTATTTCAGTTTCAGTAGGTTTAGGATTTCGCATTAGTAGTGCCTTACAAGACATTAACATTCCTGGAGTACAATAACCACACTGAACTGCCCCACTGTCAATAAAAGCTTTTTGTAATTGGTCTAATTCACCATCTTTTTCTAGTGATTCGATGGTAATAATTTCTTTACCCCTTGCTTGATGGGCAAATATTAAACAAGAATTAACTGCTAGTCCATCCATAATAATGGTGCAAGCGCCACATTCTCCTTCTCCACAGCCTTCCTTTGCCCCAGTTAAACCTAATTTATCCCTTAAAATATCCAATAACCTAGCTCTTGGATTCACATCTACTGTTATCTGTTCTCCGTTTATAGTAAATTGTAATTGCAAAGTTGTCCCTCCCTAACTAAATGTTTATTATTCTATAAAAATATGTGAAGAAGGCCTATATAACATAGGCCTATTTTTTAATATTTATATTTTAGACTTAGATTTTCTTTTTCCTTCTAACATTTCCGAGTGGTTTTTAGCTTCTTTAGGATAATAAGCCAAGTCATATTTTTCTTGTTTTGTAATCATTTTTATGGTGGCATATGCTATAAAGAACATAAAGAATAGTATTGGAAAACCTGCTACCGTTGCTATTTGCTTTGTAGCATCTATTCCACTTATTTTATCTCCTGCACTTAATAAGTTAATGATTGCCATAGCAGACATAATTCCACCCCAGAAAAGCTTTACTTTAGTTGGTGGCTCACTACCTTCTTTGTTATGGGCTGTTGTAGATAGAGATGCCACTGTTGTTGTCATGGAGTCTGCCAATGTAACAATAGATACGTATATTGCAACTATAAAAACTACACTAGTGAGGTTTGACAGTGGGAAATTTTTCAAGAAAGAAAATACCGATATTTCCAGTCCTGACTGTTGAATAGATTCCCAAAGACCTGCTCCATTCATTTGAAGATTGATTGCTGAACCACCGAAAACTGAAAACCAAATTAAACCAAAAGTAGCTGGTAACACCAAGTTAACCATCATAAATTGCTTTATAGTTCTTCCTTTAGCAAGCCTTGCTAAAAACATACCAGTTAACGGTGCATACGCCAGCCAAATTGCCCAATAATAGATGGGCCACCATCTTGGCCACGGAGAACCATTTATAGGACTTAAATAATGGGTTCTTTCAAAAAAGTTTTGTATAAAATGTCCAACTGATTGAGTTCCAAAAGAAAGAATAAATCGTGTTGGTCCAAAGATGAAAACAAACACCATCATTCCTAAGAATAATTTTGAGTTTTTATCAGACAACCATCTAATTCCTTTATTTAAACCTGTATAACTGGATATGATATATGTAACTACTATAATGGCAACGATTCCCACCCATAAAACCTTACTGGCAGCTATACCTGTTAAAACATTTAATCCACTGGCTATTTGCATTGTTCCTACCCCTAAAACTGCTGCAACTCCACCAGCCATTGCAAATAAACAAATATTATCTACAATATTCCCTACTGTTCCTTTTACTTTATTCCCAAATATAGGGTATAAAACCGAACTTACTTGATAAGGTAATTTCATATTATATACGGCATATGCGATACCCACACCTGCTATACCATACATTGCATAGGGAATGTAAGTCCAATGAATAAAGGTAGTTGTCATTGAAAACATTGCCGCGGCTTCACTACCCGCTTCTAACCCTAAGAAATCTGGCGGAGACATAAAGTGGGTTATTGGTTCTGCAATTCCCCAAAATAATATACCTGTGGCAATACCTGCACATAGGGATATGGCAAACCAGTTCCAGTCACTCAGCTCGGGCTTTGCATCAGGTCCTCCAAGTCTAATATTACCATATTTTGAAAACATTAAATATAAACAGATGGCTAAAAATATATTGCCTGAAATTTGAAATAACCATCCAAAATTTACAAAAGCAAATTCTACAATTGCATTCATTCCCTTTAGAAATGCTTCTGGTGCTACAAGCCCAATAATAATTGCAGAAATAAAAATTAATGACATAGGTGCAAATATTGACATCCTAAGTTTTACTTTTTCTTCAATGTCTTTTTTCATTTCTTAACCCCCTATTTGTAAATTCAAACCACAATGACAATTTACCTTTTTAAAATAAAAATAGTTAAATTTTAAATTTTCAAAACTATCATTACAATTTAATTATATCTTAACAATAAAACGTCAAAAAAAAGTCAATTAAGAAGCTCTTTCTTTCTTCAAAGTGGGCTTACATAATGACTTATATTGTTTTATTTCGTGTAGTTGCAAGGCTTTCAGTAGTTAAATAAAGTAAGTTTAGGACTTTTTCCTTAAAATTAATTAGCTTACTAATTTAATATTTTTTTATTATATTAATTTAAATTTTCTTTTGGCTATGTATTAATCTTTTTTATCAAGTTAATCATTTTAATAATCCTTTATACACCTTTTTCTTTAATATTTTCCAACAATTCCATTTCATAACACCCATTCATTTTATTCAACAATGATATTGCAAAATCACAGTAAACATTTGCCTGTTCCGTTAGTATATTCCTGAAGAATTTATGTAAAATAATATCTGTATTCATCTCTATTTTTATTTCTGCTTTAACTCGACTAAAAAGAGCCATTTCATATGGACTTTTAAGTTTCTGAGAATGTTTTTCTGCTAAATTAAAATAAGCTAACGACTCTTGGTATTTCTTTTCTTTTATCAATAACAAAGATAAATAACCTTCTGCAATAGACCTTCCCCATAATGAATCCAATTGTTCAAATATTATAATGGCTTTTTCAAAAAGTTCTTTTGCCTTGCTTTTATCACCATTATCAAAAGTAGCTTGTCCCCAATTTGTGTAAAAGATTGCTATCCCCAAAAAAAGATTCCGTTCTTCACAAATAGCAACTGCCTGTCGATAATAATCATAGCTTTCTTCAAATTGTTTAGCTTTTCTTTTACTCTCTCCGATGTAGTTAAATGCAGCAGCTATATTTAATATATAATTTTCGCCTTTAATAGAGTTTTCTAAAATATAAATAGATTTTCTTAAATTACTTTCTCCTTCTAAAAAAGATGCCTCCATAATATTTAATAATCCTTTTAAACGCAATAAAATTCCAACCTCTTCTTGGTCATTATACTCTTCTGCTATAAGTAAAGCCTTTTCAATGTATTCCTTCATCATTTCTGTTTGTTGAGTATTAATACAATAATATATCTTTTGTCTATATCCCTTCAGTGCATAACTATAATTTCTTATTTCTAGGGAATTTGTAATTAATTGTTCACTAATTGATATTCCATTCTGATAATCGCCCTGACGAATATAAAATCTACCCAGTATATGAAAAAACAATACTTCAATTTTTTTTATCTCTAAATTTTCTGTTCCAAGCTCTTCTTTTAATTGATTAATAATACCACTAATTTCGTCAAGTTCTGTCAATACCTTCTCTTGATTAAAATATAAGTAATCTTTAACTATATTATTTTCACTATGTATTACAGGAAACATTTCATGTTTATAGTGAAAATGTTCTTCTATATATTTGATTTTATAAGTTAGAGCAGATAGCTGATTTCCACTATTGCTATAGTGATATATTAGTTTTGAATACAATAAAATATCTTTAGAAGTATTATTTATTTCTTCTTCCAACAAACTAGCTGCCAGTTTATGTAGTAACCGCTTTCTTGATATGGTTAACTGAGAATAAGCATACTCTCTAAGTTTTCCATGGGTAAAAACAAAGTAAACCTTGTTATTTTCTTCTACTTCTTTCAAAATATTTCTCTCTTGTAATTCATCCAATATATCCAGTAATTCCATTTCCTGCTTACCACAAAGTTTAAATAAATCATTTAAGCTTATTTTATCAAAGTAAATAGAAGCAATATAAACAATTTTCTTAGCCTCTATAGAAATATTTATCAGTCTGCTTCTTAATATATCTTGCATTTTTGATGTAAGTTTAATACCCTTTTGACTTTCATCTAAATTATTAATAAACTCATCAAGGAAAAGAGGATTTCCTTCTGTTTCTTGAAAGATGTATTTTTTTAAAGTCTCTGTAAAATTATAATAGGGTAATTTCTTTAAAGAAAAATCAACTACTTCCTTATAATTAAATCGTCTTAACTCTAAACGTTCCATTAAACCAGATCCGCCTACTTCAGTTATAAAACTATCTAATTTAAATTTATAATCATTTCTACAGGTTGCCATCATTAAAAGAGTTCTGTTTTTATTACCTAAAATAATATTTCGGATTAATGCCAAACTAGTTTCATCTATCCACTGTATATCTTCAAAAATGATAACAATTTTATGGTTTTTTGACACCAACTTTAAAATCTCAATAATTGCTTTTTCAGCAACCTGATATTTAAAATAATCTACCTGTTCAAGTAACTTTTCAGTTTCAATAGTATTATCCATAGCAATCGAAGGAAATATATAACCTACAATGTTTTTTAATACATCTGGTATTTTAACCTTGTTATTATTGATAAATATTGCTAGTTGATAAAAAATATAATACCAGGGTTTCAACAAATACCCTTCTTCAGCTTGATAGCAATTGGTTTTTAATAAAAGTGTATCTTTATTAATGTTATTCTTAATGAAATAATCTAGTAATTTACTTTTTCCAATGCCCACTTCACCAAGTAGAATATATGCTTTTGCCTTCTCTCCTCTTAAAAACTTATTATAGTTTGTTTGAAGAAGACCAAGTTCTAAGTCTCTCCCATAAAAAAGTTCTTTAACTGCTTTTTTATTAAGAGAATTATTCTTCGACTTCTCCAACACTAACTCATTAAATAATGCAGTAGTCTTTCTATCTGGCGAAATAGATAGTTCTTTCTTTAATAATTCAACTAATTGATTATAAATTTCTATACCCGAATTATATTTTCCATTCATTTTATATATTTTCATTAGTATTCGATAGGCTCTTTCATCAAATCCATCTATCCCATTTAGTGCTTTACAGTATTGTTCTACTTCTAAGAATCTTTTATCTTTAATGTTTTGACTAATTTCTTTCCATAACCTCTGAATATAAATATTTCTATATTTATCCCTTTCTGCCAGCATCCATTCTTCAAAATACTTTGCATCTTTTATAGAAAACCCTTCTAAAAAATTTCCCCTATATTGCTCTAGTAAGTTTATATTGTTATTTTCAAGTAACTGAATAACATCTATATTAACAATAGACTTAGGGTTTAAAATGAGTGTATTTCTTTGTGGAGAAATAATTATTTCTTCATTAAAAACTTTTTTAATTATATACACAGCATTTCTAAGGTTTTTACGGGCAGTTTCTTCAGATACATCCCCCCAAAATAAATTGATTAATGTTTCTCTAGACACACGGTTGTTAATGACTACATAGTAAAATATAGCCTCTGCTTTACGAAAAGGAAAATATACTTCTATTTTATCTTTCAACACCATTGGCGTTCCTAATAATTTAATGGTTAAAATTGACATTTAACCTACCTCATTCCTTTATAAGTTGTTAATTTCACACTATACTTTATTATACAACGCCTGTAATGCTAGAGAAATAATAAAATTTAACAAATTTAAGATTTATTTATGAATAATAAAATGTATCATTTATTATAATTATGTTATTTTGACCAAAGAAAAACTCCAGTTAATTAAACTGGAGAAATTTATATAACAATTCTATTTACAGGCTAGTGTAATGTAATACTTATCAAAATTTCCATTAATATTGCCTTCCCAACTATCCGTCGGTCTAGTAATTACTTGACAATTTATAGAATCTCCCTTGGGATGATGTTTTTTATATACAACTTTAATTTCATCGCCTTCTATGATTACATCTTCAATTTTTATTTTATGACCTGCACTAGGCGTATGATTCCAATGGATTACAATTTTAATTTTATTATCTGAAAGCTTTATAACCTGATAACTAATATCTTGTTGTATATAATCTTTAGCAGCAAGTAATATATCCATTTCTTCCCCCCCTATTTAAGTATTAATAAATAATATTTAATGTTGATAATAATGATTGAGTTTTTTAGGAAATGTATTTATGTATCCGTAATTACAATGGTAAACAACAAAACAATTAAACCACCCTATTATGATTTCTACTTTATACTATTCCAAATTGTGTAAAAAGAGCTTGTTTATAAAAATAAAAAATCTCTGGAATAGTCCAAAGATTTTTATCTGTTATTCTAATATTTCGCCTTCTTCTACATGATTATTTTCCATAAGTTCTAAGAAAACTTCTGAAACTATATTAAATTCTTCATCATTTTCAATGTTTTCTAACTGTGGTCCCTCAGCTTCTTCCTCTTCATTAAAACGGTACAACAGAGCCTGTTCTTCTCCGTTAGGTAGCAAGGCAATATACTCCTGCTGTTCTACTTTAAAGATTTCCAGTACAATACATTCTAATTCCCTATCATCATCTAATGTTAGTTTTATGGTTGGATATTCTTCTTCTCCATGATGATGATGATCATGCCCACATCCACAATGATTATTATTTTCCATTATTAAAATCTCCTTTATCTATATATTTGTATTATAAACTCTTTACATTATATACCAAATTTAAATTAATTATAAGTAATTGGCTTTATTTGATTATTCACTACCTTTTTTCAATACGCTTAATATTTCTATCTCATAACTGTCCTTTACTTGTCTTAAATATTCAATCCCTCTAGTACAGTATACTTCTAAATCTTCTATTAAATACTTATCAAAAACAATTTGTAGTTTCTTATTATTCTTCATATTTGATTTAATTTCTGCTTTAACTCGATAAACTAAACCAATTTCATAGGGGCTTTTTAATTGATAGCTATACTGCTCTGCTCTTTTAAGACTTTCTAATGCATCTTTATAACAGCCTCTTCTGGTCAGTAATATTGTCATATAACCTTCGGCAATTGACCTACCCCATAAAATATCAAACTGTCTATAAATTTTTAAAGCCTTCTCAAAATAGACCTTAGCCCTTTCGTAATCTCCCATATCAAATGCCGCTTGTCCTGCATTGGTGTTAAAGATTGTTAAACCCCTAGTTACATTTTTTTCTTCACAAATTGCCATTGCTTTATCATAATAATTTAAGGCAGGATTAAACTGCATTTTATATCTTCGTATTTCTCCTAAGTAACTGTAACTGGCGGCAATATTCAATGCAAAATTATCCTCCATTTTGCTAATATCATTAAATAATCCAATTGCTTGCTTTAAAATCTCTTCAGCTTCATCATATTTACAAGACATAATTTTACTTAGTCCCTTTAACCTTAAAAAAATAGCTTCTTCATTCTTTATTTTATTTTCATATACCTGCTTTAATCCCTTATGCAAATAATCTTCCATTAACGGGGTATTATGGGTTTGTATAGCGTAATATATCATTTGCCTATAACCTTTTAGTATGTAGTTGTAATTACCAATTCCTAATGCATCATTGATCATTTCTTGAATATAACCAATGCCTTCCTCATACTTTCCTTCACCTATTAAATATCTACCCTTCATATGGTAAAAAGTAATTTGTAATTCAATAATTTCCTTTGATAGTGACTCTTGTCTTTTTATTTGCTCTAAAGTAATGTCAATCTCTTCTAAGTATTTATTACACTCATGTTTAGATAAATATAGGCTGTTCTCCTTTATGGGGTCAGTACTACTTAAAATTGGAAATAACTCGTGGGTAAAGTCTAAATAGGCATTAACATTTTTTATTTGATATTTTAATGATGCAAGACTATTTCCTCCATTTGAAAAATGGTAGATTAGTCTTGAATAAATCAATATATCTCTTTTGTCATTAGTTAATTGTTTTTCTATAATATACCCTATTTTATTATGTAGCAACTTTTTTTTAGCAACCGACTGTTGTATATAAATAAATTCTCTAATCTTTTGATGGGTAAATTGAAAACTTATTTTACCTTCTTCATGGTTTTCTTTTATTAACCATTTATTTTGCAATTCTTCTATCATTTCCATAACTTCTAATTCATCTTTTCCTAATAAAATCTTTAAAATATCTAATGTTGCTTTATCAAAAAAAAGGGCAATAATATTTAATACTTTTCTTCCTTCTTCTGAAATATCAATTATTCTACTTTTTAATATGTCCTTCATTTTTGTTGACATTTCACCAATATTTCTATTTTCTTTAATGGAATTTAAAAACTCTACTAAAAAAAACGTATTCCCTTCTGTTTCTTGAAATATTTTTTTCTTTATTTCTTCTGTAACTGAAATATTAGGCAAAGCTTCTTCTATAAATTCTTTAACTTCCACTTCATTAAATCTTTCTACAACAATTTTATCCAAACAATTATATTTTGTTAATAATCCAATTAATTTGTCTATTTTTTCGTCGTATCCATTTCGACATGTTCCAACAAACATTACTCGTTTATGATGATCATGTAGTAAAATGCTGCTTAATAAGGATAAACTCATGGAATCCATCCATTGTAGGTCATCAAATACCAATAATATTTTCTTTTTTTCACTAAGGCACTTAAAAACCCCCTGCATTGCTTCTTCTGCCACTTGATATTGTAAAGCATCCATTCGTTCTACTGATTGTAAATTAGGTAGACTTCCTTCCGTGGCAAATATAGGGAAGAAATAAGAAATAATATTCCTCCAAACAGCTGGTATTTTTATATTATCTTTTTTTATTATATCTGTAATTTTAGAAAAAATAGGATTCCAAGGTTTTAAAATATAGTTTTCTTCTGCTTGATAACAATTAGAATGAAATATATATATATCTTTTTCTTCAATCATTTGAAGAAATGCTTCTTTAAGTCTACTTTTGCCAATTCCAGCTTCTCCTATAATTAAAAGAGGTTTGCCAACACCCTCTTGCATAAAAAGTTGAGCATTTTGTTTCAATATGTTCAATTCTTTTTTTCTTCCATAAAAAAAGTCTTCATTGGGCTTCTTTATTTGACCTTCCTGTAAATCCCTAAGTTTAAGCACTTGTGTATATATTTTTCTTGTTTCAGCATCGGGCTTAATTCCCAATTCTTTATCTAATGTTTTAGTTAGCTTTTGAAAAAGATCAATTCCTTTATTATAAGTCCCCTCTTTTTTATAGAGCTTCATTAAAGTTCTGTAGGGTCGTTCATCAAACTGATCTACATTAATTAATAGCTTACAATAATGTTCTATTGAATCCCAATGATTTTCTTCTATTTCAGCTTCAATCCGTTGGTTAATTCTAGTAATATACATATCTTTGTATTTTTCTCTAGTACTGAACATCCATTCTTCAAAACGTTCTCCTTCTTTAACTAAAAAACCTTGTAAAAATTCACCATTATATACATTAACATCTTCTGGATTATCTGATAAAAATACTTGTAAATCTGTGTCAATTTGTATATCTGGGTTAAGCATTACAATTGACTTTCTAGGTGAAATAATAATTTCTAACCCAAAAACTTTTCTAATCTTATACATTGCATTTCTAAGATTTTTTTTTGCTGTTTCTTCGTCTATCTCTCCCCAAAGTAAACTAACCAACTCATCTCTAGTGGCTTCCCCTTTTACTAGAAGATAATAAAACAGCGCTTCTGCTTTACGAAAGGGAAAAAGCACCTTTTCTTTTTCTTTATAAACGGTGGGTGTATTAAAGACTTTTGCCTCAATGGAACCCATGTCTGTTCCTCCCCTGTTAATTTCTTTAATACTATACTTCTTTATGGAGGGGGAGAATTCCTTTATTAGATTAACTTAAAAAATAATTAAACTAAAAATAAATCTATAAGTAAAAAGGAAGTCTAATTAAAGACTCCCTTTTCTCTATAGCTGTTAATAGCATATTATAGACTGTCGATACTCAATAAGCTATCCATACCTAAATTACTTAATAACTAACTTCATATACCTCTAGCTCATTTGTACTAATTTCAACAAACTTCCCAATAGGAAATTTTCCACCATCTATCTCTACTTGTATTATACTTTCTCCAAAATTTAGTTCTGCAATACCATCACTATCTATTCTCTCTAGTCTTCCTGTTAAACAAATTCCTTCTTCATTAGTTTCTATACTAAAATCATTTATTTCACTTAATTTTATTTCTTTTCCCCACACTAGAATGTCAGTAATATCAAACTCCACTTTATATTTTTCATTTACCTCTGGTTTATATTTTTTTGTTCCATTCCAAAAAGCCCTGCCTGTTCCATATTGGGTGGTAAATTCTACAGTAATGTCTTCTGTGGTATCGTCAAGTTTTATAATTGTAATTTCCAATGAGTTTCCTCCCTATGTTATTAGTTCTATTGTAGTATACCCCAAAAACCCATTCTTCTTAATAGCAACTATTTCACCAATTACTTACTTTCCTTTATATATAAGCACCTTATTTATTCGCCTTCATACTAAGTACTTCTGCGAAACTATTACATTCAATTAATCCAGATTCCTTCCAATAATTATACTCACAAGTTTCTAGACTACTTTGTAATTCAACACTATTCTTGTTGGCTTTAAAAATTAATTCTAGTGCACTATCAGATTCAATTTTTTTGCCAGTTAAATATTCACTTATTATACTAGAACAGTTTTCTAACGATTTAATACATTCTTCATTTCCTTCATATGGAACTACACCAAACTGACCAACAACTTTAATACCCATATATGACATTACTTTATGAATATAACCTGTTGTTAAATCTAGTCCATTTCCAGTTGATGTTGCAATTGCAACCCCCGCTTTTCCCGACAATGTCATTAAGTGAGACCAATAACTTATCCTATCTATAAATATTTTCATATCACCAGTTACATTATGAAAATAAACTGGACTAGCAAATATTACAAAGTCAGCATCCAATAACTTTTCTTTAATTACTTTCATATCGTCTATCTTATCTTGAGGACACTCCCCATTCATAAAACAACGTATACAACCAGTACAATTATTAATTTTGGAAGAATTTGCAGTATATAAATCTATTTTAATATTTTCTTTACCTACCAATCCAATTGTTCTATTAAGTATCTCACTTACATAATTAAAGGTAGAGGATTCCCTGCCTACCCTACTTCCTATATAAACAAATATTTTTTTCATATAAAACCTCCAAAATAATTTATTAAGTTTAATTAAAAAAGCCTATTTTATCTATTACATACTTTAATAGATTTTTACTTCCTGTAATAATTTTCACTTCGCTCTGCATACCATAATTTAAATCTATAACTCTATTTTTATCTTCTATACTATTAAAGCCTATTTTAACCTCTGCATTATAATAACTTCTACCATTACCATCATGTACCATAGTATCTTTGCTAATGTATACTATTTCTCCTTCAATATTTTTATACACATCATTAGAAATTCCTAAAAAAGATACTGTCACTTTCTGACCCTTTTTTACATGTACTATATTTTCATTTGTAATAAAAACTTGCAACTTAAAGTTTTTACTTTCGGGCACTATTTTTAGAACTTCTTCCCCTCCCCCTATTAAGTCACCTACATTGACATCATTAATTACATCTATATATCCGTTTGTAGGGGCAGTTACATAATAGTTTTCTTCCTCTAAACCTAATTTTTCAAGAATATTGTTATTTTCTTCTATACTTTTTTCAACATAATTTATACTTTCTTCAAGTTTAATTAAATAATCAATCTTATAATTTTCTAAATTATGTTTATCTATAGTATCCGCCCCTCCAACTTTAGTCATTGATTCTAAACTGTTTATTTGTTTATTTGTTTCTTCTATTTGTGCTTGTACCTTTAGTAAATATTCATTTTTTACTCGTCCTATCTCTAAATTAATATCTTCGATATCTTTTTTTAATATTTTCACATCATTACTTTCACTATTTTCCTTTACTTCCGAAACATAAGCTTTCTCTTTTTCTTGCAATAAACTTCTCATTTTGTTTAAATTAAATTCAAAATCTTTGTATTGTAAATATTTCAAGCTATTACGGTCTTTTATAAGGTTAGTTTCAGATTCAACAGACTGTTTCAATATAATTAGTTCAGTTTTATCTTTATTTAATTCTGATATTTGTAAATCAATTCTTTCTATTTCACTATTTTTTATTTTTAAAGTTGTCATGTATTGAAGAAATCTGTTATAAAAAATTTCATCACCAGCATTATTTTTATCAAAGTAGTTTTTACCATCCACAATACTTTGCTTTAATTTTAATAAATTCTCTTTTTCTATTTTGTAAAATTCTTGTTCTACGTTGATTTTTTGTTTTTCATGCTCAATATTTCTTTTCTCTATAGAAAACAATAAATCACCTTTATTTACTTGTTTTCCAGCAAAAAATGTTTTATCATTTAATTTTCCTGCAACTACATTCTTAACTACAATAACATTTTCTTGTGGCTTTAAAACACCAAATGCTTTAAAATATTCATCTATATTTCCAAAATAAAACCACATGAATATTACAACTAAAGCAGTCATTACAAATACAGTGAAAATTGATATTATTCTACTTGGTTTCAAATTAAAAAATTCTTTACTATCATTTAAATCATCCATATTATAAATTGTTTTTCTCATAATAACCTCACTAATTAAAAGTCATCTTTGTTTAACACTTGTTGTTCCCAAAGACTATAATAATACCCTTTCGATTCTATTAATTGGTCATGGGTTCCACTTTCAACAATTTGCCCCTTGTCCATAACAAAAATTTTATCACAGCGCATAATAGTGCTTAATCTATGGGCAATAATAATTGTAGTAATTTTATTAGAAAAATTGTTAACAGTATTTTCTATAGCCTTTTCTGTTATAGAATCTAAATTACTAGTTGCCTCATCCATAATTAATATATCTGGCTGTTTTAAAATAGCTCTTGCAATAGCTAATCTTTGCTTTTGCCCTCCTGATAGATTCGAACCGTTTTCTTCAAGCATAGAGTTATATCGTAATTCCATATTGTTTATAAATTCATGTGCTTGAGCTATTTTGCAAGCATCTATAATTTGTTCATATGACACATCAGGCATTCCTAACATTAGATTTTCTATAATAGTGCCACTAAATAAAAAAACATTTTGAGAAATATATGCTATTTTTTCTCGGAGAATTTCTATATTAATGTCTTTTATATTATAATCATTAATAACAATTTCTCCCTTTTCACACTGGTAAAAATTTAATAATAATTTTGCAAGTGTAGTTTTGCCAGAGCCACTTTCCCCTACTAATGCAATTTTTTCACCCTCATGAATAGTTAAATCTATATCTTTTAATATAAGTTTTCTATTTCCATATCTAAAGTTTACTTTTTTAAACGAAATAGCACCCCTTAAATCTATTGGTGATATTTTTTTACTTTCCTCAATATCTTTTTCTAATTCTAAGTCTAATACTTCTGTAAGTCTTTCAGCTGCCACTATAGCTGTCTGCATCATTGGTTGTAAATTAATTAAATTTTTTACCGGATCAAGAAAATATACAATCAATGCATTAAAAGTTAAAAGTTCCCCTATTTGAGTTTGTCCTTCTATCACCATGTAGGCACCTACCCATAATATTACAATTCCACCTATAGTTGCAGTTACTTCTGAAATACAAGATCTAATGTTATTTAACAGTGCCCCTTTAAATATTGACTTAAGAAACTTAACAAATTTTGTTTCAGTTTTGAATTCAGCTTCACTTTCAGCATTAAATGCTTTTAGAGTCTCAATACCATTGATAGATTCTATTAAATATGAATTCAAACTAGAATTATCTTCCATTTGAATTCTATTAATATCTTTTAGTGGTTTGTTAAAAGCTATTACTTCTACTAAATATAACAGTAGCATAATCATACAAATAAAAAACAACTTTGCATTTTGAATATATAAAATAATACCTCCAACTATTGCCATTATTGTATCAATCATAAGAGTTATTACTGCGCTTGAAATGGTATCTCTAATTTTGGAAGCGTCCATAAACCTAGAAATTATTTCTCCTACTTTTCTATTATCGAAAAAATTTATTGGTAGCTTTAAGACGTGATTGTAATAACCTAACATTAATGTTAAATCTATTTTCTGACTTAGATAAACTATCATATGTGATCTAAAAGTATTTAATATAATTTTAAATACCATCAAAAATATATAGCCTATAGAAATTATATGTAATGTTTTGGTTAATCCAAATGGTAAAATGTCATCCATTAATAATTTAAAATAAAAAGATCCTGTTATACCTAAAATTATGTATAGTATAGATGCAAAAAAAATATTTAATAGTAAAGCTTTTTGTTTGAAAATTATAGTAAGAAATCTAGAAGTCAAATTAACTTCTTTATCTTTTTCCAAATTATCAACAGGATTAAGTAAAACTAAAACTCCAGTCCATATATCAAAAAATTCATCTATTTTATATTTTATAATACCTTCAGCAGGATCTGCTACTATAATTTTTTTATTGGTTATTTTATGAATAACTATAAAATGAGGATATTTACCATCTTGTAATACATGTGCAATAGCAGGTAAATGCATTTTATTAAAAATACTTTCTTTTCTACAATTAATAGCCTTTGCAACAAAGCCCAGTTTTTCAGCTGACTTAATTATACCTAATACAGTTGTCCCCATTCGATCAGTTCCAGCATATTCACGTATTCTAGCTATAGGTACTTTTAATCCATACTGTCTTGTAATTGTAGCTAAACATGCTGCTGCACAATCCATCGAATCATGTTGTTTTACACAAATATAATTTTTAAACACTATATCTACATCCTTATCAAAATATATTACTTTTTACAGATCACTTCTTTCAAATATAAATAATGAAATTCCTATTATGAATAAGCTAAAGAATATCATAATATATACTTTTTCCGATGAATAATACAATCCTCTGGCTCCACTTGTCGCATATAAATATGGAATATTTCCTAAAATAGTTTTGACAAAATTGTTCTGTATTTTTTCTAATACATTAAGAACAAAAGGAGTAAATAAATCAAAAAATATTATATATACTGCTAGCATTGATACTAAATAACTTTTAGTTATTACTAAAATAAAAAATGATGTAGAAAAAACCACCAATGTATATACAATAAATACAATCTGTAAATTACATAAAACTTTAAAGATTTCTTTTAAATTTAAATTTTGGTGCATAGAAATTAATAGAATAACTCCACCAATAATTGCACATATTATAGCTATAGTTAATACTGAAATAAGTTTCAAAAATACTATTTTAGTTCTAGAAAAACTACCTGTATAAACATACTTGTATGTATCACACTTATATTCATTACTTAAAATTTCTGACGAAATAAATAAAAGTATAATCGACATACTAGAAACTAATGAAATCATTAGAGTTGAAAAGTAGTTGTTATTTTGCATAATATATAATATAACTGCATTTATTAGAAAAACTATTAAAGTTAAAGTTAGTATTTTTTTAGATACTGAATTTTTTATTTCAAGTTTTATAAGATTATACATTTATTTATAGATCCTTTCACTAATCTTTCTTTAACAATTGCCTCTTATTTACTATTAGTATTGAAATTGTAACGTTTAAAAATATATACACTAATAATATAGTGATTTCTTTAATCCATAATTGTCCATTCCATTTAACTAAAATTCCTTGTGGTATTAGACTAATTAAATATGCCCACTTTGGTTTAGCAATTATTTGATTTTCTATTAAAAAGTAAAAATTATGAGCTGCTGTATTTAATAATACAAATACAGAAATACCCCATAGAACAGGTGTTAATACGTTAAGTGATATAGTTGTAACTAAAATTAAAAAACTACCTATTAATGCTGATAACACTACATAAAATGTTAGCATATTTAACAACTCTGAAATAATTATTCCATCTGTTTGAATATATTTATTGGCGACTGATAAAACTATAAAGAAAATGAAAGTTTGAAATAACTGAAAAAGCCATATTACAAAACCAAATCCCATCATACTAAAAACTTTACTTATTATTATTTCAGACTTTGAATATACCCCAGAAAAAACGTAACTATAGGTATTGTATATAAAATCACGACCTAATATAAATGCTCCTGACAAAACTAGAAGGACTAATAAAACCATATAATTTGATTTAGCATAATATACAGGTGTTAAATTAGGCTTTACATAAAGTAACATAACCGAATATACAGTCGCTAGCAAAAAAAATATTTTTACGTATATGGACTTTACTGTAATTAATAAGTCTGCTAATGCTAATTTTAAAATTTTATTACTCAACTTCATTACCCTCCATAGTCTGCATAAATCTTTTTTCTAAATTTTGTTTTTCTTTGTATATTTCTTCCACATCTATCTCTTGATCTTCTAGCATTTTAAATATGTCTTGAATTGTGTATTTTTCTAAATTAGCCACCACTTTGTATTCGTCGTCCTTGTGGGCAGTTATTTCCTTCTGGTTTAAGAACTCAATTAATTTATCTGGCATACTGGTTTTCATAACAAACATAGTATTTTTTACAGTTTTTTCTTGCTTTAATGAAACTATATCTGCTATTTGCCCATCTTTTATAAAAATTACCTTCTCGCACATAGATTCAATTTCACTTAATATATGACTTGATACAATTACAGCTATCTTTTTTTCCTGCGACAAGTATTTTATAAATTTTCTTATTTCGATTATTACATTAGGATCTAACCCATTTGTTGGTTCATCCAATACAAGCACCTTAGGATTTCCTAAAACAGCCTGTGCTATACCTATCCTTTGCTTCATTCCAACTGAATACTTACCTGCCTTTTTATGCATAAAGTCTTCTATTTTAAAGACTTTAATAATATCGTCTATCTCCTTTATATCTTTACATCCTGAAATTGTTGCAAAATATTTTAGGTTTTCATAGCCTGTTAGCTGTGGATAAAATCCTGGTGCTTCTATTACACAACCAAATCTTTTTCTATTTTCTTTAGCATTTTCTCTTATGTTACTTCCTTGTAAGTATACATTTCCTGTATAGTTTTTTATAAGTCCGACAATTATTTTCATTATTGTAGTTTTACCTGCACCATTAGGTCCAACTAATCCAATAACTTCGCCTTCTTTTATTGAAAATGTAATATTATCTAATACTTTTTGCTTACCATATGTTTTAGAAACATTATCTATCTTCAAAAATTCTGCTTCTCTCATCATTCTTCTCCTACTCTAAACCTAATATATTAGGTATTTGATTTTCTCTTCCTATCCTCAATATTTCATAAGCTATACCTGATAGTCCTATCATAAATCCATTATATTCATTACCTTTGAACTTTTCTGTTTTAATTAACTCTAAAATAAAACCTAATATTTCTTCAATTGTAGCAACTGTTTGATCATATAATTTTTTATCATTTAAATGAAGTGCCGCTTCTTTTAAAATAACCATATTTCCCATGTCTCCATGACACAAACTAATATCATTATTTAAACCATCTACTAATATTTTATTTATTGCTATCATAATTTCTTCATTGATTTTATCATCATTATGTCCTAGTTTTTTTAACTGCACTTTACTTAACAAAATACCAGGTGCTCCATGACACCATCCGCATGTAAAATGTTGTTCATCAGCAGCTCTATACCAATTACCTTCTTTCTCTGAATACATTGATCTTTCATATAATAAAGCCTCATCAATTAATTTTAGCACACTTTCATTTCTTATGATACTGTACCATCTATACAATTGAGCAATTATTCCTGCGTTTCCATGAGCATATCCCACGTAACCCTTTTCACTCCATGTAATACCTGGTTTATGATCAATTCTAACTTTAGTTTCATCTAGTTTTTCATATATTTTTTCACATATTGTTAGAGACTTACTTTTTATAGACGTAATTTTTGTTTTTTCATATAGAGAAATAACTATTCCTAAATTACCCACATTATTTATAATGTCTTGTGTTCCAACATTTTTTACGTTACATTCTAATATATCTAAAACACTTAAAATATCATTTGTATATAAGTCTGTCTCATTTGACTCATCGATATAATATAATGTATAAGCTATTCCACCTAACCCATTAAAAGCTCCTGTCTTAAGTTTTTCGGAATTTTTTAAACTTTCTTCTCTTGGTATTGTCTCTAGTAATGATGTTATAATCTCTTTAACTACTTCTTTGTATTTATATTTTTTTGTTACTATCCATAAATAATTATAAAATAACGCTATTCCAGATAAACCAGTATATATATTTCCACCTACATTGGTAAACATATTAAAACCTAACCCAAGATCCTCTGACCCTAACCACGTCCTACTAACAACTCCTAATTTTTCACCAATAATGCTTCTTTCCAACATATAATCTGCTACTTCTATTGCTATATTTATTAAATTATCTTTATCATATTTTCTTTTAGAATCAATTTGATACTTAACTGTGGTTTTTATATGACCAGTATGGTCTTCTGTCATAAATGATGTATTTATTGCAGCTATTTGCCTAAACAACTTTACTTCACTCATATTATCTATTTTCTTGCTTATTTTCTCCAAAGTACTTTCCTTAAAACTTACATTTATATTTCTTAAATTAATGTTATGTATTTGTTTTCCACCCACATCTATTGTAAAATAGGGAATGTCGCCTTGAACCATATCCTTTATTTCTAAGTTTAATACTTCGTGGTTTTTATCTTGGTAATCTATTGCAATTCTGTGTAGATAAATATATCTATCAGCAAAGTTTGTTAATAAGTCTGGATGAAAACTACCAAATAGAAGTTGAGCATATACATTTGTTGCTCTATATAGTACTCTTATTTCACAATTTCCAAAAAGAGATTCCACTTTATTCTTATACATATCCTTATTTTTTAATATCCATTCGTACATGTTTTTAAATCCACATATAATTTCTTCTTTATAATTTTTAGAATCCACTATTTTTTCTTTGTATACTGGATTATTATTTTTAGGTAGTATTTTACCATGTCGCTTAATAACTTTTACTTCATCAGTTCCGTAGTTTTCAATAACCTTGCCTTTAAAAGGTGCTTCTTGTTCTTCTATAGCTCCTAATCCACCTATCTCTAAAACTTTATCATTCTTAGAGTTTATAACCTTTGAAGGTAACAAATGCGTACTAGTAACAGAATCTCTAACCTCCTTTAAGGCTACTTCAATTGCAGACTGTGGAGAATAACTATTATGTATATCTGGGTGCATAAGAGTCTCTAAGTCTATTAACACTGGCATATCTTTATGTGCTATAAGATTTTCAAAATGCATGTCATTTCCATTTAGTGTATGGAGCAAGCATAGCACTCTACCTATTCTATAGTAAAAGTTTTTTAGATCTTCTTCTTTTTCACATTCCTCAAACTCAATAAACTGTGCCCATCCTGCATCCTCAATAGTGTACACTTTAGCAGCTAATAGATTTTCTTTTGAATTATTTATTATACTTAAGTTATTAATCCATTTTATAAAATCACAATATTTTTTATCTATATCTAAACTATGGGGTTTATATATAATAATTTTATCGGTATCAAAAACAAGTTTTACCACCGTCTTCCCATTATTATGTGTATCTCCTTCCCCCATATGTATTTCTCGAATTTTTCCTAATTTATTATTATTATTTAAGCTAGATTCAATATTTTTTAATTCTTTACTTGTATCATTTATAATTTTAATAATATATTCAATACCATATTTTGTTTTTATATCTAATACTCTTGCAAGCTCTGGATAATTTGAAAATACTTCTTTTCTAAAATTATCGTCCTTTAACAATACATCTGAAAAATATTTACCTCTTTCTTCTTTTGAATTACCTTTTAATAAATTAGATTTTTTAGCATAAAAAAGTTCTATAATTATAGTTTGATATGCTACTAGATTCAATTGACTTAACAAAGCTGATATAGCCTGTGCTAAGAATGAATCTACATCAAATATTATATTACTTGACTTAACTATGTCAATAAATTCATCTACATATTTTCTTAAAACAGGTTCATAAAAGTAAATCCAATAATTTTTATCTTTTATTTTTTCAAATGTTTCTTTTAAGTAACTTTCATTTTTTATTTCATTCCATATAAATGAATCTAGTATTTTAGTATCAATATTTTTATTTTCTTCAATTATTCTTTCAAAATTTGTATTAGATACTTTTTCTAACATATTATGAATTTCTTCTATATTACTACTTTCATCAAAAAAAGTTGCCCAGTAATTTATTAAATCTTCATTAGATATTTTTACATTTTCACTCATATCTCTTCTCCTTAACACAGGTACTTATATATTCTTTATTTTTAGAGTCATAGTAGTAGAAACTTTTTATATATAAAATGTAGTATATTTGGAGATGTTTTACTCTAAATATACTACATTTTTATTACTCTATATCATAACCGTTTCTTGTAAAGATTTACTAACAACCAAAACACTCATAAGTAGCTGTAAAAACGCCACCACAACCATATTTAGCTGTTACCTTATCATTCACCCATGTGTAAGCTCCACCAATTAATGATGCTACTGCTGTTGAAGCTGCAACACAAGATGCTGATGATGCAGTTGCTGAAATTGTAACACAAACCATAGTAGATCCACCGTTTACATTGTCAAGATCTTGTTCTTTGATTTCTTCGCCTAAACTTCCTATTACATTGTTGAATTCTTCCATGTTATTTCTTAACAAAGGATTTCTTTTTGAAAAACTCATTATTTTCAACTCCTTCTTAATATGTAAGTTATAAATTAAATAATAAAATTAATAATTTCAATAATATAATTAAAATAATTAATATAATTAATATAATTAATATAATTAAACTCTTATTTTAAATTTATAATGTATATAATTATAGTCTTCTAAATTGTGTCTCATTTATAGTTGGAACTAACAACCCCAACATTCATAAGTTGCAGTAAAAACTCCACCACATTTGTATTTAGCAGTTACCTTATCATTTATCCATGTAGCTGCTGCACTAACTAGTGTAACCACTGCAATTGAAGCCTCCCAACAAGGTAGAGTAGATCCTCCATCTATGTTGTCAAGATTTTGCTCTTGAATTTCTTCCCCTAAACTACCTATAACTTTGTTAAACTCGTCCATATTATTTCTTAATAGTGGATTTCTTTTAGAAAAGTTCATTGATTTACCTCCCTTTTTTATACTTCTTAACTATAAATTTATAGTTTTATTCAGAAAACTAATTAACCAAATAACTAAGTAATTTACATTTAAAAGTACAATATTTTTTTACTCAGAAAATTGTTACTAACAACCAAAGCATTCATAAGTAGCAGTAAAAACTCCACCACAGCCGTATTTAGCTGTTAGCTTATCATTTACCCATGTAAGACCCGCACTAACTGATGCCAATGTTGCAGCTGATAACATAACTGTCGCACATAATTGAGATGATCCCCCATCAATGTTGTCAAGGTTTTGTTCTTGAATTTCTTCACCTAAGCTTCCAATTACATTATTGAATTCTTCCATGTTATTTCTTAATAATGGATTTCTTTTTGAAAAACTCATTACATTCCCCCCCTTTCTATTTAATAACTATATCAATTTCTATCATCTCACCAGTTTTGAAGACATAAATAATAGCATTTAATTTTATATACTGGTTTAACTAAAAAATGATATAAACACATACTATCATCTATACTTATTTCCAGTCAATGCTTTTTTGACATTTTTCAATATATTTCGACAATTTTTTACTTTAGTTCACCTTATGTAATAACTTAGAAATACATTATATTAAATTTAACATCTTAATTATATAACCATTAAATATATTTTAATTATGTTTTTTTAACCTTTTGATTGTATTATAATTTATTTATTTTAAATTTTTTTCGAAAAAAGTAGTTTATTTAAATTGTTAGTTAATATCCTAATTTGTTAAAATAAGTTATATATATAATAAACTGTCTTTAATCTTTTAACTTTTGTTATATGCATTCAAACAAAAACACCCCCCACATAATAATGGAGAGTGTCTTAATTTCACTTATAATTTTTATTACCTACAACTCAACTTTACCCAAAATCCCTTTTTCCTTAACAATAACCTCTTCCTCCAGTTGCTTAACCTGTTGGCTTACTTCTGCAACAAAAGTTTCATCCTTAATAGAAGAGAGGTTTATCTTTACATTATATAAAGCAGATAATACCGCTGTTCTAGCCATCATAGCCGCCACAGCCCCATCAGTTACAGCATTGGCATTACCTTTTACAACTACAGTTTCAATAATTTCCATCATGCCAAAGGCTTCTTTAGCCACCTCCAATGGTACTAAAGCAGCTTTTTTTGTTGCCTCTTGAATAGCACTACTTCTATCTGCTTTTTCTTCATCGGTTTCTTTTGGTAGTTTAAAGGCATCCATTACTAAATTAAAAGAGTCTGCATCACGATCAATATCATTAATTAATTTTTCTCTTAAATTAGATGCTTTTTCAGCTATTACCTTCATTTCTTCTTCAACTTCCACATACTTCTTTTTACCTACAGTAAGATTAGCCACCATTTCAGTTAGAGCTGCTGCTGTAGCTGCACTCATGGCAGCAATACTACCACCACCTGGTACTGGATCATTTGAAGCTGTTTTTTCTAAAAATTCTTTAAGTCCCATTGATGCTAACATATTTTTCCCCCTCTATTTTCTTTATCGAAAACCAATACACCATTTTTCACTACTTTTTCCACTGTACTTACACCTATGTGATAAGGAATAAAATGATAGGATGGAAATTCTAAAATAACCAAGTCCCCTTTTTTACCTACATCAATACTTCCAATGGTATCAGCCCTATCCACCGCTGCTGCACCATTAATAGTAAAGGCAGTAATGGCTTCCTCTGTGGTCATTTTCATATATAGAGTTGCTAATGCAAAGATTAATGGAATAGATTCAGTAAAACAACTCCCTGGGTTTAAGTCAGTTGCCAGTGCCACAGCACAGCCTTCATCAATCATGTATCTACCCCTTGCAAAATCTTCCTTTAAACTAAAGGCTGTACCTGGTAGTAGGGTTGCCACCACCCCTTTTGCTGCCATTTCAGCAACACCTTTATTGGAAGCTTGTAATAAATGGTCGGCTGAAATTGCCCCTAGTTCTGCTGCTAATTCTGCTCCCCCCAGTTGTACAATCTCATCGGCATGAATCTTTATTTTTAATCCTAATTCTTTAGCCTTTTTTAAATGTCTTCTAGATTGCTCAACTGAAAAGACCTTCTTCTCACAGAAAATATCACAAAACTCAGCTAGTTTTCTTTCAGCCACCAATGGTAATACATCATTTGTTATATACTCAATAAATTCATCTTCTTTGCCCTTATATTCAGTGGGAACTGCATGGGCACCCAAAAAAGTACTTACCACATCCACTGGGTGTTTTTCATTAATGCTTTTCATTACTTCCAGTTGTTTAATTTCCGTTTCTAAATCTAGACCATATCCACTCTTTCCTTCAACAGTTGTTACTCCAAAAGAAAGCATAGAATCTAAACGTTTTATACCACCTTTATATAGTTCTTCATGGGTTGCTTCTTTAGTAGCCCTTACAGAGCTTAAAATACCACCACCCTTTTCCATAATCTCCATATAGTTAGCACCTTTAAGTCTCCACGAAAACTCTTCTGCTCTAAACCCTCCAAAAATAAAATGAGTATGGGAATCAACAAACCCTGGTAATATTGATTTTCCAGTGGCATCAATTACCTCATATTGAGTTTCATCATACTGCTTTAAAATATCTTCTGTAGTACCTACAGCTTTTATTATTCCATCTTCTATTACAACAGCTCCATTATAAATTACTTTAAGGTCTTGCATTTCTGTTCCAGATTTGGCTTTAAAGCCACTACAGGTAACTACCTCTGTGGCTCCCTTAACCAAAAGATTTCCTTTTTTCATCTTTATCACTCCAATATTACTCCATTATTCTTGTTTCAAGAACTTGTTCCATAGAGAAGTTTTCTACCCCTAAATAATATACTGCTGTATCAATTAAAGCTTCCATAGGTAATAAGCCAATCACTTCACTACCTACTACGTTTACCCCATATCTTCTTGCTTCAATTTTAATTAATTCAAAGGCACGATACAGTGCAGTTTTAGAATAATCTGTCATGTTCATAGAAACTTGAGTAATTCCTCTTTCTTGTAGCTCAATACCTATAGCCTTACAATATCTTAATCCACCACTTAAAAAACGAACATTTTTAGCAATGTTATTAGCAATTTCTAAACTAGGAGTATCTAAATTTACATTAAAGGCAACCAATGGCATTCTAGCCCCAACAGCTGTTATACCAGCAGTTGGATGAATGTCTTGAGGTCCAAAGTCTGGTTTCCACTCTGGTTGTTTAACCTTCTCTGCCATTCCCTCAAATTCACCTTTTCTCACTTTAGCAAGATTTTCTCTTTCTGGAGTTGAGGCTGCTTTTTCATATAAAAATATAGGTAAATTATATCTTTCAGAAGCCTCTTTTGCCACTTCCTTTGCTAGTTCAATAGCTTCCGTCATACTGACATTTTTAATTGGTATAAAAGGTACTACATCAATGGCACCCATTCTTGGATGTTGACCTTTATGTTGGGTCATATCAATTACTTCAATGGCTACACCCATAGCCTCCAACATTGCATTTTTTAAAGGTTCCGGTTCACCCACCACCGTCACCACCACACGATTATGATCTTCATCTCTACTATAGTCTAATAGTTTTACTCCTTCTTTTCCTCTAAAGGGATTTACAATTTTTTCAATTTTATCTAAATCTCTACCTTCACTAAAATTTGGTACACATTGAATAATTTTATTCATTTTTTACCTTCTCCCCTCTTTTGCAACTTCTACTAATGAGTTATCAATTAATGTATTTACGTTATTAGTTATTATTTATTGTTAAAAGCCTTTTCTACTAAGCCTTTTATTAAGTCTTCCTTAGGAATAAATGGAATTGTGATATGATCTGTACCTTCATTGTCCTTGTTATATTCTATACTTGTGCTGATGGAGTTTTCATTTCTTGCCCAAGCTCTTCTTGCTACACCACCCATTACATCCCAAGGCATAGCTGTTTTAAGGATATTATCCACCCTTTCACTACCATCCAGTACCATTCCAAAACCACCATTGATGGATTTACCAATCCCTACTCCACCACCATTATGAAGGGCAATTAAACTCATACCCCTTGCCGCATTTCCTGCAAAACATTGGGTTGCCATATCTGCCATTACATTACTTCCGTCTTTAATGTTGGAGGTTTCTCTAAAGGGTGAATCTGTACCACTAACATCATGGTGATCACGACCTAACATAATAGCACCTACTTCACCATTTCGTACCATCTCATTGAACTTAAGGGCAATCTTTGTTCTACCCATAGCATCTTGATAAAGGATTCTAGCCTGTGTTCCAACAACCAATTGATTCTTTTCAGCATCTCGAATCCAAACATAGTTATCTCGATCTTGTCCTCTTCTATTAGGGTCAATACAATCCATTGCAGCTTGATCTGTTTTTCTTAAGTCCTCATGTTTACCACTTAAACATACCCATCTAAAAGGCCCATAGCCATAGTCGAATAGTTCTGGTCCCATAATATCCTCAACATAAGAAGGCCAAATGAATCCATCTTTTTCATCAATGCCATTTTTAGAGATTTCTTTAACACCAGCATCATAAACAGATTTCATAAAGGCGTTACCATAATCAAAGAAATATGTTCCCCTATCCACCAATGTTTTTATTAATTGATAATGCTTAACTAAAGTTTCGTCCACTAATTTTTCAAACTGCTGACGATCATTTTGTAGCATTGCTGTTCGCTCTTCAAAGGTTAACCCTTGCGGACAGTATCCACCTTCATAAACTGCATGGCAGGATGTTTGGTCAGATAGTAAATCTATTTTAATGTTATTTTCTACTGCATATGCTAATAAATCAACTATATTTCCATGATAGGCTATTGAAATTTCTTTTTTCTTTTCTAAATATTCCTTTGCTGTATCAAAGACTTCCTTTAAATCAGCAGATACAAGTTTTACCCAACCTTGTTTATGTCTAGTTTCTATTCTTGAACGGTCCACTTCTGCAAAGATTCCCACACCATTGGCAATTTCTACAGCCTTTGGTTGAGCTCCACTCATACCACCAAGACCAGAAGAAACAAATAATACTCCTTTTAAGTCTTCATCATCTGGAACACCTAATATTTTTCTACCTGCATTTAATAATGTATTGAATGTACCATGAACAATTCCCTGTGGCCCAATGTACATCCAGCCACCTGCTGTCATTTGTCCATAACTGGCAACCCCCATTTGTTCTGCAATATCCCAGTCCTTTGGGTTATCAAACATCCCCACCATTAAAGCATTGGTGATAATTACTCTAGGGGCATCAGGCTTAGACTTAAAAAGTCCCAATGGATGGCCAGATTCAATAACTAATGTTTGTTCATTAGTCATTACTTCTAAATACTTCTTTATTAGTAAATATTGCATCCAATTTTGACAAACCTTACCTGTTTCCCCATAGGTGACTAATTCATAAGGATATAAGGCTATATCAAAACTTAAATTATTGTCAATCATTACTTGAAAGGCTTTTCCTTCGATACAGTTCCCATTATATTCATCTATTGCCTTCGCTTTTAAATCTCCTACTGGACGAAACCGATAGCCATAAACCCGTCCCAGAGTCATTAATTCTTCTAAAAATTCTGGTGCCAGCGTTTCGTGAAGTTCTTGTGGAATATAACGAAGGGCATTCTTTAACGCTACTTCTGTTTGGGCAGGAGTCAACTTAAAGCCTCTATTTGGGGCCCGTCTTATTCCTTCAATGAATTTTGGCATGTCTGGTAATTTGTTATCTAGTTTAACTGTCATAGCTTGTGAGATGTCCACATTTGTAATCATTAAATTCACTCCCTTTAATCGGCAATACTTAGTTTATTAGAATAATCCACTTATATTACCTTTTTCATCTATATCCATTTTTTCTGCTGCTGGTACTTTGGGTAAGCCTGGCATAGTCATAATGTCTCCAGTTAAGCAAACAATAAAGCCTGCCCCAGCAGATACTCTTACCTCTTTAACTGTTACTTTAAAGCCTTTTGGTGCTCCTAATAATGTTGGGTCATCTGATAATGAATATTGGGTTTTTGCCATACAGATAGGCAACTTATCTAACCCCATTTCTTCTAAGCGTTTAATTTCTTTTTGAGCTTTAGAAGTAAAGATAACACCGTCTCCACCATATATTTCTTTTACAATTGTATTTACTTTTTCTGGAATAGTAGATTCAACATCATAAATTGGCTTGAAGTTTGATTCTTCTTTTTCAATTAAGTCAACTAAGGTTTGTGCCATTTCTGTTCCACCTTCGCCACCTTTTTCCCACACTTCATTTAATGCCACCACTACATTAGCTGCTCTACATAATTCTATTAATTTATTAACTTCTGCATCGGTATCTGAAACAAATTTATTAACTGCCACCATAACTGGCAAACCAAATTTCTTAATGTTATCTACTTGTTTTTGAAGGTTTACATAACCATTTTGTACTGCTTCTACGTTTTCTTCCCCTAAATTTGCTTTAGCTACACCACCATGCATTTTTAAAGCTCTGATAGTTGCTACAACAACAACAGCAGCTGGTTTTAAGTTTCCATAACGACATTTAATGTTAAGGAATTTTTCTGCTCCTAAGTCTGCTCCAAAGCCAGCTTCAGTAACTAAGTAGTCCCCCAATTTTAATCCTAGTTTTGTAGCCATAATCGTATTACATCCATGGGCGATATTGGCAAATGGGCCACCGTGGATCAACGCAGGTGTATTTTCTAAAGTTTGAACAATGTTTGGTTTAATAGCATCCTTCATTAGCATTGCCATTGCCCCTTGAACATTTAAATCCCCTGCTGTAATGGCCTTACCTTCCATATTATAAGCAACAATTATTCTGCTAAATCTCTCTTTTAACTCCATTAGGTCGTTGGCTAAACATAAGGCTGCCATTACTTCCGATGCAACGGTAATCATGAATCCATCCTGTCTTACTAAACCATTTGACTTCCCACCAAGAGCAACAACAACTTCCCTTAATGCTCTATCATTCATATCTAATACCCTTCTCCATACAATTTGTCTAGGGTCAATATTTAAAGCATTTCCTTGATGAATATGATTGTCAATGGCTGCTGAAAGCAAATTATGGGTAGTTGTTATGGCATGCATATCTCCTGTAAAGTGAAGATTAATATCTTCCATTGGTACAACTTGAGCATAACCACCACCTGCTGCCCCACCCTTTACACCAAATACTGGGCCTAAAGAAGGTTCTCTTAAAGCTATACAAGCTTTTTTACCTATTTTATTGAGGGCTTGACCTAAGCCAACAGTTGTAGTTGATTTACCTTCTCCTACTGGTGTTGGGTTAATAGCTGTCACTAATACTAATTTTCCGTCAGGCTGATCTTTTAGTCGATTGAATATATCTAAAGATATTTTAGCTTTGTACTTTCCATAAAGCTCTAATTCATCGTCTTGAATACCCCATTCATTAGTTATATCTACAATAGGGAGCATTTTAGCCTGTTGGGCAATTTCAATATCGCTTAAGTATTTTTTTGACACAATTACCATCCTCTCTTTTTTAGGTTCTTTATATTTAATTAAATAAAAACTTTAGAATTATCATTGTTACTACTGTATTTTTATATTATTTTCCTATTTTATACTTTATTTCTAGCTACAAAAAAATTATATAAACTTACCGTCTCTAAATCGTCTATATTTTTTATAGAATCATTGCCTCAAAAATAGTGTAATTATATAGAAACATTCAAAAAAAACAAAAGACCCCTTCTTTAGAGTCTTCATATTGGTAAAAAGTATAAATTATATTATTAAACTTATTATATGTAATTGCAAATGACTTTATTTATTAAATTATTTTTTCTATATTTATATATAAGTGCTTTGTTAAGTCAATTACTCGATTACCCTTCAATAGATTTCCGTATTGATCGTATTTAACACTTACCACAGGTCTAGTTGGGCAACCTTCATTGTTTTCTATTATTTCCGCAGCTTCACCTGTATTAAACCTTACCAATGTTCCTACAGGATATACAGTAATATGTTTAACAAATATTTTAACTAACTCATAATCAAATTCATGATTACCCATTGAAATTAAGTATTCTATAGCAAAATGAGGTGCTATTTTATTTTTATATACACGATTAGAAGTTAAAGCATCATAGACATCGCATATTGCTACAATTCTTGGGAATAGATGAATGTTATCTCCCTTAAGTCCATTGGGGTATCCCGTACCATTGTATCTTTCATGGTGATCTCTAACCACAAAGCATGTTTCTTCTGAAACACCTGCAATACTATTTATAATTGCATAACCATGTAGGGAATGGGTTTTTATCTCTTCAAACTCATAGTTATCTAACCTACCTGGTTTATTTAACACATTTTGTGATACAACTATTTTACCAATATCATGTAGTAAAGCCCCTATTCCTAAATCCAATAAATCTTGAGAGTTAAGATTAAGAACAATCCCCATCATTAATGCAAAAACACATACATTAATACTATGACCAAAGGTATAGGCATCTATATTTCGAATGTCTGTTAAATACACCATCGTACCTTGATTTTCAGACAAATTTTCGATTAATCTATTAATTAATTTCTTTAGTTGATTGATGTCAAATTTACTACATATATTTGTGTTGTTTAGAGAATCCTCCACCAACTTAATCATTTCCCTTTTTGTATCATAAAAGAAAACATCATATAATTCTCCGTCAGTGGCTTGATTAAAATCAATAAATACATCTTCAATCCCTAAATTATTTAGTTTATCTATATAACTATCTTTTAAAGGGACTCCCGCATCGATTAGCAATTTGCCATCAGTAGAATGAATAGACTTAGCCAAACGCATTCCTGCTTTTATAGAAGACATATTTAATTTTATCATTGTTTGCCCCCCTCTCCACAACATCATTTCATTTATTAAACTTCTTATAAAAATTCATTGTAATTTCATTATAAATAATTTCTTATATAATTTCAACAAATATTGGCAAAATCCTTTTATATTTCCTTAAAAAACATAATTAATAGAGATTAGGACTTTTTACCTAGAAAAAACACCCAAATAATCATATTATTGGGGTGTATCTTCAATCTTTGTCTTTAATTTTTGTGCATACTCTTCAACTTTTCTTAATCTATGATTTACCCCTGACTTACCTATAACTGGTGTAACCATTTGACCTAGCTCTTTTAAACTAGCTTCTTGATTATTTAATCTAATTTCAGCGATTTCCCGTAGGTTATTTGGTAATTTATGCAAACCAATCGTCTGTTTAATGTATTCTATGTTTTCAATCTGTCTAACAGAAGCATTTACTGTTTTACTTAAATTTGCGGTTTCACAGTTTACAATTCTATTTATATCATTACGCATTTGCTTCATGATCCGCACGTTCTCTAAATCTAATAAAGCACTATGGGCACCTATTATATTTAACAGATCCACCACCTGGTCTCCTTCCTTTAAGTAGACCACAAAACTTCCTTTTCTTTCAATAATTTTAGCATTTAAATCAAATCCATTTACCAAAGATTTCACCACTTCACTATGTTCCAAACTATTGGTAACAAACTCTAAATGATAGGTTTTTTCAGGATCACTAACAGAACCACCACCTAAAAAAGCTCCCCTTAAATAAGCCCTTTTACAGCAATGCTTTTCTATAATCGTTTCTGGTATTTCATAGGTAATATCAAAAGAATCTTCTTCCCTTCTTAGTATTCCCACCTGTTCTAAAATTCTATCACTACCCATTTGATAGGTAATTCCAATAAGATAATGATTATTTTTCTTTAATCTTGGATTTCTTCTAACCATTACTTCCGTATGAATACTAAATAAATCTTTTATTAATTTAAATAATTTTCTAGCAATGGATGGATTTTCAGTGATAATATTAAGATTTAATCTATTCAACCCTGCTAATTGTAGTGTTCCACTCATTCTAATTAAAGCTGCCAATTCTGCCAATAGGCAACATTGATCTTCAGAGAATAATCTAGCAAGCTCTCCTTTAGTTTTTGATGAAAAGGACATTTCTTATCACACCTTTATCTATTCTATACTTCTATTTTACCCTAGACAAATACATTCAATGATAATTACATGAAAATATTACATTAATAATTTAATATAATTTGCACACAATAATAGAGAAGTTGAGATACTTCATAACTATTAATGGAGGTGTATATTATGAATCAAGAACATCCACGTATGGAAGTTATGTGTCATGTAAGTAACTGTAAATTTTATGAAAAAGATTATTGTTTTGCTCCAAAGCTTGAAGTAAACCCTAGACATGGTGATACTTCTAGTTCTTCAAAAGAAGCTCTATGTTCAACTTTTAAGCCTACTAACTAATTTATTCCATTAAGACCTCGCTGATTTATGGTGAGGTCTTAAAATATAAACTTATAGCTTTTTTAATAATTTCTTTTTCATCTTGATACTTAGCTAATTCAACAGCACGATTTATATGAACAAACTTACCTTCTATAAAACCTTCTTTTTTCAAAGGAATACATTCTATATTTTTCGAGTGCATTAAAAACCAATGAACTGTTTTATGAATTCTATTATTATCGTGCCAAGTATTTTTAAAGGTATACTGTATTTCACCTAAATAATTGATTATTTCCACCCTTACACCAGCTTCTTCAAAGACTTCTCTTATTGCAGTTTCTTCTATTTCTTCTGCTTCTTCTACCTTTCCCTTTGGTAGTACCCAGTCTCCGTTATATTTTTTTAGCATTAGTATTGCATTACCAAATACCACTACCCCTCCCGCACTAACTTCTCGTCTCACACCTTCCACTCCTTTGTCTTCTTCTATGGATATTATATCAATTTTATTAGCTATTCGTTATAGTTTTTATAGATAACTAAACATTGTTTTCATAATAATAAATTAACATATCTAGCAATTTATTTCAAATTTAATTAGAAGCAGTTGATACATCATTATGTAAAGCTATCCTTAATTTATAGCTATATACATATAAATGAGTAATTTTATTATTTTTATTGTTATCTAATGCAAAAAAATACCACCTCGTTTCAAGGTGGTATCTCTATTTATTTTTTATTCAACCGGCTTTAATTTAGCAGTAAAATGTCTTAACACTTCAGGCTCATAGGTAAAATCAAAACCTTTTAAAGTTTCTCTTCTCTTCCATATTTCTATTAAAGCATCAGCAACTACATCCATATGTCTATCGGTATAAACTCTTCTAGGAATTGTTAATCGTAAAAATTCCATAGGTGATTCTAAATGTTCTCCAGTTTCTGGATCTCTACCTAAAAGGAAAGAACCTATTTCTACTCCCCTTACTCCAGCTTCTTTATATAACTCTACACATACAGCCTGTGCAGGGAATTGATGGTATGGAATATGAGGACAGAACTTTTTACAGTCTACAAACACTGCATGACCACCCACGGGTCTTTGTATTGGGATCCCTGCATCAGTTAATCTTTGTCCTAAGTACTCTATTTGTCCAATTCTACTCTCTAGGTAATCTTCTTCTACTACTTCCCTTAATCCTCTTGCCAAAGCTTCCATATCTCTTCCTGCCAAACCACCATAGGTGGGGAATCCTTCTATTGGTACCACCATTGATCTAACTTGAGTATAAAGTTCTTCATCTTCTTTAATGGCAATCATACCACCCATGTTTACAATACCATCTTTTTTGGCACTCATGGTTAGTCCTTCTCCATAACTAAACATTTCTAAAATAATTTCTGGAATGGTTTTATTTTCATAACCTGCTTCTCTTTGCTTAATGAAATAAGCATTTTCTGCAAATCTTGCTGCATCAAAGAAAACCCTTAACCCATATTGATCTGCTATTTTTTTAACGCCTTTAATATTTTCCATAGAAACAGGCTGCCCACCGGCACTATTACATGTCACTGTTATTAAAACAAATGAACAATTTTCAACACCTTTTTCCTTTATAAAGGCTTCTAACTTTTCCAAGTCAAAGTTTCCTTTAAAAGGATGTTCCTTTTCTGTTTCATAGGCTTCCTCAATAACTAAATTAATGGCTCTACCACCTTTTAATTCTATATGAGCCTTTGTTGTATCAAAGTGCATGTTTCCTAATACATAATGACCTTTCTGTTTAATTAACAAAGGAAATAATACATTTTCTGCACCTCTTCCCTGATGGGTTGGAACAAAATAAGTGTATCCTATTATATCTTGCACACTTTTTTCAAGGTTGTAAAAGCTTCTACTTCCAGCATAAGCTTCATCCCCTTGCATAATACCCGCCCATTGCCAATCACTCATGGCACCTGTGCCACTGTCAGTTAGAAGATCAATAAATACATCCTCCGATCTAAGGGCAAATTGATTATATCCCACTTCTGCAATTTTTCTTTCCCTTTCTTCGCGGGAAATTAATTTAATAGGTTCTACCATTTTAATCTTATAAGGTTCTGCTTTTCTGTTATACATTTGTGTTCCTCCCTTAAATATTTATTAAAAAATTGTAGATATTAAAATTTTTTATTATTTTAAATTTCGACGTACTTTTAATGAAATCCTCTAATTTTTATAAAAATATATGAATTTTTTTTATAATTTCACAACTCTAAGTTGTTTAATTTATGTATAAATAAAGCCCTTTAAGTTCACTTAAAAGACTTTATTCCTCTACAACTCCCATCAAATAGACAGTCTATTTGCTATATTCTATCTCTATTGTGGTGTATACATTCCCTTACTAATAATATAATTGAATATATCTTCACCATGTTGCTGTTCTTCTTTTTGAATATGATTTAATACTTTCCTTACATTTGTGTCTGTACATTCAAATATAGTCGTATCATATGTACTAGAGACATACTTTTCAGTATTTAATAGGTCATGGCATAAATCCTTATCTTTTTGATTAAAGTTGCCAACATTCATTTGGCTTTGGTTTCCACTTTCCATTCCCTGTTGGTTTTGTTGGTTTTGTTGACCTTGTTGTTGGTTCATACTTGGAACTTTTCCACTTAAAATTTGATTAATGGAATTTAAATGCTCTTGTTCTGCCTGTGCATGATTTTGAAATATTTGTTTTAACTGAGGATCCTGTGCTTGATTTGAAGCCTCTGTGTATTTCTTTACACATAGCTCCTCATGACTTTTCTGATCTTCTAATAGTAATCGCTCTTTTTGAGTTAATGTTATATTCATTAGAACACCTCCTGTCATTATTTTGCATTAACAGGTGATTTTTATTCTTGTTTTCTGTTTGAGAAAATATTTTTTAAAATTTAAACTATGAATAACCTAATTTAATATAGTTACTTTATAGTATATCTTTAACTATCTTAAAAAAATGTCAAAATTTGCGCAAATAATATTACAAATTTATTAAATTTTAGAATCTTATATCACTATTTCAATACAAATATAAAAGAGACAACAAAAGCTGTCTCTACGTTTTATTAATTTTCTTTTTTAATTGTTTAAAATAAATAAAATCCCTTAGCTTATTTCCATGTCTAGGAAGCTTATTTTGAAGAACTACTTCCACAATCATTTTAGATAACTTTATGGCATCATGTCTAACATAATCTTTTTTAATATCCACTAAATCAGCTTCCATAATATCAATACCTAATCCCCTTATTTCAGCTAATTCTTCACTGCTGGGTTGAATTAATTCTGCCCCCTCAGAAAGATACTTTTCTTTAACCTCTTTTGGGATAGTCCCTTGATTAATGATTATATGGTCTATGGAAACTTTTTGGCAGTGATCTAAAATAGCCTCTAAATGCATTAACACTGAATAATTTGTGGTTTCACCTGGTTGTGTCATTACATTAGGTATATATACTTTTTTAGCACCAGTTTTTACTAAGCTTTCCCGTATATCATTTATTAATAAATTGGGTATAATACTTGTATAAAGGCTGCCTGGACCTAATACTACTACATCTGCCTGTTGTATAGCTTCCATGGCTTCTTTTAATGCTTTCGGCTGTTGTGGTTTTATAAAAATTCTTTCAATTGGACTATCTTCTTGAATACTTTTTTCAGGAATGTTAGATTCACCCTCTACAATAGTACCATTTTTTAGTTTTGCATATAACGTTATATCCTCCAATGTCACAGGATATACATTTCCTGTCACTGCTAAGACTTCACTAATTTTTTTAATAGCTTCTTCAAAATTATTACTTATTCCATTCATAGAAGCAATTAATAAATTTCCAAAACTTTGCCCCTTCAAACTTCCTTCCTCAAAACGGTATTGCAAAAGTTGTTCCATTGTAGGTTCCATTTCTGCTAGGGCTAATATACAGTTTCTTATATCGCCAGGTGGTAGCATCCCAAGGTCTTCTCTTAGTTTACCAGAACCACCACCATCATCAGCCACTGTTACAATGGCGGTAATATTTGAGGTAAAAAGTTTAAGTCCCCTTAGTAATACTGATAAACCTGTTCCTCCACCAATAACAACTATTTTAGGACCTTTAACTAGAATACGTTTATCATAAAATAATTTATTAATTTTTGTACGATCCAATTTTCCCTGCATAGAATTTTGAAAATAACAAACTGTTAATAATGAGGAAATTCCACTTTTAAGAGCATAAATAATTAAAAAACCTCCAAATAACCCCAGTAATATATTGGGCACACCATTATGACTTATTCCTAAAAGATTTACATAATAAGATAAGGAAATGACTAATAAACCAATTCCTATTAAACCTATTAAAAACCATCTTTTAATTTGCAAACCAGGTTTAAGCCAATCCCCTATTTTCATTTAGTTATCTTTTCCTTTCTTTACCAATGAACTATCTCGGTGGTTTGTATTTACACGATAATCCTCTGCTTTTAAACGTTCATATAATAAATTGGCAATAGTAACTGAACGATGTCTTCCCCCTGTACAACCAATGGCAATTACCAATTGATTTTTTCCTTCTTTAATATATTGTGGTATTAAAAAGTCTACAAGATCAAATAATTTCTCACTAAATTCTAAACTGATTGGAGAATTCATTACAAATTCCCTAACCTTCAAATCGTTTCCAGTAAAATCCCTAAGTTCTTCAATGTAGAACGGATTAGGAAGAAATCGCACATCAAAAACTAAATCCACATCAATAGGAATTCCATGTTTAAAACCAAATGATACAATTGAAATTTGTAAATTATCCGTTTCTTTTCCTTCCAAATAGATTTCCCTTAGTTCTTCCTTTAATCTAGCTGGAATTACCTTCGTTGTATTAATTATATTTGTAGCTTTCTTTCTTAATTCTTTAAGTTTTTCTCTTTCCCTAGTAATTCCCTCTACTATAGAACCATCCATTGATAAAGGATGGGATCTTCTTGTTTCTTTAAATCGCTTCACCAAAGACTCATCACTGGCTTCTAAATACATAATTTCACAATTATATCCCAATTCCTCCATTGTATCAAGACTATTGAAAACATCATCAAAAAACAATCCGCCCCTAATATCCACTACTAAAGCTATCTTATCTATTTTTCCTCTGGTTTGTTGGCATAGCTCAACAAACTTAGGAATAAGACTTGGGGGAAGATTATCTACACAAAAATAACCAAAATCCTCCATAAACTTAACAGCCTGACTTTTACCTGCACCTGATAAACCTGTTATAATCACAAAACGCATATACTTAAACTCCTCTTATGTAAAATATTTTATTAAATTTCTCCAACAATCCTTACTTCTGTGTGTAAATCAACTTGAAAATTCTTTTTAACTTCCTTTTGTATTAGTTCTATTAAATTCATCACATCTTCAGCAGTGGCATTTCCTACATTTACAATAAATCCACTGTGTAATTCTGATACTTGAGCACCACCTACCGTTGCACCTTTCAAATTACAATCTTGAATCAACTTACCAGCAAAGTAACCTGGTGGTCTTTTGAAAACGCTACCAGCACTGGGCAAATGTAATGGTTGTTTCGTGGTTCTTTGTATATTTAATTCATTAACTTTTTCTTTTATTTCATTATAATCTTTACTAACTAAATCCATTGTAACTTCCAATACAACATAACCCATTTCTTGTATTATACTGGTACGATAGCCTAACTCCATTTCTTCATTAGTAAACTCCAGTACATTACCTTCTTGATCTAAAGCTTTACAAGTCTTCAAAACATCTTTAATTTCTCCACCATAGGCTCCTGCATTCATGGTTACAGCCCCACCCAGCGTACCAGGTATTCCACTTGCAAACTCTAAACCGCTTAAGCTTTCTTTTAAAACTTTATTTGATAAGGTAGATAATAACACCCCAGCTTGGGCAGTCACCTTAGTACCCTCTATCTTAACTTCATTAAAGTTATCAGAAATTTTTATAACTACACAACGCATTCCTTTGTCCCTTACCAATAGGTTACTGCCATTTCCCATAACAAAATACGGTACATTATTTTCTCTGCAAGTCTGTATTATCTTTTTAATATCATCAATCTTCTTAGGTAACAAAAGTAAATCTGCTGGACCCCCAATTTTAAAAGAAGTATGATTTTTCATAGGCTCATCAATTAATACAGCTTCTTCTGGCATAAATTCTAAAAACAATTGTTGCAACATCTGTTTATTCATTCATTTCAACTCCTAATTTATATAAAATATCATTTTTTCTCTTGCTATATTATCTCCAAAAAATTGTTTTTAAGTTTAATTAAAGTATATCGTTTTTTCTTGTCATGGTCAATTATTGGTTATATTGCTATTCTATGGTTTACGGTTTAATACTTCGTACTTTTTCTTCCGCATCCTTTAATAATTGGTCAACGGTTTTATTCCCTAGAACCCCCTGCCTAATTTCTTCTTGTATAATTGCGTCAATTTCCTTCCATTGGGGATGAGGTGGAATAATAACTATATTATCAATGTTTTCATATAACAATGACATTAAAGGATCTTCTCCATATATATTTCCGATATTTTTCTTTACAGGAAATACCCCCAATCTACCTAACTCCATTTGATATTCATCTGAAGAGACAAACTTTAAAAATTCTATCATCATCATTAACTTTTCTCTATCTTCTTGTTTGGTAACACCATAAGAACCCACCATATTACTCATCACAACAGGTTTTTTTATACTACCCGTAGGATACATTGCTACGGTATAATTAAAACCCTTTCCTTCATTGCTAAGTCTTTCCAATACATTTAATGACCATGTTCCCGTTGGTATGACTCCTATATTTTTATCTTGATAAAAAGTAGTCCAAGCTTGGTTCGAGGTGTTTTCCCCAAATTTAGGGTGGGTTACTGCATATATTTGTTTTAAATCTATTACTTTTTGCACCCCTGTTTTTGCTCGTTCATCATTAAAGCTATATTCCATCTTTTCATTAAAGATTTCTGCTCCATCACTTAATATAATTCCCCATAAATTATAATATTCTGGTTGAATAAAACTATTGATACCGTAGTGGGTTATGTTTCCTTTACCTTTACTGTCATAGGTTAATTGTTGTAATGTTTCTACAAATTCTTCATATGTCCACATACCATCTGTGGGTGGTTCTATTCCCCTTTGTTGAAACATATCAACATTTAACACCATCCCATAGGTGGTCATCATCCACGGCATAGCCCACATTTTACCATTATACCTCACTGCTTTCAGGGCATTATCTTCAAAACTTCTAATCTCTTCTACTGTCAAAAAATCATCTAACGGTTCTAAAATATCTTTATTAATATAATGATACTCTCCACCTACTGGTAATATATCTGGTAAATTCCCCGTAGTAATAGCTTCCTCTATCTTACTTCCACCTTTTTCCCAAGTTAAGGGTTGAAAGTCAATATATACTCCAGGGTACTTTTTTTCAAAGGCTTTTATTTTTTGTCCAATCCAAGTAAATCCACCACCTGTTTTGTGATCCAACCTAGGATAATCCCAAAAACTAATAACCCCAGTCCATTGGGGTGGCGTTTTAGATATATTATAATTTACTTCATTAGGTTCGAATACAAAGAAATAATAAGGGCCAAGAAGAACAAATAAAATTAATATACTTACTAAGATAGGTTTTAAAATTTTTCTTTTATTCTTCATCTTTTTTTTCATATAATCTCCCCCCTATTTAGTGTATTCTTCTGTAAAAATGATTATTCTTGTTAATAGAAGGATAGATTTGTGAATTATAAAATATTACCTTCATAATATTTAGTAAACAAAAAAGAGTGCCCCATTGCACTCTCTAGCTTTTTCTGCTTATTTTCTATCAGTTATCTTCCCTTTAATCCTTAAAGGTGTTTTATTTTATCATTAACCTTCACTTGACCTTCTTGAATGATTTTACCAAAGAAAATACCATTAATTACACCACAAGAACCGTCAGATGTAATGGCAGGGCATATATCATAACATTCTTTTTTCATCTCTGTAATTTCAATAATGGCAGAACCCATTTTAATTTGGTCTTGTACTTTAATATCCGAACTTGAAAGACCTTCCACAACAAAGTCTGCCTTAAATTTATTATGACAAAAACCTTTTATTGTATCTTCCCTTAATCGATTTTCCCCCTCCAGTGTTATAAAGCTCACCTGTCTATGGGGTTTTTTAGATTCAAACCCTTCATTTGTTACATTAATCTTAGTTGGGGGAACTATATCCCCTAGTTTTTTTCGGTAAATTCCAATAATACTTCCCATAATATTAACCTCCTATTTGAGACATATTCCTATGTCCTATCTCATGCTCTGACGTATATAAATAATGTTTTTCGGGTTTAGATAATATTGCCTTTTGTAATATTTCATCTATTTCATTATCATTTTCCCTTAATGCCTTTAATATGTCAATTTCTTGATTACTATGAAGACAAGGTTTTAATTTTCCATCACTGGTTAAACGAATACGGTTACAACTTCCACAGAAATGATCACTAATAGGATTAATAAAGCCCACTCTCCCCTTAGCCCCCAAAAGCTTATAATATCGGGCAGGACCTAACGTATCATTTTTAACAGGTAATAATTCTCCAATTCTTCTTTTAATTTCTTCATTGGAAATAAACCTATCTTTTGCCCAACCACTAGCTTCCCCCACTGGCATCAATTCAATAAATCTAACATCTATTTCATCATTTATAGTTAAGTTAGCAAAATCTTCTATTTCATCTTCATTTAATTTACCAATAACAACCACATTGAGTTTTATGGGTCTCATGTTTAATTGTAATACTTCTTGTATCCCATTCAAAACATGGTTTACGTCACCACCACGGGTAATACTCCTATATCTATCAGGTTTCAAAGAATCTATACTAATATTAACTCTTTTTAGACCTGCCTTCTGAAGATCCTTTGCCATATCCTTTAGTAATACACCATTAGTTGTTAAAGCTATATCCTTTATCCCATCAATATTAGCTATTTTATCAATAAAGCTAACAATATCTTTTTTTATTAGTGGCTCTCCACCCGTAATACGAATTTTATCAATACCTATCTTTGCAGCATACTTAACCACCTTAATAATTTCTTCATAGGATAACATTTCTTGATGCTGTTTCTTGTAAATACCATCCTTAGGCATACAATATTGACATCTTAAGTTACATAGGTCGGTGATGGATATTCTCATGTAATTTACTTTTCTTAAAAAACAGTCCTGCATTGTATCACCCCTTAACCATTTTAATACAAAAAGCCAGTCCCAAAGGAAGGACTGGCTGAAATTACCCTCTATGTCGCCAGTTTATTTCCTTTCCTAAACATGGGAGGCATAAAAGTTTCCCTTCATACCCAGGCTATTTCTCCATAGGTTACCCCCGTAGGAACAATAGCTCGGAAATAAAACACCATATTTTTCTTAATTTAATTATATCATTAATTTTCTGATTATAAAACCATTCATTTTGTATTACACTTAATTATTAATTAACATTGTTTACCTAATTTATTTAGTATCTGTGTTTTAACAAATTAAACGTATTAAACAGATCAATCTGATTAAACTTTACTATATTTCGGTATAAATGTCATAAGCAAATACATACTTAACATTAATTTATTGTTAATCACTAGAAAATAACCAATTTATTTCCTTAATTTGTTTATTTTTTTAGTGTTATTATGTTATAATTAATTTGATATTTGCTATTAATTTAACAAGGAGGCGTATTATGAAACAATACATTACTATTTTGAAATATGCAATGGAGATGGAAAAGCAAGGACATGAGTTTTTTAAAAGCAATGCTTCTAAAATGACTTCCCCCAGTGCTAAAGAAATGTTTGAAAAACTAGCAGCAGTTGAGGTGGATCACTACAATTTTCTAAAAGAGCAAGTTGAACATATCGAAGCTAATAACGAAATAAAAGTAGTGGAACTAGATATTAACCGTGAGAAGAATCTATTTGAAGACAGAGCAAGCAAAGAAATGTTAGACCATACTGTAACAGAATCAATGGCTCCTGAATTAACTATTTTAAGAACTGCCTACTTAATGGAGAAGGATTTTGCTGAATACTATAAAAATGCCGCTGCAAATGCCTCCGATGAAAGTGCTAAAAAACTTTTTGAAACTTTGGCAACTTGGGAAGAAGGCCATGAAGATTTATTCAAGACTGAATATGACCGTAGCATGAAGGAGTTTATGAACCAACCTTGGGGTGGTTAAAAAAAATTTAAAAATTAATATTAGTCATAAAAAAATAGGAGCTATAAAGTCTCCTATTTTTTATGCTTATTTCTAAGCTAGTTTTTCTATTTTTACCCCAGTAACTTTTAATCCTGGAATTTTAACATACTTATCTAATTCTTCACCATTAGTCAATACATTTGCTCCATCAGCATAATGGAATGGAATGAAAACAACATTATCAGCTACAATATCAGTTACTCTAGCCTTAGTTTTAATTTCTCCCCTAGGTGAGATTACCTTCACCATTTCTCCATCTTCAACTTTTAGGTTTGCTGCTAATGATGGACTAATTTCAATATAACATTCACCAGCTTTTTTATTAATAGCATCGGTTTTACCCGTCATTGTTGTTGTATGGTATTGATATAGGTTACGACCAGTTGTTAAGGTTAAAGGATAATCAGCTTTATTCATTTCACTGGATGGTGCAAAATCTACAGCCATAAATAATCCTGCCCCTCTAGCTGGTTTACCTACATGAAGGAACTTAGTACCAGGATGTTCTTCTGTAGGACATGGCCATTGAATACCAACTTCTTCAATTCTAGCATAACTAATACCAACATATTGTGGAGTAACTTCACGGATTTCATTGAAAATTTCTTCTGCATTTTTATATTTCTTACTATAGCCCAATACATTCATCAGCTCCATAAAGATTAACCAGTCTGCTTTAGCTTCTCCGGGTGCATCCACAGCTTTTCTAACTCTTTGGACTCTTCTTTCAGTGTTAACAAATGTACCATCCTTCTCTGCAAAAGCCGCAGCAGGTAAAACCACATCTGCCAATTCAGCTGTTTCAGTTAAGAATAAATCTTGTACTATTAAGAAGGTTTTTTCAAGGGCTTTTTTAACATGGTTGGTGTCTGGGTCAGATACCATTGGGTTTTCACCAAATACATATAATACCTTAATATCCCCATGTTCAGCTCCATGCATTGCCTCTGGTATGGTTATACCTGGTTTATTGTTAAGTTTAACACCCCATGCCTTTTCAAACTTTTCAATTACTTGTGGATTAGCAACTGGTTGATAACCCGTTAATACATTTGGTAATGCCCCCATATCACAGGCACCCTGCACGTTATTTTGTCCCCTTAAAGGGTTAATACCTGCATTTTCTTTACCAATATTACCTGTCATTAAGGCTAAATTTGATAAACTCATTACAGTTTCTGTACCGTTATGATGTTGGGTAATACCCATACAATATAAGATACTTGCCTTACCTGCTTCTGCATATATCCTTGCAGCTTTTCTGATGTCTTCTGGAGAAACACCACAAATTTCTGCCGCCTTTTCTGGAGTATATTCTTTAACCTTAATAGCAAACTTCTCAAAATCTTCAGTAGTAGACTCGATATAATCCCTATCTTCAAGACCCTCTTCTAAAATAACATGAGCCAAAGCATTATTTAAGGCTAAGCTTGTACCAGGTTTAATTTGAAGGAAAACATCAGCATATTTAGCTAACTCGATTTCTCTAGGATCTGCTACAACTAGTTTTGCTCCCCGTTTAATGGCTTGTTTTACTTTAGCTCCTATAACAGGATGACTTTCTGTAGTATTAGAACCTGTTATGAAAATAGCATCGGCATCTTTAATTTCTGCAACACTATTTGTCATTGCACCGCTTCCAAGTGTAGTTGCAAGACCTGCAACTGTAGAACTATGTCAGAGTCGAGCACAGTGATCTATATTGTTAGTTCCTACAACTGCCCTCATTAACTTCTGCATTAAATAATTATCCTCAGTTAATGCCCTTGCCGATGAAAATGCAGCAATAGCATCAGCACCCACAGTTTCTTTTGTTTCATTAATCTTATTAGCGATAACTTCATACGCTTCATCCCATGAAGTTTCGACTAACTTACCATCTTTTCTTACTAATGGAGTTGTTAAACGGCTAGGGTGGTTTACAAAGTTATAGGCAAATTTACCTTTAACACATAATAAACCTTCATTAGATGCCCCCATTGCAGGGTCAACGCCAACTACTTTATCATCCTTCACCACAAGATCCATCTGACATCCAACACCACAGTAAGAACAAGTTGTTCTAACGGTTTTTGTTTCCCAATATCTAAACTTTTCTTTACTTTTTGGCATTAATGCCCCCACTGGACAAACAGAAACACAGTTACCACAGGATACACAAGTTGATTGCTCTAATCCTTGGTTAAAAGGTGTTGCTATGTGGGTAGGGAAACCCCTTTCGGCGAAACCAATTGCTTCAGTTCCTTGTAACTGTGAACAGACATAAACACATTTTCCACATAAAATACATTTATTTTGGTCATTATAATAGAAAGGATTAGATTCATCTACTTCAAAATCTTTTCTCTCCCCAACATATGTAGTTTCTTTTATATCATATTGATAACATAAGTCTTGAAGTGTACATCTACCAGACTTTTCACAGGTTAAACAGTCCAGTGGATGATTTGCAAGAACAAGATCTAATATTTCCCTTCTTGTTTGCACAACTTCTTTACTTTCAGTTTGAATATTCATTCCCTCGTATACTGGGGTAGTACAGGCAGTGGGTAAATTTCTTCCGCCTTCCACTTCCACCACGCAGATTCTACATGTACCGTGGGGTACTAATCTTGGGTCATGGCAGAAGGTTGGTATCTTAACCCCTACTTTACTGGCAGCTTGAAGTATTGTAGTTCCTTCTTCCACTTGAACTTCAAAGCCATTTATCTTTAAATTAATCATCTTCTCGCCTCCTTACAAAAAGTTTTATTTTCCTAGCTTGCTAAGGAGTTTACCAAGTCCTAAAGCTTCTTCCCATGTAGCTTCAACGAATTTTCCGTCCTTTTTCACATAAGGAACTTGTACTTCTTCATTGTAGGTTAAATCTACAGATAATCTTCCCTTTAAGCACAAAGGTCTACCTTCTACTGGACTTTTTGCTCTTACTGCATACACCTTACCATTCTTCTTTAATAACTCAAAATCACAACCATATTCACAAACAGTACATTTAACATCTTCTGTAGTTGTTTCCCAAACCCTTGCTTTTCCCATAGTTCTTGCATCCATCAATGCTCCCACAGGGCAAACAGCAAGACATCTAGCACAGGATACACAACTGGAATCAGCCATTAAATTATCATAATCAGCAACAATATGGGTTTCAAAACCTCTTTCTCCAAAAGAAAGGACTTTACGGTCTTCAACTTTATTACAGGTTCTAACACACTTACCGCATAAAACACATTTTGAGTCGTCTCTGTGGATATATGGATTAGTATTATCTACTTTAGCCTGTCTTCTTTCACCATCATGTTGACGAAACTTAACATCGTATTTAAAGGCGTACTCTTGGAGTTTACACTCCCCAGCCTTATTACATACTAAACAATCATTTGGGTGATTGTCCAATAATAAACGTAATATTTCTTTTCTTGTTTCTACTGCATTTTTGCTCTCTGTAGAGATTACCATTCCTTCTGTAATTGGTGTTGTACAGGCTGCCATTAAATTTCTAGCACCTTCAACCTCAACTACACAAATTCTACAAGCCCCCACTTTATCTAGGTTAGGGTCATAGCACAAAGCAGGAATATCAATTCCAATTTCTTTAGCTGCTTCAATAATTGTATAGTTTTCAGGAACTTGCAGTTTTTTTCCATTAATTGTAACACTTATCGTTTTCAATTGGATACCTCCGCTCCTTTATTATCCCTTTTTAATTGCTTTAAATGGACAGGCTTCCAAACACGCCCCACACTTTACGCAATCCTCTTGTCTTATTATGTAAACTTCTTTACCTTTTACTCCATCAATACAGCTAACTGGACACTTCTTAGCACAAATTCCACATTTTTTACATAGTTCTGGAATAACCACGTATTGAAGAAGTTCTTGACAAACACCAGCAGGGCACTTCTTGTCATTAACATGGGCTTCATACTCATGTCTAAAATAGTGTAGTGTTGATAATACTGGGTTTGGTGCTGTTTGACCTAATCCACATAAAGAAGCTGTCTTAATTGTCTTAGATAAAGATTCTAGTTTATCTAAGTCACTTAATTCACCCTTACCCTCTGTAATTCTATCTAAAATTTCTAACATACGCTTTGTACCTTCTCGACAAGGGGTACATTTTCCACATGACTCTTCTACTGTGAAGTCTAGGAAGAATCTTGCAATATCCACCATACAGTTATCTTCATCCATAACGATCATTCCACCAGAACCCATCATTGAACCTAAAGCGATTAAGTTATCATAATCAATTGGTGTATCTAAGTGATCGGCTGGTATACATCCACCAGATGGTCCTCCTGTTTGTACGGCTTTAAAGGCTTTACCGTTTGGAATACCTCCACCTATATCATAAATTACTTCTTTTAGTGTAGTTCCCATTGGAATTTCAACTAATCCAGTATTATTAATTTTTCCACCTAAAGCAAATACCTTTGTTCCTTTAGACTTTTCTGTTCCAATACCTGCAAACCAGTCAGCACCGTTTAAGATGATTTGTGGTACATTGGCATAGGTCTCTACGTTATTTAATAGGGTTGGCTTATTCCAAATACCTTTAACGGCAGGGAATGGTGGTCTTGGTCTTGGCATACCACGCTTACCTTCTATTGAGTTAATAAGAGCTGTTTCTTCTCCACATACGAAGGCACCTGCTCCTAATCTTATTTCCATATCAAAATTAAAGCCAGTTCCAAATATATTCTTACCTAGTAAGCCTGCTTTTCTAGCTTCTTTAATGGCAATATCCAATCTATCTACTGCGATTGGGTACTCTGCACGAATATAAACATAACCCATATCGGCTCCAACTGCATATCCAGCTATAGCCATTGCTTCTACTATTACATGGGGATCTCCCTCTAATACAGAACGATCCATAAATGCTCCTGGGTCTCCCTCATCGGCGTTACATGCTACATATTTTTGGTCTCCTTCAGCTTTAGCTGTAAAGTCCCACTTTAGTCCTGATGGGAAACCTCCACCACCTCGACCCCTTAAACCAGAACGTTTAATAACATCTATAACATCTTCTGGCTTCATTTCAGTTAATACTTTTCCTAATGCTTTATAACCATCAAAGGCAATATATTCTTCTAATGATTCTGGATTAATTACACCACAGTTTCTTAGAGCTACTCTTTGTTGTCTTTTATAGAATTCTACTTCATCTACAGACTTAATTTCACCGTCTATAACTGCATCTTTATATAATAAATCTGTTACGATTCTACCTTTTAATAAATGTTCTTCTGTTATTCTTTCTACGTCTTTCTCTTCAACTCTACTGTAGAAAGCTCCTTCTGGATACGTTACAATGATAGGACCTGCTTCACAAAGTCCAAAACATCCTGTTTTAATAACTTTAACTTCTTTTTCTAATTGGTGTTTTTCCAATTGTTCATCTAATTTTGCAATAATCTTTTGACATCCCGAGGATGTACAACCTGTACCCCCACATACCAATACATGGGATCTAAATAATTCCATTGTTTAACCCCCTTATTTAAATTCTGCCACCGTTACTTTTCGTAGGCTCCTATTGTATACTCATTAACTATTTTTCCATTAACAATATGCTCAACTATAATTCTTTGAGCTTTTTCTGGTGTCATTTCCACATAAGTGGTTTTTCCTTCACCTTCTTTATACACTTCTACAATAGGCTCTAATCGACATATACCAATACATCCCGTTTGAGTTACAACAACATCTTCTAATTTTCTTTTGCTTGATTCTTCTAAAAGAGCCATTAAAACTGGTCTAGCCCCTGCTGTTATTCCACAAGTTGCCATACCTACTACTATTCTAGTTCCTTTACGATCTGTTCTAATATTTACTTTCTCTATTGCTGCTTGACGAATTTTTTCTAATTCTTGAATCGACTTCATTAAAATGCCCCCTTTACACTAATCTAATATTTAGCGACAATACCAGGTACGTCTTCTAATACTAATCTACCATATACATCTTCATTAACAGTTAAAACTGGAGCTAATCCACAGGCACCAATACATCTAGTTGCTTCCAGTGAGAATTTACCATCTGCTGATGTTCCACCAACTGGTGATCCAGTTAATTCATTGATTTTGTCAAGAATTGGTTGAGCATTTTTAACATAACAGGCTGTTCCCATACAGACTCCAATTACATACTCCCCTCTTGGCTCTAAGGTAAATTGTGAGTAGAAGGTAACTACTCCATAAATTTCACTAAGGGGTACTCTTAATTCTTCTGATACTTTCTTTTGAACCTCCAATGGAATACAACCGAAGATTTTTTGAGCATCATGTAATATTGGCATTAATGCTCCCTTTTTCCCACGATTTGCATCAATTGTCTTTTCAAGTTTTAGGAAATTTTCTTCTGTTAAAATGTTTTTAGCCATAATGTCCCTCCTTGCATTTCTTCTTAATTTAATAATTTAAACAATTGTAAAGCTTTATTATTTAATGATAAATCATTAAAATAATTAATATTTTAAATATACAATTATTACACTTTTAAAATTACTAACATTCTAAATTTCTACAAAATATACAATTAAACACTCTTAATTTGATTGTTTATGTTATTTTTTTAACTATGTATTAACAATTAATACTTTAAAATAATTTACATTTTAAATATTTCATTATTAAGTAATTATGTAAGTTAATAAATTATACAATGATTTCCTACCGTGCTTATTATATATTAAAATTTTCATAAAATCAATGAAAAATGTGTAAATTATTTCTAAATAAACCTTGCCGCTACCAATTATCATCTGTAAGTTTTTTTATTTTGTCTATTAAAATTTTTTCTTGTATGATAAAAAAACAACAATCTTTAAAGAATAGATTGTCGTTTTTTTATGGTTTTTGTATTATCTATATTACAGTTTTCTACATAAAAGGTTCTAATGTTCTGTCTAAAATTCCATTAACTTCTGCAATTAAAACACCATAATTAACAATCGGTACTTTAGCAGATTTTGCTCTATTAATACGGTGCATCATTTCTCTACGATTATGCATACAAGAACCACAGTGGACTATAAGCTTGTACTTTGTCAAGTCCTCTTCAAAAGCTGTTCCTGCCACCCAAGTATATTCCAACTTTCCTCCAACTTGCTTTTCCAACCATCGAGGTATTTTAACTGTTCCAATATCGTCATCTTGCCGATGATGGGTACAACCTTCTGCAATTAAAATATGATCTCCTGGTTTTAGGTTTTCTATCGCCTTAGCTCCTTCTACTAATTCAGTTAAATCACCTTTATATCTGGCAAACAAAATTGAAAAAGAAGTTAAAGGAACTTCTTTAGAAAGTATCTTCTCCACTGTTTCAAATGCTTGAGAGTCTGTTACCACTAAATTTGGTGGCTGTTTTAATCTACTTAATGCATCTACTAATTCTGTTTCTTTACATACCACCATAAAAGCGTCATGGTCTAATATATCTCTAATGACTTGAACTTGAGGTAGTATCATTCGCCCTTTTGGAGCTGCCGAATCTATAGGAGTAACTAATACAACCACATCACCTTTTTTAATTAATCCCCCCATTAGAGATATTTCAATCTCTTTTGGAGCAGTGGCTATAATAGTCTCTTTAAGTTGGTGTATTCCTTCACCAGTTTTGGCACTGACTGACACTACAGGAAATGTATATGCTGGTTTCATTGAATCTATTACAGTATTTTTTATAACATCACTTTTATTTTTTACTATAATGATAGGTATATTTTTATCCTCTATAATTTTAATTAACTCTTTTTCATAATCTCCTATATTAATGCCACTATCTGTAACAATTAAAGCCAAATCTGTTTTATTTAAAACTTCCTTCGTTTTTTGTATTCTCAACGCACCAATGGTTCCCACATCGTCGATTCCAGCTGTGTCAATAATTAAAACTGGACCAATGGGCAAAATTTCCATTGCCTTATAAACAGGATCTGTTGTGGTTCCCGCTACATCTGAAACCAAAGCAATATCTTGGTTTGTTAAGGCATTTATCAAACTGGATTTCCCTACATTTCTACGTCCAAATATGGCTATGTGAAGTCTATTACCTCTAGGGGTTTGGTTCATCTTCTATTCCTCCTCTGGAAGTATCTTTAAATATTTAGGTAGTTTTCTACCTGCATCTTTAATAGCTTGTATTGCTGAATCTAAATCGATCATATTTTTACCACTATATATTTGGTAATTAATTCTATATTTAGGAGGTGTAGAAATTAACATTAAACTATTTGCTCCTGCCTGTAGTGCTTTCCTTTGTCCATCTTCATCGATTGATGCCAATGCTGTTGTGGCAGGTATATAAACATTTTTACAAACTAGTCTTGTAACTGCCACTGCCTTTAAAGTCATTTCAACACTACCTTGAGGATATTTTTCAAATGGGGTTCCATCAGCAGGTATAAAAGGACCAATACCAATCATATGAATGCCCATCTTTTTAAAATATAGTATATCCTCTGCTATGTCTTCTGGTCTTTGACCAGGTAATCCAATCATATTTCCAGATGCATTGACATAACCCAGTTCTTTTAACCATTGAGCACACTGTTTTCTTACTTCAAAATCATCATCTGGGTGAATAAACTGAAATATTTCTGGATTTGTAGTTTCTATTTTCAAAAGATAATTATTAGCTCCAGCTTTCTTTAACGCTTCATATTCTTCATAACTTCTTTCCCCAACACTTAGGGTAATTCCCATTTTTGTTTCTTGTTTAATTCGTTTTATCAATTTAGTAAGTTCTTCAACAGTATAAAATTCATCTTCCCCCGACTGCAACACAACTGTCTTTATACCCACATCATGTAGTTCGTGGACTGCTTCCATAATTTCATCCTCTGTCATACGGTAACGTTGTGGAACGGTACAACCTTTTCTAATTCCACAGTAATGACAACTTTTATCACAGTAATTGGAAAACTCGATGGCTGCCCGTACCTCCACCACATCCCCCACAATTTCCTTCCTCATACGATCAGCGGTTTCAAACAATACTTTTAATTCTGCCTCTCCTTCTATTTTTAGTAGGAAAGTGATTTCTTCCTTTGTTAAGGTCTCCCCCACCTCTACTTTTTTAATTATAGCTTTGAAGGGTTCAGAAATAACATTATGTTTTAAGCTTTCCATTAAACCCGCTAACTTTCTAATTTTGTGGGGATAAATCCCTTTAATTGCAAAATTTCCCTCTTGAAGGATTTTTTCTGCCTTTTCCTTATCCTCTTTTGATATGGCTATAGCTGTACTACAAATTGACCCATATTCACTGGGGGTGGGAATCAAATCTGTAGTAACATCTAAAGCCTTTAATAAGCTATCTACTCTAAGCATTTGACTGGTGGAATAACAGATAATAATATATTGCTGAATATTGTTCATAAATATCGCCTCCATCTAATTGCATCTTTAAAAGAAAAGATCCCGTTTACCTTTTTCAATTTCTTTTAATTTATTTAATGTCATTTGATAAACCCGTTCATTATCTATTTCTTTCAATGCCTTTTCTATCAAAACATTACCTTTTTCTATAGTTTCTTCAGACCCGTAGTCTAAAAGATGTTCTTTAAAAGTTAATATAGCATTAGATTGACAAAATTCATGGATTTCTGCTTCTTTTGCTAAATTCATAAAAGCTTCACCAGTACGATTTGCTCGATAGCAGGCCGTACAAAAGCTTGGTAGATAGCCCTGTTGACAGATTACCTGTAATACTTCACCTAAACTTCTTTCATCACTGGTTTCAAACTGTGTAGCTTCTCTATCATCTTTTTCATAACCACCTGGATTAGTTTTAGATCCTGCTGACATTTGTGATACGCCTAAACTTAACAATTCATCCCTCAACGCTTCCGATTCTCTTGTAGACAATATAATGCCAGTATAGGGCAGGGTTAGACGATATACAGCAACAATCTTTTTAAAATCTTGATCCGATACTTGATGTGGTACTTCTTCTAAAGCTGAATCTAAAGCTGGTCTTAGTCGTGGTACGGATATAGTATGGGGCCCAACACCATATTTATTATCCATATATTGAGAATGCATTAGAGTAGCCAGTACATCAAATTGGTAATCATAAAGACCTAATAATGCACCTATTCCAAAATCATCTACCCCAGCTTCCAATGCCCTTTCAATAGCTGTTAATCTATAATCATAGTCGCTTTTAGATCCCGATGGATGCATTTTTTTATATGTTTCCCTATGATAGGTTTCTTGAAAAATTTGATAAGTTCCAATACCTACAGCTTTAAGCTTTTTAAAGTCTTCAACCTCCATAGGTGCAGCATTAACATTAATTCTTCTAATTCCAGTTTCTTGATAAATAGCTTCTAAAGCATCGGTAATATGTTTAATATGGGTTTTTTTTGTATCTTCACCACAAACCAATAGAAGTCTTTTATGACCTTGTTTTTCTATCGCCTTTGCTTCATTAACAATTTCCTCTTTATTTAAAGTCTTCCGATGGAGGTGTTTGTTTGCAACTCTAAACCCACAGTATAGACAGTTATTAGTACACTCATTACTGGTATATAGGGGTGTAAAAATCACAACTCGTTTGCCATAGATAACATCCTTAACAAACTTAGCTGTATCTAGTAATATACCCATTGTTTCGTCATCTTTTATGGTTAATAACGATGCCGCTTCTTCTAATGTTAGTCCATGACAATCCTTTGCTTTTTCAATTATTTCTATAATTTCTTCCTTTGTGGTTGTTTTGCCTTTATTAATTAATTGTAGTATTTGCTCCTCGTTAACGATTTGATGGGTATTCATATTTTCTCCTCCTTAGGTTGCTGTAGCTTATTTTTTAGTTAATGCACTTTTTACAGTGACTCCCTCTAACCTTCCCAGTTTTCCTGTTAAGCTTCCAATTTCATCGGTAGTACCATCTACAATTAAAGATATAATATTACATTGTTTTTCTTTATATGGAATTCCCATTCTACCAACAATACTATCTCCATAACAACTTAATAACTTATTAACGTCATCAATATTTTTTTTATCTTCTACAAGAATTGCCACAACACCAATACGCTTTTCCATTTACTTTCCCTCATTTCTTGGTATATATTAAAATACCCTTATTCATATAGTTATACCATAAACACTTATTCTAAAGATTTAGAAAACGCTATAATCTCTATTATAATTTCTCTTCAACCCCTTAAGTTATTACTTGAGGAAATTGCATAATATCATAATAAAGAATTTATATTCGATTTATGCAAAATTGAAACCTGATTCGCGCATTATGAGATGACTAATTTCCTTATACATTTTATACAATTAATCATTGAACACTAAGCAGGGAAGGTTTCTTTTTGCATTAATATAAATTCAAAATCAATTATGCAATTTCCTCACTTATTATGGATTTTTCTAAATCTTTAATAAGTACAAAAAAAACTTTCCTAAAGGATTAGGAAAGTTTTCTGTACAATATTATTAAACCTTCTTACCTTTTGCTTAGAAATTATCCTCGCAATCAGTGTATGAACTATTTTCTCCTTCCAATGGAAACAACCATTGGTCAGATTTTTTTATACTCTATATTATACTGTTTTTCAATATTTTATATTATTAATCTTCTACAACATCTGATTTTTCTTTATTTATTGGATATTGCTCTTTAGCTCCATAATGGGTATGAAGTAATTCATGGGCTTTGTGTCCATTAGGTTTACCTAAATAGTTTTCATATAGTTCCTTAATAAGAGGATTAGTATGGGATTTTCTGTATTCCATTTTAGTATCTTCCTCATATAATGCCTTAGCTCTTTCAGTTCTAATGTCGCATTCCATTCTTGCTTTAGCAGAAACATGAGGTTGACCACCACCAGCAACACAACCACCACTACATCCCATTATCTCAATGAAGTGATATTCTTTTTCTCCATTTTTAACCATTTCTAATGCCTTACCTGCCATAGCTGTACCATGTACAACTGCCACTTTAACAGTTGTTCCACCTAATGTAACTTCGGCTTCTTTAATTCCTTCTACACCTCTTACACTAGTATACTCAAATTCCTCTAAATCTTTACCTTCTAAAACATCTGCCACTGTTCTTAAAGCTGCTTCCATTACCCCACCAGTAGCTCCAAAGATAACACCTGCACCAGTATACATACCCAATGCTGGATCAAAGTCTGCATCTTCTAACTTTAAGAAATCTACCCTTGCTTGTTTAATCATTTTTGCCAGTTCTCTTGTTGTTAATACTGCATCAACATCACGTAATCCATTAACAGCCATTTCCGGACGAGCAGATTCAGATTTTTTAGAAGTACAAGGCATAATTGAAACAACAAATATATTTTTAGGATCAATGTTGTTCTTTTCAGCATAATAACTCTTAATAATAGCTCCCATCATTTGGTGAGGAGACTTACAAGAAGATAAGTTTGGAATAAACTCTGGGTAGTTAAACTCACAGTATCTAATCCAACCTGGAGAACAAGATGTAATCATTGGTAACGTACCATTATTTTGAATACGGTGTAATAATTCATGTCCTTCTTCCATAATTGTTAAGTCAGCTGCATAATTTGTATCAAATACTTTATCGAATCCTAATCTCTTTAATGAAGCCACCATCTTACCTGTAACACGGGTTCCGATTGGTAAACCAAACTCTTCTCCTAAAGCTGCTCTTACAGCAGGAGCAGTTTGTACAACCACGTGTACATTTGGATCTTCTATAGCATCCCATACTCTTTCAATATCTTCTTTTTCCTTTAGTGCAGCCACTGGACATGCTACAATACATTGTCCACAGTAGATACATGGTGCATCTTCCATACTCATGTTAAAAGCAGGAGATACTTGAGTTTCAAACCCTCTATTTGTAAAGTCTAAAATACCAATTTCTTGTTGATTTTTACATACGTTAACACATCTTCCACAAAGGATACATTTACTTGAGTCCCTTACAATTGAAGGTGATAATGAATCAATTGTTTCCTCTGTTTTTGCACCTTCAAATGGAATTTCAGTAATATTTAATTCTTCTGCTAAACTTTGAAGCTCACAGTTTTTATTTCTAGAACATGTTAAACATTCTCTATTGTGATTAGAAAGAATTAATTCTACTGTTGCCTTTCTTGATTCCCTTAATTTTTTAGTATTGGTTTTAATCACCATACCTTCTGTAACAGGGAATACACAAGAAGCTTGAAGACCTCTACTACCCTCAACTTCTACTAAACAAACTCTACAGGCTCCTATTTCATTAATATCCTTTAAGTAGCATAGACTAGGAATATCTACACCAGCAACTTTAGCTGCTTGTAAAACCGTATGCCCTTTTGGCACTTCAACTTGTATATTATCTATGGTTAAAGTAACTTTTTCCAACTAGAACACTCCTTTCAATTATAAAGTGAAACTTGTAATCTATTTCTTAACAATGGATTTAAATGGACATTTATCGATACAAACGCCACACTTAATACATTTATCTTGGTCAATTTCGTGAAGTAATTTCTTTTCTCCAACAATAGCATCAACTGGACAAGCCTTTTTACAAATACCGCATCCTTTACAGGTTTCATCAATAACAATACTTAACAGAGATTGACATACCCCAGCTGGACATCTTTTTTCTAAAATATGGGCTTCATATTCATGTCTGAAATAGTGCAGTGTTGATAAAACTGGATTTGGTGCTGTTTGACCTAACCCACATAAAGAAGCAGTTTTAATATTTTCTGCTAACTTTTCAAGTTTTGCTATATCTTCCACTTCACCTTTACCTTCAGTAATTCTATCTAAAATTTCTAACATACGTTTAGTTCCGATTCTACATGGAGGACATTTACCACATGATTCCTCTACTGTGAAGTCTAAGAAGAATCTTGCAATATCCACCATACAGTTTTCTTCATCCATAACAATCATACCACCAGAACCCATCATTGAGCCTAAAGCGATTAAGTTATCGTAGTCAATTGGTGTATCTAAGTGATCGGCTGGTATACATCCACCAGACGGTCCTCCTGTTTGTACTGCTTTAAAGGCTTTACCGTTTGGAATACCTCCACCTATATCATAAATTACTTCTTTTAGTGTAGTTCCCATTGGAATTTCAACTAATCCAGTATTATTAACTTTTCCACCTAAAGCGAATACTTTTGTTCCTTTAGATTTTTCTGTTCCTATACCTGCAAACCAGTCTGCACCGTTTAAGATGATTTGTGGTACATTAGCATAGGTTTCTACGTTATTTAATAGGGTTGGCTTATTCCAAATACCTTTAACCGCTGGGAATGGTGGTCTTGGTCTTGGCATACCACGCTTACCTTCTATCGAGTTAATAAGAGCTGTTTCTTCTCCACATACGAAGGCTCCTGCTCCTAATCTAACTTCCATATCAAAGTTAAAACCAGTTCCAAAAATGTCTTTTCCTAATAAGCCAGCTTTTCTAGCCTCTACAATAGCAATTTCAAGTCTTTCTACTGCGATTGGGTACTCTGCACGAATATAAACATAACCCATATCTGCACCTACTGCATATCCAGCTATAGCCATTGCTTCTACGATTACATGAGGATCTCCCTCTAATACAGAACGATCCATAAATGCACCTGGATCACCCTCATCAGCGTTACATGCTACATATTTCTGGTCTCCTTCAGCTTTAGCTGTAAAGTCCCACTTTAGTCCTGATGGGAAACCTCCACCACCACGACCCCTTAAACCAGAACGTTTAATAATATCTATAACATCGTCTGGCTTCATTTCAGTTAATACCATTCCTAAAGCTTTATAACCATCCATTGCAATATATTCTTCTAATGACTCTGGATTAATTACACCACAGTTTCTTAGAGCTACCCTTTGTTGTCTTTTATAAAATTCTACTTCATCTACAGACTTAATTTGACCGTCTATAATTGCATCTTTATATAATAAATCTGTTACGATTCTACCTTTTAATAAATGTTCTTCTGTAATTCTTTCTACATCCTTCTCTTCAACTCTACTGTAGAAGGCTCCTTCTGGATACGTAACAATGATAGGACCTGCTTCACAAAGTCCAAAACATCCCGTTTTAATAACTTTAACTTCTTTTTCTAATTGGTGTTTTTCCAATTGTTCATCTAATTTAGCAATAATCTTTTGACATCCTGAAGATGTACATCCTGTTCCTCCACATACCAGCACGTGGGATCTAAATAATTCCATTGTTTAACCCCCTTATCAATGACTTATTTTTCATATGCTCCAATTGTATATTCATTAACTATCTTACCATTAACAATGTGTTCTACGATAACTCTTTGTGCTTTTTCTGGTGTCATATCCACATAGGTGGTTTTTCCTTCACCTTCTTTATATACTTCTATGATAGGTTCTAGTCTACAAATACCTATACATCCCGTTTGTGTTACTAGAACGTCTTCTAATTTTCTCTTTTGAGTTTCCTCTAAAAGAGTCATTAAAATGGGTCTTGCACCTGCTGTTATACCACAAGTTGCCATTCCTACAACGATTCTAGTACCTTTTCTATCAGTTCTAATATTTACTTTTTCTATTGCAGCTTGACGAATTTTTTCTAATTCTTGTATAGATTTCATTTCAATGCCCCCTATTATTAATATTTAGCTACTATACCAGGTACATCTGCCACTACTAATCTTCCATAAACATCTTCATTTACTGTTAATACTGGCGCTAAACCACAGGCACCAATACATCTTGTAGCCTCTAGTGAAAACTTTCCATCAGCAGATGTTCCACCTACTGGTGCTGCTGTTAACTCATGGATTTTATCAATAATTGGTTGGGCATTTTTTACATAACAAGCAGTTCCTAAACAAACCCCAATTACAAATTCTCCTCTTGGTTCCAATGTGAATTGTGAATAGAAAGTAACTACTCCATAAATTTCACTAAGGGGAACCCTTAATTCTTCAGATACCTTCTTTTGAACTTCCAAAGGAATACAACCAAAGATTTTTTGAGCATCATGTAATATTGGCATTAATGCTCCCTTTTTCCCACGATTAGCTTCAATGGTTTTTTCAAGCTTTTGAAAGTTTTCTTCAGTAAGAATGTTTTTAGCCATTTATGTCCCTCCTAAATTTATTACATGAAAGTATTAATGCATGCCTGCATCAACTATTCATTGTTTGTTAAATAATTAACTATGATTTACGTAAAATGCCATAGGGCAAGTATGCCCCTTCAGAAGAGTCATGTCGAAAAATGTCTCTTTTTGTTATGTTATAAACATCTAATTTGATTATATACCATAAACATTATTTATAGCAATTATTATTTAATAAAAAAACACAACAAAATATTAATAATTCGTTAAAACTCATAAAACAACTTTATTTTAATTAATATCTACTGCAAAATTACTTGTTAATTAACTAACAATTGTTTTAAATGGATAAAAAGACCAATAAAATGATCTTTTATCAGTCTTAATAGTTTTATCCTGTAGTACCTACTATTTATATTCTAGCAAACATAGCTGCACCAATAATACCTGCATCATTTTCCAATTCAGCTATTAATAACTGGCAACGAATTTTTTCTTTTTTATAGAACACATATTTGTCTACTTCGTTTTTTATTAAGTCAATTAAGTAATCTCCTGCTTTAGATAACCCTCCACCTATGGCAATTATTTCAGGGTCTAATAGATTAATAATATTTGCTATTCCTATGGATAAATATTTTACTAACCTTTTTACAGCCAGTGATGCTACTTCATCTCCTTCTTTAGCTGAATCAAAGATGATTTTAGCATTTAACTTCTCTAAATCCCCCTGTACCTTTTCTAATATAATACTATCTCTATTTTCGTCTTTAATAAGTTTTTGCGTATATTTAATTAAAGCTGTGGCAGAGGCAAAGGTCTCTAAACAACCATTACTACCACAATTACAATTATAGTAATTTTCTCCAATAATCATATGTCCCAACTCACTGCCTAACCCATGACTTCCACTATAGGGCTGTCCATTGATGATAATTCCACCACCAACTCCTGTCCCTAAAGTAATAAATACTGCATTTTTTGCTGTTTTCATAGTACCTACTGCTGCTTCACCAATAGCAGCAATGGTTGCATCATTTTCTACATAAATGTCTAAACCCGTTAGTTCTCTTAGTTTTTTACCTAACGGTACATTTTCCCAGTATAAATTTACAGCTGAATATACTAATCCCTCTCCATCGCAGATTCCTGGAATACCTACACCAACAGCCTTTATATCTTTTCTATCTAATCCAGCTTCATTAACAAGACTATTTATTAACCCATTAATTGCATTACATACACCATCAAAGCCTTCAACAACGGGAGTCTTAACGCTTGACTTTTGAATAGCCTCACCATCAGTAGTAAAAAGACCACCCTTTATTTCTGTACCACCTAAATCAATACCAACTAAATACATTATTTTTCCCCCTCATTTTTTATCTAAATAAATTCTACCATTTTTTTATTTATCCATAAACCTATTTGTATATTTTTATTAACTTTAGTATTATTATTTAACCGTCATGTCTAGCCAATTTACTCATTAATCTATCATTAAATTCTTTAGCAGCATGATAACCCATTTCTTTTTGCCTATAGTTTCTAGCTGCTACTTCTATTAAGAGGGCAACATTTCTTGCTGGTTTAATTGGAATAATCACTTCATTCATCTTCATTCCTAATATTTCACGATAACTATCATCTAATCCTAAACGGTCATAACTCTTACTGGAATCCCATTCTTCCAAGTTAATAACTAAATCTATTTGAGTACTCTCTTTAATAGCCCCTACACCAAATAGACTTTTAATGTCCATAATGCCTATACCTCTAACTTCTATCATATGTCTTATTAATTCTGGTGCAGAACCCACCAAAAGATCGTGTCCAATCCTTTTAATTTCCACTGAGTCATCCGCCACCAACAGATGTCCCCTCTTGATCAGTTCAACAGCAGTTTCACTTTTTCCAATTCCACTTTTTCCAGTAATTAAAACCCCAACACCGTATATATCCATTAATACACCATGTAAAGTAACCGTTGGTGCTAGTTTATCCTCAAGATAATTAACCAGTTTACTAATTAATTGAGTGGTATTCAAATCACTTCTTAAAATTTTTCTCTGATATTTTTCTGCCGCTTGTAACATTTCATCATAAATTTCTAAATCTCTACTGACAATAACACAAGGTAGATCATAAGAAAATATTTTATTAAAACGTTGATGTCGAATGTCTGGGTGAAGGGTGCCTAAATAGCAATGTTCCACCTTCCCTATAATTTGAATTCTTTCATAAGCAAAATAATGAAAGAAACCTGCCAATTGAATACCTGGTCTGTTTAACTCCGTTGTTGTAATATGTTGTATTTCATTTACAGGGTTATTAATTTCCTCTAGTTTTAAGTCTTCTATCATTTTCTTAACAGTTATTGATTTTACATTAGTATCTTTATCCATTTTTATCCATCTCCTTGCAGTACTTACGATTCTTTTTCTTCATTTAATTGATGGAAGTAACTTACTATGTTTTCTGCCACCTTCTTATTCATACCATCCACCTTCAATAATTCTTCTATAGAAGCATTTTTAATTTTATCCATCTCTCCAAAATATTTAATCAAGGCTTTTCTACGGGCTTCACCCACTCCATTAATATCCTCCAACTCTGAATGTAGCATTGTCTTTTTTCTTAAAGTTTTATGATAAGTGATGGCAAACCGATGAACTTCTTCTTGTATCTTATAGATGAGACGAAATAATGGCGTACTTTTCTCCAATATAATCTCTCTACCTTCAAAAGCCAACCCTCTAGTTTTATGTTTATCATCCTTAATCATACCACAAACAGGTATGTCTAACGATAGCAAGTCTAATACTTTTTTAACACTACTTACTTGTCCAAAACCTCCATCCACCATGATCAGATCTGGAAAAACTAAAAATTTGCCTTCGGTCATGGCGATTTCACCCGATAGAAGTTGTTCCGTCTCCAGTAAACCCCTAGAAAACCGTCTATGAAGTATTTCTTCTAAGCTTCCATAGTCATTGGGCCCTGTAATGGTTTTTATCTTAAATCTTCTATAATCCCTATATTTTGCTTTTCCTTCCTCAAACACAATCATTGACCCCACCGACTGTAGTCCACTAATGTTAGAAATATCATAAGACTCTATTCTAAAAGGAATTTCATCAATGGATAATAGTTCCTGTAACTGTTTTAATTCCTCCGTCGGATTTTTTTCCGAAGCTTTATGAAGGGATTTATACTGCATTAAAGTTGTGGCAGCATTTTTTTCCGCCATTTCTAAAATGTCTTTTTTATCCCCCCGTATGGGTACTTTTAACTGTACTTTGCTACCTCTTTTATTACTTAACCAAGCTTGTAATACTTCTTCTTCCTGTAACTTTTCTTCTATCAAAATTTCTTTTGGAATGTAGTCCATGTTATTATAAAACTGTTTAATAAATGCAGTTAATAATTCTTCCTTTGTCTCGCCTTCATCAGAAGTAAGGGTAAATGGTTCTCGATGTATTAATTTACCTTCTCTAATGAAGAAAACCACACCACAATTAATATCTTCCCCTATGGCTAATGCAATTACATCTTGATCAACGGTTTGATTTGATACTATTTTCTGTTTTTCTAAGGTGCTTTCAATTGCCATAAGTTGATCTCTAAAAACAGCAGCTTGTTCAAAATCCATTTCCTTTGCAGCTTCCTTCATCTTTCCTTCTAGAGTTTTAATTAACTGGGCTTCTTTCCCACTTAGTATCATAATAATTTCTTGAATCATTCTATTATATTCTTCTTTGCCCTCTTCACCTCTACAAGGTCCCATACACTTTTTAATATGAAAGTTTAAGCAAGGTCTTTCTTTTCTCTCAATCATTCTATCTATATTTTTCTTACAACTTCTTATTGGATAAAGTTGATGGATTATTTCTAAAGTTTGGTTTAACGCCCCTATATTTGTATAAGGGCCAAAATATTTTCCTTTATCTTTTAAAACTCGTCTCGTTTTAATTACCCTAGGGTAAGCCTCGTTTAAGGTTACTTTAATATGGGGATAGGTCTTATCATCCCTTAACAATACATTATACTTAGGTCTATATTTTTTAATTAAGTTACACTCCAAAATTAATGCTTCTAATTCAGTGTCTGTAACGATATATTCAAAGTGATCTATATTAGACACCATTGCTCGAACTTTTGATGAATGATTTTTACTACTTTGAAAGTATTGTCTAACCCTATTTTTTAATGAGATGGCTTTTCCCACATAAATCACTTCATCATCACTATTTTTCATTATATATACACCAGGTTTATCTGGTAATATTTTTAAATGTTCTTTCAAGTCAAACAATTTTCTTCCCCCTTTAAGAGAACCAGTTGAAGTTTTCATGGTTTTTGGATACAATAATGTATAGATTCTTGTAATTATTAGGAGGTACTATAATGTATAACACTTTTAGAACAATTGTTTTTATAACTTCGTCCTTTATTATTTTTTTATTGTATCCTTTAATTCAACAACTAACTTATTTGCTTTTGGCTTACAGCTTTGAAAAAATAATGACGCCTACTATACTTGTTGAAGTATACAAAGCTGTTGTGTTTATCCTTAGTCTACTCACTTTTGCTATTCTACAAATTATAATAAGAACCTTATTGAACCACAAGTATTCTAAAAATAACTCCATTATGACATATCCAATTACTTCCTTTTCCTTTGGTGATAAAATAATCTATTATATTATACCATTTCTAATATATATTTTGCCATTATTTCAACGTTCTTATCTTAATGAAGTTATTTTGTTAAGAATCATTTTGTTTATTACTACAATAGCATTATTTAGAATTATTTTAGGATTTTCTAAGAAACGAACACATGTCTACTTTTTAAAAGAAGGTATTATAATAAAAGGGCTAGATCTTCGCTTAGATCTACCCCTTACTACAGCTTTTTTTAATTCTTCTGGCTATTATCCCTATACAAAACTACAACATTATCTATTTAGGGATACAGCATTGGAACTTAAGTTGCCAGCCGAATCTGGAAAATTAGTAATGTCTATTTCAGAGGAAGAAAAACAAGAGCTACAACAATTTCTCGTTATGATGAATATTCCTGAAGGAAGTACTCAAGATGACATCTAAATTATCCCATACTGCTTATAGATAAAAAGAGTAGCACCTTAATGTATTAAAAAATACAATAAGGTGCTACTTTTTTATCTTCGCTTCTTTTGAATTTGCATCTTAGTACAATAAGAAATTATTCTTTGCCGATCGGTTTCATCTATACCTAAAAATTCACACCCTAAGTCACGGGATTTATTTTCAGCATTTTCGGTATTCCTTAATACTTTAGCTGTTAACAATAGTTTTTGATTACTTAACTCCAATTCAAAAACAATAATTGTTCCTGTTGGTAAAGATAGAGAACTATTTAATAGAATACCTCCACCACTAATATCCTTCGCCACAGCAGGGAATAATTTATGACTTTCAACTTTTTGATCATTAATACCTATCAGATAACAATTTACAGGTAAGTCAACAGATGCCCTTACATACTTTCTTCTTTGTATTACAGATAAATCTTCATCTAATGGCATCTTTAAAATCAACAAGTGATCACTGCCTTTTATAATAAATGTTTCAAATATACAAGCCTTAGTATCTTTTGGAATTGTACATTTTACCCTACGGACTTCATTTTGAGCATAATGTCCGTCTATTTTAACCGTTAATTCATCCCCGTTAACTTTTGAAATTGCACCCCAAAAGGAGAGATAAGGAGGAACAACCTCAACTTCCAATTTAATGGGCATACCAACCTGTAAATAATCATTCATACAAAAAAACCTCCTAAATAGGTCTGCAAAAACTATTACCTATAATTGTACAGATAAAAAAGGTTTTTTCCTATAGTAATATATGCTTATTTATTTACAAAATGTATTATTGCAACCAACAGAAATGTATTTTTTCCCATTTATATTAATCTTTTTAAAAATTTTCCTGTATAGGAATTTTTTACTTTTACAACATCTTCAGGCGTTCCTTTTGCAATGATGGTACCACCTTTAGTACCTCCTTCTGGCCCTAAATCAATTATATAGTCAGCAGTTTTAATCACATCTAAATTATGTTCAATAACTAAAACTGAATTACCTGTATCCACTAATTTTTGCAAGACATCAATTAAACGATGGATGTCAGCAAAGTGTAAACCTGTAGTGGGTTCATCAAGAATATATAGGGTTTTTCCCGTACTTCTTTTACTTAATTCTGAAGCCAATTTTATTCTTTGGGCTTCACCACCAGATAATTGCGTAGAGGGTTGTCCTAATTTTATATAACCTAAACCAACATCATAAAGAGTTTCTAACTTTCTTTTTATTTTAGGAATATTTTCAAAAAATGACAAGGCTTCTTCTACATTCATATGCAATACATCTGAAATAGTTTTATCTTTATATTTAACCTCTAGTGTTTCCCTATTATATCTCTTTCCTTTACATACTTCACAAGGAACATACACATCAGGAAGAAAGTGCATTTCTATTTTAATAATCCCGTCTCCACTACATGCCTCACATCTTCCACCTTTAATATTAAAACTAAATCTTCCTTTTAGATAACCCCTCATTTTCGACTGGGTTGTTTGAGAAAACACATCTCTAATATCATCAAAAACACCCGTATAAGTGGCAGGGTTAGATCTTGGAGTTCTACCAATAGGAGATTGATCTATATCTATTACTTTATCAATATGCTGTATTCCATCAATTAGTTGATGATTACCTGGTTTGCTTTTTGCCCCATGAATTTCTTGGGCTATTTTTTTATATAATATTTCATTAATTAAAGTACTTTTACCAGAACCCGACACACCTGTAATACAAGTGAATACCCCTAAAGGAATATCTGCATCCAATTTCTTTAAGTTATTTTCATTGGCTCCTTTAATAGAAAGCCACTTACCATTTGGTTGTCTCCTTTCGGAAGGTATTGCTATTCTTTTAACTCCACTTAAATATTGTCCTGTAATTGATTCATTACAAGCTTTTATTTCTTCAATGCTTCCTTGTGCCACCACTTCTCCACCATGAATACCTGCACCTGGTCCAATATCAATAACATGATCGGCACTACAAATAGTATCTTCGTCATGTTCCACCACAATAACTGTATTTCCAATGTCAGCAAGATTCCTTAAGGTTTTTATTAATCTGTCATTATCCCTTTGATGAAGCCCAATACTAGGTTCATCTAAAATATAGAGTACCCCCACAAGGCTAGAGCCTATTTGAGTTGCCAGTCGAATTCTTTGGGATTCTCCCCCAGATAATGTTCCTGCACTTCTTGAAAGTGTTAAATAATCCAGTCCCACATCCAGTAAAAATGTCAACCTGCCTCTTATTTCCTTTAATATTTGAGTTGCTATAAAACTTTTACGTTCATCCAACTTAATGTCGTCAAAGAAGACCTTAGCTTCCCCTACAGACATTTCTGTTATCTTATGAATATTACAACCACCAACAGTAACCGCCAGTGCTACATCCTTTAATCTTGCACCTTTACATTGTTGACATGGGTTTTCACTCATATATTCTTCAATTTTTTCCCTTATATAATCTGAATTAGTCTCTTTATATCTTCTTTCTAAATTAGGAATAACCCCTTCAAAAGTAGACTCAAAATTTCTTGTACCACCATATTTAGATTCATATTCAAAATTAACCTTATGGTCAACTGTTCCATATAAAAGTGCATCAATAAATTCCTTTGACAAGTCCTTTATTGGTGCATCTATGTCAACACCAAAAGAATTTGCTAAACTTTCCATCATTTTAAAATAATAGGTATTTTCAGATGTGGCTCCATTAGTGCTGGTCCAAGGTGCAATTCCACCTTGTCGAATGGATAAATTATCATTAGGAATAACTAAGTCTGGGTCAACCACTTTCATATGTCCTATACCATTACATTCAGGACATGCTCCAAAAGGGCTATTGAAAGAAAACATTCGTGGAGCCATTTCTTCTATCCCTATTCCATGTTCTGGGCAAGCAAATTTAGTAGAAAACAAAATTTCTTCCTGTCCTATAATATCCACCACTACTAAGCCTTCCGTTAACTTCAATACCGTTTCTACAGAGTCCGCTAGTCGTTGTTGAATACCTTCTTTAAGAATAATACGATCCACCACAACTTCTATATTATGCTTTTTTGTTTTAGCTAATTTAATTTCTTCGTGAAGATCCACAACTTCACCATTTACTCTTACTCTAACAAAACCTTCCTTTTTTATATCTTCAAGTATTTTTTGATGTTCTCCCTTTTTACCTCTAATTATAGGGGCTAAAATTTGCAACTTTGCCCCATCTCCAAACTCCATAATCTTGTCCACAATCTGTTCAACGGTCATTTGACTGATTTCAATACCACAAACAGGGCAATGGGGTGAACCCACTCTAGCATATAATAATCTTAAATAATCATAAATTTCGGTAACTGTTCCTACAGTAGAACGGGGATTCTTACTGGTGGTTTTTTGATCTATCGATATGGCAGGTGACAACCCTTCAATATAGTCTACATCTGGCTTTTCCATTTGTCCCAAAAACTGTCTTGCATAGGCCGATAAACTTTCTATATATCTCCTTTGCCCTTCTGCATAAATGGTGTCAAAGGCTAATGAAGATTTCCCTGAACCCGATAAACCCGTTAATACCACAAACTTTTCCCTTGGTATTTCTACACTAATATTTTTTAAATTATGCTCTCTAGCACCTTTTATTATAATTTTATCCCGTGGCATTTTTACACCCTCTTCTTACTTTTTCTTTTGAATTTCTTTAATTTCATCCCTTAATTGGGCTGCTCGTTCAAATTGTAAATTTTCTGCCGCCATCTGCATTTCTACTTCCAGTGACTTAATATATTGTTGTAAAGCTTCCCCAGTAAGCTTGTCTTTTTTCTTACCCGTTTTATAAGACACTTCTTCTTCTGCCACTTTTGTAGCTTCAATGACTTCCCTTACCTTTTTAATAATAGATTTTGGTTCAATATTGTTTTCTATATTAAATTCATGCTGTATTTTTCTACGTCTTTCAGTTTCATCAAGTGCCTTTTTCATAGACTTTGTTAATTTATCTCCATACATAATAACTCGACCTTCTGCATTTCTAGCAGCTCGACCAATGGTCTGTATAAGGGATGTTTCTGACCTTAAGAAACCTTCTTTATCGGCATCTAAAATAGCCACTAAACTAACTTCCGGTAGGTCTAGTCCTTCCCTTAACAGGTTAATACCCACCAGTACATCAAATTCTCCTAACCTTAAATCCCTTATAATTTCCATTCTTTCTATGGTTTTTATATCTGAATGAAGGTATCTAACTGCAATATCTAATTCCTTTAAATATTTAGTTAAGTCCTCCGACATTTTTTTAGTTAACGTGGTTACCAACACCCTCTGCTTTTTGGCAATTCTCTTATTTATCTCCGAAACTAAATCATCTATTTGTCCCTTCACAGGTCTTAACTCTACAATTGGGTCTAATAAACCTGTGGGTCTAATCATCTGCTCCACAATTGGTGCTTTCTTCTCCAGTTCATAAGGGCCTGGAGTTGCACTAACATACACCATCTGATTAATCAAACTTTCAAATTCATGGAATTGCAATGGTCTATTGTCATAAGCAGAAGGAAGACGGAAACCATGTTCCACCAGTGTTTCTTTCCTAGCACGATCACCGTTATACATCCCTCTTACTTGTGGGATTGACACATGGGATTCATCTGCAATAATTAAATAATCCTTAGGAAAATAATCTAGTAAAGTATAGGGTCTACTTCCCCCTTGCCTGCCAGTTAAATGTCTTGAATAGTTTTCAATCCCTTGACAAAACCCGACTTCCCTAAGCATTTCTATGTCATACATGGTTCTTTGCTGAATTCTTTGAGCTTCTATTAATTTATCTTTTTCATTAAAATATTTTACTCGCTCTTCCAGTTCTTTTTCTATCGCCCCAATGGCTAATTCTATTTTATCTGCACCTGTGGCATAATGAGAGGCAGGGAAAATAGAAACATGATTTCTTCTACCTATTACTTCTCCTGTTAGGGCGTTTACTTCTGTAATTCTTTCTATTTCGTCTCCAAAAAAGTCCACACGAATAGCATTTTCTGAAGAAGATGCAGGAAAAATTTCTACTACATCCCCCCGTACTCGGAAGGCTCCCCGTACAAAGTTTATATCATTTCTTTCATATTGAATATCAACTAACTGCCTTAGAACTTGATCCCTATCTTTATTCATACCTGTTCGCAGGGATACCATTAGTTTTTTATATTCTACAGGGTCCCCTAAACCATAAATGCAAGATACACTTGCTACAATAATTACATCTCTTCGCTCTAATAAAGCAGCTGTGGCGGAGTGTCTAAGTTTATCTATTTCATCATTAATAGATGCATCTTTTTCTATATAGGTGTCAGAGTGTACCACATACGCCTCTGGTTGATAATAATCATAATAACTAACAAAGTATTCCACTGCATTATTTGGAAAGAACTCCTTAAACTCACTACAAAGCTGAGCTGCCAAAGTCTTATTATGGGCAATAACCAATGTTGGTTTCTGTACATTTTGAATAACATTAGCCATGGTAAAGGTTTTACCTGAACCAGTAACACCTAAAAGAGTCTGATGGGGTGTCCCCTTTAATATGCTTTTTGTTAAAGCCTCAATTGCCTTTGGTTGATCCCCTGTTGGTTGATAATCGGATACTATTTTAAATGTGTCCATTAATATAACCTCTCTATTCTTTATCATTAATCCACCTTATTATTATAACATAACTGGTTGACATAATAATAAGGTTTCAAATATTTAACAGTTTTATTCCCTCTATATTTTATATTAAATTATTTAATTATTAGTAATACCTTAACTTGTACTGTTAACTAAAAACTCCCAGCCTTTTCATTCTCAGAACGTTTGTTCTCTATATATTATACTATACTTACTTTAAATGTCAACTACACAACTAAATTTACAAACTAATATAATTAAAAAAAGGAAAACTAAGGCATAATGAAACCCAGCAACGGAACGTATCTAAAATACATTAACAAGCTGGGTTTCAAAAGCAACAAAAGACTAAAAACTGAAAAAGACAATTTTCTCTTTTAAAAATTAATAACTCTATATACTAAATTATTGTTTTTCTATTTAATTTTTTCAAGTAGAACTTCAATTGCCTTTTGTAACTGAGTATCTTCACTTCTTTCAATATTAGTTGCATTGCTTAATTCTTCTGGTAATTCTACAATAATGTTTGGTTCAACTCCTGTACCATGAATGTTAGTACCATTAGGAGTAAAGTATTGAGAAATAGTGTATTTAAAACCAGTTCCATCCGGCAAAGATTTTACTTGTTGTACTAGACCTTTACCAAATGTGGTGGTACCAATTATTGTTCCTGCCTCACCATCCTTAACAGCTCCTGCTAGTATTTCAGAAGCACTGGCACTGCCTTTATTAACAATTAGCACCAATGGATAATCTACTTTCTTTTTATCTGATTTTTCCACCTGTCTAACGCCTTGTCGATCTTCTGTGTAAACAATAACTTGCTCTCCCAAAAGTGTATCAGCAATTTCTATACATTGGCTTAATAACCCACCAGGATTATTCCTTAAATCAATTACTAACCCTTTTATATTCTTTTTTTCCAATTGACTTAAATGGCTATTAAAGTCGTCGGCAGTCTTCTCATCAAACATAGAAATACGGATATAACCAATATTATCTTGTAAAACTTCTGACTTAACTGTCTGTAGTCTAATTTCTTCTCTAGTAATTGATACTTCAAGTGCCTCTTGTATCCCTTCTCTTCGAATAGTTAACTTTACATCAGTACCAGGCTTACCTTTCATTCTTTCCACAGCTTGTTCTAAACGATCTCCATAGATTGATTCACCATCTACAGCAATAATTTTATCGCCAGTACTAATACCCGCTCGTTCTCCTGGAGTACCTTCAATTGGTGATACCACAGTAACTAAACCATCTTCTCCAGGGGTAACTATGACTCCAATTCCTCCATATGTACCTGCTGTTCTTGTCATTAAGTCACTAAATTCTTTTTCTGTCATATAGGTGGTATATGGGTCACCAATACCATCAAACATTCCCTTTAAAGCACCTTCAGCCAGTTTATCAGAGTCTACTTCTTGATAATAGTTCTCCATTAAAAAATCGCTTAGTTGTAATAGTTTACCATGTTGTTCTTGAACCTTTTGATAATAATCATAAGTACCTTTACTTATAATATATCGTTGCCCAACTTTTACGCCTAATAAATTTACTACTGTCATATTTAAGACAGATGTTAAAACCACAATAACTATTGCTCCAATAACAGCTTTTTTCTTACTAATCATTATTTTCTCCCCTTTTTATCCTATAAAATTATTAGTAATTATCTATCTTATAACTTATTAAATTTCATTATACCATATTCTTATTATGACTTAAAAATCATTGTTAAAATCATTTTATTTTTAAAAAAGAATTGATAAAAATTCACACTTTAATTTTCTATCATATTATTGAACAATAATTAACTTATTTTAATAGTATAAGTATTAGATATATATCATAAAAAACCTTCCTTTTAATAAATTAATTAAAAGGAAGTAGCTAATTAAAAAACACTTAAGAAAACTAAAAACCCTAAAGTAAAATTCAATTTTTACTTTAGGGTTAATTGTATAAAATTTTAATTGCCTTTTACATAGGGAATAGGGTCAACATATTTTCCATCTTTTCTTACTTCAAAATGTAGATGAGGTCCTGTTGATAATCCTGTACTACCCGCCAAAGCAACCTTTTGTCCCCTTGTAACACTATCTCCCACCGACAGTAGCAATCTTGAATTATGGGCATATAGTGTCATTATTCCACCACCATGATCAATAACAATGGTTTTTCCATAGCCTCCCATATCACCAGAATAAACAACCTTACCTTGACCTGCGGCAACTATAGACGTTCCTGTTGGTGCAGGTACATCTATACCTGAGTGGAAACGTTGGGTTTTTAATATTGGATGAATACGGTTACCATAAGGGGAAGAAATTCTTGAGTATCCCGGTACAGGCCACTGTAATTTTCCTCCTACATATTGTCCTGTTGACTGTAACTTCTTCAATTTACTTTCAGAATCTTTAATTTCCTTTTCCCATATGTTATATTGCTTTTCCATTTCTTCTTTATCTGAAACCAGTTCTTTTCTTAATCTTTCCTGCTGTCCTCTAGAAACTTGTAGGTTTTTCTTTTTTGTTTCTACATTGTTTTTTAGGGATATTAATTGTTTTTTATCTGTTTCTAATTTCACTTTCTTATCTTCAATAGAATCTCTTTGCTCTTGTAGATATTTTAATAAATCAACATCATGTTGAACAATTAATTTAACCATATCAAGATTTGTTAAAAGTTCTGGAAAACTTTTAGAACTTAGTATTACTTCAGCATAACCAATACTACCACTTCGGTACATTACATTTAATCTTGACCCTAATAAATCTTTTTTATCATCAATATTTTCTTCAGCCCTCACCAGTTCTCTGGATGCTACATCAATCTTTTTCTGGGTAATGGTTATGTCGTGGTGTAATAGGGAAATTTCATTTTCTATTTTTTCTATTTCCACTTGTAGTTTTTGTATTTCTGCATATACGTTTTTCTGTTGTTGTACATTTTTTTTCATTTCTTTTTCTATTTGCTGCTGTTTCTTACTTAAATTATTAATTTCTTGTTTTAAACGGTTAGCTTCATTGGCAAAAACAAATAAAGATGAAATAGAAATTACAATAGTCATCACAAATATAAAAGTTATTTTAACGCCCTTCAAAATTAAGCCCCCCTTCCAACTAAACGTTCAAGTGTTTCCTTAAAGAAATTATACTTCCTAAAGCTCCCACACCTGTTCCTAATACAGTAAACATTAAAATAGTTTTTTTCATCATTTCTTCAATAGGTATTAGATAAGCACTAAAAATAGCTGTAAATCTAGCTGTAATAATGTCGAATGTGTATTGATAACCAAAATGAACAATTAACAATGCTGTAATGGCACCAATTAACCCTAATACGATCCCCTCCATTATAAAGGGCCATCTAATAAACCAATTGGTGGCTCCAACATATTTCATAATGTTAATTTCTTGCCTTCTAGCATTTAAAGCTAGTTTAACAGTATTAGAGATAATAAACATTGCAACAAGGGTTAAAATAAATATTAGTATTAGTCCTACAGTTCTTATAAAACCTGCAATTCTTAACATATTTTGAATAATTTCTTTATAATACTTTACTTCATCAATACCCTCTACACTCTTTATTGATAAAACCACGTCATCAGCAAGTTCTATATTTTCTAAATGAATGATATATGAATTAGGTAGTGGGTTTTCCTCTAATGATTCCAACAAATAACCCTGTTCACCCCAACGTTCTCTCATGTTTAATAAAGCTTGTTCTTTCGATTCGTATTCCACCAACTGCACACCATCTATACCTTCAATGGCTTTTCCTATATTAACTGTTTCCTTTTCTGATAAGTTATCCTGTACATATACCTGTATTGTATCAAAATGAGTTTGAGTTAATGTTGCAACATTATTTATATTGAGTACCAATGTAATAATTAAACCTAATACAATAAGGGAGGCGGAAACGGAGCTAATGGAAGCAACACTCATACCTCTATTACGCCATAAACCTAATACACCTTGTTTTAAAATATATTTCACCGTTCTAATCTTCATAGCCATATGCCCCCCTTTGTTCATCCCGTATAATTCTACCTTTTTCGAGGGCAATTACCCTTTGCTGCATAACATCAACAATGTCTTTAGCATGGGTAACCATTAAAATAGTTGTACCTCTTCTATTAATTTGACGCAATACCTTCATTATTTCCCAAGCTGTTTCTGGATCTAAATTTCCTGTTGGCTCGTCTGCAATTAAGATGGATGGGTTATTAACAATTGCCCTAGCAATAGAAACTCTTTGTTTTTCTCCCCCAGATAACTGATGGGGGTATTGATTAGCTCTTTCACTTAATCCCACCATTCCTAAAACCATAGGAACCTGTCTTCGTATTTCCTTTGAAGATGATTCTATAATTTCCATTGCAAATGCAACATTTTCAAAAACAGTTTTATTAGGCAACAATCTAAAATCTTGAAAAATAACACCAATATTTCTTCGTAAAAAAGGGGTTTTCCTTCTAGAAAGTTTAGTAATATCTTTATTATCTAAGTAGATCATCCCCTCTGATGGCTCTTCTTCTTTTAACATTAATTTTATAAAAGTAGATTTACCTGCACCACTGGGTCCAACTAAGAAAGCAAAGTCTCCTTTTTCTATTTTAAGATTAATATTCGTTAAGGCTTGTACCCCATTAATATACTTTTTACTAACATTTTTCATTTCTATCAAAGTTATCAGCTCCTGTTATCCAATTAACTCATTCGACATTAATTTATTATTTCCTTCTAAATTTTTAGAATAAGCATTGGGAGATTATACCTATTTTTTAAATATAATATAATATTATATAAAAAAACATATATATCTTGTTTTTTCGTACCTTTTTGCTTTTATAATTATACCAATTAATTAACCACCATTTCAATTGAATTGATTACCAAAAATCTGATACAATAAGTTTAAGTAGTTTAAATATCAATATTTTGGAGGTGTTTTATTATTAAAAAATTAATTAGAAAAGAAATCTTAAATAAGAGACAAGGTATGAGTCCCCAAATGGTTAACCTTAATAGTGAACTTATTTTTAACCGATTAGCCCCTTTAGATTTCTATAAAAACGCTCAATGTGTTATGCTATATCTCTCATTTCGTAATGAAGTAGATACAAGTAATATTATTTCTAATTTGTTTTTACAGAATAAACGAGTTTTTATCCCAGTAACAGTCCCTACTTCAAAAACCCTACTTATTTCGGAATTAAAAGATTTTGAAAAGGACTTAGAAATTGGTACATTTGGTGTTTTAGAACCAAAAAAAGAAGCCCTTCGACCCATATCATCAGAATTGATAGATTTAGTGATTGTACCTGGAGTTGCCTTCGACGAAAGGGGTTACCGTATTGGTTATGGAGCAGGCTACTATGATCGTTTTCTACCTAATTTAAAAGATACTGTTCCTACTGTTGCTTTAGCCTTTGAAGTACAGATGATTGATCATGTGGAAAATGATGAATATGATTTTCCTGTACAATACATTATAACAGAAAAACGAATGATCTCCTGTAAATAAATATAGCACAATTATAGTCAGCTACCTTAACGTATAGTGTAATACATAAGGGGCTGACTATAAGATGTAACCATTAAGATAAAAGGTTTTTCATTGGTTAGGGGATAGTCTTATGACTACCCCTAGTTTTATTAGCTTCAAACTTAAATACTAATTAGTTATTTTATTTTCTATCTTTTTGACTTTTTGAAAGTTCCTTCAACTTTTTTGTTATTAAATAATTTATTGTTCCCTCTGGATATTCCCCCTTGTCATTCATTTCACCAGCAGGAATTCCTGTTAATATCTCTATTCCCTCCTCCACATGATCAATAGCATATATATGAAAGAGATTACCTTTAACGGCTTCTATTACCTCCTGCTTTAGCATTAGGTTTTTTACATTTTGTTTAGGTATAATTACCCCTTGTTCACCAGTGAAACCACGATGCTGACATATATCAAAAAACCCTTCAATTTTTTCATTTACGCCACCAATAGGTTGAATTTCTCCTTTTTGGTTTATAGAGCCTGTAACTGCTATAGACTGTTTTATTGGCACTCCTGCAATACTTGAAAGAATAGCATAAAGTTCTGTACTAGAAGCACTATCTCCATCGATCATTGAATAGTTTTGTTCAAAACTTATACTCACTGTTAGAGATAGGGGATGCTTTTGAGCATATTTACAACCCATATATCCACTTAAAATTAAAACTCCTTTATCATGGATACTTCCACTTTTTTTAACTTCCCTCTCAATATTAATAATTCCAGATTTCCCTCTATATGTGGAAACTGTAATTCTACTTGGTTTGCCAAAACTGTATTCACCTGTACCCATAACAACTAAACCATTAATTTGCCCAACTTTTTCTCCCTCAACATCCATTAGCAATGAACCATCTTTAAACATATCATTCAATTTTTCTTCATACTGATTATTACGATAGATTTTTTGCTGTATTGCCTTTTCCACATGATACTTACTAACTAAAGATGCAGAATCCATCTCCGCCCATGCATCTGCTTCATAGAGTATTTCTACTATCTTATTAAATCGTGCACTTAATTTTTCTTTATGATCTGCTAATCTACCACTATATTCAATTACTCTAGCCACTGCACTTTTATCAAAATGCTTCAAACCTTCTTTTTCACAATGGGTAGCAATAAATTTTACCATTTTAAGGGTATTCCCTTCATTCTTGTCCATCTCTACATCAAAATCTGCCATTATCTTAAATAACTTACCGAAATCTTCATCTATACTATATAGGGTATAATAGATATTTGAATCACCAATCAAAATTACCTTTAAATCCAAGGGGATCGGTTCAGGTTTAAGGGTAGAAGTCACAACATATCCCATCTGTTTATTGATGGATTCAATATTAATTTCACCAGTCTTTAATGCTCTCTTCAACGTTTCCCATCCATAGGGTTGAGATAACACTTCTCTAATGCTTAATATTAAAAAACCACCATTAGCATTATGTAGAGCACCAGGTTTTATTTGTGTAAAATCGGTTTTTAGTATGCCCATCTCATTTTTATACTCTATTGTTCCTATTAAGTTATATAAAGTAGGGTTATTTTCATCAATGATAGGGGCATGTTTCAGTTCTTCGTTATTAATAAATAAATTCACTTTATACCGCAGAAAAAAGTCTTCATCATTTTTCATCTGCATCATCATTAACTGCTGCATTTCATTATCATCATCTTTTTTCTTAAAGTGGTCTATATTCTCTACAATATCCTGTTCTAAGTTATTAATATATTCTACAATCCCTTTTCGATGTCCATACCTTTGCAAAAACTTATTAATGTAATAATTTATCACATTGTATCCTGTTTCTTCATCTAGTTTTTTAACCTTAATGGTTATTTCTTCTTCTAACCCTCTTAATTTATTAAATAATTCTAAAGTTGCCAAATTCAACTGAGTAGAATTGTCTCTTATATTCTCCATTTCTTCAACTAGCAAATCAGAGTACTCTTCCTTCTTCATTGGTTGTCCATCCTTTAAAGGTATGGTAACTAAACCATTTTCTGATTCTTTAAAGATAAAGCCATATTCTTCGCCAATTTTGTTTAATTCTTCTATAATCACTTTGTTTTTTTGCTGAAATTCTGAATACAACTCACTTTTCTTGGTTTCGTAATCGGTACTTTCAAAAACTAAAGGAATTTCTTTTTGTAATTGATCTATTAAATTTTCCATATCTTTTTTAAATTGTATACCTAAACCAGCCTCCATGCTTAAAGCTTTGGGGCGATCAGGATTTTTAAAATTATAAACATAAATCCAATCATTGGGAATTTCCATTTCTGTAGCCAGTCCTTTAGTAATGGAGTGGGAATAACTACTGCGACCCGTGCCACTTAAACCTGCTATATAAATGTTGTACCCTTTTTTCTTCATTCGTAGCCCAAAAAGCAGAGCTTCTACTGCCCTTTCTTGACCGATGATCTCCTTTAATGGAGGTAAATCTTCCGTTGTACTAAAATCTAAATCAAATACATTGCAAGGACTACTTAATGAATCTACTGATAAACGTGTTTTATGGTACATTTTAATTCCCCCTTTGCCCTTATATTTATATATACCTACTTTTTTACTATTTAATTATAATTATACAATATTTCTAATAATTTGACAAAAACAAAAGAAATGACAATAATCATTGTCCATATGATTATTATCATTTCCATTATATTTTTTTATTTTCCACCTGCTCTAAGTACATTGGCTTGATGCTTAGGGTCACCTTTACCATCTACATGTCTTGTGCTGTTTAGAAAGTATAAGTCAAAGTGTCCATTAAAATTATTATTACTAATGAATTGAATGTCATGGGGCAATGAACTGGCGGAGGAAGCAAGTCTTCTACCATCTACTTCTACAATAACAGCCCTTGTTCCCCAACTATAATTTCCACCCCAAACATCCTTCATTATTGCAGCATCCTTTGATGTTAATGGCTCTGTATCTGAATGGTTTGCTCCAATAGTACGTTTTGCTTGCCACCTTTTTCCTGTTTGAAAGTCAACGATGGTAAAAACCTTTCCAATTGGTACTACATATTGAGCTTCTGTCCACCAATCTAATAGTTCTCCATATTGAGGGCCTGGTGTAGGCTTAATTGCGATACGGTACACTGGTATGGTTAACCTTTGTCCTATTTGAATGATGCTTTTCTCTGATAAACCATTAACCTGTAATAGTTCAGTAAATGGGATACCGTATTGAATGGAGATATTCCATAAGTCATCTCCCCTTACAACAGTATGAGTAGTAAAAGTCTTGCTATTACCAGTAGTTGTTTGCCCTGTGTTTCCAGCTACACTATTGTTATTAGAAGTTGAAGGTATTAATAATATTTGCCCTACATAAATACTTTGACCCGTTGTAATGTTGTTAATATCCAATAATTGTTGAAGGCTAATGTTAAACTTTTGGCTAATGGTCCAGGGGGTGTCATTCCTTACCACAGTATATTGAAAGGTATTATGTTGAGAAACAGTGGTTTTACTAGGAATTTTTAATACTTGCCCAGGATAAATTTCCGACACTGATGTTAAATTATTTGCCTTTAACAGTTCATTCAAGGTTACCCCTAAACGGTTACTAATTAGCCAAGGTGTATCGCCTTTAACAACGGTATAATTAGTGAATTGTGTATTTGAAGAGATTTTTATGGTACTTCCCACCACAAGGGTAGGGTTACTTCTATATTGTGGGTTTAACTGATATATTTCATCTAGACTAGTATTGTATTGTTGCGATATTTTCCAAAGGGTATCTCCGTTTACCACTGTATGGATTTGATTAGCGAAGTTAAAAGAAACTGTGGAAGTAAATAGAGTTACTGCCAGAGTTGTTCCTACAATTAACTTTTTTATTTTTTTACCCATCAAAATGCCTCCTTATGTAATATTATTATGTCTTATATATAATTCTAGGAAGCTACTTACAATTCCTTGATGTAAATAATGGTATGTTTGTTTTTTGCATTTTCATCAGTATAAAAGGGACTGTTTCCAGTCCCTTGATTTTTACTCAAATAAATTTTTAATTTGATAAGTTACACTATTACCAGTAATATTAAATTCGATATACTGATTTGCTTCAGAAGGACTACCCTGTGGTATTTTTTGGTATGTACCTGTAGATATATATCGAACACCATCTTTGAGGTTTATCTGTAATTCTTCACCTCCATGTAATACAAAAATATTCTTCCCCTTCTCTGCTTCTTTTGTTAACATTTCCGACAACAAGTTAGCTTCTAGTCCATCAGTAAAACCATTTTTTCCCCAAATTGGGTTAGGTAACACAATGAAAACATTATTCTTTTTGGTGGTTTCCAATTGATTTTTTAGGAAAGTCCACTGTTTAAAATCAGTTTGTCTTAAACCATTCTTTCTATTATCTAACCTTATTATTAGATGATTCTCACTCTCTTGATGTGAATGACCAGGTACAGCAGTAATAATAGGTTTTTTAAGTTGTTTTCTAATTTCTTCATTTACTACACCTGTGAAGATTGCTTGGCTACTACCACTGTTGATTTTACTGGTTAAGTTGTTTGTAACATATCGATCCAACAGGGAAATTTTTTGTATATTCATTGCCATGTGGGCAGTAACAATTGTTCCCTTTGTTGTATACTTTCTATATAACGGGTCTTTAATTTCACTTTTTATTGCAGCCGTTGTGGTAACCCCTTGTTGACTTCCTATAGCTACAGGTAAATTATATACACTATTTTTGTATTTTACCTCTACTATGGTATTGCCCCTAACACTTCCAGCGGTATATACTCCATCTTTAATAGTTCCTAAACCCTTTGTATCCCTAAAAGAAACATTTTTAGTATTAAGGGACGCTCTATATCCCAATGCATCCACCCCTACTACACTTAACCTCACACTGTTTCCCTGTGATACAGAAATACTTCTTGGAGTAACTTCTAGGTTGGCTGGTTCTTCTAATACTTTAACATTTACTTCCGTGGTTTTTCCAAGATATTCTACTATAATAGTGGCAATTCCTGATTTATTTGGAATAAATCTATTACCTTCAAACCTACCCCCACCTGCTTTTACAGTGTAGTTTACTTTTGAAGCATCTACCCAAAATGGATTAAAATTAGTATCGTAAGCAGTGACTCTAAGCTCCACCGAGTCATCTTTAAAAACATTTTCACTTAATGCTACTGCTTTTATTCCTTGTATATTTCCTTGTGGCAAATTAGAAACTACTGCTAATCCATTTATAATTCTTCTTTCTGCCCCATCAGAAGGTGTATTAATTAGTCTAGGAGCATAACTACCTAATGGTCTAGCAATCATTGTGGTAGAACCCCCACCATCCATAATTACAGCCTCATGGCTACCTAATTCTATCATTAGTCTAGCTAGACGTGTTCCATCAATTCCTTGCCATGACCCATGTCTACCATCAACGGTAACTAATAGCAATTGTTTACGATCTTTAGTAATTCCTACTGCTGTTCGTGGGTGATTTCCAGTTACATTACTTTGAGTAAAGGAGGCAATTTTTCCATCGCTAACCAGTAGCGTACCTCCCCCTAAGGCTAATTTAATGTTTTCAATGCCAGGAGTAATGTGGGTTTTTATTGTAAGTTCATCACCAACACTGATATTTTTTTCCAATTCATTCCCCCATGTACTGGAAGCCACGACCACATAACCATTTTGTGGTATTTGTATTGATGGTTGTCCTTTTCTAACTTCCGTTACCTTATTATTTATCACCACCACCTCCACCATATCAGGTCGATCGGTGGCTACACCAGGAGAATGACTTGCCCAATTTCTATCAAGGATGGTAATAAACTGGTATCGTGAAGTAAGTTTATTAATAGCAGCTACTTTATATTCTTTTCCTTTATTATTATTTATCTTTATTTCATAGTCTAAGTAATCGACAAAGGCATTATTATTTTTATCTACATATAAAGTTCCTAATTTATGATTAATTACAGGACTACTAATAATTTTTCCATCTTTAGCCATAATACCCATTGGAGAGTCTGGGTTGGTTAAATAGAAAAAATCACCATTTATAGCCCCCACCACCTTTTCCTGTCGTTTAACCATTGTAGAAAGGGTTTCTTTTGTACTTACCCCACCAGCACTTTGTAACAAATCTAGAGATAGGGTATCATCTTTTAAGTCTACATATAAAACATTTGCATTAAGCCATCCCTCTTGGGTAAATCTCATTATATGGCTATGGGTTACTCCCCTTGATAGCTTTTCTGTATCAATTTTTTCGTAAAAACTACTGTTTGCAAAGACCCCTGTAGTTAAACTCAACAGAAGTACTATTAATATTAAACTTGTCCAATTTTTTTTCTTATGTAATCTCATTTGTATAGCCCCCTTGCTGCCCTTTTTTTGGAAGTTAATAACACCTAATAATTATATATCATCTATATATAAATTCCATTACAGTCATATTACAATTTGATGAAATTTTGTATTTAATCTTTTAGTAGTTTGATAGAAAAGAATAGGTGGCATGATTAACAACATCATACCACCTTCCCATTACTCTGGATACCTTACCTGTAGTTCTATTTTTTTTGGTAGTTCCTTCAAGTCTGTTTTAGCAACAACATAAGGATATGTAATCACCTGTGCCACTAACTCCTCTGGTTTTGGGTCTGTAAATAGAGCATATATTACTAACTTCTCTTCTTCATCTTCTTTTACCATCTGTATTTTTTCTATATCAACCGTATAACCAGCGGTTAATTTTTCTCCCCTTGTAACAATTACATAAACTTCCTCATCTACCTTAGTTGCCAATGCCCTTTCCAACATCTTATACCGTGGTATTATCTCGTCTAATTTCTCTGGAACTAATTCTGGTTCTACTACTACATAGCTCACCGTCTGTTCTCCACCTGATAAAAACTTTGGTACACATCTGGTAATGAATACAACTAAACCGATAAGTAGAATTACTGTAATTAATAATTTCCAATTTACTTTAGGAAACTTAGGCAACCTCATTTTTGAATTCATCGAATTCCCCCCTCCCAATTATTTCTTTATAGTGTCCTCAATTCATGTTTATTCGCCCTTTTATTGAAATATTCAAAAGTCATGTAAAATACATAAAAAAAGGAGCTACATTAAAGTATCTCACAAAATGTAGACTGATTAAGTTTTTCAATAAAACTGTAAATCTTGAATTAGTCATTATTAAATATTTACATAATTTGTATTTAATGGTATAGTTTCTAAGTAACTCATTAATTCAATATTACTAAAAGGAGATATAAAATGTTTAAAAATTTGTTTAACAAAAAGGTATTATCATTAACGTTAGGAGTTTGCATGATTTTCTCATCTGCATCATATGCAATTAACACTCCTGTAAAACAAGAAACAAGAAATACTATATCGTCTGATGAGATATATGAGAATGTAGGTGTATCCAAAAAAGAACCTAAATCTTTATCTTCAAAAGAAACAGGAGAAATAGGTACATACGGACTTAGTAAGCCATCTACTTCTAATGTAGTTGATCTTACAATAGAACAAATGGGCTTTCAAGGAAGCGCTGAAGGGTCCACACTGTACACAAATAGTTATTTTAAAGGCAAATCAACTATTACTTATAGCATAACAAACAACAGTAGCACAAAACTAACAGTTAAAATTTTTACAGAGAATGGATGGTTTGCTACTGAAACATTAATCGTCAATGCAAATAGTACATCTACAGGTACTGTTTCAGGCTTAAATACCTCAACTCTTTATTATATGAGTTTTTCAGCACCAAGTAATTTTAAAGGCTATGTAAAGTAGTTAAAATCTTTAAGTAAGTTATATAATACCAAAGTGTATTATAAACTCGATGTTTATGATACACTTTTATTATTAAAATAATTATAATAAATCAAGGTTTGTAAGGGACAGAGGAGTTTAAAATATGACAACAACAGCTTTGAAGTTATTAGCATTAGTACTTATGCTTATTGACCACATCGGAGTATTTATACCAGGAACACCTATTTGGTTTAGGTGGTTAGGTAGAATTTCTGCCCCCTTATTTATGTTTTGTACGGTTTGGGGCTTTTCCTTTACAGCACATAAAAAAAGGTATCTTACTCGTATGTACTTGTTAGGTTTGGCTATGGCTATTATAAATTTAACAATAAATATATTATATAAAGATACATATGTTTATATTGAAAACAATTTTTTCACTACCTTATTTTTGATAAGTGTAATTATATTTCTTATTAACAAAAAAGATAAAAAACTTAATATTGGCTTTTGTGTATGGCAATTAGTTAGCTTTATTTTATGCCTTATCTTAGTTGAATTTATAAAATTTCCAAGTTTACCCAATATGCTTCCAACCTATATGTTTTATGGTTCTTTATTTGGAAATGTTATATTTACAGAAGGTGGGTTCTTTTTTATAGTACTAGGAATTTTACTTTATTTAGCAAAAGATAGTAAAAAGAAATTGATAATATATTACAGTGGATTCTCTATTTTATGTTATATCTTAGTTAGAAAGTATGGTAACTACAGGGGTCCTATCAAATACTTTGTCCCTTTTGCAGAATATCAATGGATGATGATTACAGCACTTCCTTTCTTATTACTCTACAATAGTAAAAAAGGCGTGGGACTTAAAAGCCTATTTTATATTTTCTATCCCTTCCATGTGATAGTTCTTTATCTAATAGGCATTAACTTAAAATGAAATACTTAATGCATACTGGTATTTTATATTATATATTCTTTTACTTTAATATATAGTGTTGATGGATAAAAATAGCTTAGGGTGATTATTTAACACCCTAAGCCATTTGATTATACTGTTTCGTTTTTCTGTCTTAATTTTTTTTAAGTTTTTCACCAACGCTACTTGACAAAGAACCCATTAAAGTAGTTCCCATTAGAAATTTATTAATATACACCAGGAGCAGGGTCACCTAACAATCTAATATCTGTCCCATTATCATAAATATTTAATTTATCATTGCGATTTGATTTTGCCCAAACCCCATTGCTACTTACGATAAGTAAAGAGCAAACCAACATAGTTGCCAACACTGCTTTTATTTTTTTCATTTTTAAAAGCCTCCTTTTAATATACTTCATTACTTAAGGCAAAATAATCCTTTCTAACTTTCAACATATATTCTACACCTTTATCAGTTTCCCCTGCCTTACAATAAACCTCCGCATAGAAAATATTCAAATCATTTTCTTTTGTTTTAATCTTATTTTGTATAATATATTTTTCAACTATATTAAGTTGTTTTAAAGCTTCTTCATAGTTTTCTAGAAAAATATAAGTTTGGGTTAGTGTAAAATGAAAATCTATCATTAATTCCATATTATTAAATTCTTCTGCTAAAATTAATCCTTCCTTTAACACATTAAACACCTTACTAATTCTACCAGATCTCATATAAGCTTTAGACTTAGTTAAATATATCCATAAAGTAGAAAAATTATTAACTTTAACTTTATCTTTAAGCTCTAAGGCTTTATCAATATATTTTAAAGCCCTATCTAGTTTCTTAATCATTAGTAATAAACTTGCATAGTTTTCATAAGTTAAAAATAATATTTCTTCATTTAATTCTCCTTTAATTTCAATAAGTTTACTATATGACTGTTCTGCCTTTACAAAGTTTGTCATATCTCTAAACGTATTTGCTTCAAGTAACATTATTTCTACATTGAATTTATGATAAAGACTTTGATCCTCCCATTCCTCTTCTTTAAATCTATTTATGTATTGAATGGCTATATCATATCTTTTCATTTTTCTATAACACATAATAAGGTTTTTTGTTGTTAGTAGTCTAATTAACTCCCTATTATCTGTGTTATGCTCCAATGTAATATCATATGCTTTTGTATAATAGTTTATGGCTTGGTCTATTATCATTAACATTTGATAACTAGCACCTATTAAATTATATATTCGGGCAACTTCAGCGTGGTTTTTATCTTCTATATAATACGCCACCACTTCAGTAAAATCTTTTATGGCATTATTATATTGATAAGCAAAGTAATTAAACTTCCCTCTTAGAAAAAGCAACTCTGCTTTTTCTTTTCTCAATGCCCATTGGTTTACTAGGCCTAAAAGTTTATCAAAAATAGGTGTCATTAGTTTTATATCAATTTTACCTGTATCTAGCAAGGTCTGAATATACGTTAAGTCTTCCTTAACTTCCTTTGTAACCCTATCTATTTCTGTTTCCATTAAATATTCTGGGGTAATTTCTTTACCCATGTTTTTATAATATTGATTAAGGCTATCTGCAACTATTTGGGCAACACTCCAAGTTAGCCCCCTTTTATTTCTTTCTATCATACTAATTAAACATTTTGAAACTTCTTCATTTGTAAGGTCGTCTTGTTTTAGCCCTAAATCTAGTCGTAGTTTTTTTATTTTTTCCCCTGGTGTTAGTCCTTCCACTAGTTCTCTACTCCTTCCTATTATAAATACTGTAAAGCAATTAATTAGATTAAATGAATAATATATTACAAAGTTATGTGTATTAATATTATAAAGTAACTTTTATTTTTTCTATAAATAATTATATAATAATTTTAACCTAAAAACAATATTTAAGTAAATTGTATTTATTATTAATCTATTCTTTTAGAAACTAATAGCTACAAATATTAACAAAGCTACATTTTCAACAGATTGGTCTTTGTGAATTTTGTTGTAAATATTGTTTACTTTTTATATTGTTGAGGATTTGTTGTTTAACTTTCTTCCTTATTAATAAAAACTTATTTATTAAGACTTCCCACTAATTTAATTGATACTATTTTAAACTCATGTTTACATCTAAATCTGTAAAGAGAAAAAACTCCCCACCAACAAAATACATCGTTAGTGGAGAGTTTTTTTAAATTAATATTAAGTTTATTTTAGTTTTTTATTTCTTAATTGCCTTAACAGCTTCAATAATGCCTTCTGCTGTTAAACCGTATTTAACCATAAGTTCTTCTGGCTTACCAGATTCACCAAAGGTATCTTTTACCCCTACTCGTTTCATAGGAACAGGATAGTTTTCAGCCAATGTTTCTGCAACTGCTGAACCTAAACCTCCAATGATATTGTGTTCTTCTGCTGTTACGATGGCTCCTGTTTCTTTTGCAGCTTTAGTAATTAATTCTGCATCTATTGGCTTAATGGTATGGATATTAATTACTCTAGCACTAATTCCTTCTTCAGCTAACTTTTCAGCTGCCTGTAAAGCTTCACTTACCATAATACCAGTGGCTACAATGGTAACATCCTTACCATCTTTTAATTGAACCCCTTTTCCAATTTCAAACTTATATGTATTTTCATCATTAACTGTTGGTACTGCTAATCTTCCCAGTCTAACATATACAGGTCCATTATATTCAGTAATGGCTCTAAGGGCAGCTTTAGTCTCTACTCCATCAGCAGGTACAATAACAGTCATGTTAGGGATTGTACGCATACATGAAATATCCTCTAAAGACTGATGGGATGCTCCATCTTCCCCAACAGTAATACCTGCATGGGTAGCACACACTTTAACATTTAATTTTGGATATGCAACAGAGTTTCTAATTACTTCGTATGCTCTACCTGTGGCAAACATAGCAAAAGTACTGGCGAAGGGTATTTTACCAGCAGTGGCTAAACCAGCTGCCATACCTATTAAATTTTGTTCAGCTATTCCCACATTGATAAATCTTTCTGGGAAGGCTTGACTAAAACCGTGGGTTTTAGTAGATTTAGATAAATCTGCATCTAAAACCACTATACTTTCATTTTCTTTTCCAAGTTCAACAAGAATATCTCCATATGCATCTCTAGTAGCAACATTTTTACTCATTATTTTTCGCCTCCCAATTCCATTAAAGCATTGTCTGCTTCTTCTTTCTTAGGTGCATTTCCATGCCAGCCTACTTGGTTTTCCATAAATGAAACACCCTTACCCTTAATTGTTTTAGCAACAATTACAGTTGGTTTTCCCTTTGTTGCCTTAGCTTCTTCTAGTGCATTTATTATTTGTTCTATATCATGTCCATCACATTCAACTACATGCCATCCAAAGGCTACAAACTTATCTCCCACAGGATTAATTCCCATAACTTTCTCATTTGGTCCATCAATTTGAAGTCCATTATAGTCGATGATTGCTGTTAAATTGTCAAGTTTATAGTGGGCAGCTGCCATAGCAGTTTCCCAAACAAGACCTTCTTGTAGCTCTCCATCCCCTAGTAGAGTATACACTCGACTATCTTTTTTATCTAATTTTGCAGCCATAGCCATACCACTGGAGGCAGAAAACCCTTGTCCCAAAGAACCTGTTGACATTTCAACACCAGGAGTTCCCTTCATATCTGGATGTCCTTGAAGCATAGCACCCAATTTTCTTAATTTCAATAATTCTTCTTTTGGAAAGTAACCTTTTTCTGCTAAAACTCCATACAATACAGGTGCTGCATGACCTTTAGAAAGTACAAATCTGTCACGATCTGCCATTTTAGGGTTTTGTGGATCTATCTTCATTTCGTGAAAATAGAGAACAGTCAAAATATCTGCGGCTGATAAAGATCCCCCTGGATGACCTGACCCTGCTTCATGTAACATCTCAATTATGCTTTTCCTAATAGATGTTGCTGTGTCTTTTAATAATTGGTAGTCTTTCATGAATTTTTTCTCCTCCAATACATTTTTTTCTATTTTATTTCTTTAAAACCTTCACCAAGCACCTCATGAATAGTGGTAATCATAATGAAAGCTCTATTATCTATACTATAAACTATTTCTTTTAGTTTAGCCACTTGTGTTCGGTTTACGACACATAAAAGCACATCTCTTTGTGTCCCCGTGTACATTCCTCTGCCTTCTAGTACTGTAACCCCTCTACCTATTTCCTGCATAATGGTGTTTCCTATTTCTCCTGGTGAATTAGAAATGATATAAAATGCTTTAGCATATCCTAATCCCTCTACAATAAAGTCTGCAATTTTCACTAATATATACAGGGCGATTACGGAATATAGAGCAGTTTCTACATTTTTGCCTACAATACCAGCTGTGGTTACTATCACTAGATCCAACATCATCATTAACTTTGCTATACTGATGGAAGGAAAAAATTTATTTAAAATAGCTCCTGCTAAATCGGTTCCACCAGTTGTACCACCGTATAGGAATATAATTCCAAGCCCTACACCCATAAGTAATCCACCATAAATACTTGCCAATAATAAATCTGTAGTAACAATAAAGCCATGTCCAAAAATAATTATAAATATACGTATAAATGCAGATAATAGAAGAGTAGCGTAAGCGGTTTTAAGTCCAAAAACGCCACCTAAAACAATAATTCCTACTATAAAAAGTGGAATATTTATTACTAAGTTAGTTAGGTCAATTGGTATTCCCACAGCCCTATAAATGACAATTGCAAAACCCGTTACGCCACCTGGGGCTATAGTGTTGGGTTCTAAAAAGAAGTTTAAGCTTAATGCCATAAGAGCGCAGCCTATTGTAATCCAAAAGTATTCCACAAATTTTTTGTACTTAAATTTATTCAATTTTCTCCCTACCTCCAAAACATACAATTAATACTCTACCCATGTAAGATAAAATGGATTAAGAATTTGGGCAATATTAACATTCTCTTAAATCTCCAGGGTTCTTTCATTAAACGATAAAACCATTCTAGTCCTAGTTTTTGGAAAAATACAGGTGCTCTTTTTACAGTCCCTGCGTGGATGTCTACACTACCGCCAACCCCCATGGCTATTTTGCATTTCAGTTGATCTTTATATTTATCAATCCAGATTTCTTGTTTGGGCGCGCCTAGACAAACAAATAATACATCTGACCCCGACTGGTTGATGTCTTCAACAATATCTAAATGGTTTTCTTCCTTAAAATATCCATGATGAAAACCTGCTATATTAATACCTCTATATTTAGATGTTATATTGGTGGCTGCAACGTCAGGAACACCTGGTTTTCCTCCTAAAATATAGATAGATTTATTATTAGCTCCACAGTAAAGCAGTAGATGGTGCATTAGGTCAATACCTGTAACTCTTTCAACTAATCCTTTAGACTTCAACTTTGAAGCAATAATTAGTCCAATACCATCAGCAACCACCAAATCTGCTTCTTTTATTACATTGTGTAGCTCTTTGTTTTCTTGAGCCAACATAACAATTTCAGGATTCGGTGTATATATTTTTTTCAGTGTATCTCCTTCCACAAAGGAGGTAACTAATCTAATGGCTTCCTTCATTGTAATTGCATCAATTGGTACATTTAGTATTTCTATCTGCTTCCTCAAATTATCACCTTCTTATATTAATTCCATGAATATATCTTGAGTCATCTTGGCTTTATTTCTTAAGTTCATAGTTAATTGATTAAGTTCAGTCTTCACATTATCATGATTTTGCAAAACATGATCAATTGCAGTAAAGAGCTTTATTTCATCTAATGTCTCAACTCTACCTGCATTTTTTTGATTTACCAATTTCAAAAAGCTATTAATTTTATCATCATATTCTAAACCTACCATTGGCACGTCGGCTATGGCAGCAAAAATTAAAGCATGTAAACGCATACCCACCATTAGTTCCATCCCACTAATAATAGCCAAAAGTTCATCTGGACTATATTGATTTGTAATAATTTTCGGTTTAGTCTCCATCATTTCAGCTACATTATTAGAAATGTTTAAATCATCGGGATATTGCATAGGAATAAAAACAACTTGGTAGTTATTCTTCTGTAGATAATCCGCCGCCTTAGCAATGGTCTTTTTATAGGCTTCATGTTCTTTCCAATTTCTAATAGATATACCGATTAGTTTTTTGCTATCATCAAGACCTTCCTCTTTAAAAAGTCTTTCAATTTTATCTTGTGTTGGTAATTCCATACCAAATGCAACGTCTGCTGTTATCTGAATATTTTTCTTCACACCTAAAGCTTGTATTAATTCTTTAGAATGATGATCTCTAACAGTTATTACATCTACCTTATCTAAAATATACTTTGATATTTTTTTATTTGCTTGCTTAGTAATAGGTCCAAACCCATTTCCATAAAACATTACCTTTTTACCCATTCTTTTAGCAATTAAAATGATTGATAGGTAATAAATAAGGGATCTACTGCTGGTGACATCTTGTAAAACAGAACCTCCACCACTGACAACAACATCACTTTCTTTTATAGCTTTAAACACTTCTTTAAAATTATTACGGTTAACAACTTTTACGTTATATCGATTGTAAGTTTCTTCTTCATTATAGGTTAAAACGGTTACATCTATCTTTTGTGTAGCGTTTTTCATTTGTTGAATAACAGTTTGTAATAATGCTTCATCCCCTGTGTTCTGAAACCCATAATACCCAAAAATTAAAACTTTTTTCATAAATTAATCTCAACCTCTCTTTAGAAAGATATTTGTGACTTTTATGGTAAATTTTAAAAATATCTTTAAAATTGTATGTTAAGCTTCTTTATCATATGACTTAACAATTTAATTACTACTTCAAATAGTACAACGTAGATAATCCCCATTATAATACCTAAACCTAATGAATATACAGTACGTACTACTGATAAATAAACAGGTGTTCTAAAATGACTAAAGGTATTAATAATAGAAGTTTGACCCATTACTGCCACTAACCCTGTAGCAAAAATAAGAACTTTATATTTATACTTCTGCGCTGCATAAAAACCTAACATTAAAACTGGAAAAGCTATTAAAAATTCTTTTGTTCTCGGTCTTGCCAGTAATAACTCACCTAGTTTATTCCTTACTAGCATTTCTAAACTTGAAGCTTGAAGGTCTGTGGCATGTCCAGTTCTGGCAATATAAATGTATCCCACCACTAAAATAACACCCCCGATAAATACATAAAGTACTTTAATATCCTCCATAAGAAGATTTATTAAATCATTAGGGCGAAGTCCAATACCCTTATCTTCAGTTTTACGCTTATATCCAAAATAACATAAATAAGCTATTACAAATACCACTATAGGTATCAATTGACTTACTTTTACTCCCCTGTACACATTCATTGCAATAAAATATTCAATATCCGCTAATATTGAAGCTACATAAATTGCTCCAACTAAAGAAATTAATGAAGCAGTTAGTAAATCTTTAACTGATCTACCAATTTTCTTAAAAATCTTTTCATTGAAATCTTGTTGATAGTATGAAAAACATCGACTTATAAAATACACCATACTTAGTGATGCAAAAATAATAGCTGCCATAATGGCTAATACATTCCCTGCTAATGTTGGTTTTACAATAATAACTGCCCCTACAAAAGCTCCACCTAAAGCCAGTAACAGTAGTTTAAATTTTAGCCCCATCTTAAATAAAGCATCAATTAACAGTATTCCAGCCGCCACAACACCCCAACCCATTAGAATTTGAGGTAGAACACCGACTTTTTTAGGAGGAATATGACTACTTTCACCTAAAACCATCCCATGTTTCGCAAGTCTTGTATCAAAACGTTGAAACATTTTTTCATACTCATTAATATCTGTAACATATTTAAACTTATTAATTTTAAACGGTCTAAAGTAGATTAATCTCATGTTTCTCTCAGTTACTGCTCTATACAATGTGTTTTCTATTTCTTCTGCTCCTGTGTAATGATAATGAGCAAATCTTAACTGAATAAACTCTGGCATGGAAAACACTCCTGTTGCTTGATAATCCAATGCTTTTATTAATTCATTAATTCCACTTTGTTTAATGTATTCCCTTTGAATAGACCTTTCAATCAGTCCAATCTTAACACCATTCTCTTCCATATATCTTTTTGTTATGTGTACATGATCTGGAAAACCAAAAACATGATCACCATCAAAAACAAATACAGATGGTTTAATGTTGTATTCTTTATACTCATTAAAAGTAGCAAATACTAACTTTTCACTCTCCCAACCTTCATATTGATAAGGTCTTGCCATCACTTGTAACCCACTGTCTTGTATAAGTTTTACCTTTTCTGGGTCCAGTCCAAGTCCTAATCTTGTTAGTTTAGATGAAACGAGTCTTTGTTTTGTTAGAAATGCTCTTCCAACTCTATCAACATTTCGCTCTTGAGCGTAAAGTGCTTCCTCTTCCGTTCCTTTAAGTACGATGGAAAACAAATTTTCATTTTCTATTAATTTAAACAAACCCTCATCATAGCGACTTAAAAGTCTCTCACTTATAAAGTTATATACTTCTTCAGAATCTGTAATTATTACTGCATCAAATTCACTTATATCTTCTGTTTCATCTAGATATTCCACTAATTTAGAAGGATAATTCTCTCTCCAGTTTACTTCTGTTATAATATTACCTGCCATCTCTATTTTAAGGGGTTTTCCCGCTTCTATTAATGTACCGATGGTTTCTTCCCTTAATCCAACATACTGAATACCCATTCCCTTAAATTGCTGAAACCACCAAGTTAAAGGATTATCCGATTCCTCTGCTAATTCCTTAAACTCATTATAGTCCAATACAACATCAACTGATCTATTTTTAGATTCAACGGAAATTCTACCTGCTAAGGTAAAAGTTGTTACTAAAAAACTAATGATTAATACTCCTATAATAATCTTATTCTTATTCATGTTGCCACATCCTTAGTTATTTATTTTAGAGTTGTATTTTACAAATTTATGGATAGCTTTTTTAATACTTTAATGGCTAAACCATCAATAACTATTGTAGCTAACTCAAAAATTTTTAAACCATAAATTTAAAAATCTAAAAAAGACTTCCATTAACGATATTAGGGGAAGTCTTATACTTTTAAGTCTTCAAATATATTATTATTGCTCTATCCGATAAGCACCTCTTACCATAAAAACAGTTGCAGTTTCTGCCTTTGCACCTCTTCCATCTGTCCGAGGTACCAATAATAGATGGTTTTGTGGAATGCGTTCCCCTTTACGTAGATCAAATCCAGATGTTAAATTAGATATTCCACCGGCTGGAGAATCAATAATAACAGCCCGTCCACTTCTTAAAATAATTTCTGTACCTTGATAAGCAATTAGATTTTCCCCTGCTTTTAAGTTGACTACTTCTAGACTAACAGCTCCACCAGTGCTGGGGGTTGTCTTAATTTTTTCATCAATATAACCTTTTAGTTGATCTATTCTTTGTTCAACAAAAGATAAAGTAACTAAAGGGTCCTCGGTTGAACCGGGTTCTTTGTTTATAGCATACACAATCTGACCTATCATTAGTATTGTTCCACAAATCGTTATTAAAGAAAAAAGTAATTTTTTATTTTTTCGTATCATCATAGTCGCCTCCTAATAGCCAATCATAATAATTAAATTTACATGTACTTATTATACTATACTTATATAAAAATTTGAAGCAATAGTATTATTAATTGTAATATAACATAAAAATGTAATTAATCCCACACAAAAAGACCTAAGAATCCCCTTAAGTCTTTAATACTTTTTATAAAATTAATTTAAAAATCAATTAATCCCAAACTGATCATTAGAGCATCATTGACTTTTTCCATCATCTCATCATCTATATGACCGATTTTTTCTTCTAGTCGTCTTTTATCAATGGTGCGAATTTGTTCCAATAGAATTACTGAATCCTTTGGCAGTCCATAATCAGTCGCAATAATTTCTATATGAGTCGGTAGCTTTGCTTTGTTAATTTGTGAAGTTATGGCAGCAATAATCACAGTTGGACTATATCGATTACCTATATCATTTTGGATAATCAATACTGGTCTAACTCCTCCCTGTTCAGATCCGATAACAGGACTTAAATCTGCATAATAAATATCTCCTCTTTTAACATTCACACTATTCACACTCCGCCATTTTGACCTCATAATTTTCTAACGAAGATACATCTAAACTAAGCCCAAGTTCTGCCAGTGAAAGATTAATAGTCGCCATTTCTTGATAGCCTTTTTTCATTCTTTCCCGTATCTCGACTTTAGTTTTTTCTCTAATATATAGTTGCATTGCCTTTCTAATAAATTCACTTCTATTGGTATTTTCATTATTAACAATAGAGTCAATTTCCTTCAAAAGACTGTCGGGAAGGCTTATCATAATTCTTTTAGAATCAGCCATTGCGCACCTCCTAGAATTATTTCAATAAATCAAATAGAATTTAGATAATGGCTAAGTAGCTGATCATACTTTCCATTAGTATTGTTATATATCAATAATATATACACAAATATATATATTCATTTAAAGTGTGTCAATATTACTTCTTAATTATACAATTTGCCGTGTAAATAAAAATAAAATTTTTCGATTAAATAAGGTATTCTTACCTATATTTTAATCCATCCTTTTTTTATTCTATCAGACTATCCTTAATGTGTAAAAGGTTATTATTTTCCATATATACTCTCGGTATCCTTTTACCCATCATACAAACAATTTCATAATTTATTGTACCTAGTTTTTCTGCTATTTCATCGACAGTATTACCACTGGCTGGATCATTACTTATGATGGTCACTTCATCGCCACGTTCTACTTCTATACCCGTAGCATCCGCCATTGACTGGTCCATACAAATTCTCCCTACAATTGGTACTTTCCTATTCTTCAATATTACTTCTACTTTATTGGTTAACATTCTAGTAAACCCATCGGCATATCCAATAGGTAGTGTAATAATTTGTCTTTCTCCCTCTGTTTTATATATCAAACCATAGCTAACCCCACTGTTTGCTGGCAGCTTTTTAACCTGCGCCACTTTAACCTTTAATGACATAACTTGTTTTAAATTCACTGCTTGATGGTCTACTTCTGGTGATGGATATAAACCATATAACATAATGCCTGCCCTAACCATATCTAAATTCATTTTTGGTAAATCAATAATGGCTGCGCTATTAGATACATGTTTTATAGGAAAAGTATAACCTTCCCCCTCCAGTTCTTCTACTAAACTCATAAATTTATTATATTGTTTAACTGTAAAAGTTTTATCTTTTTCATCTGCTGTTGCAAAATGTGTATAAATTCCCTCCACCATCATATAGGGTAGTTGATGGATAACTTTTATAGCTTCTATTGTTTCTTTAGAAACATTAAATCCTAACCTAGACATTCCCGTGTCAATTTTTAAATGCACCTTCATCTCTTTTTTACAATCAGAGGTAGTTTGTGAATATGCTTTAGCTTGAGCTAAACTGTACACAGTTTGAATAATATCATAATCTATAATTTGTTGCCAATGTTCTTCTGGTGTATAACCTAAAACTAAAATAGGTAGCTCTACTCCACCCTTTCTCAATTGTATAGCTTCTGTTAATGTTGCAACTGCAAAATAATCAGCTCCGTTATCCTTTAAGGTTTTTGCTATTTCCACAGCCCCATGTCCATAACCATCTGCCTTAATTACACAACAAACTTTAGTATTTTTCTTTACTACTCTTTTTACTTCCTGTAGATTATGTTTTAGGTGATCAAGATTAACCTCAATCCATACTGGTCTTAGCAGTTTCTTCTTTAGCATATTACTTAACTCCTCCTTTACTATGTAAGTATAAGTTTTCTTCTAGTTTAAATTGAATAAATCTTCTTGTAGTTTAGGATTATATTCAAAATCTTCAAAAGTTACTCTAAATCGAGTTTTGCCTTTTTCATCTAGTATATATAATTTATTCGGAGTCATTTTTTCTGTATCAATCCATAGTTTTTGTTCATTAAAATAATAATTGCCACCGGGAAGTGTTGTTGTAATAACGATATAATCATTTCCATCTAAACTTTTGCTTTCTAAGTTAGTTTCCTCTGAATTTAATAGATTTCTCATAAAATAGCCTATAAACATTAATTGTTCTTGTGATTGTTCAAATTGATCCATTTTCCATACTTGATTAATGGAAGGATGTTTCATCCAAGCCGTTTTACCATTGGAAATCGTTAAGTTACCCTTTAGATTTTCCGGTGATAGAACCTCCAACCGATATTTATCAGGATATTGAAAGGTTTGTTTAAATATATACTCTTTTTCTTCATTTTCCCTCTGTACATAGATTTTAGCAGTACATTGGTAACCTTCCATTTCGCCTAATTTCTTTTGTGCTTTATAAAACACTTCTTCATTAGTGGGTTGTTGACAAGCTGTAAGTAGCGCAATTAGAAATATCACCACTGTAACCTTAAGGTATTTCAACTTTAAACCCTCCCAATTTTAATTTTCTTTTAAAAATTTTCCCCCACCGCCAATTTATGCTTTACCTCTAACTTTCTTGATTTCCTACTGCCATTGCTTGGGCAACTGCATTGAACCTGCTATGGGAAATTGAAATTAATATTTCTTCTATACCTTTATCATATGCTATTTGTCGACCATTATTATGCAATTTTATAAATGGCTTTCCCAACGAATCTTGTCCGACTTCAATGTCTTGCCACTTCATATTTCTAAATCCTGTTCCTAATGATTTGACTACAGCTTCCTTTGCTGCAAAGAAGCCAGCTATTGTTGCAGGTTTAAAATTTTTACTCTTAAAAATCTCTATTTCATTTGAAGTAAAGAAACGTTCTAAAAATTTATTGTTTTTTTCAACTGCCCCTTTAATTCTTTCTATTTCTATAATATCTATACCTATTCCTTTAATCATCTTATGCCTCCTTACTACTTCTATCCTATCATCTTTCTACAAATTTTAGAATACTAAAAATTTTTTTCTATTATAATTATTATGTATTGCTAATTTTAACAATATAACTTAATCTATATACAAAAAACCCCCTTCAATCATTAGAAGTGGGTTTTTTGTATATAGATGTTTAGAAAACTTAATTAAAATATTTTAGGATTTGGGTTTTCATCAGTGGTAAACATTCCTATGGTAATACATTCACAGTTCTTTTCATTAAAACTTAACCAAAGACCACCAATGCACCCTACTAGTACTGTAGAAATCACTAAAGTCGCCAATAAAATTTTTCTCGTTTTCATAATGTAACCCTCCAACTCTATTTTAATTAATACTTTTACTTAAATGTCCTTTAAATAACTCTTTCTTATTTTATTAAGATATGTTTTTGCTTTAATCTCATCACCCATACCCCAATAGACATCACAATAGAAACTATATAAATCATGCTTTTTAGAATTCATATCTTTTTCTTCAATAACCTTCTCTGCCTCTTGTAAATGACATAATGCACTGGAAAAGTCCTTTAATTCTATGTAAATCTCTGCAAAGGCAAAATGCAAATCAATAACAATATAATTCTTTGAAACCAGTTCAGCTAGTCTAAGACCCTGTTCCAATAGTGCAACTACTTTCTTATTATCCTCCAACAAATGATAACATTTAGCTTGATATAGATATAATGCCGGTATGTAATTAACATCTACATGATCCTTCATAGTAAAGGCTTTATTAATATAATCTAAAGCTTTATCCATTTTCCCCTGTTGTCTAAAGAAAACTGAATAGTTCTCATAAAGTAAAAATAATGTCTCTTTGTCTAATTCCTCTTCTTCGTGCTTTAATCTATCATATAATTTTATTGCCTTATCAAAGTTTTTTAAATCTCTATAGGTATTAGCTTCCATTAGTATTACTTGGTTGTTAAATACTTTATATAAGGGGTCTTCCCATTTTAATTCTTTAAATTTATTTATATGATTAAGGGCTAAGTCATACCTAGTAATATTATAATAACAGAGTATTTGATTAAAAACCGAGTGGACTTTTACTTTATCTTTATTAGTGGTGTTATTAATATCAGCAGTGTCATATGCCTGAACAAAATGTACTATTGCTGTATCTGTCATCATCTGCATTTGATATACAGAACCTAATGCATTATACATTCTTGCTATTTGTCCATAATCTGTTGCTTGTATTGAATGATTTAATACCTCAAAAAAATCTTTAAGGGCTTCATTGTATTGATAGTTATTATAATAAAAATTACCTCTTAAAATTTTCAATTCTACTAGTTCTTCTTTCAACCCCCATTGGGTAACTAGACCCATTACTTTTTCAAAAGCAGTATGTACTAACTTTTCTTCTACATCATCAGAATTAATAATTTTCTGTAGATATTCAAGGTCTTTTTGTATAGTTTTCTTTATTTGATCTTCTTCCGTTTCTAATAAATATTCTGGTGTAATTTCCTTACCAACTTGTTTATAGTATTTATTTAGGCTATCAGCAATTATGTTAGCGGTATTTTTAGTTAAGTTTCTTTTATTTTTTTCGATTAGACTAATTAAACTTTTAGAAAGTTCCTCATTAGTAATATCTTCTTGTTTTAGTCCTATGGCTTTTCGTAACTGCCTAATTTTTTCTCCTGTAGTTAATGTTTGCATTGCACTATCCCCTTCCCAACAAAACAAAAATTATTACCCCTATGTTAACTATTTTTTTATATAAGATATTAGTTTTTGTAAACTATCTTGTTGTATTTTATGTTATATTTTTAATAATACATGATATTTTACTACTTTTCAATTATTTTAAGTATAATTATGAATTTTTTGACTTTAGACTTTTTAAATATGTTTATAGTTAATTTATACTTTTTATACTACCTAATTGTATTAAAGCAATATAATTAACGGCACTCCCCTTTTTAATATATTAAATTTTTTAACTGTTAATGTGTTGCTATCAGTTATGTAAGCTTTAACAAATTATCTATCCATTAACTCATTTCAAAAATATATGCTCTCATACATACTATATTCTTCGTTTTATAATACGAATTTCTACAGGATTTGCAAAAAAATTGTGTATTACACGAACTAAAAAACCCAGCCAACGAAACGTATTGATACTTACGTCCCGTTGGCTGAGTTTTCATAACGACAAAGAAGGTGTAGGTTTCCAAATGTTGTGGACATTCTACTCCTCTTCTTGTTTAAAATAATGTATATCCAATTTTTCTATTTCTTCATGTCCAATCATTGTATGCAAAAATGTGTATAAATAACTTAGTTTATTATCTAAACCTTCCTTTTGCTCCCTTAATCCAGCTAATCGATCCCTTAATTGTTGTATTTCATTATGAATATCATCCAGTTCTTTTTGTCCCTCTAATAAATCATGGTAGGCAATCTGTACTGTTTCTTCTAAAAGGGCTAAGTTTAATTTTTCTATTTCTCCTGGGTATACTTCTAATTGTTTATATAACTCATCAATTTCTATAACTACATCAGTGAATGTTTCTTTACATTTTTCTAATTCTTCAACAGAGTCTTCTACGCCTTTAGTATTTATATCATCCGACAAAGCTAATATTTTATTCATAAATTCGTTTTTAATCTTTTTCTTTTCTGACAAAGTCTTTTTATATGCAGTTTCTTCTATTATTAATTCCTCCAACTGCTTACTTAGGGCTGTTATCGTTTTATTGGATTTATCAGTAAAAACGTCCCTCCAGGCTTTATCTTTAATAAGAATTGGTACATTACTTTTCTTTATAATATTTTTATCGAGAAGAAATTTTCTACGCTTTTTAATAAAAAACATAATTGCCCTCTTTTCTATATATGCTTATGAAAGGTATTTTTATATACTTCAACATATTTCGATATATTTAGCATCTTTTCCTGCCAGTGCTTTTGTCCTATTTTATTATTATATTAAAATATTATTAAATTAGGTAGTTTAATTATCTAATTTTAAATAATACTTATTTATTATATATACTCATAAAAAAATATTTTGTTTTTTATCTGTAATAATGTAATTTTTTCTAATATATTGGAAAAAATACATTAGAGGTGATTTAGAATGTTAAAAAACAAAAAAATTATTGCTTCATTTCTGATTATAACCTTAACACTAGTTTTATTATCTGGCTGTCGAGCAAACCCAGAAAAACCAAACCCACAAAAAAACAGCAATAATCCTCCTGAAGTTCCTGAAATTTTAACAGAAATGGAGGATACAATACTTGAGACAATGTATACCATCGACAGCATTAAAGGTGTTGAGGAAACAATTAAAGAAATGGACAAAGAAAAAGAAGAAATAACTGAGGAAAGTGAAGTAGATCAAAAGAAAGAAGAAAAAGAAAACGCAGCTAAAGAGTCAGTTGATATTAATAAAAAGATTGAAGAAAACTCTATTATCATTCCCGTCTTAAAGGAAGAAGACGTGGAGGGCAAAATGATAGAAACAGATTCTCCCCCTACCGATGCTGATGAAGTATGGTTTAAAATACAAGAGAACATATACTTAATCCATCGTCAATGGAACGTTTTAGAAACTAATCTACAGGAAGTTAAAGTTAATAAAACTGAAATGGAAAAATTTGAAACATTATTAGAAGAAACAACAACTTATGTTGATGAAACAAAAGTTGAGGAAAGTTTGCTAAGTTTTAATGAATTATTGGGACTTTTAGCAGAGTTTCGTAACGAATTTAAAGACAAAGTTCCCTATGAAGTCTATCGGTTAAAATACCATACTCGTAAAACTGTCTTACTGGCTAATATGGATGAATTTGATGAAGCCCTTAAAGAAACAGAAAAATCAAAAGAGTTGGCTAAAGGTTTAAAACAACGGGTTATTGATAAAGGTGCAGAAGATGTTATGCAAAAACTTACCCTTTCATTGGAAGACTTACAACATGAAATAGAATCAGAAAACTTTCATTTAATTCAAATTAAATCAGCCATCGTAATGAAAAATATAGTATTAATGATTCCTCCACTTGAGTCTGGTAGCTAAGTGTTTATCAACAAATACATAAAAGTCAGCCACCCCATTGTATAGAATACAAAGGGGTGCTGACTTTTAACATAACTAAAAAAGCCTAAAACCTTTTCAATCATCTAAAGCAGAGTAAAATTATCTCTGCTTTATTATTATACTCCTCTTAAAAGAGCAATTTCTTCTTTATACAAATTTGTTTTCTTATCTAACCACGGTGTTTCTAATATACATGGTTTTCCTTTAGCAACTTCATGGTGTACAATATATTTAATTGCATCAACACCTATATAGTCCTTCCCCTTTGAGTTTTCTTCCGTTGCTCCTAAATTTGCGTGTCTATCCTTCTTAGCGCCCCTTTTATTTAACGAGCCATTAATATGAAATACTTTTAATCTTTCTAAACCAATTATCTTATCAAAAGATTCCATTACACCATCGAAATCATTAATAATATCATAACCAGCATCATGAACATGGCAAGTATCAAAACATACTGCTAGTTTTTCATTATATTTCACTTGTTCTAATATATAAGCCGTATGTTCAAAGCAATAATTTAATTCAGTTCCTTTCCCGGCCATAGTTTCTAGCGTTATAAATACTTTTTGATCCTTTTCAATTACCTGATTTAATCCTTCGCTAATCCGTTTAAGTCCTTCCTCCTCACCAGAGCCAACATGAGCCCCTGGATGTATTACTATATAGTTTGAACCCATTGCTTCTGTGCGAAGTATTTCTTTCTTAAGAAATTCGATGGACATTTTAAAAGTCTCATCATTTGGCGATGCTAAATTAATAATATAAGGCGCGTGAACCACAAAGTCTGATAGTCCGTGTTCCTTCATTAGTTTTAGACCTTCTTCAATGCTCATATCTTCAATTTTTTTCCTGATAGTATTCTGTGGTGCACCTGTATAAATCATAAAAGTATCAGAACCATACTTTATTGATTCCTTTACAGCAGATAGTAAACCTTTACCTGACACCGATACATGGGAACCTAACTTCATAAAAAAAATCCTTTCTTTCTTATAATCTTAAAATCCCGAAACAATCAATAAACCTAATATAATTGTTAATAGGGTCACATAAATAAATACATCCCCTAAAATCATTCTTTTCTCATATCTTTGTACGCAAAGATTTGGGAAGTCTTCGCAAAACTGTGTAACTGGCGTATAAATCAACCGTTCAGCATTTAACCATTTAGGTAAATGTTTATGGAATAAATGAAACTTAATCCCTACAATAAATATTATTACCCCTAATCCATACACATAGACCATTCCCATAATATCCTTCATATTCCAGAAATTAAGACCTACTAAATGTTCACTAACAAAAACAGCGTCATAAGTGAAGGAAAGTACAGCAGGAACGATGAATGTATTTAGTACAAAATCTGGTTTTATTCCAATAACCACCACAAAAGTTGCAAGTATCCCCATTGCCACCGCCATACGTGAATACTTTGGTTTTAATTTTGCATATTGTTCTGGACACTTACCCATAAAAATGAATCCGAAGAACTTTAAGAAGGAACACACTGTTCCTGCACTAACTAACTTAAATATTAGTTCTGCATACTTAAAGGATGGATGTCCATATTTATATGCTTCAATTATGGCATGATGTAATATGGATTTACTAGCAAATCCATTAAAACCAGGCATACCAGTAATTCCCAGCACTGCAATCAATGCCACTATTGCTGTAAAAGGCATTACCTTCCACATACCACCTAATTTGTACATATCCGTTTCTTTTGTGTTTAAATAGACTACCCCTGCCACCATGAACAGTAGTGCCTTAAAAAATCCATGATTAATCATGTGATAAATACTACCCGAAAACCCGGTAGCACCCTTATACCCTAAATAGGCTGCAACACCGATACCCATAATTATATAACCCATTTGACTAACACTATGGTAGGCTAACATTCGTTTCATGTTACCTTCTAGTAACGCTAAAAAGACCCCCACCACCATAGTAATTATACCTAGCCAAATAATAACAACTCCAATTTGTTGTGAAGTTTGCCATAATATTTTACCTGATGTTGATGCTTCAGCAGTCCCTACAGAAAAAATGATTGTAGCTACCCTTAGTATTCCATAGGCACCCACCTTGGTTAATATACCTGATGAAATGGCATTAACTGAAAATGGTGCTTCTCTATACATTTTAGGCATCCAGAAATGGAAGGGTACCATTCCTGCCTTAATCCCAAATCCAACAATAAATAACCCACCTATAATATATTTTATTACCCCCATAGAGCTAAATTTAACAGCAAGATTTGTCCATTCGTAGCTTTGTGTATAGGCTGAAAGAAGTATAATACCACTTAATATACAAAGACCACCTATAATACCCATATAAATATAAACATTTCCAGCCTCCAAAACCTTGTCTCCTCGATAATGTACCATAAGGGCATACGTACCAAAAGTCATTATCTCAAAAAATAAGAAAAAGCTTAATAAATCCCCTGCCATTAGAGTTCCGATGGTAGCAACAAATGAGATAATGAAAAAGAAATAAAATGTTCTTTCACGATCTTTCTGTTTAATATCCTCCAAACTATAAATGCTGGCAACCATAAATATAATACCTGCAAACACCATAAGAATATAGTTCAAAAGGTCAATTTTAAAGAAGATACCCATACCAAATATTTTACCAAATTCATAAACAATAGGAGCTTCCTTCACTTGCTTAAAGGTCATCATAATTAAGATTGTCGTAAATAGTATAAAACCATTAACTGATAATCTTCTAATAAATCTATGATTATCCCCTAATAATGGTATAACCAATGCCTCCAGCAACCCAAAAAATAGCACCAAAATAGGTAGCCATAATAGGATTACAACTTCAAGAAAATTCATTTAATAACCCTCCTGTCATCTTCTTTTTATTCCCATAATTTTACAATAATTAACATTAATAATAATTCTTATTTAATTATCATAATACATGAAATATTGCTAAATTGCAAGGCAAGGGTTTCCAGTGATTTGAGTTCAGACTGCAACATACATAAAAATACTTACAAAACATAATAATCTTAACATAAAAAAGGGAAGGTATTCAATATACCCACCCTAACTATTGCAAATACTTTTATTTAAATCATTTCTATTTATTCTTACCTAACTAAATATCAATAAAATAGCTAAAATACCCGTTAAAACAATAGAATAAATTACAACGTCGCTTTTAATCATATTAGTTTCATAACGATGAGTAAAAATACTAATGGTATGAACAAAACGGTTAATAATACCTACTTTGTTATGATCTTTATCTTCATGATGCTCAACCATAGAATGTATTGTTGAAGATGCTCCTGCTATTGCTTTCTCACTCTTTTGTATTCCCATCTGTTCTCCTGTTGTCATGGCTTTGCTCGCCACCTGTAAAACCTTATTCAATGGATAAAACACTATGTGCTCCATCTTTAACCATTCTGGGAAGTGGAGATGGAATAGATGAAATTTAATACCCACTACAAAGATAACAGCCCCTAATAAATATACCCATACCATTCCTATCATGTCGTGGGAGTTAAAGAAGTTCATATTCACTAAATACTTATCAATAAATTTAGGGTCATAAGTGATACTTCTTGCTGCTGGTATAATAAACTGATTTAACAAATAATTAGGCTTTAATCCTATTCCAATAATTAGCAATGTTAGACCTCCCATTGCCATATCCATCATTCGATATCCACCATCTATATTTTTATATTTGTCTGGGCATTTTCCTAAAAACACAAACCCAAACAGCTTTATAAAGGAACATACTGTTCCTGCACTAATTATGGTAAACATAGTTTCGGCAAATTTAAATGAAGGATGACCATAGTCATATGCCTCGATGATAGCATGGTGTAAGATTGATTTACTGGCAAATCCATTAAAACCTGGCATACCCGTAATCCCTAAAGCAGCCACAAGACATGCCACCGCAGTAAAAGGCATCTTTTTCCAAAATCCGCCCAATTTATACATATCTAACTCATGGGTACGTAAATAAATAACCCCTGCCACCATAAATAACACTGACTTAAATAAAGCATGATTAATTATGTGGTATACACTACCAGAGAAGCCCATTGCACCTTTGTAACCTAGATAGATAGCAACTCCTATTCCCATAATAATATAACCCATTTGACTTACACTATGATATGCCAACATTTTTTTAATGTTTGCTTGTTGTAATGCTAAGAAAACACCCATTGCCATTGTAATAATTCCCAACCAAATAATCCCTGCCCCTAATGTTTTTGAAGCACTCCATAGAACGTCTTTATAACCTTCAATTTCACTATGAAGAGGGAAGAAATAACTTGTGGTTACCCGCAATATTCCGTATGCACCAATTTTAATCATAATTCCAGATAATAAAGCACTGGCTGGGGTTGGGGCTACTGGATGGGCTTTAGGTAACCAAACATGCACTGGAGCCATTCCAGCCTTTATACCAAATCCGAAAATAAACAAACCAATAATCCAATATTTTACGACACCCAATTGGTGGAATTGGGAAGCCATTGGTACAAACTCCAAAGTATTAGTATTAAGATATAATAAAATCATACCTAATAAAATACTTAGTCCCCCTAAAACCCCCATATAAATGTAATTATAGCCTGCTGAAATACATTCTTCATGCTCACAATGGGAAACCAACATATATGAACTAAAGGTCATAATTTCAAAGAATAAAAACATTGTAAAAATATCTCCTGCCATTACTGTACCTAATATAGCTCCATAGGTAATGGACATAAATAGGTAAAAACGATTTCGATGATTCTCCTCCAACATATAATCATGGGAATAAATCATAACCATTAACCATAATATCGATGTGGTAACAGCCATCGTCATACTTAGCATATCTACTTTAAAACTAAGTCCAAACCCTAAAATTTTAGAAATCTTATAATTTAATGTGCCAGCCATCGCTTGTGGGTACATTGCCAGTACCAACAGTAGCGTAATGAAGGTGGTATTAACCACTGCTACATCCCTCATATTATCAGACTTAGTACCAAAATAAGTTTCAATTAGACCACCTATGAAGGGCGTTAATATTGCTAATAATGGTAGTGCCTTATAGCTGTACAGGAAGTTTGAAATAGTTGCTATCCCACTAAAATTTGCTGTTAATTTACTGCCTATGTTTGTGGCCGTCAGCGCTATAAAACCCATTATAATCACTAATACCGTTGTAAATACCACAACACAATCTATACCAAAAGAATTAAATATCTGATCTTTTATCGATACCCCATTAGGTTTTTGACTCGTGAAATGCTTCTCAAGTCCTTGTGAACTTTTCATTTTTATCTCCTCCATAATATTTTATACATATCCTTTAGTAAAAAAGTGTTATCGCTTTTGTTATAAAGTCCATCAACCATTGGGGAAAAAAACCAATTATTACACAAAGTGAAGCCATAATCACCATTGGAACTATCATTGTTTTTGGTACTTTATCCTTCACTAATACATTATTTCTATTTTTATTCTCCTTTAAAAAAGCTGTAATAATAATTGGTAAGTAGTACATTGCATTTAAGAAACTGCTTATCATAATCATAATAACAAATACTGGTTTATTAGATGATAGTGCTGCAATGCTTAAATACCACTTACTCATAAAACCAATTAATCCTGGAATACCAATCATTGAAAAAGCTGCTATAGAAAACACCACCATTGTAATGGGCATTTCATATCCAATCCCTTGAAATTCTCTAATATCTCGTTTACCTTTTTGATAGATAATTGCCCCTGCACAGAAAAACAATGCTGATTTCATTAAAGCATGGGTTATGATATGAAAGAGTGCGGCCGCCATTCCCAGTTCCGTTGCTAAGCCAATACCCAACAACATATATCCTACTTGAGCTACACTGGAGTAAGCCAACATCTTTTTAATATCTTTTTGTCCAATTGCCAATATGGATCCCATGATCATACCGACGATAGCCAACGTTGTTATTACAAAAGGTAAGTTAACACTCGTTATGACATCCATTCCTATTGCTCTAAATAGGATCTTTATTATTGAAAAAATATACACCTTTAAAACCATTCCCGACAAAATTGCACTGGAGGGTGTTGGTGCACTGGAGTGGGCTTCAGGCAACCAAAAATGCAGGGGAAATATAGCAGATTTAATGGCTAGTCCTAATAACATAAATATAATCGCTATTAAAATAAACATTTGATTTGTTTGCCATACTGCTGGTATTAAGCTACCTATTTCTGCAATAATAAAGGTACTTGTTTTAGCGTATATAAGGCTCATACTTAATAAAATACTCAAACCCCCAACAACACCTAAATAAATATATCTATTTCCTGCTAATAAAGCACTGTTAGTTTGATTATGGGCAACTAAGAAATAACAACTAATATACATAATCTCAAAGAACAGGAACATGGTTAATAGGTCTTCTGCCATTAACGCCCCCATTACACCACCAAAAGTAATGGACATCCAAAAATAAAATCTATTTCTATGTTGTTCCTCCTCAAACATATAATTATGGGCATATATACACGACATTAACCACAAACCTGAAGCAGTCAACATTAACATCCATACTAAACGGTCAATCTTAAAATGTAGCCCAAAACCAAGTATTTTAGGCATTACCACAGCCATGCTTCCATTGGCTATATCAGTATACAATGATAATACCAACAATAATGTAATAAATATCATGTTTACCATTAATATATCTCTATAGTCCTCTGACTTATACCCAATATACACTGATAGGGGTGCTGCAATAAAGGGTAACAATAATATAACCATAGGTACTTTCGGGTTATGCAGAATAATTGTGAGAATAGAGCTGCCAAACCGTGTATTTAGTAGTACATAACCTGTTGTTAATAACGTAAATATAATTAATAAAATCAAAGAGTTTACAGAAAAAAAATCCATCTTATGATGAGTTATTGAGGATTTCATACTTTCATCTTCATCATCTGGATTAACAATACAATCTGTACTTTTCATTTTAAATCCTCCTTTGCAATAATTAACACTAATAAATTACTTTTGAACATATTTTTATAGATTGTTATTGATTTAACACTTTCTTCCTTCTACTATTATTTTACTCCTCTTATTTAAGGTTTGCAATACTCCAGAAATGTATTATTTTGCTGATATTCACAGTATTATAAGGAAATTAGCCGTTTTTCTTTAACATAGCCAATATTTACTATTATTTAATAATTTTTTTCTACAATTTTAAGCACCCTTATTATTCTTAAAGGGTGCTTATACTTTTTCTTTTATGAAGCTAGTTACCCATAAAAAAAGTGGGAACTGCCTTTTCAACTAAATCCATAATTAATTGCGGATAGAATCCTATAATGATACAACCTAAAGCAATACAAACCATAGGAATAATCATTCGTTTTGGTAAGTCATCCATTTTCATAACATTTTTTCTATCTTTTCCCTCTTTAAGAAAAGCTGAAATAATGATTGGTAGATAGTAAATGGCATTTAAGAAACTACTCGCCAAAATGATGGCTAAATACACTGGTTTTTCTGCCTCTAATACAGCAAAACTTAAATATATTTTACTCATAAACCCATTTATTCCTGGAATACCAATCATTCCAAAAGCAGCTATAGTAAACACTACCATAGTTATGGGCATTTCATAACCAATTCCATCTAAGTCCCTTATATCTCGTTTACCTTTTTTATATATAATGGCTCCAGCACTTAAAAACAAGGCAGACTTCATCAATGCATGGGAAATCACATGAAATAAAGCTGCTGATAATCCTTGTTTTGTAGCAAGTCCCAAACCTAAGAAGATATATCCAATTTGGGCTACACTGGAATAAGCCAGCATCCGCTTAATATCTTTTTGACCAATGGCAAATACAGAACCCATTATCATACCTACAGCGGCAAAATAAGTGATATAAGCAGGAACTCCTAAAGATTTAACAATGTTAATACCCATTAACTTAAACAATATTTTAATGACAGTAAATATATATACTTTTACCACAACACCTGACAATAATGCACTGGAAGGTGTTGGTGCGGAAGAATGGGCATCTGGTAACCAAATGTGTAGGGGAAATACAGCTGCTTTAATCCCCATACCCGTTAACATAAAGCCCACCGCCACTAATATGTTAGATGGATATATTCTCCATATTTCAGCAATATTTCTAGCTGCTTCTGTAATGTTTAAGTGACCAGTTACCATATATAATAGAGCAATCCCCAATAGAACTGATAAAGAACCAATAGTATTTAAAACTAAATACCTAAAGGATGCCATATAATTGTCTTTTTTTCTTTTAATAGAAATAATACTACAAGAGGTTAAAGATAAAATTTCCATAAATACATACATGTTAAATAAGTCATTGGTGAAGGTAATCCCCAACATTGAGAACAACAAAATAAATACTAACGTGTAATATCCTGAAAATTGGTCTGATTCTATTTCATGTTCAATATCTTTTAATGAGTAAAGAATAATAAAAAATGCCATCGTTAAAATAAACAAACCCATTAAGGCAGAAAACTCATCAATCACAAATTGAACCCCTATTTTTTCACTCCAGTTACCAAAATTATAAATAAATGAACCTTCTCTATACACCTTCATGAGTGTTACTAGTGAAATGACCCATGTAACAGGTAAGACTGTCATCATCATTCTTTTAATTTTTGGAAAACTATCCTTCCCCACAAGGGGTATGATAACAGCTGTAGCTAATAATAGGAGTAGTATATATACTGGAAAGTGTATATTATTCATTTGTAGCCTCACTCCTTAACTCCATAATCTCATCAATGTCCATTGTTCCATAAGCTTCATACAGTTTCATAATTAAACTTAACGAATAAGCAGTGATACTAACAGCTACCACTATCCCCGTAAGGATTAATGCTGAAGGTAGAGGATTTACATAGATTACACGATCTCCACCCAAATTAATAATTGGCGAAACACCATCATGGACATAACCTATTGAAACGAAAAAAAGAAAAATAGAAGTCTCCATAATATTAATGCCAATTACTTTTTTCAATAGATTTGTATGGGTCAAAACAGTATATAATCCAATTACAAAAAGCGCCACTGCACCAATATAATTAATGTGTTCTATTATTGAATTTAATACTTCCACAATTAGTCCTCCTCAATAATAGTATGAAATAAAGTAACCATCGTACTGGCTACCTTAATTCCTATTCCAATTGTTAACAAAGGTATAATTCCTGCACTCAAAAGATTTCCTGCCTCCCCCATAAAAAAACCTGCCCCTTTATTGGCAAGGAAAGAACCTCCAAAGATAATACCTAATAATCCAACAAACATATACCACAAAATTCCACCCGATTCCATTACTTGTGAGACTTTATGGGGTAGCTTCTTGGATGCTTTTTTAAGTCCAAAAGACAACGTATACAATATAATACTTGCCCCCAATACAGCTCCACCTGAAAAACCACCACCAGGAGATATATGACCATGAAGTATAATAAAAATACCATATAACTGTATAAAGGGTACAATTAGTCGGATTATTGTTTTTACTATTAAATCATCCATGATGTTTTTCCACCTTCTTCTTGTTATGGTTTTTGTGGCTAATCTGTAAAACAGAAATTACCGCTGCAATAGAAGTAAACAATACAGTAGTTTCTCCTAATGTATCAAAGGCTCTATAATCTGTAATTACCGCTGCAATAACATTGGGAGCACTGGTATCTTCAATTGTGTTTTCCAAGTAATAATGGCTTACTTCATTATAAGAAGGATTATTTAGACTACCAAGGGCTGGCATTTTTAATATACTGGTCACCAACAGTAAGAATAGGCCTGTCAGCACCACCATAAACATTAATTTCTTCACTTTTCCATCCTCCTTGTTCGACTAATAACCGCAATAAACAAAATTGATGTAGCTCCTGCCCCTATGGCAGCTTCCGTTAAAGCGATGTCCGGCGCCTTCATCAATAGCCATAATACTGCCATGATCAAACTATAAGCCGCAAAGATAATAACTGCCCCTAACAAATCTTTTGTTCTTTCAACGGCAATAGCACATATAATTAGAAAAATAACTAAAATAACATTTAATAACACCATGTTCCATCACCTCTTTCCTAAGAAACTAGGATTCCTTTTCTTTATTCCATTCTGCTTTTGCAATAATATGGGCAGCAGTAGGGTTAGTTATCCAGATAAAAATAATTATGAGTAATAATTTAATACTAATTAGACTCATTCCTCTATGGATCATTAGGGCTAATAAAATTAAACCTGCTCCTAATGTATCGCATTTTGTGGTGGCATGCATTCTACAGAAAACATCTGGCATTCTAATTAAGCCTAATGTTCCCACTAAAAAGAAGAAGGTTCCACCTGCCAGTAAAACAATGATTAATATATCTATTAATAATTCCAAGTTTTTTCACCCCTTAAAACAATTTGCCCTTCTCCATATATTTAGAAACACAGACTGTTGTTATAAAACCCATCATTGCATACACTAAAGCAACGTCAGTAAAAGTATCTTGCATCGTTAACACTGCCAATAATGTAATTAATACAGTCACTTTAGTTGAAATAACGTTAATTGCAATAACTCGATCAGCTGGAGTTGGTCCAACATAAGCGCGATATAAACTTACAATTGACAGTAGCGCCAAAGCTATAGCCACCACCATAAAAGCTTGAATACTCATATTATTCCTCCTCTAGCTTTCCTACATATTTTTCAAGTATGTTATCCTTCATCGACGCAGCCACTTCTTCCGTTAGTGCATGGACTAATATTTCTTTTTCATTAATATCAACAGATAACGTACCTGGAGTAAGGGTAATACTATTGGCATAGATTACCTTATTAACATCCTTCTTTAATTTTAATGGTACCTTTACAAAACATGGTGATATGGGCATTGATGGACTTAATACAATTTTAGCAACATCAATATTTGCCTTTACCATTTCAATTAATAAAACACCAATAAAAACAATGAGTTTTTTTAATCCTATTATTGAGTAATAAGATGTTTCTTTTTCCTCAAAAGTTAGGTCTAAATTATAAAATACAACAATTATCGATACAATTAGACCAGAAATAATTGATTGCAGCGATAACGATGGTGATAATACTATCCAAAATAGCAATAAGGGTAATAATAATAAAATAGATCTTTTAGTAAATAACCCATTTATTAATTTCATTTTGCTCCTCCTAAACCTTTAAATCATTCTTTAATCATATTTGTTTTTTTATGCAGTATGTCTACTATTTATTGTACAGCAGATTTAAATAATATTCAATGACCCATTAGCATTCCTCTATATATACCCACAGCAAAAAGACCTATAAAAGCTATATAGGTCTTTTCTATCTTATTGAAAAGTCAGTATCTTCAAAGATGTTAATTTATATCTAATAATTTGTTTTAACAGTTTTTTGATTATTGGAAACTTTTGATACCTCATACACTTTTTTACAACCAATCCAAGTAAAACAAGCAATGGCAGCAATTGTTCCCAATTTACCCCCCACCCCCACATAGGTAGTTGCTGATAATATAAATAATCCTCCTGCAATAAAAGATACTATTGCCATTTCCCATAACTTTGGTACATTCTTTACTGCTACCATACCGGCATAAGATGCACAAGTTGCTACTACTGCTAACTTAGCCCCTATTGTTGGTACAAAGTGTGGAAACACGATACCCGAAATTAAAGTAACCACTGCTGAACCAAATACCGCTCCCTTATTCATTGTAATGCTAATGGTATAGGAAGCTATTCCTGCTAAAACTGCCACAAATAAAATGATTATATTCTCCATTGTGCTTACCCCCTATCCAAAGAAACCCATAATTGTTTTAGTAATTAAAGCTGTTAAAGCTGCTGTTGTTCCACCTTTTCCACCAATTCCAGCATACACCTCTGAAGTGGTAACCCAAATAATCCCCATAATTACGCCTCCTACTGATGCTGCCAGTAAAGAAGGGATTATCGCTGTAGATGACATACCCACGAAGGAAGAAGAATAGGTAACAGCTGCCAAAGGAGCTGGTAATAAAATTGCTGCTAATACCCCCATCAATCCATTGGCAACAATTGCACCATAGCCCATTTCATGATTTAAGAACCAAGTTAAAGTGACACCAAAAAATGCACAAATTATCATATTTATTTTAGACTTATCAAATTTCACTTAATATCCCCCCTCTACTTTGTTAATTGTTTATAATGATCAATTAGTCCAATAATAAAAAAAGCTGATATTGTTAAAATACTAGCAATTGTTATCGTATTATTATTATTAAAAAAAGTCCCTCCAAGTAGCCCTACTCCAGTTGCAATGAACGCTAAAAAGCCTATTATTTTTCTAGACATTACTTATCCCCCCTTAAGTTATAAAATTCCTATAAACATTCTACAACTTTGATAATAATATGTCAAATAATCTTATCTATTACTTTTTTTTATATTAAAGTTTGAATTTTATTATGTTTAATGATGTATTTTCTATTCTATAAATAGATGCATTAATTGTTGTTGTTAATTAATTATTAACTTTTTAGTGGTTTATATACCTCATCACTAAATCAACAATTAATACACCTTACCATTTTTTAGTTATTAATATTGACCTAACATTCCTCTTTTGAAAGCTTCCTTCTCTGCTAATTTATATAATACCACCCCTACAATAATGTAGAAGGAGGAATTTAAAAATAGCGTAAGCCAATCATATAGAGAAAACTGAAACATAGATATGCCTCTTCTCATAATAGACATAATTAATTCACGGGCATGTACAAAAGGAAGTAGCTTAACTAAGGGAATATCCGTAGGTGAAACAATCATTACTCCCACAATAATGAATTGGGATGCCCCTAATAGATTTTGTATTCTCTTAAATAGCAACCCTAGACCTGCCATGATTAAGCCAATACCATAAAGACTAAATAATCCTATGAAAAGAATCACAAAAATACTAATAATATCTACATGTAATTGTATTCCTGTAATCAACATTTGGAATTGCACAATGATAAAGAATAATGATGAAAAAATAATGGTGGAAATCATATTTTTACTAATCAAAAGCCATACAAACGGAATCTCTGTCATATATAACTGTTCCAGCGTTCCCTTTCTTGCTTCATCTATTATTGAATTTGCTGTATCTGAAAAAGCAGCCATAGCCATAAACCAGAGAGCATAACTTATTAAAAATCCTTCAAGACTATCATTTAATGCATAATTATTTTGTCCGATATACTTAGCCCCACTAAACAAGGCTGCAAACATTCCAATATAGAGGGCTAAACCAACAAGACTATTAAATGAATAACGCCTTAATTCAATCCACTCTCTTTTAGTAACTGCCCAAAAACTATGAAGATATTTCATTTTTTTCAACCCCCTTAACAAGATTCATAAATACTTCCTCTAAGTCATAATTAGTTCTTTCAAGTGAAATTAATTCTACATTACTTATTTTTAATAGATTCATAATTTCAAAAAGATCATTAGGGTTATGTATAGTTATTTGATAAGTAAAGCTACTATCATTTTTTTGTTCATTGAATTTAACAGTAATTTGCTTTATTTTTTGCTTTATTTCTGCAGGAATACAATCCTTCATTTGAATACGGTAATTATGTTGATTAGTTAATTTCATTAAATTTTCTACAGTATCATGGGCAACTGTTTTACCTTGATTAATAATTACCAAGCGATCACAGGTTTCTTCCACAACTTTCATATCATGGGTACTAAGTAGAATGGTTTTGCCCTCTTCTTTTGCTATTGTTCTAAGCAGTTGCCTTAGATCTTGACTCATTCCTACATCTAAACCTAGAGTAGGCTCGTCCAATAAAATAATAGATTTATCAGTGATTAATGAAATTACAATGGCGACCTTTTGCTTCATCCCACGGGATAAATTGTTCACCACCACATTCCGTTGTTCCTCCAACTGAAACTGTTTTAATAGATAATCTCTTCTCTGCTTTGTTTTTCCACTGGCAATTCCATTTATGCCAGCAAAGAATTCAAGGTTTTCCTCTACAGTCATTCTCCAATAAATATTACGGTTTCCTTCCAATACTGCACTAATATGGTTTAATCCTTTTGTTCTGCTTCTTTGCATAGAATGACCTTTTACCAAAACTTCTCCAGCATCATATTGTAATAAGCCACAAATACATTTAATTGTACTGGTTTTTCCTGCTCCATTTGGCCCTAATAAACCAAATATTTCCCCCTTGTTGACGGCAAAAGAAACATCGTTAACAGCTATGAATTCCTTCTTCCCTTTCATAGAATATACCTTTTTTAAGCTTTCGACCTTCAATATCTCCTCCATACATTTACCCCTTTACTTATTAGTTTTTTAAAAAAACCTACCCAATTAAGGGTAGGTTTTTGTTTATTATCTTTTATTCCTTAGCATATGCCTTAATGATGTCCCTGCGACTTACAATTCCCACCAGTTTATCATCTTTAACGATGGGTAATCGGTTCACTTTCCTATTGGTGATAATAGTGGCAACCTCTTCCACTGAATCATCTTCATTTGCAACAATTACCACATCAGTCATAACATCCTCTACCTTATAGCCCACCATTTTTCTCATTTGTTCCTTTATAATATTGGGATTTTCAAGAAAAATATAACTATCAAGTATCGTAAAATAACTGGGTATTTGAAGTTTTTTACTGCGATAAATTAAGTCTCCCTCTGTAATAATTCCAATTACAAAGTTTTCTTCATCCACCACAGGTAATCCACTGATATTATTCTCCAACAAAATTTTAACAACGTTTTCTATTTTATCATCTTTCTTTACTGTAATAACGTTTCTAGTCATTATTTCTTTTATTTTCATAATCTTTCCCCTCTCTCTATTTTAACATATGGAATATTTTTAAGATACCCATTTTTTCCAAATGTAAAAGTAATTTTTAATATTTTATAATAATTTAGGGTTTTAAGATTATTATTGTAGAATATACAGAATCTATAGTTTTAATGCCTCATCTAAGTGGAATAAATACAGATACAGGTCTTTAACTTTTTTCCCAGTAATTTTCTCCAATGCTTCTTGATAAAGTTTCAACTGGGTTTCATATTTATGTTTCATTTCAAAGGATTTACCCTCCAATACAAAATCACTTTTATAATCCAACAATACCCACTGATCTTCTTCTTGAAAATAGCAGTCAATTACCCCTTGCACTAGAAGTTCATCCTCATAGTCTACTAAACCTTCAATCACATCTTCTGCTTTTTTCCTTAGGTTAAAGGGTATTTCTCTATACACCTTAGGGGAAGCTACCATTCTTTTTCCAATTTCACTATTGAAGAATGTTACTAACTTATTTATATCAACCGTTTTAGCCTCCATCTCAGTTAATAATTCTCTGCCAATGAAAAGCTCTATTTCTTCTTCGATTGTTGCATAGTCTTTTGGCCTATTTAAATCAAGATGTTGCAGGACAAAATGTAATATTGTACCCTTTTCCATTGTTGAAAAGTCCTTCACTGCCTCCATAAATTTTGGCATTTTAACCAGTGGTGGAATTTTATGTCCCAAACTTTCCATTTTCTTAAAATGAGCATGTTTTATGTCTGTTACGGAAAGTTTCGAAGGTATATTTAATGACTTTTCATAAGGATATTGCCAATTTAACCTTTCCTCAATCATTTCTTGATAGGGTGTTTTTCCCATAGATTTAAAATTCTTTAATTTCTCTTTGTACTGGTTTTGTTGGTTTGTTTCTTCCTGCTTCTCTAATACTAAATCGGCTCTTCCTGTAAATAAGATGGTCCATTTTGATGCATCATCCAACAACTCTTCAATCAAAAGATTACCTTTACCCCTTAGTCCAACTCCATCAGAATGTCGAATAAGAACACTTCCCAGCCAATCTAAATAACACTTGGCATTAAGTAATGAATATGTTCCCAACCCTCTTTTCCACTTTCCACATTGCTTTTCAATATTCCTAGTTGATCCCACTAAAATCAGCTTATCTTTAGGTCTAGTTAAAGCCACATATAGTACCCGCATTTCCTCTGATAAACTCTCTATTTTTATTTGGTCCCTCATGGCAAGTTTTGCAATGGTGTCTCTAGTAACCCGTAGTTCAGTGTCTACAAATCTTGGCCCCAACCCTAACTCCTTATGCAGAAGTAAACTTTCATTACTATCAGTTAAATTAAAGTTTTTTCCCATTCCTGCCACAATAACCACTGGAAATTCTAAACCTTTACTTTTATGAATACTCATTATTCTTACAACATTATCATTTTCACTTAATATCTTTGCGGCATCTAGGTCACCTTTACTACTTTGGATTTTTGCCACAAAATGAATAAAATTAAATAACCCTTTTATGGAGGTCTTTTGAAATTCCGAAGCTCTGTCTAATAATATTCTTAGATTAGCTTGCCTTTGAACTCCACCTGGCATTGCTCCGACATAGTGATAATAACCACTGTCAGTTAATATTTTCCATATAAAATCATCTAATTTCATGTATCTTGACATCTCAAACCAATGGTTCAACTTTTCAACAAATGAAATCAACTTAACCTTTAGATAAGATTCACCTTCTATGATGTAGTTTAGCATAGCTTCATAATAACTATCTTTTTTATAACCTATCCGTATATCAATTAATTCCTCCGTTGTAAAGCCCCCAATTGGTGATCTCATAACACTTAATAGAGGTATATCCTGTCTCTTATTATCTATTACTTTTAACAGGTTCAAAAATATATTTATTTCTGTTGTTTCAAAGTAACCTGCATTGGCGTCGGCATAAGTAGGAATACCTTCTTGTATTAAGGTTTCAAGAAAAATAGTAGCCCAATTTTGTGTAGTTCTTAGAAGTATAACAATATCTTTATAATCTACTTTACGATATTGTTCTTTTTTAAAGTCAAATATTTCATCGTCTAAAACCTTTTTTATTCGCTGGGCAACAATCTTTGCTTCAACTTCAATATCCTCCATCAGTTCGAGTTCTTCTTCTATTTCTTCTACTTCATATTGTTTTTCGATAAGGTTTAATTCTATTGTAGCGTCATTAATTGGTGGAAAAGTTGCCCCTTCATAAAGATAAGCCGATTCATTATAATCTACTTCCCCCAAAGTTTTGCTCATAATATTTTTAAAAATATAATTAACACCCTTTAAAATTTCACTACGGCTTCTAAAATTTTTAGCTAAATCTATCCTTCTATTTATTTCATCGTCTTTTAATTGATATTTTTCATATTTATCGATGAAAAGAGAAGGGTCTGCCAGTCTAAAACGGTAAATACTCTGTTTTACATCTCCCACCAAAAATAAATTATTATGGCGATTTATTTTCCGAATCATTGTTTCCTGTACAATGTTACTATCTTGATACTCATCTATGAAAATATATTCAAATTTATTTTTATATTCTGTTGCCACCAACTCATCTTCTAAAATTGCCAATGTATAATGCTCTAAATCATTAAAATCAACTATCCCTTTTTCAGCCTTCTTACCTTGAAATATTTCGCCAAACTGCCCTACTAAATAACATAGATATTTCATCAGTGGCGAAATAAGATTAAGGTCTTCTATATATTCTTCTGGTGCTAAGTTAAAGAAATCTTTATCTATTTTTTTCAATATGTCTTTAGCTTGATCCCTAAGATCTTTTGCTTCCTCTTTAAGCTCTACATCTCGGTCTTTTCCAATACGGCTTAATTTCTGATGCTCTACTGTTTTTAAACGTTTATGAAACGGGGTTACTCCTATATTAATTTCTTTAATTAGTTCCTCTACTTGAAGTAAATCATCCTCCACTGCTGGCATATAACAATCGGGCCCGTTGGGTAATTTACATATTTCTCTAGCTTCTATTAAGGAATCCTTTGCCCCTATTAAACGAATATAGATGCTATTTTTTATTGTTTTCCCCCAAGGGCTATCCTCCAAGTTTACAATGTTCATATCAAAGTCCAACGACTTTTCTTCTAACCACTTGTATGGATATGGTTTACTCTGTATAAAACGATGAATTTTCATTACTAATTCTTGAAGAGGTGTATCTACTCGATTACCACCAAAAGATTCCACCAACCCCAAGAAGTCTGGATGACCTTCCTTGTATTCCGACTCAAAAAGTTCAGCAATTGTCTCTAAGCGTAATATTTCTGTTTCAGATACATCTCCTATTCGGAAGGACGGGTCTATCTCAATAAGATGGAAATGTCTTTTTACCACCTCTATGCAAAAGGAATGTAATGTGGTGATGGTGGCTTTATTTAATAAAGTCATTTGTCTACGGATATGTTCTTCTTTTTCACTATTTATTTCCAGTTCCTTTACAATGGCATTGGCAATTCTTTCCCTCATCTCCCCTGCTGCGGCATTGGTAAATGTTACAATTAGTAGTTGGTCTATATCTACCCCATCTTCAATAATTAATTTTATGATCCGCTCCACCAATACTGCCGTTTTTCCAGAGCCTGCCGCTGCCGACACCAACAAGTTGCTACCTCTTGCCTGTATTGCCTCTTCTTGTTCTTTTGTCCAGTTAGGCATGGGAGTTTTCCCCCTTTTTCTTAATTTTTTCAAATATTTCATCGTCTTTAAGTTCTTTTATATTTTTGTAATGATTATCTTCTAACGAACCATCAAACTGACAAATACCCTGATACAAGCAATACTGACAAGAAATTTGTTTTCCTTTTTTACAAGGATATATTTTGACATTTCCCTTCAGCATTTCCCAGGAAATCTCCTTAATCAGATGTCGAATATGATTCAATAACTCTTTAAAGTCATCCTTTGACAATACAGAGGAGGTTTTTGATATTTCATCCCCTTTATTCAGCTTTACTGGTATAATATCTGAATAACTTTTAATATCTCGATCCATTTCCTTAATTATTTTTATATCCATAAGGGCTATACCCTTCATCTTTAATTTACTATTTATTTCTTTTTCCACTATTTCTGCTGCTTTTTCTGTTGTCTTAATTAAAGGGTCATCTATCTTAAAATAGAAAATTCCTCCTGGGTACACTTTGTTATTACCTAAGTGACTTTTCATAGACATCATGGCATCTAAATAAACCAACAATTGTAGTTGTAACCCAAAATAAGCATCGGTTAAACTAAAGTCTTTATTACCAGATTTATAATCTATAATTTTAATATAACGACCTTCATCATCCTCCAAAACATCTACCCTGTCTATTCTTCCTTCCAGATAAATTACTTCACCATCCTCCAGTTCCACAACAATAGGAGGTATGTCTTCACCTTCACCAAAACGAATTTCGTGACCTAAGGGAGTAAACCCTCCCCTCTTTAAATGTTGGGTTAATGTCCATAAAGATCTTTTACTAATACGTTTTAAACGTTTTACTAAATATTGATAACGATAGCTACTTTGCAGAATGCCATTTTCAAAGTTATCTAACATCCCATCAATAACTTCCTCCACTAATTCTTCACATTTAGGTTTTTCCAGTTCACTCCAATTCAAGTCCTGATCTTCCAGTTTCTGTTTAAATAAATCCATTGAATGATGAAATAATTTACCTATATCTGGATGATTTAATTGGTATTCTTTTCTTTCTTTAGGTTTTAACCCATAGGTAACAAAATGTGAAAAAGGACAGTTTGAAAACTTTTCTAACCTTGATATACTGGCAGTAATAGGTCTATTGTATAACTCTTTAGCCTTTTTTTGTGGGATATAGTAGACTTGATTCTCATGGAAAAAACCTTCATTAATAACCTTGATTTTTTCCTGCCAATCATTATTGTTAAAGTACCAACTGTAAACATCCCACCAAAAACTATCCATCTTGTTATCATCAATATCAACTCTAATTTTTTCAACTAAATGTTTAATAGTGCTGTCTGGTGTTGCCACTAATGCCAATTCATCTTCCAATTGTCTATTTAATTCGCTGGTAACCTTTAATTGAGGGTATAGTTTTTTCAAGCGATCTATTAAAATGGAAGGTCTTAACGCTTTTCCATCTTTGTTGGCTAAAGCATAGCTTAAAAGAAGAAAATCACTTGCCTTTGTAAAGGATGAATAAATAGCAAACTTTTCTTCTATCAAACGACTATCATCATCGTACTCCATAGAAAAACCTTTTTCTTTAAGGAGTTTCCGTTCATTACCTGATAATATATCATTATCTTCCCTGATGGCTGGTAAAATACCATCATTTACCCCCACCACCAATAAAGCCTTAATATCATGGCTTCTTGATCTTTCTATATTTCCCACCAAAACTTGGTCTACAGTAGAGGGAATTACGCCTATTTCACAGGAGGAAAAACCTGACTCTAAAACTTTTCTATAACCCCTTAAGCTAATGGTATTATCCCCCATTATTTCTGATAATTGATCGAATATTTCCATCACCGTATTCCAAATTTGAGTATTTTCATTAACATAATCAAAATGACCCATTTCCTTAAGCTGTTCTATCCAGTTTTGTAACTTTTCTTCTATCTTTAATTCTTCTAAAAACTTAAATAATCCCCTGGTAACCTCTAATATTGTCTTTGTTCCGTTGATGTTTTGTTTTAACTTCATAAAGGGAGCTATAAACTTACTTCTATGTTCATTAAGTCTTATTAAATCTTCTTTTTCTCCCTTGTAAAACACCTCTCCCCACTGGTTTCCGCCAACACCATATCCCAATACATAATTTTCCAATTCTTCATATTCATTTTTAGTTAAGCCACTGAAGCCTGTTTTAAGATACCTAAAAACATCTTTATACTGAAAATTTCCAATTAATGTGTCTATAGCAGCTAAAATTAATTCTATAATAGGATGGTCTACAATTCCTCTTTTTTGATCCATAAAGTAGGGTATTTTATATTCTTTAAAGACCCTTTTAATTATCATTCCATAGCCTTCTGGATCTCCAGAAACCACTGCTATATCTTGAAAACGGTATTTTTTATCTCTAACCAACGAAAGAATTTTTATTGCCGCTCCTTCAATCTCTGTGTGTAAATTATTAGCAGCAAACGCCTCTATACCTTCTAGTTTCTTTTCATAAATTTTATATGGATAAGCATAAATTTTTTTTTCTAAGTGAGATAATTCATCGGATTTTTTATTTTCTTCATTAGGAGAACTTTCTATCTTTATAATCGTCTCTTTCGCTTTTACATCCTTTGCTATCCTTCTAATTTTCCCTATTGTATTAGTGGTAATAGAAAACAAGTCCCCCTCCCGACTTTGAGGGTTTGCATCTACTGTAAAGGTCATTGTTATGTTTTTTACCTTTTTCATCATTTCTTCTACTATCCGTAACGACTGAGGTGTTAAACGATGAAACCCATCTATCCAGACTTCTGTTCCCTGTAAAAACTTAGCATCTTTAATCTTTTCTATTAATAAATTGATATGGTCTTCTGTATCAATATATCTGTTGGCTAAATAACTATTAAAATGTTCATATATCAAGTTAAAATCCGATAATTTCATTTTTAATAGTGGAGATTCTTCCAGTTGTTCTAACTGACAATTCAACTCCATTGGACTTATGTCATGCTGTTTCATTTCTGTAATCAACTCATTTAGTTTAGCAACAAATCCTTCTTGTTTTGAAGCTTTTTGATATAGTTTTAATTCCTTTCCCCGTTCCTCCAACAGTTTCCTTATCACCATGTTTTTTCCCATGTCATTTAAATGAATACGGGTTAATCCCCCAACTTCATTTAAAACCCGATGGGCTAAGCGGCTGAAACTTAAAACTTCCACCCTCATAATTCCATCTAGTTTTAATTTTTCAATTAAGTCTCTTTCTGCTTGCAATGTAAATTGTTCTGGTACAAGTAATATTAATTTATGTTCTTCTTTTTCTTCTAGTCTTTGTTTTATATCATTTAATATATAATGGGTTTTACCTACGCCACTGCGTCCTAGTATATATTTAATCTCCATTATGCCACCTCTTTTCATTCTTTCCTATGAAAAAACTGTCGAAAATTCCGACAGTTTTTTTCTTTTTTATCTTCCTTTTTTATAAAAATCCGTCCCCATATTCCAAAGTTTAGGTGTAAAGGTATCCTCCGACTCTTGTTGTTCTTCCATAAAAGACAATATACTTTCAATATCCCCAGATGTACAGTCTGCGTGATGTAGAATCTGTGCCTCCACCGTTTTAGGTAATACAGGAGATCCATATTCTAATTTACCATGATGACTTAATATCCCATTTAATATAATTAATTTATCATCTTGATCAAAGTTTTCTATTTCATCCATCACCTTCATGGTCATGTGGGCTCCTAAAAAGATATGTCCTAGCATTGTTCCTTCTTCTGTAAAACCAATATTAGGAAGAGGTTTATACTCAAATATTTTTGCCCAATCATGTAAAAACCCCATCACGATTAATCGTTCCTGTTGTCGGCGGGATAATTTTTTAGTTGTAGCAATTGTTATGGCAAATTTTATCACCTCTAAAACATGTTGCAATAGACCATGATAAAAATTATGATGTACTTGTCGTGCCGCAGGATATGTGCTAAATCGTTCATAGTACTCATTAGTAAAAATCATTTTATCTAATAAGGCTTTAAGATGGGGGGTCTCCACCTTCTCATAATAATATTGTAATCCCTTTTTCAGAGTGTCTAAACCCCAGTCACTGGTGGGAATTAAATCTGCTATTTTTACAGCATCCGACTCTACTCTACTAATTTGCTTTACTGTTAATTGAATTTGACCTTGATATTCCCCTACAATAGCCTTTACTTTAACAATTTCAGCTTCTCCTATATTATTTAAAAACTGTTTATTTTCTTCATAATCCCAACACTTAGCCTCTATTTTTTTAGATGTGTCCTGTAAAATTAAATCTGCATATTGTTTATCTGTTTTGGAGGTTTTTACCTTTACCTCCACCAGTAGTGCCACCACTTCAATTGTACCACTTATATGACTTTTATTAATTTCCTTTAATTGTCTTACCTCCATTTATACCCTCCTATAGTACGTAGAATCTGATGGTTTCCAACATCATTGCTATTGCTAATGCCACAACTGCTCTAATATAATCCTTCGGTGCATTACGATGGGAGTCTTTTCTTTTTCGCATATGCTGTTCAACTTCTTTGCTGGAAAACACCTTACTAGACTCATCACGCTTCTGAAATATACTAATGTTACTAGTAATGCTAAAAAACACCAGCATAAGGCTTAAAATATACATAAATCGGTTTGCACCGTGGAGTAAGTCCATACCCTTAATTAATGCAAAAATAACCCCTACTGCACCTGCTATAAAAGAAGCAATTGCTCCTTGTAATGCTACCTTTAAATAATCTTTCATCAAATGAACCTCCTTGCTTTTTTTACCACTCAATAACTTGACCCAATCAAAAAATAATTAGAATTAATTATAAGTACTAAAAAACTAATTTTTACAATAGATTATTACTGGGTTTTTAATTATTCTTTATAATAAATTTCGAGAAATAGTCAAAAAATCCTTTTTCTTTTCATATTATTAATAATTCTTTGTTTAAACTAAAAAGCCGTGGGTATTTATACCTATGGCTAGACAGATAAATATTTTTAAGCTAAAATTTAATTTTAAAAGATAAAGGGGAGGAATAATTAATGAACGAAATGACAGCTACAAATCTTAAATCAGCCTTTGGTGGAGAAAGTATGGCCCACATGAGATATTTACAATGGGGAGCATTTGCAGTTAAGGAAGGTTTCCCAAACGTAGGAAACTTATTTAATGCTGTTGCTTATGCAGAACAAGTTCATGCAGCTAATCATTTTAGAGAATTAAAGAATGCTGTTGGTGATGCTTCTGTAACAGCTGGAGCAGGTTTTGGTTTGACTACAACTTCTGAAAACCTACAAGGAGCTATTGATGGAGAGAACTTTGAAGTAGAACAAATGTACCCTGCTTTTATTGCAGTAGCAGAACTTCAAAATGAAAAAGGTAGTATTAGATCATTCCAGTTTGCTGTTGAAGCAGAAAAAACCCACGCAGTATTATTTTCAAAAGCTAAAGAAGCAGTAGATGCAAATTCTGATTTTGCTGAAGATACAGTACATGTATGTAATGTCTGTGGTTACTCATTAACAGGTGCTTTAGAAGATAATTGCCCTGTATGTAAAGTAAAACCTGATATGTTTACAACCTTTGTTACAGTAAAATAGTTTTTAATAACAAAATATGACTGATCAAACAACCTTTAAATTCAAGGAACTGAATAATTCAACGACTCAACGTAACAGAAATACGTAAAGGTGCTGAATTTTCCAGGGATGAAAACGAAGAGGTTTTCCATAGTCTAAAGCCACCCATTTGAGGTGGCTTTTGTTGTTAAATCCATTTAAGTTGGTTTTTTAATATTATTTACAATTTCTTACCTATTACTTCCCCCATATTTACCTTTGTTTCTACGCCCATGTTTGTGTTTTTAATTATATCCTCATCCATCTTTAAAATACCTTTTTTAATAAAGAGTACCGTAGTTGATCCACCAAATTTAAAATAGCCTTTTTCTGCACCCTTATCAACAGGTTTACCTGCTTTATAGGTTTGAATTATACTTCCAACACAGGTAGCCCCCACCTCAACTAAAACCATCTTACCAAAATTGTGGGAATTAAAACTAGTAATTTCTCTTTTGTTTTGGCAATATAGACCTATTATCTGTCTTAATGCATAGGGGTTTACGGAATAATAGTGTCCCTTTATTTTCTTTTCCTTTTCAGGAATTCCACTGTCTGGAAAATGAAAACGATGATAATCAGAAGGTGCTAATCTAACCACAACACAGATACCACCTGTGTACTCCATCGCTAATGCTTCATCTTGAATAAACTCCTTTAATGAGTAATAAGAACCTTTTACTTGAAGAATATTATTAATATCAATGTTTTCGTAGGCTAATATTTTGCCGTCTGCTGGAGAAACAAGATTTTCTTCATCTAAACATAAGGGTCTTGAATCAACCTTTAATTCTCTAGCAAAAAAGTCATTAAAGTTTTTATAGCCTTCTATTTTATCCCGTTGGGCTTCCGATAAATTAATATCTAAATCTTTAACAAATTTTTGTATTTTTCTTTTGCTATAGGGTATATCCATATACCAACCAAATAATTTTGTCAGCAGCTTTTTTTTCATTAATGTTTCCAGTAGTAACTTACCAACGGTTGTTCCATAAGTCCACCTAATAATTTTATCCCCTGCTACTACTTCCTCTTTATACTCTCCTGTTTTACGATCTATATAACGTATCGTCATTATTATCATCCTCTATTAGCTTTAATTTATAAAATAGTTTATCCTGTATTTAATTATCTATTAATACATTATACTACATTAAAACGATGTAATAATCAAGTTAATCAAACATCAAACCTTCAGCGTAATAGGTTAACCTTTTTCTAATATTCAGTTGACAATATATTAATTTAAGTTTATTCTAGTGTAGCAAAGATATGTCACTTAAAACTTACCATATAAAAACAAACTATCTGTTTATATATAAGTAATTAATAAGGGGGAGTAGCAATGGAAACTAAAAAAACATTGATTGAAAGCTTAGAAGAAAAAATTATATTTGGGGAATTAATTACCCTACAGGAAGCCCTAGAATTATCTAAAGAAAAGGATTTACAGGCCCTTTATTCTGCTGCTAATCGGATTCGACAAAAGTTTATGGGAGATAAGGTAGATCTATGTACCATAATGAATGCTAAATCTGGAAAATGTTCAGAGAACTGTAAATATTGTGCCCAATCTGCCCACTATACTACTGGAGTACAAGAATATTCTCTAATTACTAAGGAAGAAGCTTTAAAAATGGCTAGGGAAAATGAAAAAGCTGGTGTTCATCGTTTTAGTCTTGTCACCAGTGGAAAGAGTCTTTCTAATGATGATTTTAATCAGGTGCTGGAAATCTATAATACTTTAAGAAAAGAAACCAATTTACACCTTTGTGCTTCCCACGGACTGCTTTCCTATGAAGATGCCCTAAGGTTGAAGGCAGTGGGCATTACTATGTATCACCATAATATTGAAACCAGCAGAAACTTTTTTAATCAAATTTGTGATACCCATAGTTATGATGATCGTATTGACACTATAAAAAACGTACTCTCTGCTGAAATGGATATTTGTTGTGGTGGAATTATTGGTATGGGGGAAACGATGGAAGATCGACTACAGATGGCATTAGAAATAAGGGATTTAGGTATTCAATCTGTTCCAATTAATGTATTAAATGCTATTCAAGGAACCCCATTGGAAGGTACTGAACCTTTAACTCCAGATGAAATTTTAAAAACCATGGCTCTATTTAGGTTTATTCTCCCTTCTGCCTACATCCGTTATGCTGGAGGCAGAAATGCTTTAGGTGATCTTCAAAATATAGGCTTTAGAGCAGGGGTTAATGCTGCCCTTGTGGGAAATTACTTAACTACTGTAGGTAATAATATTGAAGAAGATATTGATATGATAAATAAAGAAGGTTTAATGATTTAGTAAAGATTTCTCTACCCATTATAATATTTAAACATACCCTCACACGTTATAAAAGCCATCACCCTTAAGTATATATGTCAAGGTGATGGCTTTTATTAATCTAAAATATAAAGTTCTCCACAGTATTAAACCGGCTATCTTATTAATATTTCTAAGATTTATTATGAACTTTTCCCAATACTATCCTCTATTATCTCTGTATGAACTTGTTTTACTTCTGATTCAGTTTTTTCCTTAGTAACACTGTTTTCTTCTAGATCGGAGAAAGCACCTGGTTTACTTAAATCATCCACCAACATATCAATTAACTCCTCTGTTACATGTTCCATTGCAAATATATGCACATAGCTATGTTCCACACCATTGACATAAAGGGACTCGCAGGACAATGAGTACTTAAATATAATTTCATCAATAGGTCTCTTAAATCGTATTGTAAGTGACAATGGCGAACGATCTACCCATAAATCTTTTTGTAGTTTAACTTCTAACTCCTTAAGTTTACCCTCTGCATATTTAGCCATCTCTTCTGTTCTTATAGCTTTTTGTATTTGAGTCTTATCTGAGTTTCTAGCTAAATAGTCCCATAATATCATAGGTGCTAAACCATTTCTTGAACCTGCAAATGTGGTGTCTGGAGAACCTATATACATAGGATCATCTGGTGGTAGAAGTTGATATTTTGTCTTTGTCATAAATAGACCACAACAGTATGGTGAACCAATCCATTTATGGGAACTCATTACAATTGAATGAACTTCTGGTATACGAAAATCAAAAACAGGAAACTCAAAGTCTTTTGGTAATTCAAATCTCTCTTCCTTTATTGCCTTTTCAACAAAAGGAAGGTATGCAGCGCCTAATGCTCCATCAACATGGAACCAAAATCCATTACGTTTTCCAGTTTTATATTTACACTTCTGTTTATAAGCTACATCTCTCTCATACATATTGTTTTCTTTTAATATTGGAACAAGGGCATTTACAGCTTTTTCTACATTGTCATATGCACCTTTAAAGGTTGTCCCAGAATTAAAACATACAAATATTGGATACCCTTTTTCCACAAAGAACTCAACTAACTTCGTTAAAGAAGGAATATGTATACTTCCATCTGGGTTAGATGGTACTTCTAAAGGCCATTTTCTAATACCTAGATATTTTTCTGAAAATCCTTCTGGATAATCGTCTGGATACTTAAGAGGACATTTATAATTTTGACTTCCTAATGCATAAAATGTTTGAAAGTTAAGTACCCTCATTGATTTTACAATTGAATAATGAGTATCTTGAGAGTAAAATGCCACAGGTGTATACGCATTTTCATTATCTATTGGAGCCTCAGCCTGACAATAGGAAAAACCACAGGGTACTTTTACAGGAACACCATCTAAACTCGCCATCTTAGAAGCTTGATCCATATCTTCATCAATTAATAATATTTTACCACTTAAATAATCTCTAGCATTCCAAATGGCATAAACATTACCTTCGGTACTTCCCATAGAAAGTGTATATCCCCAATAGGATTCAGGGTTTTTCTTATCATGGGGTGTAACTGCATTCCACAATTCAGCATAATAGTCCAATACGGCTCGCTCCATAGGTTTACTATTCATAGTTAAGTTACCTGAAATAAAAGGATCCCCTACATTGTTAATATGCATGTTAACGAAGTATTTTAAATCTTCTTCATAATTCATGTTATTGTTTACTTGGTAGCCTAAAAAATACTTTTTTTGTTGATTTAAATAATCTCTAAAATTTGCCAGTGTTTTATTTCTTTGTTGATCAGTTAAACCTTCTGATAAAAGTTTAAAATCATCATAGTCTATTCCTTCAATATTATCTTGTTTCATTTGCCATTCCCCCTCTTGATATTGATAAATTATTGATAAATAGTCAACTGCTTCAATATATTTTAAAAAGGTATTTAATACACTTATATTATCCTTCCAACGATTCGACAAATGCATCTGGCTTATTTAAGTCATTAACTAGCCTATCTATTAAGTCTTGTGATACATGACCCATTGTAAAAATATGTGCATAAGAACGTTGTTCATCATTAACATACGTTGTTTCACATGATAACGAGTATTTGAAAATAATACTTTTATTAGGTTTTCTGAAACGAATGGTTAGGGCTAAAGGTGAACGTTCCACCCATAAATCTATATTAGACTTTTGTTGTAGTTCTTTAAGCTTGCTTTCTGCATATTGAGCCAACATCTCTGTATGTAATGCCATCCGTATTTGTTCTTCTTCAGAATGCTTTGCTAGAAAATTCCATAAAATTATTGGAGCTAAACCATTTCTAGAACCCGAAAAGGCAGTTTCCGGAGAGCCTATATACATCGGATCTCTAGGTATTGAAATTTGATGTTTTATTTTCGTCATAAATAAACCAAAAGAAATGGGAGACCCAATCCACTTATATATACTCATCACAATAGAATGTATTTCTGGAATACGAAAATCAAAGTAAGGAAACTTATAGTTCTCTGGTAATGTAATTAACCCTTTTTCAATTGCCTTTTCAATAAGAGGCATGTAAGCAACACCTAAAGCTCCATCTACATGAAACCAAAAACCATTTCTTTTAATCTTCTTTATTTCATTATTTTGTATGTAAGTTATTTCTCTCTCATACATATTATTCTCTTTTAATATAGGGACAAGTGCATTAACTGCTTCTTGCACATTATCATAAGCTCCTTTAAATGTGGTTCCATAATTAAAACAAATATAAATAGGGTGTCCTTTTTTAACGAAAAACTCAACTAACTTGACTAAAATAGGTATATTTATGCTCCCATCTCGGTTAGATGGCACTTTAATTGGCCAATTGTTTTCACCTAAATGATTTTGAGAAAATCCATCTGGATAATCATCAGGGTAATTTAATGGACATTCATAATTTGCACTACCTAATTCATAAAATGTTTGAAAATTTAAAACCCTAGTTGCTTTAAAAATCGAGTAATGAGTATCCTGCGAGTAAAAAGCCACCGGTGTATATGCATTCCTATTATTTTTAGGTATTTCTGCTTGATAACACACTAAATTTTCAGTTAAACGTGTACACTTACTGTTTCTACTATTTAGTTTTATCACCCGTTTATCTTCTTCATATTTTAATAAGACCTTACCTCCCAAGTAATCCCTTGCATTAAATATTGCACTAAAATTACCTTGTGTACTTCCCATTGAAAGAGTATAACCCCAATAAGACTCACCATTATTTGGATCATAAGGTGTTGTGGCATTTAATAATTTTGCATAGTAATCTAATACAGCCTGTTCCATAGGTTTACTATTAATAGTCATATTCCCTTTTTCAAAAGGGTCTCCCACATTATTTATATGCAAATTAAAAAACTGCTTTATAATTTCTTCATGATTAATACATTGGTTAACTTGATACCCTAAGAAGTTCTTTTTCTGCTCTTTAAAAAATTCTAATTGGTTCATAAAAATTTTATTTCTTTTATCTGCTGAAATACCTTCAGGTGGTAGATTAAAATCATTGCACTCTCTATCTTCTTTATACTCCATCTATTATCCCCCATAAATAATCATCATTGTTAATTACTAAATTGAGATCTATATATCTACTTCAATTCAGTTTGATATGTAATAAAATCACATTCATTGCTATCTATTAACTGCTTTTATAAGTCCTTCAACTGCTATTACTTGTCCATTTTCATTAAATACTGGCACTTCAGTTATTTCTGTCATGCATTTTGTACCATCTTTGCGCTTAAACTCGCAATCATACTTATTTTGTTGTATTCCTTTTAAAGACAGACTAGTATATTTTTCTGCTTTATTATTTATAGGATTATCCGAAAGAAACATTTGATAATTTTTCATAAATTCTTCCTTCGTATACCCCAATACAGTCTCAACTGATTTAGTTACGTATTCAAATGCTCCAGCTAAGTCATGTCTATAGGAGAAATAACCTAACTCGCCATTTTCACCAGTTTCTAATACAATTCGTCTTCCAATGTTGTTTGCAGCTTTAAACAACTGGTCCACACTTTCTAAAACAGTTTTATTGTTTTCCAATGTAATAATTGTTGCTTCTTTAACATTTTCTGATGTAGCACAGATTTCTTCAGAAGCAGCCAACTGTTCTTGTGTTACACTGGCAATCTCTTGTGCAAAAGTACTGGTTGATGTCATATCTTTAACAATAAAAGCTATATCTTTTTGTACCACATCTACTGCTTCTAACATACTTTCAAAAATTTGATCAGTGTCATTAACAGAATCTCTAACTAAGTACACACTTTCTTTATTAGTCTGAGTTTGAGTTACAGCCTGATTTACAATATTTTCAACATTTAAAATTAGGTCAGCTATGGTTTTTGTAGCTCCTGTAACACTTTCTGCCAGCTTTCTAATTTCTTCTGCCACCACTGCAAAACCTTTACCATGTTCACCGGCTCTAGCTGCTTCAATAGATGCATTTAATGCCAATAGATTAGTTTGAGAAGCTATAGAATCTATTACTTGAATAATGGTTTTAATTTCTGAAGCTGAATTACCTGCTTCTGCCACAGTATCAGACAACTGACTAATGGATTGTATTACATGACTAACATTCTCGGCAGTATTTTTCATAGATTTTTTACCTTTTTGAGAAATATCCACCATATGAAGGGTTTTATTATTTACATTTTCACATTTTAAAGAAGCACCAGATACAACATCCGATAATTTTGTAATGTTTAACGCTACTTCTTCTGAATCATTGGCTAATATTTTTGTACTTTCTGCCAATTCTGCTATTGATTCTGCCTGTCTTTTTGTTATTTCTTCCGTCTCATTAATAATGTCTTTAACATTATGAGTCATTTGGTTTGTATCAATAACCATATCTGCTGTTTGATCTATTAACTTTACTAATCGATCATCTTTCTTTTGAATCAGTATTTCTAAATTTTTTCCACCTTTACCACCAAAAATTTTCTTAAACACCGTCTCCACCTCATCCTTTAATATTTTGCTTTATAAAAAACATTAAACAGATCCATAAATCTTTTTATATTTCCATTGAATATCATTATCTTAATATATTGAAAAATAATAAAATCATTTTTCATAATATTTTTTCAATAACAAAGTTTACATATATTTAATGCTCCATATATTGTAATAACTTATTTAGTGTACTTATTAATTGTGTTTATTGTGTCAATTAATTAGTAATTTACTTTCATTAATAAGTTATTTTACATCTATATATACTTCAATAATACATAATTCTTCAACATTTTTCAATATTTTTATTATAAATTGTAAATTTAATAATATTGCTTTATTGACTTAATAAAAAGTAAATAGTTAATTAGTCCTTTTTATTGTAAAACTTTAACATTAAAAATCAAATTACTATAAAGCCCATCATTTTAATAAACGATGGGCTTTTCAATTACCAGTTTTACATATAAAATTATTCAAACGTTCCCCTAACAATGGCAGTTCTATTTTTTACCATAATATTCCCCATTGCTATAACAGTATCAATTTCCATGCTGTCTTTTGACAACAAAACAACATCACCATCTAATCCTTTTTGTAGCATACCTTTTCTTTTCAATTTTAAAATTCTGGCAGGATTTTCTGTAATGACTTTCAGTGCCTTCTCAAAAGGAACACCATCTTTCTTTACTGAATCCTTTACTTCTCTATATAAAGATTGAGCAGAACCAATTCCCAAACCAATAAATTCTTTTTGTTTATTAAATATAGGAAGACTCCCTTGCGCATCTGAGCTAAAGCCTATACATTCAATTTCAACACCTGCATCTAAAAGCAACTTTAATCCACTACTGGCTTTAACTTCATCTTCTTCTAGATGTTCTGGGTCTGAACTGGTGGTTAAATCTAAATATCCTCCTCTTTTTCCAAACTCTATACTGGCATCCAACAGTTTCTTACTTCGATTAATATGGGTTGGTATAAATTGTGTAATTGGAATTTCTGTAGTATTAATTATTTCAAACAACGGTTGCAACATTCCTTCACCATCACCCAAATGTATACTAACCACCCCTGCCTTACCAGATAAGATACCCCCAACCCGTACATCAGCTGTCACACGCTTTAATTCTTGGGATGTAGGTTGCGAAGAACGATGGTCTGAAATGGCAATCTCACCAACTCCTATTATTCTATCAATCATTAATAAATCTTCCTTAGGGCTATCCAGTAATGTTTTAACAGGTACATCATAAGAACCCGTATAACAATATGCAGTTATCCCTTCTTCCTCTAGACCTCTTGTTTTTGCCACAAGGGATGTCATCGACCTTGTAATACCATCCGTCCCTAAACAACCAACTACAGTTGTAATTCCACCTAAAGTCAAATCTGTTAATTGAATTTCTGGTGTTCTAGTTTTATAACCACCTTCACCACCGCCCCCCAAAACATGTACATGGGAGTCAATAAACCCTGGTACAACCAATTTATCCTCTGCATCAATTACTTCTATTTCAAGACCTACGGGTACGGGAATTTCATCTGCAATCATCTCTATTTGATTACCCGCTATTAATATATCTTTTTTACCTACATAGTTAGGTGCATAAACTGTTCCGCCCTTTATTAGTAACATATGTGTCCTCTCCTCCTGATCATTTGAGTTAAATATAAAGGATAACCGTAGATCAATTAATGACCTACGGTTTATCTTTTTACTATTTATGTTATTTTTTAGAATGGTCCTAAGTGCATCAATACAGCAGGTGTTAATAATAAACAACCTAAAATTAAGAATAAAATTTGAAGTTTAACCATCCACTTTGCCCATTGATCCCAAGAAATTTTAGCCATTCCCAGTGCCCCCATAAGAACTCCAGAGGTTGGAATAATCATATTAGTGAAACCATCTCCAAATTGAAAAGCTAAAACTGTTGTTTGTCTTGTAATTCCAACTAATTCCCCTAAAGGAGCCATAATAGGCATTGTTAACGCCGCCTGGCCACTTCCTGAAGGCACAAAGAAATTTATTATACTTTGTATAAAGAACATTAAATAAGCAGAAATGACACTGGGAACGTTTCCAATAACGCCAACCACACTTGCCAATACAGTATCAATAATCTTACCGTTTGTTGCTAAAATCAAAGTTCCTCTAGCAAGACCTACAATAAGGGCTGCCCCAACAAGATCCCGTGCTCCATCTATAAATGAATCTGCAATTTCTCCTGGTTTTAACCCTCCAGCAAGACCTGCAACAATACCCATAGCTACAAAAATTGCTGCTATTTCACTGATCCACCATTCATAAATGATTACCCCCGAAACTAAAGTAACAATACCAATAAAAAATACCGTTAAAACTAATGCATGTCTACCAGTAAACTTATTTGTTAAAGTTGCTTCTTTACTAAACTCTTTTCTTCTTTTTTGATCATGTTCAAAAGTTATACTTAATTCAGGATTCTTTTTTATTTTATTTGCATAAATCATTACATAAGCAACACCGACTATTGTTGTAACAGCCCATACAAATAATCTATACCCCATTGCCGACATAGGAGGTAACTCTGCAATACCTTGAGCAATACCAACTGTGAAGGGATTCATAAATGCTGCTGCAAAACCAATATGAGCCCCCACGTAACACATGGCAACCCCTGTAATTGTATCGTACCCTAAAGCTAAAGCCAAAGGAACGAAAATTGCTACAAAGGGAATAATTTCTTCTGACATTCCAAATACAGCCCCACCTAAAGAAAATAAAACCATAACAGCAGGTATAATTAGTATTTCATATCCTTTAAGACGTTGAGTTACCTTTATTATTCCAGCATCAATTGCTTTTGTCTTTTGAACAACTGCAAATGCGCCACCTACAATTAGTATAAATCCAATTATACTGGAGGTTTCCTTAATACCATCCAATGGTGCCTGTAATACCTTGCTAATTCCTTGTGGACTTCGTTCTACATGATGATATGAATTTTCAACAACTACAGTTCTTCCACTGGCATTTTCTTGTCTTTCATATTCCCCCGCAGGAATTATGTAGGTAGCTAATGCAACCAATAATAAAATTGAAAAGATAATAACATAGGTATGTGGTACCTTAAAGCTCTTCTTCTTTGTGCTATTTTTTACTGTCATGTTTTTTCATCCCCCTTCATAAATTTGTTTAATAAATATTGCAAATATTATGCCAAAAAGTAACACACGCTTTTAAATATTATAGGACGTTAGTACCACCATTGTTTCAAAGTTGGTTTCAATCTTTATTAAAAAGTAATTTTGTCGAGAAGCAGAATTAATAGGTTGTACATGGTTAATATGAGCAACCATAAACAACCTATGGCTTTATAATCCTTTTAACTTAGTTAATAAATTTCTGCCTTTTATTGTAATTTTAGAGCCACTACGCCCTTTTCCTTTAGTTATATATCCTTGCTGTTCTAATATATCTAAACGGTATCTAATTTTTTGTTCCGATAAAATAACATTTACTTTTTTAAGTTCTACAATCAACTTTCCTCGACCGATATTTTCTCCCCTTGTATTAACTTCTTCTATCATAGCTAATATATAGGAGAATTCTTTAAGGTCACCATAGGATTCTAGTTTATTAATTTCATCGTCAACTTCATATAATTTATGTTTTTGTTTATCCCTTTGAAAGAAGTTTTTATTAGGCAAATCCTTCAGTTGAATAGTATTACCACTGGAAACCGCCACCATATAGTTAATTATATTTTTCAATTCCCGTACATTTCCGTACCAATTATATTCTTTTAATTGATGGATAACTTCATCTGTCACCACTAAACCTGCTCTACCCTCTTGCTTTAGAAAAAATTGTATTAATAATTCCAAGTCTTCTTTCCTCATTCTTAACGGGGGCAAGTGAAGATATAAAGTCTTTAATCTATGGTATAAATCATCTCTAAATTTCTCTATTTCTATCATTTCCAATAGATTCTTATTGGTGGCGGCAATAATTCTAACATCTATGGGAATGATTCGACTTCCCCCCACTCTCATTATCTCTTTTTCCTGTAATACCCTTAATAACCTAGTTTGTATCTTATGGGAGATGTCTCCAATTTCATCAAGAAAAATAGTCCCACCATTTGCTTGCTCAAACAAACCTATTTTCCCACCCTTTTTAGCACCAGTAAAAGCCCCCTCCTCATATCCAAACAGTTCACTTTCCACCAGTTCTTCCGACAATGCACTGAAATTCACGCCAAGAAATGGTCCTTCTCTACGGGCAGAGGCATTATGAATAGCACTGGCAAACAACTCTTTACCAGTACCACTTTCTCCTTCAATTAATATTGTATAGTCAACCCGTGCTAGCTTATTGGCAATCTCCTTAGCCTCTTTTATTAATCTACTTTCCCCTATAATATTCGGAAAGTGATATTTCGCTACATACCCTTTATTGATCAGCTCACGTTTAAGTTTTCTTTCTATTTCTAATGTTTCATGGGGATTTTTAAAGGTAATAACAATTAAATTTGTCTCTTCAAACCAAAAACGCTCCACCACAAAGTCCTGCTGTTTGTAATTTAATATTTTACTTTTTTCTGTTACTTCTTCAAAAATAAAATGCAATAAACATTTATCTTGCAGATAAAATCGAATATTTTGGTGTAGTGCCCGTTTCTTACTTACTTTTAATAGATTTTCCATATTATCATTCATTAAATGAATATTTCCTTTTTCATCCGTAACAACGATGGCATCATTAATATTATTAATAACCGTCATTAACTGTTGATTTAATGCGGATTTTTCACTACTGAATTGGGCTATTTTTTTTGTCATTTGTATAATTTTTTTTATATACTTCTCTGAAAGAACATCTGCTCTGGCATCTATAATATTTAATTTTCTAAAAATCTCCATAATCGATGTCATATCAATTAGTCTCGGTCCAATATCAATGACTTCCTTAATATGATTAGGTACTAAATGACGTTCTCCAGGAGTTATGGCAATGGTACATTGTAAATCTATTTCTCCACCAGGATAATATGGTTTGTAATTCAGATGATCTATTCCTAGACGTTTAAGATAGTCTATAGTTTCATAAGTGGTTTCTTGTACATCATTGACTAAAAGTACCTTTTTACCCATTGGCAATACTAAAATTTGATCAATATAATCATAATCTATCATTCGTCGGGCAATCACTAATGGTGTATCAGGATCTAGTACGTTAATAACTGTATCCATCAGAAGACCTGTAGATAGCACAATTAAGTCTCCAGTAACAAAGGATGGTAATCCCTCATCTGATGCAAAACTATCCACTATTCCAAGAGGATATATTAACGAATGTATTTGTTTGTGAAGGGTTCTTCTTGTATCTTCTGTTCCAGTAATTAAGATGATTTTTTTCGTCTCCTTCAACTTCACCACCTCCTATAAATAGGATTCGCTACAGGTGAATAGATTCCTTCATAAACTTATCAACTCAACTCCACCCTATTTAATTTTAGTATAGCAATTATATTTAATAGTACAATGTAGGTAACTAATAATATCAAAGGTAATATTATTGAAGAATCTAAAGGTTGTGATAGTTGTCCTGCTCTTTGAAGAAAATAATAGGGTAATACCTTTCTTAGAGCATTGATTTGACTTAAAAAGGGCATTGATAAAGAAATACCTAAAGTAACAAGAGACACAATACCTCCTTTTTTAAAGAAACTACTAATACATACCAGAAGATTTATGATAAAGATAAAATAACAAGAAATAAAGAATCCACTTTTCATTACTTGTTGAAAAGTTACAAAATCATCTTGAAATAATGTGGTAATGTAATAGTAATTTACCATCAAAGCACTAAATATTAAAACCACCATCAATAGACTATAATGTAAACTTTTACTTAATACTACTCCACCAAAAGAAAGTTTCTTAGTAGAAGGCAGTACAAATGTATAATTTTTTATTTCTTCCGACACTACTCCCATTAAACATAAAACTAATACTAATATCCCCATCTGAAATAAATTTCCCATAAAACTTTGCAAGGCACTGACTTGGGTTATCCTAAATAATTGACTATAATCAATACCTGCATCCCCTTGTTTTTCTAATATTGCTGGTAGCATTTTCAATAATACAGGATCTAGTATCCCATAACCTATAAATACAGCTGCTAAAATAATATATCGATAAGAACGAATACTTTCCATTATTTCTTTCTTAAAATACACTTTAAAACTATTCATTTTCCTGCACCACCCTCATATAAATATCTTCTAAACTACTTTTTCTAACTTGGTAGGAAACTACAGTTATATTATTCTCCCATAAGGCTCTTAATAATAGATTATTAGCTACCTGTTGATCTCTTACAGTTATACTCATTGTTCTATCCTCCACTTCCACATCTTCCACCCAATTTAAAACTCTTATTTTTTCAGCTACTTCTCCACATGGCTCTTCAAATTCTATATCGTAGATAGGCAGTAGATGTTCCCTTTTAATTTCATCTAAACTACCCTCCATCACCATTTGTCCTTTATTCAAAATACCTATTCTATCTGCAATACGTTCTAAGTCACTTAAAATATGGCTTGATAGAAATACAGTTCCTCCCTTTTCTTTAAAACCTTTAATTAAATCCATCATATCTTTTCTTCCTTCTGGGTCTAAAGCAGATGCAGGTTCATCCAATAATAAAAGTTGAGGGTTATTGTAAAGAGCTACTGCAAACCCCATTCGCTGTCTCATTCCTCTTGAATATCCACCTATTCTTCTATTGGCAGCATTTTTTAATTTTACCAATTCTAACAATTCATCACAGCGGGAGTTTATGCTTGCTTTATTAGTGTTACTTAGTTCACCAATAAAGCGAAGATATTCCCTAGCTGTCATATATGGATAAAACTTAGGGTCTTCTGGTAAATAACCAACACTTCCGTTTACCATCACATTGCCCCCGTTATATTTAATTAATCCAGTTAAAATATTAATTGTCGTTGATTTCCCCGCACCATTATGACCCAAAAAACCGTATACCTCATTATTCTTAACTTCAAAATTAATTCCCTTTAACACAGAATGATCATTGTATTTTTTTACTAAGCCTTCAACTTTAATCAATTGAATCCCTCCTTCTTCCAAACAATAGAAATGCAACTGGTCCTACTATATTTGCCAGTAAAATAATTGCCCACACCAACTTGGATAAGTTCCTAACTCCGTTTTTTATAATTAAATAAAGACAAAATACTTTTAAACTCAACTCCATTATAATTAATGGTGCCAACATTTTTACTAATTCAATTAATGTTATATCTTTTAAATCTAACATTTTAGCTCTCCCCTTTATTTTTTATTTACATCTATAACGTTCTACTAATAAAAAAGGTTCAAAAAAAATACGAAAAATTTTTTTTCGTATTTTTTTTGAACCTTTTTTATTCTAACTTTTCCCCACAATGGGAGCAATATTTTGCACTTTTTTTTCCATAACCACCACAGCTATTGCAGGGTTTTGATTTGATTATATTTCTAGTTACTATGAGGTAAATTAATAATGAGGAAGGAACGTTTATACAGCCCAACAGTCCCCATATCCATTTATTTTCTCCTCTTTTTGATGCATCATTAAAAATCCAACTTGCTTGTATTAATACTATTAAAATAATAAATCCCCATACCACAGGACTTTTTTTATCTATATTAATGTTCATCTAATTCCTCCTTTAACAACCGTCTTTTTAAGAGAAAAGGAAGGCTTAATGGTAATGCCAGATGTAATATTCCTTGCAAATACAAAATAGATCTACCGTAACCTTTAAAGACTAAACTGGCAATGGTAAACAGAAACCCACTGGCTAAAATTATAAAAATAAATAAATCTTTAAGGGAATTTTTTTGTTGTATCTCTTCTGCCTTCTCCATCACATTCCTTATTTCACTATAGTTAATAGGCTCTTCACTGGTTATTTCTAATGTTTTTTTCATTTCCATTAATTGTTCCCAATAACCATTACATTCTTCACAATTTAAAAGATGTTCTTTAGTTTTAACATCCCATTCCAACTCTCCATAATATATGTCCATTAAATCTTCTTGATATTGGCTACAACCTTTACTCACCATTTTCCCCTCCCTCCATATGTTTTTTTATTTCTTTTATACAGTAATGTAACCTTGATCGGACTGTTCCCACAGGACAATTTAGTATTTCAGATATTTCTTGATATGTATAATCATAATAATGCTTTAAAATAAAAATCATTCTTTTTTCTTCTGGTAATTCTTTTAAAACCTTTTTTAAATTTTCATATTCAACCTTTTTTATAAGATCTTCTTCTATATTTCTTGTATCTTTAAAATCAAATTGTTCTTCTTGGTATATCAAACGCTTATCTTTCCTTAATTGATCTCGATATAAATTTGTTGCAATAGTAATTAACCAAGTAGAAAATTTAGCTTTATGTTCATATTTTTCAATATTTAATATGGCCTTTAGCATGGTTTCTTGAGTTAAATCATCTGTAATTGTCTGATTTAATGTCATTTTCAATAGATAACCCTTTAATATTGAATAATTATTATGAAGTAGTTTCTCCATAGCTAATTTGTCATTTCTTTTAGCCATTTTTACTAATAAATGTTCCTCCATAACAACCTCCTATCTATTGAACGTTTTTATAACTAAAAAGTTCAGTGTTTATATTACAATATTATATATTAACACTACTAAAATATAAATAAAAATAACTTACTTTACACATTATAACTAGTATCTTTATATGTATAATTGAATACATTAAATAGTTATGATAAACTAATACCATCATACATATACTTTTAGCCATATATAACTAGGAGGTTTTTTATGAATTTAGCCGATAAATATACTCGACTTAAAGAAATTATTAAAGATCTTGAAAGTGTTACTATTGCCTTCTCTGGTGGAGTAGATAGTACATTTCTTCTTAAAGTTGCCTACGATGTTTTAGGAGATAAGGTAATTGCTGTTACTGCCCGTTCCTCCACTTACCCTGAAAGGGAATATAATGAAGCAATCCAGTATGCTAAAGATTTTGGTGTTAAGCATATTTCTATTGTTTCAGAGGAACTAGACATTGAAGGATTTTCTAAAAATCCAGTTAATCGTTGTTACTATTGCAAACATGAATTATTTACTAAAGTTCGTGAAGTAGCAGATCAATATGGTTATAAACATGTTTTAGATGGTTCTAATTTTGACGATCTTTCTGACTTTAGACCAGGTATGCACGCTGCAAAAGAATTAAATGTAATTAGTCCACTAAAAGAGGCTCAATTAACTAAAGATGATATTCGTCAACTATCTAAAGAACTAGCAGTACCCACTTGGAATAAACCTGCCTTTGCTTGTTTATCCTCCCGTTTTCCCTATGGAAATGAAATAACTACTGAAAAACTAAAAATGGTGGAACTGGCAGAACAATTTTTAATGGATTTAGGATTTAGACAAATTCGAGTACGCCACCATGAAAACATTGCAAGAATTGAAATTGCTAAAGAAGAGCGAGTTAAGTTTTTTGATACTGATACAATGGATAAAGTAGGTACTTATTTTAAAGAAATAGGTTTTGATTATGCCACCCTAGACTTATTAGGTTATCGTACTGGTAGTATGAACGAGGTACTTACCGAAGATATTAAATCAAAAAATCTATCAAAGTAATAATACAGGAGACCTCTTTTTTCTCCAAAAGAAGTCTCCTGTAATTTATACTATATTTCGTTACCCTAACCATTTAGCTTATAAACATATTTAGTCTTTATAAATTTTAACTTAGTTTTATAAAGTCTCATATATATCCTATTAAAAATTAGTGCTTCCCCATTTCCCATCCTTTAAAATCGCCAATTCCCTATAACCAACTTCCTTTAAGATTGAATAGGCTAAATCAAAACATCCATCAATGTTTTCTACTGAATGGGCATCTGAATTAACCATAACAGGTATTTCTCTCTTTTTACATTCCGCAAGAATCCACTTACTGGGGTATGGTTCTTGAATATAACCCCTTGTAATACCACCTGTGTTTACCTCAACAATGATACCCTTATCCTTTACAACATCCAGTACTTTTTCTATTAATTCTCTATACCACTGTTCTTCTTCTAAAAAATACTTTCCGTCACCATTATTCTTCTTAATAACATCAAGATGCCCTAAAATTTCGGGAGTATATTCTTCTAACATTTTAATAATTTGATGATAATAATTACTGGCGAACTGTTTTATATCTCCTTCAAAACATTCATATAATGTCTTTTCAAAATCTTCTTTATTTCCATCTACTGTATAATAATTGTTTGTTTTATAGTCCTTTAAAAAATGAACAGATCCAATCTGATAGTCAACTTTATAAGTATTGAAAATATTACGATTATCTCCCTCGAAGTAGTCGGTTTCAAGTCCAGTATAAATTTCAATTTTTTCACTATATTCCTTTTTTAATTCTTCTATGTTGTCTAAATACTCCTGCATTCTTTCTTCCTTCATAGTCCAACAATTGTCAATAGGAACAGGAGTATGACTAGAAAATCCAATTACACTAAACCCCTTCTTTATAGCTTCTTCCACATATTGTTTTGGTTCACCTGCACCATCACAATATGAACAATGCATATGATAGTTAGATATTCTCAATTTAATTCACCTCATTAGTTTTATTAAACATTTTAACTATTAGCTCCTTTTTGATAAATCCATTAATAAAATTTCTTTAACTACTTAGCATAATGCCATCTTTCCATGGCATATACAACAAATTCACGTGTAAAAACAAATTGATTATCTACATCTATAACATAGGTATATTTAAAGTCTTTTAATTCTAGTAATAAGGCAGTATCTACATAATAAAGCTTTCGATTCATACTCATCTTATGTTCAGTGAAAAAGATCCGTAAATCCTTTTCTTTTGCAAAATCAAATCTTTCCCCTATAGGAAATTCTTCATGGACTTTATAATACTCCATTATTAGTTGTTTAGCTTGCATATATTCATCATAATAATTCTCATAAACAGCTCTCTCATACCTAAAATAAAGTGGAACACTCATAACCATCAGTATTACTAAAACAAAGGTAAATACCACCCTTTTCCATGTATGCTTAGTTTGTTTTACTGTAAATAGACCATCTAACATTTCTAAGAACTTTATATACACTAGGACTCCCCTCCTTACAATTAGCCTATATTTATAGAAAAAAAAATCCCTATGTCATTATATTTAGACAAAGGGCTTAAATTTCCTTTATAAATTAATAATTAATGTTTTCTTTTATTAAATATTTCTACTACCAGGTTTTATAGGAGAATTACCGTATTCTTTACACAAAGGACACTCCAGTGGGTCATAGGAAATGACTTCTGTGGTTAATGCTGCTTCTAGTTTTGTTCCAAAATCAGTTGTTCCATTACTTCGGTCTACTAAAACAGCTACCCCCACCACTTCACCCCCTTGGGCTTTAACAATTTCTATTACTTCCTTAACTGACCCTCCAGTGGTAACCACATCTTCTGCCACCAATACCCTAGCACCCTTTGGAATGGAAAAACCTCTTCTTAAAGTCATTTTTCCATCTTCCCTTTCTGCAAATATATTCATAACCTTTAGTTTTCTAGCCATTTCATAAGCTAAGATAATTCCACCCATGGCAGGTCCAACAACTAAGTCTACTTTATCACCCTGAAAAGCTTCTGCCAGTCCCCCTGCAATTTCCTCTGTGTACCAGGGGTATTGTAATATTTTTGCACATTGCATATATTGGTTACTATGTCTTCCTGAGGTTAATAAAAAATGACCCTCCAGTAATACATTAGTTTCTTTTAAAATTTCTAATACTCGCTCTTTGTTTAACATAATTTCTCACCTTTCTTTTATGAATTTAGGTTTTATATTTTAATTTTTAAAAACACCTTATGCTATAATACCTCTTATATCACTTATTTTTTCTACACCATATTGGTTCATATACTTTCCTATTCCCTCTAATACATCCATTGTAGCTGTAGGATTAATAAAGTTAGCTGTCCCCACTGCCACCCCCGTAGCCCCTGCTTGGATAAATTCAATGGCATCTTCCCCTGTCATTATTCCTCCCATTCCAATAATGGGTAACCCTACAGCCTTAGCCACTTGATATACCATTCTAATAGCCACTGGTTTTATGGCTGGCCCAGAAAGCCCCCCCACAACATTTGCCAAAACTGGCTTTCTTTTATGAATATCTATCGCCATACCCAACAATGTATTAATGAGGGATAATCCGTCAGCTCCACCTGCTTCTGCCCCCTTTGCAATTTCCACAATGTCGGTTACATTTGGTGTTAGTTTAACAATTAATGGTTGTTTTGAAACTCTTTTTACTTGTTTAGTTACATATTCCACCATTTTAGCATCAGTTCCAAAACTAACTCCCCCCTCTTTTACATTGGGACATGAAATGTTTAATTCCAATAGGTCTATATCAGCAGTAGCCAATTTTTTCACCACTTCACAATATTCTTCCACTGTTTTTCCTGCTATGTTAACGATGATTTTCGTGTCATATTTCCTTAGAAAAGGGATGTCTTTTTGAATAAATTCATCTACCCCTGGGTTTTGAAGTCCTACACTATTCAACATTCCTCCAAAGGTTTCCGCCACTCTAGGACTGGCATTCCCCTTCCACGATGTATTAGCAATGCCCTTTACCACCACAGCCCCTAAACGATTTAAATCTACAAATTCTCCATATTCTATTCCCGAACCAAAAGTACCCGAAGCTGTCATCACTGGGTTTTTTAATTCCACCCCTGATATATTCACCTTCATATTAACCTTAGTCATGCCAAATCACCTCATCCCTCCAAAATACTGGACCATCTTTACAAACCCTTTTGTTTTCCCAGTCTTGCTCTTTTTTTGTTTTGCAGGTGCATACTAAACAAGCTCCAATACCACAAGCCATTCTTTCCTCTAGAGAAAGTTGTGCAGGTATTTTCAATTTCTCTGACCATTCTGCTACAGCTTTTAACATTGGCTTTGGCCCACAACTATATATCATTTCTGCAACTGGATTGTGTTGATTAATTAAGTCCATAACATTTCCCTTTATACCTACACTACCATCCTCCGTTGCCACATAGACAGTTGCACCGTATTGTTTAATGGTTTCCACCAAAATTGGGTTACAACGAAACCCTAAATATACAGTAATATTTCCTTTAAGGAACTTCACCAGTTCCACCATAGGAGGAACTCCTATTCCCCCTGCGATAATAAGATGTTGTTTAACTTCTTCATCAACAGAAAATCCATTTCCCAAAGGCCCAATCGCTTCAATGGTATCTCCACTCTTCATTGTTGAAATAATTTCTGTACCTTTACCCACTACAGCATACACTAAAGTGATTTCGCCAGTTTTTTTATTGACTTCACAAATACTTATGGGACGGGGTAGTAAAAGTTCTCCTTTGTTGCAATATAAGTTTATAAATTGCCCTGCCTTAGCTTTTTTTACTATTTCTGTTGCTAAAAATATTATCTTATAAATCTTTGGTGCAATTTCTTCATTCATTCTAATTTTTAATTGAAGTTTTTCCATCATTATTTCACCCCCAAATTAGTTGATTTTATCATGTCTTATAATTAGTTTTTTTACTATCCAATAACTTTTTTCAAATCTGCCTTCATTAAAACAGCCGACTCCCTAACTGCCAAATAAAATTCCTTTTCAGAAAATCTTCTCTTGTTTTCTTCTTGAAGATGAGCCGCTATAATTCCTCTAGATGAATTAATAACTGCCCCTAACCCATCTTTATTAAAGCACCCCTTTAAGTCTTCCGCTGTTCCTCCTTGAGCTCCATAACCAGGTACTAGAAAGTAAGTATGGGGCATTATTTTTCTTAGAACCGTTGCTTCTTCAGGGTAGGTAGCCCCTACAACAGCACCAATACTACTATAGCCCTTTGTTCCCATTACCTGCTGACCCCATTCTGCCACCATTTCACCTATTATTTCATAAATTTTTCTACCACCAACCTCTAAATTTTGTATTTGCCCACTATTAGGGTTAGAGGTTTTAACCAAAACAAATAAACCTTTATTATATTCTAAGCAATCTTTAATAAAGGGTTGAATAGAATCATAACCTAAATATGCATTAAGGGTTATACTGTCTTCGTGATAGACTTCAAACTTCTCCCCCTCCACATTAGCTCTTCCAATATGACCATCGGCATAGGCTTCAGCAGTGGTGGAAATGTCTCCCCTCTTAATATCACCTATAATAACCAGTTCTTTTTCTTTAGCATATTTTATCGTCTTAATATAAGCTTCTATACCAGCGCCACCATATTGTTCATACATTGCAATCTGTGGTTTTACAGCAGGTACAATGTCATAAATAGCATCAATAATTTGGCAATTAAATTGATAGAAGGCTTCTGCTGCCCCCTCTGGTGTTTTACCAAATTTCTCGTAGGCATCATTTTTAATATGTTCTGGTATAAAATTTAATCTTGGGTCTAGCCCCACCACCGTTGGGTTTTCTTTTTCTTGTATTTTTTCAATTAATTTATCTATCATTTAAAATCCCCCTTAATTATTTATCTATCTTAGAATTGTAATTTAATTGTTCAATTATTTCAGTTATTAATTGACCTTCCTCAACAACAATTCTTCCATTAACAATGGTATAAATAACCTTTCCCTTTACCCGCTTTCCATGAAAGGAACTATTTTTACCTTTAGAACTAAACTCATCAACATTAATTTCATATTCTATTTTAGGGTCTATCATGGCGATGTCAGCTTTGTTTCCAATTCTAATACTTCCCCCATCTATTCCTAATAATTTTGCTGGGTTAGAACTCATTTTTTCAATTAGTTCCATTGGTGTTAATATTCCCACTTCCACCAGTTCTGTAATTCCCAATGCCACTGCTGTTTCTAAACCTACAACCCCAAAGGGGGCTTTCTCAAAACCCAATGCCTTTTCCTCTAAGTGATGGGGGGCGTGGTCGGTGGCAATAATATCTATTGTCCCATCCTTAAGTCCCATTAAAATTTCTTCCACATCGTCTTTTCCCCTTAATGGAGGGTTCATTTTAAAGTTAGGGTCTTTCTCCCCCACAGCTTCCTCCGTTAAACTAAAGTGATGGGGGCAAACCTCTGCTGTAACCTTTTCTCCCCTAAGTTTAGCAAGTCGTATAATACCCACTGCTCCCTTTGTGCTTACATGACATATATGCAATTTACAACCTGCTTTTTTTGCTAAGTTAATATCCCTTAAAATAATGCTTTCCTCTGCTTCTGTTGGTATACCTTTAAGTCTCAAATCATCTGCTAATTTCCCTTTATTCATTACTCCATCCCCTGCCAGTTGATGATCTTCGCAGTGGGATAATACAGGTAAATTTAAACTTTTAGCCTCCTTCATGGCTTGATTTAAAAGGTCTTCATTAATTACTGTTTTTCCATCTTCACTGATACCACAAATTCCTGCCCTCTTTAGTTCGTGTAAATTAGCAACTTCTTCCCCACGTTGACCTTTTGTAATACTACCAATTGGTAAGACATTAACCACCCCTGCCAATTGAGCTTTTTTATTTATAAATTCAACAACATCTTTATTATCAATAACTGGGTTAGTATTTGGCATACAACAGATGGTGGTGAAGCCACCCTTTGCCCCACTACAACTTCCTGATAAAATTGTTTCTTTATATTCATAACCAGGTTCTCTTAAATGAACATGTACATCTATTAGTCCTGGTACAACCCAATAACCAGTGGCATCTATTATTTTTTCTGAATTAACTTCAAGGTTTTTTCCAATAGCCTTAACAATATCATTTTCTATTAATAAATCCATTACTTTATCGGTTTTCGTCATTGGGTCAATTAATCTACCATTTTTAATTAATATCTTCATCCATTTATACCTCCCCTTCAATTAACAATTGTATTTAATTATTTAATTTTTCCATTATTCCACTTTATCCATAAAGTCTATGTTGTAAAATTTGTTACTTACCTTTAGATAAAACAAAAAGAGCAACAAAAAGAGGATTTACAAATCTTCTTTTTGTTGCTCTGGATTAAATTAATAATTAATAAAGATGTAGAAATTAAAATATACAATGGTGACAAAGCCATTACTCCATTGTTTTTTAATAACTTATAATTGTATATATTATATTTTTTTGTACAATAAAAAAACATAGCCTTATTTTTCATAACACTTCATTCCTTTCTGGTCTCTCTGTACCAAATTAAAGGTAGTCATATTCTTAAATATATTAGCATAAGCCTATAGGGTTGTCAATTTATTAATAAATTTCTTACTATAATCTTTTACAAGATGGCTTTGCAAAATCAATGATGATTTAATTAGAAATCATCTCATAAACCTCAATAGTATCTTCTATACTTTTAAAATTTATTAAAATAAAACCTTCTCTTTTATGTTTTATTAGTATATAAGGTGTTGTTTTAGATTGTATATAAATCCTTCCTCTACCCCAATCTCTCAACTTAAAGGTACCCTTTCTAAAATGTCCAAAACTAAATCCATTTATCTTCCTGTCAATATTGGGTATTTCATAAATTAATTCAATGGAGGTAACGGCTTCAGTATTAATTGTAGTACCATACATACCTGTAATTTCAATATTCTTCCCCTCAAAGTAAACCTCATTTGGCATTGTTCCATAAATCAGTGGAATAAAAAACAAGAACAATAATGGAATACATACCACCAATAACATAACTTTTGTACTCAACCTTAAAGTGTTATGGTCATCTCGATAGAACCGTTGACTTTTTATTATTAGATAAAAAATTATTACTAAAAAGACAATCCAAGTTAAATCCCCCAACAACTCAAAACCTAACTTCTTTAATATAATACCAAATAAGTTTATTCCCGCCAAAACAAAAAGTACATTACCCATAAAATTTCCTAAACCTTCTGTATTATACTTTTCCTTTTCCTTTTTAGATGAAGTGTTATAGCCAGATATAAGCCAATAGCACTTATAGTACTTAATTAAAATTGCAGTTATTGTTAAAACTATTGTGGGTAACAGTAAAATAAATAGCCTAAACATAATTACACTTCCTTTTATTAGTTTAATTTTACTATACAAAAATGTTCACAAAAAGTCTATTAAAAACAGCACTAATACATTAAGTTTGTTGACAAACTCAATAAAATACATACTAATAAAGAACCAATTAATATTTTTCTTTCAGATACCCTTTATTATTATTTTATTGTTGGGATATAATGATTAGTAACAAATAAATTTTAAACACTTTAGCGTTTTTGAAAGGGGGTTTTATATATGGTTACACCTAGACGCTTATATCAAAGCGTTTGTAGTCAACTACTACAACCAGATTTTATTGAAGCACTTCAATTGGACATAGACTTCATCAAACTACAAATAGAAGAACCATCATTTATTAACCAAATAGCCCATATTGTCAATGATGGAGACTATAGTTGTCATGCTGTTTTTACCCTTTGCCAAGAGATTTTACAAAATCTTTGGGGGAATCAAGCTCCTGAAAATCCCTTATATTATATCTATCAATTCAGCTTAAGCAAGTCCTTTCCTGAGTCTGTGGAAATTGATTTAAAAGACTATTTCACCAATGGTTGTCTTCTTTACTTACATGTATTAAGGGTTATTTGCCATTTAGAAAAAGAAAGTTATGGTAATACCATTGTTCAACAATACCCACTACGTTTTCTAACATCAGAAGAAGAAAATCATTATAGGGTATCTGAAGAATATAAACAATTCAAATGGTATTTTTATACAGAGTTTATTTATGAAATGATGAAATTAAATCAAGAAGTCCTTCATCACAATACACTGGATCATATCTCTGGTGTTCATCATCTATCACTGTTTATAGGAAAACAATTATTAGACGCTGGTGTTCCTGTTGATTTAGGCAGAGTTTCTGGAGCCGCAGCAGGTCACGACTTAGGTAAATTTGGTTGCAAAAGTTTAGAAGGTAAACGAGTTGCCTATCTTCACTATTATTATACCGATTTATGGTTTAAGAATCGTGAAATAACCTATATTGGTCATATTGCCCTTAATCACTCCGTTTGGGATTTAGAATTAGAAAACTTATCTATAGAGTCATTAATTTTAATTTATGCAGATTTTCGTGTTAAAAACGACTTAAATCAAAATAATCAATATGAAATGAAATTCTTTAATCTAAAAGATTCCTTTGACGTTATTTTAAATAAACTGGACAACCTAGATGGAGCTAAAGAAAGAAGATATACCCGTGTTTATTCTAAACTAAAGGACTTTGAAGATTATATTGTAAGTTTAGGTGTTGAAACAGACCCAACGCTACCTATTCCTTCAATTTATCATCCTAAGAAAAAATATTATGCTTTAATGAAGAGTAACGAAGTTACACAACATCTCAAATATCTTGCCATTCGTCACAATATACATTTAATGCATCAATTTAGAAACGAAACTTCTTTAAATGAAATATTAGAAATGGCCCGTAGCGAAAAAGACCCCAGAAATTTAAGGGAGTATTTAGACGTGTTTCAAGAATACTCCACCTACTTGACACAAAAACAAAAAATGATTACTTTAAGATTTTTATATGAAAAACTAATTCATTCAGAAGAAGATATTAGAAGGCAATGTGCAGAGTTGATGGGCAACTTAATAACAATGTTTGATGAGGATTATCGAAAAGAGATCCCGGAAGGCGTAACCATAGCCCCTGCTGACATAACCAGTTGTGGACTGCTGGATGAATACCTTAGCTTATTTATTTCTCCACCCCATAATGTAATCCCCTTACATCGCCACTGGATGGGTTATAGTTTCAAGGTTTTAATTACTTCTATATTCTCCAGTTGCCAACCTACTCAAATTCAACAGTACAAAAAAGTTGTACTGAAGTATTATACCGATAAAACTTATTTTAACACTAACATCAACATTTATTTGTTAGACATTATAAAATATATACCCCTTGAAGGAGACTCTAACTCCCTTGAAATTATTTGTAACTATATTTCTACAAACTTAAAAAGTTCTATAAAAGACCTTAAGGTGGCTTCTCTTGAGGCTGTTTACTATCTCATATGCCATATTGATACTAATAATGATTTAGTAAATAAAATAATTAATATGCTTCAACAGGATGACGACCTCGTATTTCCAGCTGAAAATTATCTTAAATTAAAGATTTATGAAAAACTATCTATTGATGAAAAAAGAGTAAACCATTACAACAACCTATGCCAAAAAGATATGGAGAAACTTTCTGATATTTTCTTAAGTAATTTAAAAACTGCCACCAGTTGGGTAACCAAAAAAGTACAAGTAAAAATGCTAACAGAATACTATCTTGAAAGTGGAAAAACCAGTGGACTTTATACTGCAATGCATTTTTGTAACTTATTAAAGGTCAGTGCCATTGAAAGCGTTCGTAATGGTGCGGGTAAAGCTTTAATAAAACTTTTTCCCCATCTTCCAATAGAACAACGAAATGATATTGCTATTGAACTTTTAAGAGCTTTAGAAATTGAAGGCTATCAATTCACTAAATATATTCCTAATTATTTAGGAGAAATTCTTCTTTATCTACAACCTTTTGAGTTGGATGAAATTATTGAAGACTTAGAAGAAAAAATTCGTCAAGCCAGCAATCAAATAAAATCTCTTTTATTAAAGACAATGGGAATCATAGTTTCCAATTATTCTTTATACAAAAAACAATATCAAGAAAATGAATATATTTACAACAAGCGAAGACTAAAACTTTTAGGCATTTTATTGAATGGCTTAGTTCATGATGACCTACAAATTAGACAGATTTCCTTTAGTGTTATTGGTAAGCAATTATTTGGTTCTAATAAACTATCCTTAATGGAAAAGAATTCTATTTTTGAATCAATTGGAAAAAAGATCCTTACTTTGTTATCCGAATGCGAAGAAACCCAACTACTGTTCCTCACCAATTCATCAGGCTTAAATCATATTTATCGCTTTATATCAAACTATGTTTTTTCTTATGGTGAAATTAAAATTAATTCGCCTTCAAAGGTAGCCTTCTTCCCTGGTACCTTCGACCCCTTTACCCTTGGGCATAAGGAAATATCAAGGGCTATAAGGGATAATGGATTTGAGGTTTATTTAGCTGTTGATGAATTTTCTTGGTCCAAACGAACACAACCAAATTTAATTAGAAAAAATATTATTAGTCAATCCATTGCAGATGAAATGAATATTTATATTTATCCAGAAGATTTCCCTACAAACATTGCTAACCCTATGGATTTGAAGAAATTAAAAGATAATGTTTCCACCGATGAAGTCTATATAGTTGTCGGCAGTGATGTAATTATTAATGCATCTGCCTACCAATTAGCTCCACAAGACTCATCAATACATCACTTTCCCCACATCATTTTTGAACGTAAGGAAGTGGAGAATCAACAGACTTATAATGATTTACTAGAAAATGCAATTAAACAAATTTTAGCACCTGTCATTAAACTAAATTTACCTCCTCAATATGAGGAAATTAGTTCAACCCAAATTAGAAACTATATTGATGAAAACAGGGATATTTCAAGATTAATAGACCCTCTAGCACAAAAATATATTTATAAAAATAACCTTTATCGCAAAGAACCTCTGTATAAGTCAATTACTCAAACCATATCGATAAGTATTGATGTATTCGAGGGGAATGATGAATCTTTATTCCAAGAAATAGCCACTACCTTTCATGGAAAAGATGAAGACGCTGTGGCAAAACTTAGATGGATTTGCCAACAACCCGATGGTAAGTTAATTATTATTAAAGACATCCATAATAAAGGTGAACTTTTAGCTTATTCAGCCTTCCATTGGATACCGTCAGACATGATTTATCAAGAATTTAAAAACAGTCAAATTACAGAAATAATAAGGAAAAACTATAGGGGAAGAATCATTTCTTATGATGGATTTTTTGCAAAAGATTATGCAAACTTAAATTCACTATATCAAATTATCCTTACAGAAACCTTAACCTATTCTTTAAGAAACGACTTTGGTTATGGCATTTTTAGAAATTCCATTGATAATGAATCCTCTGAAGAATTGTTAGAGATGATACAGCTCCATGGGTTTCAATTGTTACCTCTATCTACTGATAATAATCCAATATTAGCAGTAGATATGACTAACCCCTGTACATTGAATTTGGACTTAGAAACCATCATTAAAGAACCCTTTAGAAGTAATTATTATGTAAAAGAAGTCATCTCCAGCACAAGAAAAAAACTTCAAGCTGCATTAACGGAGTTGTATCCAGGTAACCTTGTACTGTCTTTTGACCGAAGTATTATTGACGAGACACTGGTAAGAAAAATATGTGAGGTTAATGGTGTGTCTCCAATTCCTTCAAATCCAAGAAATTTAGGGGATTTCATGTGTGTCCCTTTTGGTAATATCCTTAATCGATCCATTGTTCCCAACACTGTTACCAAGTCATTACACACAGAAAAACTATTTAGACCAGACATGAAGGGATTCTCCATTGGTCCATATCCTTATTATCTAGATTTAGTTAATCAAATTAAGATGATTGGTTCATTTAATCGATCAGTTATTTTGGTAGATGATATTTTAAATAAAGGCTATCGCATTAAGGCATTAGACCCCCTATTAAAAGCTCAAAATGTTGGTGTAAAAAAAATAATTGTTGGAATTCTCTCTGGCAGGGGTAAAGAATTAATGGAAATTCAAAATCGTGAAGTAGATAGTGCTTATTTTATCCCTAAGCTTAGATTATGGTTTAACGAAAACCTACTTTACCCCTTTATTGGTGGAGATACCCTATGGAGGGGAATTTATCCGGAGAAAAATTTATTACCTTCCATTAACTTAATATTACCTTATACCTCGCCTCACTTTATTAACGGTGTAGCCAATGAAGTAATTTATAAATTATCAGAGGTTTCTATTACAAATGCCATAGATATACTAAAAGTCTTAGAGTTGGAGTATCAAAAAATTAACGAACGTAGACTTAATCTTTCCCTATTAAATGAGGTCTTCTTATACCCCCGATGTCCTGATCATGGGGAGAACGTTAACTATGATCTTAATTTGACTCCATCCAGCTATCTAAAAAATGATTTAGAGTTGCTAAAACGTTTAAAGTCCAGTATTTTATCTTCTGATATAAGGAGGAATTAATTTGAATTACTATCGATTAGGAAATGAAATTCTTTTTTCGCCTCAACATTATACACAATTTCAGTTGATTACCGAAGAAGAAGCCCAAAAATCCAAAGACACTATTTTCTTATTAAAAAACATAGAACCTACCCAATCAAGAAGATGTTTCTCAGTTTCCCACCCATCACTTGTTTTCTCTATGAAGGAGGATTTAAACCTTCTTCATGGAGAAGAACACTTTACTGGTGAAATGCCCCAATGGTTAAAGGACAAGATTGATAGACGAGAAGTAATGTCCGTTAACATAGCCTATAACAACTGGAAGAAAGCTCTTTCTTCTTCATTGCCAAAGAAATGGCGGTTAAATATTGCTGGTCTTGGGGATGTTGGTGGTACTTTATTAATTGGCTTAAGACTTCTTGGTGCAGACTGTATTGATGAAATAGGCATTTATGATCGTGATTTAAACAAGTTACAAAGATGGGAATATGAAATTAATCAAATAAATGGTTATGAAACTCCTTCTCTTCCAAATGTTAAAATACTTCAAGAAGATGAAGTTTTTAACTGTGATATTTTTCTTTTTTGTATTGCCGCCCATGTACCTGCCATAGGTGAAGAAAAAGTTGATGTTAGAATGGTACAGTTGGAGGCAAATTCTAAAATTATTAATCATTATGGTAGCTTAGCCCGTCAATCTAATTTTAACGGTATTTTTGCAGTTGTATCTGACCCCGTAGATCTTCTTTGTAAATCCGTTTATCTTTCCAGTAATACAAATGAAGCAGGAGAGCTAGATGGAGAAGGTCTTGCACCTGAACAAATTCGTGGATATGGGCTAGGTGTAATGAATGCCCGTGCCCTCTACTATGCTAATCAGAAGGAAAACACAAAACATTATGTTTCTGAAGGTAGAGCCTATGGGCCCCATGGTGCAGATTTAGTAATAGCCGATAGTATTCAGCACTATAACCATGAACTTTCTTTATATTTAACCGAAAAAGCTAAAACGGCTAATTTAGAAGTAAGAAAAACAGGTTATAAACCATATATTGCCCCTGCCCTTTCTTCTGGTACTTTATCTATATTAGCTACCCTTAGAGGTGATTGGCATTACAGTGCCACCTTTATGGGTGGAGTGTATATGGGTGCTATGAATCGGTTACTGCCTTCTGGTGTTGAAGTAGAAAGATTAGAGCTTCCCCATCAGCTACTGGAACGTTTACAAGTAACCTATAATAAATTGGAGAGTCTCCTATGATTTATGTCATCATGGCTGGAGAACCCTCTCTACAACTGATGAATATGTTAGGGGCTGCTACAAAGGGGCAGGAAACCTTCATTATTAAAGATAGTACTAATTTACCTAACCTTCAAAATAAAAAAATATTATTTGTTGTGGAACTGGGGCAATTTGGAGTAAATATTCCTCTATTACAACTTCTCTCTACCCTTTATAGTAAAGGATTTGACTCCATGAAGTCTTCTGTTGGAGCTTTGTTAATCCATAGTGATACCGACTTATATACAAAAAGCTCTGCATCCCATATTATTTTTATGGCTAATCAAATGGGCTGTAGCTTTATTGGTCATCCACTGGTGGAGGCCACAGGTGGGTTATTAAATTTTCGCACATGGCAAAAAACCCTTAATTTATCCCTTGAAGAAATATCTTTAGAGATGTCTCATCAATTGGGTAAACGTTTAAGGGAATATTCTTCTATTATAGTAAAGAACCCTAGTATTGTCGCCCTCCATTCCAGCTCTCGTACTACTTCTAATACCTTGAGCTTATGGCATATGGTAAGGAAAAATTTAAAAACTACTAGAGTTCAAGAGCTTTATATTAAAAACGGTTCTGTTTATGATTGCTATGGATGTTCCTATAAAACCTGTATGAAATTCAGCGAAAATGAAAGTTGTTTTTATGGAGGAGTGATGACCAAGGATATTTTACCAGCCGTGGAGAATGCTGATGCTTTAGTGTGGATTTGCCCCAATTACAATGACTCTATTGCTTCTAACCTAATGGCTGTTATTAATAGACTCACTACCCTTTATAGAAGGATGAACTTCTACAATAAAACTATTTTTTCCGTTATAGTTTCTGGTAACTCTGGCAGTGATTCCATCGCAAGACAGCTTATAGATGCCCTTACTATTAATAAAGGTTTTTTTCTACCTCCATACTTTACCATGATGGAAATTGCCAATGACCCTGGAAGTATTTTAGAAGTGACTAATATTGAGGAAAAGGCAAAGGATTTTGCTAATTATATACATCAGTCAATACGTAATCGAGTAGGAGGTAGATAATTATTTTATCTACCGACCTCTCACACCACCGTACATACCGTTCGGTATACGGCGGTTCACTAGGAACTAATGTACTAACTGATACCTCTTACTAATGCTTTTATAGCCTAGTTTCTCT
>CALJEQ010000005.1 GCA_938074565.1 uncultured Alkaliphilus sp. | reverse complement strand
GGTTGAAGACAGTTATTTTCTCCCAATAGATATATTTGAGTATTTGCCACTGGTTTTCCAATGGTTACTTCATTGGTTTCTGTTAAATCTGCCACAGCAGACCAAATGGTGGTTTCCGTTGGCCCATACATATTATAGATTTTAGCATTGGTTTTAGCCTTTACTTCTTCTAACAATCCAACTGGTAAGGCTTCTCCCCCCAACATTATTTCTGTTAGATTTTTAAGGGTGGTGATGTTTCTTTCATCCTCCATTAACATTTTCATTCTTGATGGAGTGGTTTGTAACATTTCTATACCTTCCCCAACAATTAATTCCTTTAATAATTGAGGATTTACCTGTTGTTCTTCTGTTGCCATCACCATTTTTAAACCTTTTGTTAAAGGTAGTAGGGTTTCCAATACAAAAATATCAAAGGAAATGGTGGTTAAGGCTAATATTGTTTTTTCTGGTAGGAAGTCGATTTTTTCCTCCATAGCCCATATAAAGTTAACTACAGAAGCATGTTCAATCATTACTCCCTTTGGTTTTCCTGTACTACCGGAGGTGTAGATGATATAGGCTAAGTCCTTCGGACTATTGATAATATCTAAGTTAGAAGTATCGTTATCGACATCGTAATTAGTATAGTTATTAATACAATTATTAGTATCCTTATCAGCATAATTATTAGTATCGTTATTAGTATCGCCGTCCAATATAATTGTTCCATTTTCCAATATAATAACTTCGCCATCGAATACAACTTTTTCCTTCAACCAAGATTGCGACAGCAGTAGTTTTGTACCACTATCCTCCAACATATAGGTGATTCTATCCTGTGGGTATTCTGGGTCAATAGGTAGGTAAGCTCCCCCTGCCTTTAAAACCCCCATAATACCTATCATCATTTCCAGTGAACGCTCCACCATAATTCCAACGATGGTGTCGGGTTGTACTCCTTTAGACCTTAATACCGTTGCCAATTGATTAGCTTTTTTATTTAATTCTCCGTAGATTAAACTACAACCATTATACACAACTGCAACATTATTTGGTGTTTTTTCCACCTGTTCTTCAAACATTTGATGAATAGTTTGCTGTTTTGGATAGTCTACAAGGGTATTGTTGAAGTCCACTAATAGCTGTTCTTTCTCTGACTCCGTCACCAATTGAATTTCAGAAAGTTTTATATCTAAGCCTTTAGTTTTTGATTTATCTTCTGAAATACTTTGTGATATACCCTCTGATATTTGCTGTAAAATATTTTCAAAATGCTTCAATAACCTTTCAATGGTTTCCTTCTTAAATATTTTAGTAGAATACTCTAAACCAAGATTAATACCCTTGTCTGTTTCCGTTGCCCATAGGGTCATGTCAAACTTCGATACATGGTTTTCTACTTCATAGGGCTTAATTCTTAAACCCTCCATCTCCAATGTGGACATTTCCATGTTTTGCATAATGAACATAACGTCAAACAATGGATTTCTACTGATGTCCCTAGGAACATTTAGGTTTTCCACCAATTCTTCAAATTGATAATCTTGGTTTTCATAGGCTTTTAAAGCGTTAGCTTTTACTTCTTGTAAAAACTCCTTAAAGGTCTTTTCTCCCTGTGGGAAGTTCCTCATGGCTAAGGTATTTACAAACATTCCTATGATATTATCTAAGTCCCCATGGGGTCTGCCTGCTATTGGGCTTCCCACCACTATATCTTCTTGGGAAGTATACTTTGATAACAATACGTTATAGGTTGCCAGTAATACCATGTATAAAGTAGCCCCTGTTCGTTGGCAAATTTCCTTTAACTTTGAAGTTAAATCATTATCTAACCCATAGGCAATATTATCCCCTTCAAAACTTTGAATAGCTGGTCTTTGATAATCCCCCATTAGGTTTAATACAGGAATTTCACCTTCAAATTGTTGTAGCCAATATTCTTTTTGTTTTTCTATTTTTTCAGAAGCAAATAACTGGTTTTGCCATACACTGTAGTCTTTGTATTGGATTCTTAATGGCTTCGCCACGTCACCCCTATACAGTTCTACAAACTCTTTAATTAAAATTCCCATCGATACTCCATCGAAGATAATATGGTGCATATCAAACATCAGTAGATGTTTTTCTTGGGTTATTTTAACTAACCCTACCCTTAGAAGGGGAGCTTTTTGTAAATCGAATGGTGTTACAAAATCTTTTAATATTTGTTTTAATTCATCTTCCAATGCTTCTGGTGCTTCTTTAACTACCAGTTGGAATCCAACAACATCATGTACCCTCTGTACCAGTTCCCCCTCCATCATTTCAAAGGAAGTTCTAATGGATTCATGTCTTTCAATTAATCTATTAAAGGTGTCTTCTAATCTATCTTTATCAACCATACCCTCCAACACCATAGCCCCAGGCATATTGTAGCTTAAATTTTCCTTATCAAACTGTTGTAGAGTATATACTCTCCTTTGGGCTGATGATACAGGGTAATATTCCCTTTCCTCAACTATTTCTATGGCAGAATAGATACTTTCTTCTGCTGATTCAATATATTCTGCAATCCCCTTTATTGTTGGGTTTGTAAATATTTCTTTTAAAGGTACTTCTATTTGTAACATTTTATGGATCTTTGCCATCATGCTGGTGGCTTTTAAGGAGTGTCCTCCTAATTCAAAGAAGTTATGATTTATTCCGATACCATCAACCCCTAGAACCTCCTGCCAAATTTCCACTAAAATTTCTTCTGTTTTGTTTCTAGCAGCCACGTATTCCGTCAACTTCCCATCGGGTTCTGGTAACGCCTTTAAATCAAACTTCCCATTAGGGGTTACTGGCATTTTATCCAACTGGATAATAAATGATGGAATCATATATTCTGGCAGTTCCTTTGATAGATGTTGGCGAACTTCCGATATTGTTACGTTTGCTGTTTCATCAGAAGTGAAATATCCACAAAGAAATTGATTTCCATCATTATCTTTTTTAGCCACAACAACGCCTTCTTTTATTGCCCCATAACTAAGAAGACAGTTCTCCACTTCTCCTAATTCAATTCTATATCCCCTAATTTTTACTTGATGATCTATTCTTCCTAAGAATTCTATGTTTCCATCTGATAACCATCTAGCTAAATCCCCAGTTCTATAGATTTTTTCTCCATCAACAAAAGGATTATCTATAAATTTTTCTTCCGTTAATTCAGGTCTATTAATATAACCTCTGGCTAAACCATCTCCTGCAATACATAACTCCCCTGCCACACCTATAGGTAAAAGTTCGTCATTAGCTCCCAGTATATATGCCTTTGTATTAAAAATTGGCTTTCCAATTGGTATAGAATTGGTTTTTGAAATTTTTCCACAAAACATAACTGTTGAACATATTGATCCTTCCGTAGGTCCATAGGCATTGATTAATTGAGTGTTACCCTTGCATTTTCCAATTAACTCTTTATTTAAAACAGATCCTGCGGATATTATTCTTTTTAATGAAACATTTTTAATATCTATATTTGATAAAAACGCAGGGGGTAGGGTGGCAGTTGTTATTTTATTTACATTCAGATATTCTTCAAATTTAATACTATTTTTTACTATATCTGTTGGTATAATGTGTAATTCTGCTCCTGTTAATAGTGCCATAAAAATTTCCCAAACCGATGCATCAAAAGAAAGACTGGCAAACTGAATAATTTTATCTTCTTTGTCTATTAAAAATTGTTTTTCCCATGTTAAGGTTAAATTAACGATCCCTTGATGCCCCACCATTACACCCTTCGGCTTTCCAGTTGAACCAGAGGTGTAAATAATATAGGCTAAATCAGTAGAACTATTAATGCCTTGTAAATTACCGATTTCCCCTTCATATAAGGTGGTATCATCTAATGCTAATATTTCCCCTTTAAATTCAATCTTTTCCTTTAAATCAGCTTGGGTTAGCAATATTCCTATACCACTATCCTCAATCATATACTTAATACGAACTTCTGGATATTCAGTATCAATAGGTAAATATGCTCCTCCTGCCTTTAAGATTGCCATAATACCGATTATCATTTCTAAAGAACGTTCCACCATAATACCAACTATTGTATCAACGCCAACTCCTTTATCCCTTAAAACTCTGGATAACTGATTAGATTTTTCGTTCAGCTCTCTATAGGTTAGACGATCGTCTCCATACACAACTGCAATATCTTCTGGTGAATTTTTTACTTGTTCTTCAAATAATTTATTTATGGTTTTATCCTTAAAATAATCTACCTTTGTATTATTAAATTCTACTAAAATTTGCTTTCTCTCATCTTCTGTTAATAAGTTTATATTTGACAGTTTTATATCTGTATTTGAAACTATCTGATTTAATATGGTTTTGTAATGGTTTAAAAGCCTCTCTACTGTTGATTTTTTAAATATTTTAGTACTATATTCTAATCCAACATTGATGTTCTTATCTATTTCTGCTGCAATCATAGTTATATCAAATTTTGATACATTATTTGCAACTTCTTGGTACTTTGCTGATAATCCACCAGCTTCATGTCCACCAATATCCATATTTTGCATTACAAACATTACATCAAATAAAGGATTTCTACTGATGTCCCTTGGTATATTTAACTCTTCAACTAATTCTTCAAATTGGTATTGTTGATTTTCATAAGCCTTTAATCCATTATTCTTAACTTCATCTAAAAACTCTTTAAATGTTTTTTCACCTTTGGGTGCATTCCTCATGGCAAGTGTATTAACAAACATTCCAATAATATTGTTTAAATCCCTATGGTTTCTACCTGCTATTGGGCTACCCACAACTATATCCTCTTGTGAGCTATACTTTGATAATAGTACATTATATGCCGCCAATAATACCATATATAGGGTTGTTCCTGTCTTTTGACAAAGTTCCTTTAATTTTAAAGTTAATTCTTCCCCTAACTTGTTGCTTATACTATTTCCTTCAAAACTTTGTAACGCTGGTCTTGGATAATCTCCTATTAGATTAAGTACTGGTATTTCACCATTAAATTGATTTAACCAATAGTTTTTTTGTTTTTGTAAGTCTTCAGATTTAGCCCGTTGATTTTGCCAAGTACAATAATCTTTATATTGTATCGTTGAAACTTGTAAGTTATTTCCCTTGTAAAGTTCCAATAATTCTTTTATTAATATAACCATTGATGTTCCGTCAAAAATTATATGATGTACGTCAATAATAAAATAATGTTTTAAGTTATCTATTTTAACCAAACCCATTCGTACTAATGGAGCTTTTGATAAGTCAAAGGGTTTAATAAAGCTTTTAGTAAGTTCTTCTATATCCTTTTCTTCGCCTTCATAATATTCAATAGAAAAATCTACTTCCTTATGGATTTTTTGTACTGCTTCTCCATTTAATACTTCAAATGTAGTTCTTAAACTTTCATGTCTTCTGAAAAGTTCTCTACAAGCCTTTTCAAATTTTCCTTTATCTAATTCCCCATCTAATGTTATAACTTGTGAAATGTTATAGTTTAGACCTGTGTTATCCATTTCATTTAATATATACATCCTTTTTTGTGGAGAAGACAAACCATAATATTCCGCTTCTTCTATTTTAGTTATTCCTTCATATTGATTTTTTTCAGATGAAGATATGTATTCTGCCAATGCTTTGATAGTGGGGCTATTAAATAGGTTTTTAATAGGTATCTCAACGTTAAATTCTTTGAAAACTTCCAATGCAATATATGTTGCTTTTAGGGAGTTACCCCCTAATTCAAAGAAACTGTCTTCTATACCAATATTTTCTACACCTAATATTTCTCTCCAAATAGCCACCAGTTTTTCTTCAAAGTAGTTGGTTGCCACCACAACTTCCCTTTTATCCATTTCTTCTTTAAGTAACACTTCCATTTGGGTGATAATCTCTGTGAAAGCACCACCTTCATATTCTTCCTTCATCTTATATCTTTGTATCTTTCCACTGGTGGTTTTGGGTATTCTCTTAACTGGTAATACATGCTTTATATCCAAGCCTGTACAATTATTAATATGTTTTTTTATTTCTAAAGCTAATATAATAAAGTCTTCTAATTTTCTTTTGTATTGAACAAAAATCATTATTTCTTCTTTTTGCAATTGTGGGTTAAACACACCACAGACAGCTGTTTTACCTAGTTCTCCCCCTTTAATCTCACCTGCTATATTTTCAATGTCATGGGGATAATAGTTTTGTCCATTTACAAAAATTATATCTTTAGCTCTACCTGTAACAAATAGTTTACCATTACGAATGAATCCTAAATCCCCTGTATTTAGCCATCCATCAGGGGTTATAGCTTTATTAGTTGCTTCTATATTATTATAGTAGCCTTTAGTTACATTTTTTCCCGATATATGAATGTTACCTATTATATCCTCCGCTAATTCATTATTTTCATCATCACAAATTCTTATAAAGCAGTCATCTATTGCATAACCTAAATCTACAAAGGTTATACCGTACTCTAAATCTTTTCCAACCTCTATAACCCTCTCCCCCACAGCTAAATGGTGTCTGTGTAAAGTAATAGAATTTAACTCCTCTTCAACTTTAGAAAAAGTAACTCCAAGACTGGCTTCTGCCAATCCATAAACAGGGAGAGCCGCACTCTTTTTTAATCCCCATCTAGACATATGTTCAAAAAATTCGTTACTTAAGTCGGCAGAAATGGGTTCTGCACCATTTATTATTAATTTAATATGAGATAAATCCCAAGTCTTATCGGTTTTATCCCGTAAGAATGTTAAGAAATGTTTGTATCCGAAGTTTGGAGAAGCAAGGGTAGTTATTTTATATTCACAAGCTTTATCAATCCATCGTAGGGGACTAGTAATAAATTTTGTTGTTGGCATAATATATTGATTCATGTCGATTTTTAGAGGGGTTAGATGAAAGCCAATCATCCCCATGTCATGGGTTAATGGCATCCAACTTAAGGTTGAATCATTTTCATCAAACTTAGCACCATTAATCATGGCATTAATGTTTACTATGAGGTTTTCATGGGTCAACATAACTCCTTTTGGGTTTCCTGTAGAACCCGATGAGAACTGTAGAAATGCGATGTCATTGGGGTTTGCATTATGTAGTATTCCATCTTGTTGATTATCATTAATTATATCCGTTAGAATAATCCTTGATTTAATCTCTTTTATTAGCTCGTCATTATCATTACCTAAAATATATTTCTCTAAATTTTCTAATGTTACAGGGTTTGTAATCATATAGGGTTTATTTAATACTTGCCATATTTGAAGCAGTTTAGCTCTATGGGCTTCATTATTACCTATAGATACAGGAACAGGTATAATACCCCCCAATAAACAAGCCCAGAAGGTAATAATAAATTCACGATTATCCTCCAGTTGAAATATCAATTCATCACCTGGGTTTAATCCTTTTAATTGCAATCCGTTGAGGGTCTTTAGAGCCACGTCATATAACTTTTTATATGACAAAAAATGATCTTGTTTATTTTCAATAAAAATAATACCTCGGTCATCCCGTGTTTTTTGTTTAATTATTTCTACCAAATTAGTTACAAATTCTTTATTACCTTCTTCAATCACCATTTAGCCATCACTCCTTTATAACTCTAAAACTTAACAGTTTATTTCTATATCGATAAATTTCTACATTTTTCCCTAAATTCCTTTTTTCTTATAAGTCAGTTTGTAAATTTAGAATGATTTATTTTAAAATCAATAGGAAATTATTACTAGTTTTGCCATCTGTATATTACTTTTCTAGCCATCTTCATTACACCTGTAATAAATTACATCATATTTTAATAAATGTTAAATCCATATAGCTGTTTCACTTTTTTAAGAAAAAAAATAAAACCACCGGACAGTTTTAAATCCTCCAGTGGTTTTTTACACTTTTTATTTAATATTTTAGTATAATTAGTTATGCTTTACTACCTTTAAGTTATTATAAAATGATATATAAATCATTTTCCAATATAGTGTTTTACGGAACAAATAAAAAAACTATTATAATTTTTAGCAAGTTTATAACACTTTATTTTTCCACAATAAGTTACAAATGTGTTTTTTAAGATTATCACTAAACAACATTATTTTACTTAACATAACTTAATCATGACTTAATGGTGAATCAGAAACTAAAGTAATCTTAATACTTAACTGTGTATACTATTTAAAATATCATTAATCAATCCACAGTTATCCCTTTTATACTTATGGGATAATATCTCATTATGATGTCCCTTGACCTTATATTCATAATAGCTTTTATTAGTTAATTGCTTCCACATATGTCCATTATCTTTAACCTCTATACCTGTTATATCTCCCCGTAATAAATGGATATTACCATTAAGCTTCTTTTTAGTGGTAACAATGTCACCATAGTAGGGATAATTAGTTTTTAATTCACTAAATTGTTTAATCAATTCAGGCAAATCTTTAATCTCATCTAAATTAAGTTTACCTTTAGTATCAACTTCCAACACATTACTATCTATTAATATCACATCAGAAGTTTCATATCCTCTTATTTGTAGCTCATGGGCTATCTCAAAAGCTACAGTTCCACCATAAGAATAACCCATCAGTAGATAAGGACCTTCCTTTTGTATATCTGTAATGATGTCACAATATTTATAAACAAAGTCCCTATCATTTATTAAGTCCAGACGATATAACCCATAGTTTTCCACGTATTCTGCTAGGTTTGTATATGCCATTTCATAGAGACTTTTTGGCATATAAGGCGAACACAAAAAAACATTTTTATTTTTCTTTTCATTTAATAATACAGCAACTTCCTTCGTGGCATTTTTATTATTTTGCTGGTTGTACACTTTAATACAGTGATTAACGATATTAACCAATTCATTTTTATATAGTTCTCCTAATTCTTCAATACATTCCTTTTTAAACTCACCTTCATAATAAGAAATAGATATTTTTAATTTAGAGTTTCCTATAATTGTGGCAAAGTCCAATGCATGATCTAATACCAATTCTTCTCCACCATCATGCTTTAACTGTAAATTAGATGACTTAAAAATATTAGTATTAAAATCTTGGTCTACTTGACCTAAATAATTAAACATAATTTCTGGATTTTTATCAAACTCTAAGTTACCAATATTTATAGGATTAGTAATATTTTTTAATATTCCATAACCTATACCATTATTAGGTATTTTCATTAATGTATTTTTAGCAAAATTAATATTTTCTTTTATATCGTTACTTACCACTTCCAACTTTACTGGATATACACTGGTAAACCATCCAACAGTACGGTTAATATCAATATTTTCGTAGATAGGCTCTCTACCATGACCTTCAACTGCAACAACAATTTCTTTATTACCCTTCCATTTGTTAATACAAGTTGCCAATGCAATTAATAATAATTGATGGGTTTGGGTGTTGTAGGGTTTATTTGCCTGAGTTAATAAATAACTTGTATTGACTTCACTCATTTCCAATGAAATGGTTTTTCTATGTTTAATCCTTCGATGGGTTTTTACTCCATCTAGGGCTAAGCTGTACCCTTCACTGTTTAAAACATCCTTCCAATAATCAATTTCCTCCAACAGTTTATTACTATTGGCGTACTCATATATTTTTTCTATCCAATACTTGAAGGAATGGGTTTTAGGTGCAAATTTTATTTCTTCTTTTTTTATTGCCTGCAAGTACCCTATTGTAAAGTCTTCTAAGATAATCCGCCATGATACACCATCTACAACCAAATGATTAATTACAATTAGTAGGTGATCTCCCTTAGATTCCTTCATTATGCAGAGTTTTACCAGAGGACCAGTTTGTAAATTCATACTTCCCTCTACTTCATGGCATAGGCTTTGTATTTCTTCTTGATTTAACTTACTTATGTCAACAACCTTTATTTCTATTAAACCATCCTTTAAACCTCTATTAATTTGTTTCATATATCCGTTCTCTTGTGGGTATACCATCCTTAACCCATCATGGTGTTCTACTATCTTTGTAAATACGGTTTCCACTATATTTGCATCAAAACCTTTTTCGGCAAACAGTACAATCGATTGATTAAAATATTTCATATTCTCTTTATTAATTTCAAAAAGTTGTTTTTGAATAGGTGATAATTTAACTTCTCCACTAACCACCTCTTGAGGGATGGCTTCCGTTGTTTTAACACATAAACTCAAATGATGAATTGTTTGAGTTTTCATTAAGTCCTGTATACTCAATTGTAACCCTGCTTTTCTAAGGAGGGCAATAATCTTCATTCCTTTGATGGAGTCACCCCCCAATTCAAAGAAGTTATCATTAATACCAATTCGCTGTATGCCTAGAACCTCTTTCCATGCACCAACCAAAGTCTCTTCTATTTCATTTCTAGCATCTTCATAATTTTCACCAACAGTAGCATCCTCCTCTGGTAGTGGTAGGGCTTTTCTATCGATTTTACCATTTAAGTTAATAGGCATCTTGTCTAAATTAATGATATAGGTTGGTATCATATAATCAGGTAAATGTTTTCTTAATTCTTCCTTATAATCAGCTACAGTACCTACTTTATTTGTTACCACATAACCACAAATATTCTTATTTCCGTTATTTTCCCTAACAATTACAACAGCTTCTTCTACTGTTTCAATATTTAATAATGCACTTTCAATTTCCCCCAGTTCAATTCTAAAACCACGTATTTTAACTTGATGATCAATTCTACCTACAAATTCAATATTCCCATCGGGTAACCATTTAGCTAAATCCCCAGTTTTATACATTTTTTCCCCTACAACAAAAGGATTTTCTATAAACTTTGCTTTAGTTAATTCCTCATTATTTATATAACCTAAACCCAATCCATCGCCTGAAATACATAATTCCCCCACAACCCCCACTGGCAGAGGTTTATTGTACTTATCTAAAATGTAAATACTGGTATTTGACAATGGCTTCCCAATAGGTAAAGTATTCTCTTCATCCTTAATTTCATTTACGAAATAATAGGTGGCACAAACAGTGCTTTCTGTTGGCCCATAAACATGAATAATTTTATCCCTACCCATCACTTCAAGGGCTTTTTTCGAATGAAATACGGAGATTTTTTCACCGCCAAAAATAATTTTTCTTGCCTGGGCTAAACAAGTGACATCTATATCCACAATTGCATTAAACAATGCTGTTGTAGCAGGTATAATGGTTATATTATGTTTTTTTATCAAATCAGCTAGCTTTTCTATTTCTAACATATTTTCTTTATTTACTAAAATTAATTTTGCTCCATTTAATATTGATCCATAAATTTCAAATACCGATCCATCAAAGGCATAGTTAGAAGATTGAAGAATTGTATCCCTTTCATTAACGGTTATAAAATTAGATTCTTTAACTACTCTAACAACACTGTAATGGGGAATGGTTACCCCTTTGGGATTCCCTGTAGAACCAGAAGTGTACATAACATAAGCTAAATCCGACGAATTGTTCACCTGTGGCAGATTCTCTTTACAGTCACTATAACTTTTCGTTGTGTTTAACTCCACCCATTCTCCATCAAATTCAAAGGTGTCTACATAGTCCCTTTGAGCTAATAACAATCCAACACTACAATCAGTTAGCATATATCTAATTCTTTCCACTGGTAATTGTGGGTCTATAGGCAGGTATGCTCCACCAGCTTTCAATATTGCCATTAGCCCTACCACCATCTCAATTGACCGATCCACCATAATACCGACAATACTATTTTTCGCTACACCTTTTTCCCTCAAACTTTTTGCCAAACTATTTGCCTTCTCATTTAATTGTTGATACGTAACTTCTTTAGCCTCATATACCAATGCTATTTTATTAGGTGTTTTTTTCACCTGTTCTTCAAATAGTGCTTGTATTGTTTTTTCTTTAGGATAGTTTGTAGTTGAATTATTGAATTCATAAATTATTTCATGCTTTTCTACTTCTGATAGCATCTCTATTTCCGATAATTTGCCCTCCGGCTTTTCAGTAATCTGATGTAGTACATTAACTAAGTGTTCTTGCAATTTAGCCATTAGTTTTTCATCATAAACCCTAGTGTTATAGGCAAATTTTATTGTTAATGCCTTCCCTGGACCAACAACAACGTTAAAATCATAATTTGTTTGTTCAAAAGCTTCAACATCCTTAATAGTAAAATCCAATCCTTTTTTACTACTGATATTGCCAATTTCCTCATCCAACGGATAGTTTTCAAAAACCACAATATGATTAAGCAACTCACGCTTTAATTCCGTCTCTGCCTGTATGTTTACAAGGGGTAAATAATCATATTTAGAAGACTGGAAGGCTCTATTTTGTATTTCTCCAATAATTTCATTAAAACTGCAATTGGTATCAAATTTCATCCGTACTGGTATTATGTTAATAAAAAGACCCACCATTTTTTCTATTCCCTCTATTTCAGAAGGTCTTCCCGATACAATTGAACCAAAAACCACATCATCGGTATTATTATATTTTTGCAGTAACAAACCCCAAGCCATCTGAAAAATAGTATTTACTGTTACACCCTTTTGTTTAGCCAAATGACTTAATTTATTAGTTAAAGCTTCACTTAGGGAAAATGTTCTTTCCCCTAAGTTGTAGCCTTTGTCTTCTTTTTTCCCTTTTAAAGTGAAGGGAATTTCTGCTTTTACTTCATACCCTTGTAAATACTGACGCCAGTAGGTTGTACCTTCAACTTCTTTTTCTTGTTGTTGTATCCATTTAATAAATTGACTATAGGGTGTGGTATGGGTTATGGATATATTATTATCATCTATCAAAGTTTTATAGTTATTAAATAGGTCATCTATAACAATACCAAGACTCCAACCGTCTAAAACAATATGATGGAAACTTAATATTATTTTGGAGGTTTTTTCATCAGTCTTAAATATTGCCATTCTTATCAATATGTCCTTTGATAAGTCAAAACCAATATTTTTATCCTTTTGTTTATATTCCTCCACAAAAGCTATTTTTTCATCCCCTTTCATTAGAGATAAATCTTCAAAATAAACTTTTGTTTTTCTTTCCTTCAGAATTGCCTGTAGTGGTTGTTTACTCTTTTTATATACAAATACAGCCCTTAATATATCATATTTACTAATAACCCCATTTAAACTTTTCTCAAATAAATCTACATCTATATCCCCCTCAACGGTTATGGTGACTTGTTCAAAATATGTTCCTATAGCACCATCCATAATGGAATGAAACAGCATACCCTCCTGCATGGGAGACAATGGATATATCTCTTTTATATCTTTCTTTTGAAACATTAGAACCCTCCTTTATAAGATTAGACATTCTAACATGTCATTAATTTCATATTCCAAACAATTTACTCTTTTATGATAGGTTTTCTTCCAGTTCCATTAAAATATCTTCAAACTCATCTAAATCAATATCGCTTGTATTAGTATCACTAGGAGTTAATTCAACTTCCTCTTTTGTTGTACAATGTATTATGATTTCCTTTAGACATGTGAAGAAACCTTCGGTTAATTGTTTAATGGTGGATTCATTATATTCAAATTGATTATAGTTAAAAATCATCTTTAACTGACCATTAGAGATTAACCCATTAATATCTAGTTTAAAATTTCGTTCTGTATTTGGACTTAATTCATCTCCCTTTGGAAGATGAGAAACTCCAAATATTGCGGTACTAACGTCTTGATCAAATTGTCCCAAGTAATTAAAGTTAATTTCAGCACTTTTTATAAAATGTATATCTTGTTTATTTTCAGGGGATGTAAGGTATTTTAAAACACCATAACCCATTCCCTTGTTAGGGATTTTTCTTAACTTTTCTTTAATCATCTTTATTTGAAGGGCTAAATCTGTAGACCATGAAACATCTAAAACCACTGGGTATGCCGATGTAAACCAGCCCACTGTTCTAGTTATATCCAACTGGTTAATAACTTCCCTACCATGCCCCTCTAAGTTGATTAATACCTTTTCATTTCCGCCCCATTCTTTAACAGCTAACCCCAATGCCGTTAATAATATGTCGTTTATTTCAGTGTTATAGGCACCATTCACTTGCCTTAACAGTTTCTCCGTATCTTCCTTAGACAATATAACCTCTAAATTATTTCCATCTATTCTTCTATTTGTTTCTACTGGATTATCTACAGGAAGCAATGGAATTTCAAAACCCTCCACTTCCTTCCAATAACTCAACTCCCTCAGTAACTGCTTACTATTGGCATATTCCCTCAACTCAGATGCCCAAGCCTTAAAGGAATTAGACTTCTCTTGTAGTTTAATTTCTTTTTCTTCCATTACTTGTTGATAAGCAGTGTTTAAATCCTCTAAAAGTATTCTCCATGATACACCATCCACCACTAGATGATGTATGACAATTAATAGATGGTCACCTTCTGGCGTTTTGAACAATCCTAGTTTAACTAAAGGTCCACTGGTTAAATCTATACTACCTTGTAGTTTATTGGCATTTATTTTTATTTTTTCTTCCCAATTCTCTTCCCCCGTAAAGTCATAGGTTTTCAATGTAAATAGATTTTCTTCAATATCTCTTATCACCAATTTTACTTCATTATTTTCCCTATGACCCACAGCCCTTAACAAGTCATGGTGCTCTATCAACTTATTAAATGCCTTATTTAAGATTTCTTCACTGAAACCTTCTTTTTTATAAAGCATTACCGATTGATTCCAATGGTGCATATCAGTAAAATTACCTTCAAAGAACCAGTTTTGTATTGGTGTCAATTCAACCACGCCCAATACCTTTTCTTGGTTGATTTCTCTACTACCTTCCACCACATATATACTTAACTCTTTTATCACAGGATTTAATAATAGATGTTTCGTCTCTAACTTTAAATGGTGTCTTTGAAGTCTTGCAGAAACTTGTATTGCCTTTATTGAGTCTCCACCTAAAGCAAAGAAGTTATCTTTTATACCTATTCCTTCAACCCCTAATATTTCTTGCCATATTTCAATAAGTATTCTTTCAACTTCATTTCTTGGTTCTTCATATTCAACCCCAGTTACAATCTTTCCATCTGGTACTGGTAATGCCTTTCTGTCGATTTTTCCGTTTGAAGTTAAAGGCATTTTTTCCAATTGAATAATATAAGAAGGAATCATATAATCTGGTAATTCTTTAGATAAATGTTCTCTTACCACCGATACCGATAATTGTTTTTCACCTATTATATATCCACAAAGATAGTTATTTCCATCTCCGTCTATTCTTTCCATCACCATAGCTTCATTAATTTCTGCATGACTTAGAAGTTTGTTTTCAATCTCCCCTAATTCAATTCGATACCCTCTAATTTTCACTTGATGATCTATTCTTCCAAGATACTCCATGTCCCCTGTTGGCAACATCCTAACCAAGTCGCCAGATTTATACATTCTCTCTTTAATATAAGGGTTAAGAACAAATCTTTCTTCCGTCAACCCTTTCCTATTAAAGTATCCCCTTGCCACCCCATCACCTGCAACACATAGTTCACCAGGTACACCAATGGGCATTAATTTCATGTGTTTATCCATTACGTAGGTCTTTAAGGTTGGTATTGGTTTACCTATATTACTTACATTTGTCTTTATTTCTAATTCTGTTATTTCTTTATAGGTTACATGTACTGTTGTTTCCGTTATTCCATACATGTTAATAAATTTAGTTTGAGAGTATTTTTGCCACCAATATTTTAAAGCAGATGGTTTTAATGCCTCACCACCAAAGATGATGTATCTAATACTTTCTGCTCCATTACCTGCACAATTCATTTCTTCGTTGATTAAATTATAGAAGGCAGTAGGCGTTTGGTTTAATACCGTTACTTTTTCTTTTTTTAGTAATTTTAGATATTCTGCTGGGTTTTGTGCTGTTAACTTAGGTACTACAACCAATTTACCCCCATATAATAATGCCCCATACATTTCCCAAACCGAAAAATCAAAGCAGAAGGAGTGAAACATTGTCCACACATCTTCATTGGTGAAATCAAACAAATTGTCATCGTTTATTAATAGCCTTACAACATTTTTATGTTCCACCATTACACCCTTTGGTTTACCAGTCGAACCCGAAGTATAAATAATGTATGCCATATCCGTAGCAATGTTTTCGTTTAACAGATTTTCAGTGGCTTGTAGTTGTATTTCTTCATCTTCAAAGGTAATAACATTCCCTGAGAAGTTAATTGTATCTTTTAAATTAGATTGGGTTAGTAAAATAGAGGTTTGACTATCCTCTAAAATATATTTTATTCTGTCTTTAGGATATTGAGGGTCAATAGGTAAATACGTCCCCCCTGACTTTAATATGGCAATCATCCCAACTACCATTTCTAAAGAACGTTCCACCATAATTCCAACCACAGTATCTGTTTTAACACCTTTTTCCCTTAATAACCATGCCAACTGATTAGCTTTATGATTTAATTCATTATAGGTTAGGTTACTATCTTCGTAAACCAAAGCTATATTATTTGGCGTCTTCTCCACCTGCTCTTCAAAAAGTTGATGTAGAGTCATATACATAGGGTACTTTGTCTTTGTGTTATTAAATTCAACCAACAATTGATTTTTTTCAGTTTCTGTTGGCAGTTCTAAATCTGAAAGTCTTGCATTAACATTATCCGTCACTTGTTTTAGTAAATTTTCATAATGACCTATTAGTCTTTCTATAGTTTCCTTCCTAAATAACTTAGTACAGTATTCCAATTGAATTTCAATATTATTATGGGACTCTGTTGCCACCATTGTCATATCAAATTTAGATATATTACTTTCCAAATTATGTAGTGTAATATCAAGACCCTCCATTTTGAAATTTTCCACTTGGAAATTCTTCATTACAAACATAACGTCAAATAAAGGATTTCTACTGATGTCTCTAGTAATATTTAAATTTTCCACAAGTTCTTCAAATTGATAATCTTGGTTTTCATAAGCCCTTAACGCATTTACCTTCACCTCTTCTAAGAAACTACTAAAGATTTTTTCTGCTTTAGGATAATTCCTCATGGCTAAGGTGTTAACGAACATACCAATAATATTTTCTAAGTCTCCGTGGGGTCTTCCAGCAATAGGACTTCCCACGACAATATCCTCTTGAGAACTGTATTTGGACAACAATATGTTATAAACCGACAACAGTGCCATATACATTGTGGCTCCTGTTTTTTGGCAAATCTCCCTTAACTTCAGGGTAATTTCTTCACCTAAATTGAAACTAACTATATCTCCCTCAAAACTTTGCAGGGCAGGTCTTGGGTAGTCCCCCACTAGGTTTAATACAGGTACTTCATCATTGAACTGTTGTAACCAGTATGCTTTTTGTTCCTTTAATCCGTCGGATTCCATTAAACGATTCTGCCATTCACTAAAGTCTTTATATTGAATTTTTAATTCATCTAATTGGCTACCTTTGTATAACTCTGTTAATTCCTTAAAGAAAATATTAACGGAAACACCATCAGCTACAATATGATGTATATCTAACATTAATAAATGCTTTCGTTGGTGTAGTTTTAATAATTTCACCCTTAGTAAAGGTGCTTTTTCTAAATTAAAAGGTTGAATAAAGTCCTTTAGTATATCATTAACAGCTTCTGTTTCTTCCACATATTCCATTTGTAGGTCAATTTCTTTATCTATAAACTGAACTACTTCACCCTCCACCATCTTAAAAGTGGTTCTTAAAGCTTCATGGCGATGAATCAACTTTTTAAAGCTTTCCTCCAACCGATGTCTATCTACAGTACCCTCCATGAGGATTGCCCCCGCCATATTATAACTAACACTATCCCTATCAAGTTGTTGAAGTGTATAAATTCTTTTTTGTGCAGAAGATGCTGGATAATATGCTTTTTCCTCCACCGCCTCAATGGTTGAGTAGGCACTTATTTTAGCATTTTTAATGTATTTTTCAATTCCTCTAATAGTAGGATTTTTAAAGACTTCCTTTAGTGGCAATTCTATGTTTAACTTTTTATGAATTTTAGAAACCATACTACTGGCATTTAGAGAATGACCTCCCAATTCAAAAAAGTTATCATCAATCCCTACTTTTTCTATTCCCAATACATCTTGCCATATCTCCGCCAATAGCTCTTCTGCAACGTTTCTTGGTGCAGCATATACCGTCCCTAAACTTCCACTACCATTTGGTTGTGGTAATGCCTTTTTATCTATTTTTCCGTTGGCGTTTATTGAAAACTTATCTAACTGCATGATAAATGACGGCACCATATATTCAGGTAACTTTTGAGCTAAATCCCTTTTTATTTCAGATTCATCAAGTTTTACTTCCCCAACAAAATATCCACAAAGATATTTGCCACCATCTGCATCATCCCTTGTTATTACAATTGCCTCTTTTATATTTTTATGGCTTAAAAATACATTTTCAATTTCTCCTAATTCAATTCTGTATCCTCTAATCTTTACTTGATGATCTATTCTTCCTAAAAATTCAATATTACCATCCGGCAACCAACAAGCTAAATCCCCTGTTTTATACATTTTTTCACCTAATACAAAAGGATTATCAACATATTTTTCTGCTGTTAGCTGTGGGTTATTGAGGTATCCCCTAGCTAAACCTTTTCCACCAATACACAATTCTCCAGCTACCCCTATTGGTTGTAGATTATTATTTTTATCGACTATATAAATTTTGTTGTTGGCAATAGGCTTACCAATAGGAATATTATTGTATTGTTTATCTACTGTAAATATAGTGGTAACAACAGTATTTTCCGTTGGTCCATAGTTATCTATCACTTTATAATTTTTAGGGATAAACTGCTTTAACTTATCTCCCCCAGTTAAAAGGGTTTTCAAGTGTTTGTTTTCCAATTCCATAAACTTTTCAGCAATTTGTGTAGGTAAAAAACTTATGTCAATTTTATTATCTTCTAAGTATCTATTTAATTTATAAATGTCTGGCCTTATTTCAGGTTTTACCATATATATGGTCGCTCCACTTATGATAATCGGGAATATCTCCAGTACCGATGCATCAAAACCAAAGCCTGCATATTTAGTAGCCCGTTGTTTTTCTGTTATATTAATATTATTAATATGCCATTTTGATAGATTAACCAACGAAGCATGTTCCACCATAACGCCTTTTGGTTTACCCGTACTTCCTGATGTATAAATGATATAGGCTAAGTCATTAACACTGTTAATATGCTCTAAATTAACCTTGTCCCCTTTAAATAGACCTTCACAATCTAAGATGGTTATTTCACCTTTAAAGTTCAGATTATCCTTTAACCCCTTTTGTGTAAGAAGAATATTTGCATTACTATCCTCCAACATATAGTTTATTCTATCCTGTGGGTACTGGGGGTCAATGGGTAAATAAGCACCTCCTGCTTTTAAAATTGCCATAATACCCACTAACATTTCCAAAGAAGGTTGTACCATTATACCAACAATACCATCTGACGTTACTCCTTTTTCCCTTAGCAAGCCAGCCAACTGATTGGACTTTTCATTTAACTGTTTATAGGTCAATTTTTTATCTTCATACACCACTGCGGTATTATCTGGTGTTCTATCAACCTGTTCTTCAAACAATTGATGAATAGTTTTATCCATCGAAACAACCACATCTGTATTATTAAATTCAGTTAATATTTGATGTTTCTCCTCCTCTAACAATAATTGAATATTACAAAGCTTTACATCTAAACCCGCTACAATTTGTTTTAATATATTTTCGTAGTGTTTGAAGAATCTTTCTACTGTTTCTTTTTTGAAAATTTTACTGGAATATTCTAATTCTAAATAGAGACTATTACCCATTTCAGAGGCAGATAAAGTTAAATCAAACTTGGATATATTAGTTTTTGCACGATAAAGTTCAACCTTTAGCCCTTCCACCTCTACTGTTACCATTTCCTTATTTTGCATAGTAAACATTACATCAAACAAAGGGTTTCTACTAATATCCCTTGTAATATTTAAACACTCCACCAATTCCTCAAATTGATAATCCTGGTTTTCAAAAGCTTTTAAGGCATTTCCCTTCACTTCATGTAAGAAGTCTTTAAAGGTTTTTTCTCCCTTAGGGTAGTTTCTCATGGCTAAAGCGTTGACAAACATACCAATCATCTTGTCTAAGTCTCCGTGGGATCTACCTGCTACAGGGCTACCCACCACTATATCTTCCTGTGCTGTATATTTTGACAACAAAACATTATAGGACGCCAATAGAAGCATGTATAATGTACTTCCAGTTTGTTGGCATATTTCTTTTAATTTTGTAGTTAATGTTTCCTCCAGTTGATAGCCAATATAATCCCCTTCAAAACTTTGAATAGAAGGTCTTGGATAGTCTCCCCTTAAATTTAATACTGGTATTTCCTCTTTAAACTGTTGCAACCAGTATTCTTTTTGGTTCTGTATTTTTTCTGCCCCTAATAATTTATTTTGCCATAGGGTGTATTCTTTGTATTGTATTCTTAGTTCTTCCAGTTCCTCACCACTGTATAATTTGGCTAACTCTTTAAAGAAGATGCTGATGGATACACCATCTGATATGATATGGTGCATATCAATCATTAATAAATATTTTTCATTAGCAACCTTAACAAGTCCAGCTCTAAATAAGGGAGCTTTTTCTAAATTAAAAGGCTTAACAAAATTATTTAAAATACCATCAAAATCTTCCTCTTTCTCCTCCATGTAATCCAGTTGGAAACTTATATCTTTATTTATTATTTGAATCAGTTCCCCTTCTAACATTTTAAATGAGGTTCTTAAGGATTCATGTCTATTAATGAGTTGACGGAAGGCTTCACCCATTCTTTTTACATCTATGTTACCTTCCATAACCACTACTCCTGCCATGTTATAACTAACTACTTCTTTATCGAACTGTTGTAGGGTGTATATTCTTCGTTGTGCCGAAGATACAGGATAATATTCCCTTTCTTCCACCACCTCTATGGAGGAAAAAATACTTTCATCTTCCCCTTCGATATAATCTGCAATTCCTTTTATTGTTGGATTTTTAAATATTTCATTTAAAGGTACTTCTACATTTAATTTCTTATGGATTTTAGCTACTAACCCCGTAGCTTTTAACGAGTGTCCTCCTAATTCAAAGAAGTTATGGTTTATACCTATTCTTTCTATCCCTAATATCTCTTGCCAAATTTCCAACAATGATTTTTCAATTTCCCTTTCAGCTACAACATAATCAACCGTCACCATTGATCTTTCATTAGGTTCTGGCAATGCTTTTCTGTCCAATTTTCCATTTGAACTTAAAGGCATATTCTTTAGTTGTATCATGTAAGAGGGGATCATGTATTCAGGCAATGCTTTAGCCAAATGCTCTTTTATTTCTGCTACAGATACCTCTTGTTCTGCGGTAAAATAGCCACAAAGGTATTTATTTCCCTCTTGATCTTCCTTTGCCACCACCACTGCTTCTTTTACATCGTTGAAACTAAGGAGAATGTTTTCAATTTCCCCCAATTCTATTCTAAAGCCCCGTATCTTTACTTGATGGTCTATTCTTCCTAAAAACTCTATATTTCCATCAGCAAGCCATCGGGCTAAATCTCCAGTTCGATACATTTTCCCATCTACTTGGAATGGGTTGTCAACAAATTTTTCTGCTGTAAGTTCAGCTCTATTGAGGTAACCCCTTGCCAAACCATCCCCAGCTATACATAGCTCTCCTGGTATGCCAATTGGTTGAAGTCTTCTTTTTTCATCTATTACATAAAGTTGTGTATTATCAATTGGTTTTCCAATAGGGACAGTTATTAATTCTATTCCTTCTTCACAATCAAAATAAGATACGTCCACAGTTGCTTCGGTGGGCCCATATAAATTAATAAGTTTTGTATTAAACCTTTTACTAATTAAATAATGGAATTTATTTACTTGATGTAGCGTAAGGGCTTCCCCACTGGTAAAAACTTGTTTTAAGCTACTTAAATTACTTCTTTCAATATTGTCTTCTAAATATTCTAAGAAGGCTTGTAACATTGATGGTACAAAGTGCATTGTAGTTATTTGATACTTTTCTATAGCCTTTATAATGGATTTAGGGTCTTTTTCACCGCCCTTTTCCAATAAACAAACCTTTCCACCAGCAATTCCCCACCAAAATAATTCCCATAAAGATACATCAAAGGTGTAGGGGGTTTTTTGTAAAATGACATCCCCTTTGTCAATTGGATATTGTTTTTGCATCCAATTAAGCCTGTTAATCAATGAATAGTGCTCAATCATAACTCCCTTCGGTTTTCCAGTTGAGCCTGATGTATAGATTACATATGCCAAATGATTAGGGCCCGAATAGCAACCTTCAAGGGTATCAGGATATTTAATTAATGCATTAACTCCCTTTTGATATTTTTTCTTTCCTTGATTATTTGTGCTATTTTCAGATATAATATTTTCTGTTTTATCTATTTTCACAATAGAATCATATCTAAATCTAGTTAATTCATTTTCAATGGTATGTATTTTATTTAAAGAAGAAATATCCTGAATTTCTTTATAGTCTACTTTAATGTCTTCTAAAAACCTTCTTGTAACAAATAATTCATCTGAAAAATCCGTTTTTATCTTATTACCATATTGCGGGTTACTTACCTTAAACTCCATCAACGATTGAACTAAACTAGGTTTTAGGTCATGGTCCATTATATCTCCAATATATAATATACCCGTGTCTCCTAAAATATCAATTGCCTTTGCAATAACATCCCTTAAATAGTTATAGCCTGGGAAATATTGTATAACACTATTCATAATAATAATATCAAATTCATTTCCCTTTAACTTTTCTATTTCATGGGCAGACAAACATTCTAATTTGATGTTAGTAAAACCTTCTTTAACAACCCTTTGCCTATTTTTTTCTATCATTACACTGGATAGGTCTGTACCGTAATATTCAGCAACCTTTGGAGCAATCTTATACATACTTATTCCTGATGCACAACCTATTTCCAATACCTTAGCACCACTATGGAGATAGGGTAGTAATTTTTCAAATATATTATCAGCATATTCCTTCATTTCTTCCTTAGTAAACTCTTCTCCTGTGTAACTGCTGACCCATCCACCTTCTGATATTTCGTCGGTTCCGCTACTTCCTACATAACCCCATAGGTTTTCATCCATTAAGCCGTGATCTTCTGTAGCTTCAGGCCTATAAATATCATCACTATCTAAACAAACATAACTATTAAATGTACTGCATTCCCACTGAAGTTTATTTACTAGTTTTAAATGATTTGTAGTTGTAAGCACTAGTTTTATTTCGGCATCTTCAATGATGGCTTTAATACGATCTTCTGGGTAAGCAGGGTCAATGGGAACATAAGCACCTCCAGCCTTAACAATACCCAAAATTGCCTCCAACATAAACTGGCTTCTATCCATAATAATACCAACTAAACAATCGGGCTTTACGTCTTCTTCTGTTGTCATAAAATTGGCCAATTTATTTGCTTTGCCATCTAGTTCTTTATAGGTCAAGCTTTCATTTCCAAATATTGCAGCTATATTATCTGGATGTTTTTTTACTTGTTCCTCAAAAAGTTGGTGTATAGTCTTATCCCTTGGATATTCCGCCTTAGTGTTATTAAACTTATATAAGATTTTATTTTTTTCTTCTTCCGTTACTATCTCAATATCAGAAAGTTTAGTTTCAAGATTTTCTCCAATACATGTTAGTACATTTATAAAATGTTGGTAGAACATTTCTATGGTTTCTTTCTTGAAAATTTTAGTACAGTACTCAATATCTAGTTTAATCCTTTTTTCCTGTTCCATAGCAAACACAATCATATCAAATCTGGATATTTTATTTTTTATTTCATAGGACTTTATAGTTAAACCTTTTAGGTTTAATTGTTGGATATCCATATTTTGCATGGTAAACATAACGTCAAATAATGGGTTTCGACTAACATCCCTTGTAATATTTAATTGATCAACTAATTCTTCAAACTGATAATCTTGATTTTCAAAAGCCTTTAAGGAGTTTTCCTTCACCTCAACTAAAAATTCCTTAAAATTCTTCTCTCCTTTTGGAAAGTTCCGCATGGGAAGGGTATTAACGAACATACCAATCATACCCTCTAACTCTGTGTGGGATCTACCTGCAATGGGACTTCCCACCACAATATCTTCTTGAGAACTATACTTTGATAATAATATATTATAGGCCGCCAACAACAACATATATAATGTAGTACCTGTTTTTTTACAGACCTGCTTTAACTTATGGGTCAACTCCTCCTCCAATTGATAGGTGGTGGTATCACCTTCAAAGTTTTGAATAGGTGGTCTTGGATAATCTCCTATTAAGTTTAAAACAGGTACTTCATCACTGAATTGTTGTAACCAATATTCCTTTTGTTCTTCTATTTTACTTGACTGGAATAATTGATTTTGCCATGCACTAAAATCTTTATACTGTATTCTTAGGTTTTCTACTTGATTTCCATTATATAATTCCATTAATTCTTTAAATAAAATAAACATTGATGTACCATCAAAAACAATATGATGTACGTCTATAATAAAATAGTGTTTTGTATCATTTTCTTTAATTAGTCCCATTCGTATTAATGGTGCTTTACTTAAGTCAAAGGGTTGAGCAAAGTCTTTAATAACTGCTTCAATATCCCGTGCTTCTGCTTCAATATAAGTTAGTGGTAGGTCTATTTCTTTATGGATCCTTTGTACTGGTTCTCCATCTACCATTTCAAAGGTAGTCCTTAAACTTTCATGTCTTATAATAATCTCTCTACAAGCATTCTCAAATTTTTCCCGATTCAAATCTCCCTCAATTATAACTTCCTGTGAAATATTATAATTAACCCCTGTATTGTCCACCTTATTAAGTACATACATTCTTTTTTGTGGAGAAGATAAGGGATAATATTCAGCCTCTTCTATTTTTTCTATCAATTTATATTCCGTCTTCTCTAGGGAAGAAATATGTTCAGCCAATGCCTTAATGGTGGGGCTTTCAAATAGGTATTTAAAGGATATTTCCACCTCAAGCTCTTTATATATCTTCAATGCAATATAAGTCGCCTTTAAAGAATTTCCCCCCAACTCAAAAAAGTTATCGTTAATTCCTATCTTCTCTATTCCTAATATATCTGCCCATATTTTAACTAATACCTCTTCTAGCCTATTAGTGGCAATATCTACTTTTCTACTACTCATTTCTTGTTTCATCAGTTGATCCAACTCATTTATTACTTCTGTGTAAACCCCTTGTTGAAATTCTTCCCTAAGTTTAAAACGTTGTACCTTTCCACTGGTGGTTTTAGGTATCTTTCTCACAGGTATAACATGTTCTATATCTAGTCCTGTAGATTTATTAATTAGTCTTTTAAACTCAATGGCTAATTTAGCAAAACTCTCTAACTTTCTTTTATATAAAACAAATAAAACAATGTCTTCTTTTTGTTTGCTTTGGTTAAACACCCCACATGCCACTGCCTTACCCAACTCTGCTTCTTTAATTTCTGCTGCAATCCTTTCTATGTCATGGGGGTAGTAGTTTTGACCATTGATAAAAATAATATCTTTGGCTCTACCTGTTACAATGATCCTTTCATTCCTCAAAAAACCTAAATCCCCTGTTTTTAACCAGCCATCAGCCGTCATAACATTAGCCGTTGCATTTGGATTATTTAAATATCCTTTAGTAACATTTTTACCTTTAATTTGAATATGACCTACTGTGTCTTCTGGTAATATCTTGTCATCATCATCACAAATTCTAATGGAGCAATGCTCAATTACATATCCTAAATCTACAAAATTTACGCCATAATCTTGTTCTTTACTAACCTCCACAACTTTTGCACCCACAGAAAGATGATCCCTATGGAGAGTATAAGAAATTAATTCTTCATCTAATCTACTGAAGGCTACTGCTACACTTGCCTCTGCCAATCCATAGGCAGGAAGGTCTGCCTTCATCTTTAATCCCCATTTAGACATTTTTGTATAAAACTCGTTATTTAGCTTTTCACAAATAGGCTCTGCACCATTAATAATGGCTCTAACATGGGATAAATCCCACTCTTTATCGGTTTTATCCCTAAGGAATGTTAAAAAGTGCTTATAACCAAAATTAGGGCTACCTAAAACAGTAACTTTGTATTCATGGGTTTTATTCATCCACCGTATAGGGTTCATTATAAAGCTGGAAGTTGGCATAAAATATTGATTAATTCCCCTAAACAAAGGAGTTAAATGAAGGGCTATTAATCCCATGTCATGGGTTAGAGGCATCCAACTTAACATAGAATCTTTTTCATCCAATTTAAGTGAATTGGAAATATCATTAATATTATATAAAAGATTTTCATGGGTTAATATTACCCCCTTAGGGTCACCAGTAGAACCCGATGAAAACTGTAAAAAAGCAATATCATTAGGGTTTGCTTTATGAATTGTCCCATTTTGTTGGCTGTTATAGATAATGTTTGTTAATATGGTTTTTGAACTGATGTCTTCTATTAATGTACCATTATCATTTGCTTGTATATATTCTTCTAGTTTTGTTAGGGATTCTTTGTCTGTAATAAGATAAGGATTATTTAATATCTTCCATATTTTAAGTAGCTTATGTTTTTGTTCGTCTGTATTTCCTATTGTTACAGGGACAGGTATTATTCCCCCCAACATACATGCCCAGAAGGTTATTATAAATTCACGATTATCCTCAAGTTGAAAAATTAGTTCATCTCCAACCTTCAATTCTTTTTCCTGTAAACCATACAGCGTTTTAAGTGCCATAGTATGAAGTTCTTTGTAAGACATAAAGACATCTTCATTATTTTGCAAAAAAGTTATTCCACTGTTTGAACCTCGATTTTGTTGAATTAGCTCCCCTAAGTTTACTGCTTTTTTTAGCCCCTCAACCTTTGATACCATTAACCCTTCACTCCATTCCCTCTTTAATTTATATCTTATATAAACATATTTTAAAAACTAAATGTATATTTGTAAATTCTACATTAATTATTGTTTTCCTCTATATTTTTTGTTTTATATTAAGTTTTATTAAATAATTGTTTAAAAATATTGTTAATAAATTAAATATGTAACAATTTAGTTTAATTAAAACACAATTATATTATAAGACAAAAAAAATCACTAGAATCTTCTAGTGATTTAGTAATTATAAAGATAGGTATACACAAAATGTACTCCTACAAAAGTTATTCTTTAAACAAGATGTCCTTTACCTCATCATCATCTTCACTAAGCAATTGAAATTCACTGATGGGAGGTAACTCCTTTAAAGAATTTAGTCCTAAAGTCTTTAAAAAATTAAGGCTTGTTCCATATAGTATCGGTCTACCAGTTTTTTCTAGTCTACCTTTTTCTTCTATTAAATCTTTTTCTACTAAAGTTGCAATGGCTTTATCACACTTTACACCTCTAATTCCTTCAATTTCCCCTTTAGGAATTGGTTGTTTATAAGCAATTATGGCTAAAGTTTCTAAAGCCGCTTGTGTTAAACCCTTATTTTGTTTTGGTTCTAGTAATTTTTTAACGTAATCATAATGTTCTGGCTTTGTTGCCAACTGATAATGATCATTCATTTTTATAATTTGTATTCCTCTTCTATTATAATTAAAGTCGTCCATCATTTCCTTTAATATTTCTGTTACTCTCTTGTCATCCAACTCCAATACTTTTGCTATATCTTTTAATGACAAAGGATCGGACCAGGAAAAAAGAAGGGCTTCAATAATTGATTTAATTTGTTCTTCATTCATTGTTCTACACCTCTAAATTTACGATATATTCTTTAGTTTTATATCAATATCCATAAAACATAAGTCTTGTTGTACCGACACTTGTTTAAGTTTAATTAATTCTAATAATGCTAAAAAAGTAGTAATAATTTCATTTCGACTTCCTAAAGTTGCAAATAACTTACTAAATTTTAATGTTTGTTTGTGGGAAAGTAAATTAATAATTTCATTAATCTTTTCTTCAATGGTGAAAGCGTCCCTTTGCATTTGGTGGAAGGTGTTTTTTTCTTTAATCCTAATATTTTTGCCTGTAAATATCTTCTCTAAAGCCTTTAACAAGTCATCCATTTCAAGATTTTCCAAAGGCTTAACTACTTCTTCCACTTCAAAGATTATTTCTTCTCTAGGTTTAAAATAAAGCTTTTTAGATACGTCTTCCTTTTCCTTAAAAACTTCTGCCACCAACTTATATTTTTTATACTCCAATAGTCTTCTAACTAGTTCATGTCTTGGATCTAATTCTTCAAATTCCAGCTGAACATGTTCTACCACTTCTACAGGTAATAACATTTTAGACTTTATCTCCAATAACGTAGCTGCCATCACTAAAAATTCACTGGTTATCTCTAAATCAAGATGTTCCATAGCTTTAATATAGGCAATGTACTGATCTGTTATTTCATTAATGGGTATATCATAAATGTCAATTTCATTTTTTTCTATTAAGTGAAATAGAAGATCAAAAGGACCTTCAAATGCTTGTAGTTTAATATTATAGGCCATAATTACCTCCTAAAAAAATAAAGCAAGAATATTATTTAATAATATATCCATCAAAAAATTTACAACAGGGAATAACACCTTGTCAACAACCCTAAAGAAAACTAATATCATTAGTAAAGCATAAGAATATTTTTGGTATTGATAATATCGGTATTCCATTTGTTTTGGAAGAACCGTCAATACTATCTTTGACCCATCCAACGGTGGGATAGGAAAAAGGTTAAAAACTGCTAAAACCAAGTTAATCATAATACCATAAAAAAGCATTTTACTAATTAATTCATGTTCAAAAAACTTAATGTTAAAACCAAGTATTATTGTTAATATAATTGCTAAAACAACATTTGTTAATGGCCCTGCTATAGAAACTAAAAAAGTGCCCATCTTACGATTTTTAAAGTAGTTGGGGTTTATTGGCACTGGTTTAGCCCAACCAAAACCTGCTACTAAAAGCATAATAAACCCAAAGGGATCAATATGGGCTATTGGATTTAAAGAAAGCCTACCCCGTTCTTTAGCAGTGGGGTCCCCCAATAAAAATGCTGTGTAACCGTGGGCAAATTCATGAAGGGTGATGGCTAATAATACCCCTGGTAAAGTTAATATAATCCTATTAAAATTCAATAAATTACTACTAAATGGAAACATTTTTTTCACTCCTAAAATCTTCTAATTTTTCTTTAACATAATTAATTTCATCTTCTTTATTATAAATAAGTCCTTGTACCTTCGCCTTTAATACCTCATCTAGTATTATCTTAAATATAGGGCCAGGCTTAATTCCTAGAGTCATTAGATCATTCCCAGTTATTTCAATTTCTATATCCTTTAACTTTAAAACGTAAAACAGTAAATAGTGTTTTATATAACTATCATTACAGTCATTATAATAAAAAACAACTTCTTCACGTTTCAGAGACTTTAAAAGCTGATATAAGGAGAACTTATCTAAATCTTCTTTATTTAATTGTTGATAAAGCTGACTTTTAAGTAACAGCGTGGTTTTCACTTGTTTTGCCATTATTTTACTACCAATAAATTTATTCAATACTTCTTCCAGTTTATCAATAGGGAAGTTAGATAAAAGATGCATAACAATTAACTGTATTTTATTGATGGTTTCTTCAAAATATGGTTGAAACTTTACAATGGCATCATCAATAGTTGCAATCTTATTAAAAATATCCTCATCTATAGTTAGATCATCATGTAAAATTTTAAATATACCATACTTTTTAAATAAAAGTAAACTTTCGCTGATACTTTTTTCCTTTAAAACCTGTAGTACTTCTTCTCTTATTCGGTCATCACTTAGCTTTTCTATCATCTTATCTTTAATAGCCTGCTCCATAAAATAGCTGGTTTCTACTTCAATTTCAAAGTCAAAACGAGAAGCAAACCGTAGGGCTCTAAAAATCCTAGTAGGGTCTTCTATAAAGCTTAAATTATATAAAACTCGAATCTTTTTATTTTCTAAATCCACTAAGCCACCAAAATAATCGATTAATTGACCTTCCGTTGCCTTATTTAACTGTATAGCAAGACAATTAATAGTAAAATCCCTTCTGAAAAGATCGCTCCATATGGTACTTTGCTCCACTTTCGGTAATGCAGCTGGATACTCATAGTACTCTCTTCTAGCAGAGACAATATCAATGGTTTTACCATCTTGCAAAGTAATAACAGCTGTACCAAACTGTTGATAAAGGGTGGTTTCTCCCTTTAACTGTTGACTTAATTCTTTAGCAAATAGAATGCCGTCCCCTTCTATTACTATATCTATATCCCAATTAGGAGTTTTTAGTAATAAGTCACGAACAAAGCCCCCCACCACATAGGCTCTTTTACCCAGTGTATCTGCCACCTTACCTGTCATATCCAATATGCGATATATTTCAGTAGGCAGTTGATGGAGTAAATTAATACAGTTCATTTCTTTAGCAACATCCTCTTGATCAAAAACTTTTTTATACCAATTCGGATGATTATTTCCATATAATACTTTTAACAGGTCTGTTCTTGTTACAATTCCTACTATTCTACCCTCTTCCATTACTGGTAATCTACCAATGTTATACTTTGACATTAGCGTGTTGATTTCAGTAATAGATGTGTTAGTAGAAATATTTTTAATGTTCCTTGTCATAAACCCTTTTACTGGAGCATGTCCCAACCCATGTATAATTGCTTTATCAATATCTGTTCTTGAAATAATTCCAATTAATTCATCATCTTTAATAACAGGCATTCCAGTATGCCCATAACGCAACATAATTTTATTAACTTCCTCCACTGTCATGTCTTCAAAGACAGTTTTTACTGGGTAGCTCATAATTTCTTTTGCAGTTATTTTAGGTTTTGTATGTTCCTTTAATGACTGTAATAATAAAGTCTTTACTTCTTCAGGTACTCCATTCTTTATTGATGCAGAAGCAGCTTTTCTATGGCCACCCCCACCAAATCTACTTAATACCACTGGTAAATCTATTTCATCCACAATACTCCTACCAACAATATAACAACGGTCCTCCATCTTTACCACTAGGAAAACTCCATCACATTTTTTAATCTCTATTAATTTTTCCGTCATTGAACTAAGTTCTCCAATAAAGTCCTCTTGCACTAAGGTAGATATAATGATTTGGTATCCATTAACATCAATGGTTTCTAGATTATTAATAACAATAGAGAACAGTTCGTCTTGTTCTGGTGCTAAAGTATCCCTCATTACTTCTCCTATTACAGCTAAATTTGCCCCTTTTTTCAACAAATAAGCCACCGCCTCTGCATCTTGATAGGTGGTATGACTAAAGGTAAGACAATTTGTATCTGTGTAAATACCCAAAGCAAACAACGTAGCTTCAAAGGCAGTAATGTTTATTTCCCTCTGAATAATTTCTTCCAGTAGAATAGTGGTACACGCTCCATAAGGTTTAATTATTTGTTGCCCTCTTTGTATGCTATGTTCGCCAATAATATGATGGTCATATATTGTAACTGCCACATCTTCATTGTCCAATAACTCTTTAAATTTTCCAATCCTTTTAGCAGAATTAACATCTACAATAAAAACTTCATCAAATTCATCAAGATTTAATTTTCCAGCTTGGGAAATATTTAAAACATTTTTATATAAAGTGATAAACTTTTTTACCTCTTCTTTGTGTTTTCCCGTAAAAAACATAGTGGCATCAGGATATAACTTTGAACAGGCTACCATACTCGCCAATGCATCGAAATCTGTATTCTGGTGACTAATTATTGCTTTCAAATTTTTTCACCCTTTACAAAATCTTTTGTTTTTTTAAAATACTGTATATTATTATATCATACCCTTTATTCAACAAGAAATAGATTTAAGGTATAATCTCTTAAAATCAAAAAAATAACTTAGGGTTATTATTTAACACCCTAAGCCACTTAATTTTAATATTAAGTTTTTATAAACTATTTTTTTAAAAATTTTCACCAACACTAGTTGACAAAAAAACACTTAATTATAGATGTTTAAAGTTTATATTCAGGACCTAAAGGTCTATAAAGCAATTTGCAAGCTGTTGCCACCTCTTCAGGAACCATATTAAACTTTTCATAATTCTTGTACTCTTCTTGTATTGGATTATTAAAAGTATCTTTTAGCAAATAAAAACCACAATGGTTGACACACATTTTTTCAGATCTTTGATTTGTGGCTTCCCCTAATATACCTTTGTAACCCCTTTCTATGCCTATCTCAATAAGAATATCAAATAATTTAATAATTGCATATTTTTTCTTAGATGCCAACCTAGCTCCTGCCATAAAGGCATGAATGTATTCACCTTTTTCTAAAAGTTTATTACTTTTATTTTCAACAGTCTTAATAAACCCTTCATCAAGCTTATGTATTAATTTAATAATATCATTCATTGGTTCAAGATTTCCGTCAAAAACTGGAACTTTCTCATTGGGATCAAAATCTTCACAAGCTAATACTCCTACTACTCTGCCACTGTTTTTTTCCCTTGCAACCAAGCAAAGTCCTTGATGAACAACATTATTTAAATACCCAATAATAAATTCATACATAGCCGTCTTTGATAACTTTGATGCCATTACCATAGGCTCACTAACTTTTTGCTCACCAATTTCTGTTCCCGAAAACACCTCTGCTAAACAGTCGGCAGACTCCCTAATTAACTCGCTGTCTTCTTCACCTACAACCTGATAATCTAAGTCTAATTCAACATGGGTTATTATTACTTTATCGTGATGTAATTCAATATTTTTCTTTTCCATCTCTTTAATCAAATTGAAACCCTCCAAATTCATTTTTTATAATATTGGAAAAATAACACCCTAAACAATTCATATTATAGCAATAAACAGATGTATTGTAAATATTTTAAAATTAGTTATAAATTTTCCAGTAATTATAACCATTTGTATTGCTATAAAGTGTTATTTAAATTTAGATGAAAAACCTCGAGAAATATATGTTACTTTTAACTATATGTTTACTATATGTTTACTATATTTTGATATGTATTAGAAATAACAAAAGCCTATGGGCATAGTTCCCCATAGACTTTCATAAATTTTTAAATAAAGTCTTCTATAGATACTTATTTTTTAATTTCCTACAATTTTCCTAAACATCCTAGATATTATATCAACAAAAGATGCTTTTTCAATATCTTCTGCTGCAACTAAGTCCACACGACTTTCTTCCTTTCCATCCACTGTCACAATCACTTCTCCAACTTTTTCACCTTTTATCAAGGGAGCTTGTATAAATTGTGGTAAAACCACTTCTTTGTCAATTTTTCCATCTTCCCCCTTTTTAACTAGAAGTTTAAGATCTTCCTTTGCCACAGCATTCATTTCTAAAACATTTCCCTTATGAACTGGAATTGTTCCAACTACAGCATCCTTTTTGATGACATCTACTGAATTGTAGTTGGCAAAACCATGATCTAATAGTTTAGCTGCTTCACTAAATCTTATGGGAGATGTGGGTGCACCCATGATTACAGCGATAAAGGTTGAGCTACCCCTTGTGGCAGATGCAGATAAGCAATGTTTTGCTTCACTGGTATAACCTGTTTTAACCCCATTTGCACCTTCATAAAAGCGTATTAAACGATTCGTATTCACTAATTGTTGCACCGATTGACTTTTCCCCACCACTACTTCATCCATCCATGTAGTTAACCATTTGTGAATGTCTTTATGTTTTAATAGTTCTTTTGACATTAGGGCAATATCATTGGCACTGGTGACATGACCTGGGGCTGGTAGCCCATTGGTATTAACAAAGTTTGTGTCATTCATTCCTAACTCTTTTGCTCTTTCATTCATTCTTTGAACAAACATTTCTTCTGACCCAGCTAAATGTTCCCCTACAACAACACAGGCATCATTGGCTGATCGAATTGCAATTCCCTTCATTAATTCTTCAATAGTTTTTATTTCTCCTGGCTCTAGGTAAAGTTGCGTTCCACCCATTTTAGATGCATGTTCACTTACCACAGCTTTGTCTTCCAATGTAAGCTTATTATCTTCTATCGCCTCCATTACCAATAGCATTGTCATAACCTTTGTTACACTGGCTGGAGGTAGGGCTTCATGTATATTCTTTTCATAAAGAACAGTTCCAGTTGCAGCATCAATTAGAATTGCAGATCTGGCATTTATCTCGAAGGGCTGTACCGCTTCAACCTGTGGAATTGAAAAACTAAATAATAAGGTAATAACTAAAACAACACTCATTAACTTTCCTATCAATTTCATCTTTTAATCCTCCTTCTTTCGGTTTAACATTAGGTTTTCCATGTGGCAAGTTCATTATACAAGACAAAAAAAACTCAGCTGTAAAACGTAATAAATACGCCTACAACTGAGTTCTATAGCTATAAAGCTACTTTTTTTATTTTTTAATTACATTTCTTTTAATATACCTTTAACCAATTGAATAAACTTAGGCTTAGTTTTATTAGCCATCTCCATTACCTGCTCATGGCTGATGGATTCTAAACTATCTGGTATAGCCATATCAGTTACACAAGAAATTCCCAATACTTTCATTCCACCATGATTTGCCACTATAACCTCTGGTACAGTAGACATTCCTATGGTGTCTGCTCCTAAATTTGTCACCATTCTTAATTCAGCCTTTGACAAATAGTTAGGTCCACTAATTGCCAAATAAACACCTTCAAAAGTTTCAACATCCTTTTCTTTAGCTACTTTATGGGCAAGTTCTACATATTCTGGATAATATGCTCTAGACATATCTGGGAATCTTGGGCCTAATTCTTGATGGTTTTCACCAATAAGTGGGTTGCTTCCAGTGAAGTTAATATGGTCATTAATTACCATTAAAGCCCCTGCATGTAATTTTGGATTTAAACCTCCACATGCATTTGTAACAACTAAAGATTCAACTCCTATAGCCTTCATTACCCTAACTGGGAAAGTAACTTCCTGCATTGTATAACCTTCATAATAGTGGAATCTACCCTTCATAGCAACCACCATTTTACCTTCTAGTTCACCCACAATTAATTGCCCTGCATGTCCCTCAACAGTGGAAACAGGGAAATTGGGGATTTCACTATAATCTATCACAACAGGATTTTGTATTTCATCAGCTAAGTCACCTAAACCAGAACCTAAAATCAAACCTACCTCTGGCTTTACATTTATTTTTCCTAACAAATAACTTTTAGCCTCTTCAATTTTTTCTAATAAATGATTCATATTATTTACCCCCTATTTTAAATTCTTTCTAAAATTCCTTTTATGTAGGCTGTAAATTGACTCTTTACTCTTTGGGTTGTCTCTATTACTTCATCGTGACTTAAAGGCTGTGGCAATATACCTGCCGCCATATTACTAATGCAAGATATTCCCAATACTTTTTGTCCACCATGAACCGCTGCCATGACTTCCGAAGCTGTTGACATCCCCACTGCATCGCCACCTAGAAACTCAACCATTTTAATTTCCGCTGGTGTCTCATAAGTAGGCCCAGTGAAATAGGTATAAACACCTTTTCTAATAATTATTCTCATTTCCTCTGCCACTTCTTCTGCTACCTTTATAAGATTCTTATCATAAGCATTTGACATATCTGTGAAACGCAGACCCAGTGAGTCATCATTTTTACCCATTAGTGGGTTATCAAAAGCGAAGTTAATATGATCTTCTATAATCATTAAATCTCCTGGTTCAAAGTTTCGGTTAACACCACCTGCTGCATTGGTAACAATGATTGTTTCAATACCCAAAGCCTTCATAACCCTTACAGGGAAAGTAACCTCTTCCATAGTATAGCCCTCATAATAGTGGAAGCGTCCCTTCATGGCAATTACATTTTTTCCCTTTAACTGCCCACACACCAACTCACCAGCATGTCCTTCAACTGTAGAAACTGGAAAATGAGGTATGTCATTGTAGGGTATGCTTTTAGGGTTTTCAATTTCATCCGCCAATACCCCCAAGCCTGATCCTAATATTAGACCAAATTTAGGTTTGTCCTTTAATTGCTCTTGTAGATACGACGCCGCATCATTAATTCTCTTTACTAAAGTCATTTTAAGTCCCCCTTCTATCAATCTATTACCCAAACTTAAAACCTTATGTAAAACAATAATTTATAAAAAGGAAGTGCTTTAAAGCCTTAAGCCTTCTAATTCTTACTTTAATATCAAGTTTTTAAAGCTATCGCCTTTTCCAGTAGATGGAATGTCCAGCAAATCTGAAATAGTAGCTGCAATATCGGCAAATGATTTTCTTGTGCCAAGATTTACATTTTCTTTAATGGCATTTCCATAAATTACAATAGGTATGTATTCTCTTGTATGGTCTGTTCCTTTATAAGTTGGGTCATTTCCGTGGTCAGCAGTAAAAATAATAATATCGTTGGGTCCCATTTTTTCCAGCATTTCTGGAATTTTTCTATCCATTTCTTCCAATGCATTTTTATAACCAATAGGATCTCTCCTATGTCCATATTTAGCATCAAAATCTACTAGGTTAGTAAAAATAATCCCTTTGTTATCTTTGCCTAGATAATCTATTGTTGCATCTATCCCTGCCATATTGTCTTTTGTATGTATTGCCTCTGTAATTCCATGTCCATTATAAATATCTTCTATTTTACCAACACCAATAACATCTAATCCAGCTTTTTTAGCTATATCTAATAATGTTTCGCCAAAAGGACTTAGTGAATAATCTCGTCTATTGGGGGTTCTGGTAAATTTGCCCACTTCACCTTCAAAGGGTCTTGCAATAATTCTTGCAACAGTATATTCCCCCATCATAATTTCTCTAGCAATTTCACACATTTTGTATAATTCTTCAAGAGGTATAACACCTTCATGGGCGGCAATTTGAAAAACACTATCAGCCGATGTGTACACTATAGGGTTACCTGTCTTTACATGTTCTTCCCCCAGTTCATCCAAAATTTCAGTTCCAGAAGCTGGCTTATTTCCTAACACTTTTCTTCCTACTTTTGCTTCAAACTCATCTATAATTTCCTTTGGAAAGCCATCTGGAAAAGTTTGAAAAGGTTCTGTCACATGTAACCCCGCCAACTCCCAATGACCAGTGGTGGTATCTTTCCCATTAGAAACTTCGTCTGAACGACCATATGCTCCCGTTGGGTTTTCCACAGCTTCAACACCAACTAAACCATCAATGTTTCCTAGTCCTAATTTTCTTAAATTTGGTAAATTAATTCCACCAGATGCCTTTACAATGTTTCCTAAAGTATTAGCCCCCACATCACCAAAGGCTTCTGCATCTGGTAAAGCCCCAATACCAACACTATCCATTACAAAAATTACTACTCTATTAACCATAATATCCCCTCCATTTTTTATATTATTATACCCTTTATTTTTTAAACTATAGGGTTTATTAATTACTAATTTTCCAGCATAAAATAGGACCTAAAATTAGGCCCTAGGGTGTGCTTTATTATAAACATCTTTAATTTTATTTTTGGATAAATTCATATAGATTTGTGTCGTTGAAATATCCGAATGACCTAGCATTTCTTGAACTGATTTTAAATCTGCTCCATTCTGAATTAAATGGGTTGCAAATGAATGTCTAAGGGTATGGGGAGTAATTGTCTTATCTATATTAGCCTTTTTAGTATAAGCTTTTATAATTTTCCAAAACCCCTGTCTAGTTAGCTGTTTCCCTTGGCAATTTAAGAATAAAGAAGTTTCAATGTCAGCTTTAATGAAAAACTTACGATACTCTTCTAAATATTCTTTTAGTATCTTCATGGCTACTGAGCCAATTGGAATTACCCTTTCCTTTGTTCCAGTACAACATTTAATATAACCCATTTCTAAATTAACATCTTTAACATCTAAAGATATCAGTTCACTGACTCGAATTCCTGTAGCATACAATAATTCCAACATAGCTTTATCCCTAACACCCTTTGAAGATGAAACTTCTGGTTGACTTAAAAGAGTATCTATTTCAATCAATGACAAAATACTAGGAATCTTTTTTTCAGCCTTAGGTGATTCAAGATTAGATGTGGGATCTTTGTCCACTTTATTATTTAATAATAGAAACTGATAAAAACATCTAATGGAGGCAATATTCCTTGAAATAGTAGACGTTGCCTTACCATTGTTTTGCAAATAAATCAAATAAGTAATAATGGTTGTTTTATTTGTAGTAGTAAGGTTTTTTACGTTATTTTCCATTAGATAATTTACGAACTGTTTAATATCTCTTTTATAAGATTCTAAAGTGTTATCAGATAACTTTTTTTCAGTTGTTAGGAAATCATTAAAATCTATAATTAATTCATGCATAAATAAAAACTCCCTTTATTCAGTTATAATACAAATATTCGTCGAAAGCTTATGAATTCCTGCAAAAAATATTTTTTTTATTGAAATTGTAATATTAACTCTATTTTATCCCATGTATCTAACAATTAATCTAATAAAAAACGGTAGGATAAAGGACTCTAACATAGCAGCTACTAACATAACACCTACTAATGATAGGTGTATTATGCTATACACAAAGAACTGTTTTGAGTAATTAAAGTTTTTTATCTTATTAATTTTTACTTTAATAATCATTAAAGCGAAACTTAAAGAAATAACTGCACCCATCACAAAGGCAGGAATGATAATGATATTCTGTGGAAGAACCCCAAATAGAAATAATAAAACACCGTAAAATTTGAATTCATCCAACAATAAAGCTACTGTAAACCCTATAACAAAACCTTTAAACCCAATTACCACAAGAACTACAGGTACTAAAATAATAAGTAAACCTAGAATCCAATTAAAAACTAGTAATTGTATATTGTTTTTTATGGACTCGCTAAATATAGCCGATGTCTTTAACTGATTTTCATCAAACAGTTGAAAAAATCCTCTTAAGTAAGAAACTAATTCTTGTTTTTGATGGGGATCAACTACTTTGACTGTAAATGCCCCAACAGACACCCCTATTAGAAAGCATAGAACAACAACAAAATAAACTAACAAATTTTCTTTAATGTGCTTTTTAATTATTTCTATCATTTTGTTAGGCACAAAAAAACCTCCTTTGGTGGCAATCTTATTACTAAAACTAATATGCCATTATAGGAAGTTTTATGCGTTGTCCTTACTATGTAATTTATTTATATAAGTTTATTACCCTACATCTTGCTATTTACTATTTAGAAAACTATTTTGGTAGCTTAATAAGGCAACGATGGTTTTACTATCTTTAATTTCACCATTCTTCACCATCTCAACTGCCTCTTCTATACTTAGATAAACCACCTCAATATATTCATCTTCGTCGGGACATGCCTCCCCCTCCACTAACTCCTCTGCTAAATAAATATGGATTACTTCATTTGAAAACCCTGGGCTAGTATAAAAATCTAGCATTTTGGTTATTTTATCAGATGAATATCCCGTTTCTTCCACCAATTCTCTTTTAGCACTGTTCAATGGTTCTTCATCCGTTTCAATTCTTCCAGCAGGAATTTCTAACAAAACCGACTCTACAGGCTTTCGGAACTGCTTAACTAAAATAACTTTCCCATCTGGCGTAATGGCTAATACCCCCACTGCTCCAGAGTGTTCAACAATTTCCCTCTTAGAATATTTTCTATCGGGTAGCTCCACCATATCAACCCGTAAATTGATTACTTTTCCTTCATATATACGTTCACTTTTTACTGTTTTTTCATCCATAGTAATAATTCTCCCTTCCAGTTAATATACTATACTATCAAATTAATGAATGAGGTGTTGGTATGATTAAAAAAACAACAGACAAGCTGTTTTATTGTGGTAAAGCCCAACAGTTATTAGAATTCTTAAATGAAATAAATAAGGAAAACACTATACTGAAGGATTTTCTTAATGATGACTTAAAGAAATGTCAATCCGTAGCAAGCAGCAGCACTACAAGTTAAGAAAAAAGGTAAATCATCTTTTAATCCTCTTCCCATAGATTCCACTTTTAACTTAAAATGATCTAATACTTCAAATATAATATTTCCATTAACTTCTACAATATAGTGTTTTTCATTAATTTTCAAGTTATTTATTTGTTGATGAAGGAAGTCCTTCTCAAATCCCTCCAGTTGAGGAATAACCACGTGGGATTTCCCTTTATTAATTTTATCCAAAACAGTTAAACTATGATGACTAATACCTCTGTGACGACTTCTAACGTCAGCAAAACTAATTCGAGGGACGGCAATGGGTATTCCCCTTAAAGTTTCTACTGCATCTAAGTTTATACCTTGCTCAATTCCAGAAAATCCGTAGGGTGTTGCTGTTCCCACAATACCTGGACCCATTGACACAATAGCAATATCACATTTTGCTATTTCCTTAGCTGCTATTAATCCATTATAAATGTTAATACATTCTAAGTCACCACCAAAAGCATGTCCTATCGTAATAGTTGTGTCGATAATCCCCCTTTCCCTTAAATCAAACACAGTATTACTAAAGGTTAGGGGTAGTGCTGCACCATCTGTCATAATATAGGCAATTTTTATTTTAGGATTTTGAAATTTTAAAGTGGCACTTATCGGTAACAGCATACTATGCAATGATGCCACCAATACAGGCATCCCTTCTAGGGATTTAAAATCTAAAAACTTTTTATGATGTTGACTTTGTTGTTCTTCTGCTGAAAATACTTTTAATTGTAGTGGCGTATACCGAAGCTTCATAATATGTCCGCCTGTTGAAAGTTCTTCTTTTTCATTATCTAGATTATAAAGTACAAAGTGTACACCTCCTGTACCCAGGCCCAACTTTACTGCTGTTGTATTTAATATTACCCGCTGATTTTCCTTTATATCCCCCGATAAATGAATATAATTAATTGCTTTTTCTTCTTTCCCATTAATTTCAACCAGAATATCCTTACGGCCATACCTCTCATTTATAATTCTTTTTACCACTGCATTTTCTATTGAAATCATATAATCACCTCAATTATCTTCCCAACTCATCTAAATAGTTTAGTAGTTTATTTTCTTTAATTATTTTAGTTATGGAATATTTTTCAGCTATTACATGGAGTAGGACTAAACCTATTACCACAATAATTTTATATTGGTTAGCAAAGCTTATTGCGGCAGCCATACCTAAAGAAATTCCCAAAGTATTAGAACCAACATCCCCCATCATGGCTTTTGCTTTTAAGTCTTGAGGAAAATATGCTAAATTATATCCCATTACAATAGCTAAAATTTCTTTAGATCCTCTAGTTAGCCCCACAAATAGAAAAGCCCCCCACAACAACGTGAAACTTTTAATAGCTCTCCCAGGTCTTAAATCCATCAAATTTAATAGGTTTGTCATTAAAGCCATTATTAAAAAGTTTAAAATTAGTTGAAGGGTACTGTTAGAGATTAAAAAGCTAATGAATAAAGAAATCATTCCCCCAATAACAGCTTTAAACCCACCTGTAGTCAGTTTTCCTTTTAATAATGACCCGATATGCCCTTTAAAGCCTAAGGTATCTCTATTACCTAATAAATCATCCACCATTCCAACAAAAGCCATTGCTAAAATCCCACCCAAAAAGATTAATAGTAAATTAATTTCAGTTGGATAAAGGTAAATCAATATAAAAAAATGAATAATAAGTATAGGAATCAAGGCGATTCCCATCCCCACAGGAATTAAATCTCCACGGTAATTTTCCTTTTCCATTTCACCGTCCACCAACATCCACTTAATTAGAGGTAATGTTATATAAGAAACGCCACAACTACTTAGTAATAACGCTAATACCATCATTTTCATTCACACCTTATTTATGATTTTTCAAAAGTCTTTCTAATAATTACCTTTAGAATATGATAAAATTGCCTTCCTCTATGGCGAAATCCATGCCAAGTTCTACCTGTTTCATTGTGATACATTTCAACATCTACTTCCACTATCTTAAACCTATTCCTTAAAATATCAATAGTCATGGCTAGCTCAATTCCATAACCTTTATCTTTTATACCAATTTGTTGTAATACTTCTTTTTTAAAGGCCCTTTGCCCAGAAAGGGCAGATGCAACTACTTGCCCCGTATGTATTAGTAATCCTAGTTTTACTAATTTTTTAACCAGTCCAAATCCACCTTTTTTCTTAGCAGGAGGGAATTTTCCTATGGTAACATCTGCTGTGTTTTCTAAAATAGGATTTATTAGTTTATTCACTTCTTTGCTACTTTCTTCTAAATCTCCATCTAAAAAAACTATAATATCAGATTTTGATATTACTTCTTTTACTCCTGTCAAAAGTGCAGTGCCTTTCCCTAAATTAATTGGGTGCTTGATTAAGTGAATTCCTTCAATACTGTTAACCACTTCAGCTGTACCATCAGTAGAGCCATCATCAATCACATAAATGAAGTCGATTTCTTCTATTTTCTGTATTGTTATTAATGTGTTAGCAATTCTATTTGTCTCATTATAAACTGGTATAATAACAGAAACAATTGGTTTCAATCCATCATCTCCTATTCGTCTAAATAGAATGGAATTAACCTATCGGCATGTTCTTTTTCCCCAAAATGTCCCATCTCCCCACCCAGTACCGAGATTAAAGAAATTCTACCCATTGGTTTATTGACATTATCAATTGTAGAAATATTCATTTGTTGATAATGGGGCATATAAGAGTAGCCAACATCATGCCTTTCCACCCCCACCACTGGAATAGCATTTTGCAGACACCTTCTAATAATATCAATATCCAATGTCTCTATTCTTTTATCCTCCGTCAAACCACCACCAGCAATAACAACAAAGTGGATTGGTTGGCTTTCAACAGATAATACATTCCCTGAAAATTTTATATAATTTTCATCTAATAAAAAATCTAAAATTGTTCTTTTCTTACCAAAGGTAAAAAAGTAAACAATCTCTTGATTAATGGTAGATAATAATTCATCTTTATTATTTAGCTTTAAATCAAATCTAGCATTAATTTCTTCAATTTTTTCTTGAGAAATATTGAAAATTTTGTTTTTGAACTGAAATTCCGCAGGTACGTTTGCCCCAGACTTCTCTAGCGTTAAACGTATATCTTGATAATAATAATCCTCCGAAGTAATAATAATCCCTACATTTAACCCATTCAGCTTATTTTTAATTATTTCAGTATAGATTTTATCGATAAAAGTGGTGTTTTTTTCATTTTCTATCATTAGTTCTTCAATTTGCTTAGAAAATGACTCTTTCTCTATATTCATCTCACTAAACTTTTCTTCTAATGTATCCACAATTATTTGTTGCTGACTTAAATATAAATCATCACTGTTGATATTAAAACCGATGAAAATCCCTATACCTAAAGCTATAAATATTGAAGCTATTGTAATTACATAGTATTTCATATTAATAACCAAACCCCATCACTCTCCTAAAAACCTAAATAAAGTCTTAAACGCATATGTAGTAGCCTAACTAGATACTTCAAAGGTTGAGACATCCCTGCAATAACGGCTATAGGTATTATTGATGCCATCCCCAACCAAAGGATATGTCTAAACTCCACATCATTACAATAAAGTTGACTTACTCCCTTAGCATCCACTAACTTTGTTCCAATCTTCATTCTAACAAGAATGGTGCTACTCATGCCTTTTCTTCCTTTTTCTAAAAAATCAATCATATGGGTATGGGTTCCAACTGCTACAATTAACTCTGCTCCCTTTTCATAGGCAAATAACATAGCAACATCTTCGCTGGTTCCTAAAGCAGAAAAAACCTTTGCTGACAATCCCAACTGCTGTACTCTTTCTAGTCCCGGTGCTGTTCCGTCTGGATAGGCATGTACAATAATCTCTTTAGCCTTCTTTAAACAGTGATCACTAATACTATCCATATCTCCTATCACAATATCTGGGATTAATCCAAATTCCAGTAAAGCATCTCCACCACCATCCACCCCTACTAAAATAGGTTTTTCTTCATTAATATAAGAAATAATGGTGTGTAAATCTTCCTTATAGTTTTTTCCCCTTACCACAATTAATACATGTTTACCCTGTATTAAAATATTAGTAGAAGGAATTGGTAAATCTTCTAAAATTAATCCTTTTTCTTTGACTGCATAAGTCAATGTATTATCAAGAAATTTTTCTAATTCTACCTTAAGGTTTTTTTCTGCATCTTTTAATAAATAAGTGATTGATTCTTTATTCAATATTTTTAAAGTTGCTAAATTTTCATGTTTAAAAAATAAGTTGTCCTCTTCAATGGTTATTTCATCCCCATCCTTTAAACAATTAAATAACTCCCCTTCTACTAACTCAAACAAAGGTATGTTATTATTAAGTAGAATGCTTGGACCAGAATTAGGGTACCTACCACTGATGGATTCAGCACAATTAATGACTGCCGAGACTTTTTTTAATACCAATGATTTTGCTGCAATCTCATCTAGGTCTTGATGGTGGATAATTGCAATGTCACCTGCTTGAAGTCTGGCAATTAAGTTTTTAGTTTTCTTGTCTAGCTTAACAGGTGTTGGCTTTAACATATATACCTCCATTGATGTTTTATATAGTATTTGTATTATTATTGGAATAATTCTTAAAAATGTAGAATTATTTCATTTAGTAAATATATTTACTGTAATTTAAACTGATATTGTATTATGTAATGTCTTTAAGGATGATATATTTTTATAAGGAAGTGATCTATTGAAATTAATCACAGCTATTAAACAACAAAAAAACAATAAAAATCGTTATGCTATTTATCTTGATGAAGAGTATGCCTTCTCTTGCAATGATGAGTTGGTGGTAAAATTAAAATTAAAAAGTGGTAATCAAATCGATATGGAAAAACTTGAAGAGATTATACAAGAAGATAATATTAAGGAAAGCTTTAATAAAGCACTAAATTATTTAACCTCCCGTTCTAGAACTCAGCAAGAAGTAATAGATTATTTAACTGAAAAAGGGTTTGATAATGAAGCCATTAACATATCTATTGATCGTTTAAAGGGGTATCAATTTATTGATGATAATCGTTATGCTTCAAATTTTATAAAAAACAAAAGCCAGAGTCAATTAAAGGGAAAGAGATTGATTCAACAAGAGTTGTTCAGCAAAGGTGTAGATGAAGATATTATTGAAGAAAGCCTGACTTCTTATTCTTCAACGGATGAACTTGAAAACGCCATAAAGATTGGTACACAATACTTTTTTAGTAAGAAGAATTTGCCCTATAATCAAATTAAACAAAAACTTTCAAATAAGTTAATAACTAAAGGTTATTCCTGGGAAATAGTAAGTGAATGTCTTCAAAATATAGAAAAAGACCAAGAAATACAAACTTTGATGGAAAATCAACAGGAGGTTCACTATATAGAGGGAAAAAAATTGGCAGAAAAGTATTATGAAAAACTTATAAGAAAAGAAAAGAATAGCTTTTTATTAAAAAAGAAGTTGGGGGCTTATCTATATCAAAAAGGTTTTCAACAGGAACTTATTCAACAAATAATAGATTGTTTTTAACAACATAAAAGACTAACTGTACATAAAATAAAAACTCCCTTTAACAAAAAGCTTAAAGGGAGTTTTTTAAGGGGAAATTTAATTAACATAAAGATGTGTAAAGTATTTATTACATAATTAATAATAACATGTAAACATCGAAAAAAATGTCGAAAATTGTACTGTAAATATTACATTTACATGACATTTTTTATGGAATAATAAATTTTAATGGATTACAGGCTTAGGATCATGGGATACAACAAATATAGCTCTAGCTATCCCTTTATCTTCATTAATTCTATTAGTAATATTCAACTTAAAGAAACCAATATTTGCCACTACTAAAGTTAAAACCATTAACGTTATAACTTTTTCTTTAATCTTTTTCATCCATTACCCTCCTCATTATTAACCTAAATTGTGTATTGATAAATAATCTTTTCTCACTTTAGAAATATACTCTATTCCTTTTGTTACCTCACCAACCCCACAACAAGCCTCTGCATAGAAACTATAAAGATCATTATTTCTCAACTTAATCTGTTTATCCAACATAAACTTTTCTACACTCTGTAGGTACTTTAAAGCTTGGTCATAATCTTTTACCGTTATATTCCCTTGTACCAGTGCAAATTGAAATTCTATAATCATTTCATTAGTACAAATACCTTCTGCTAGAGTTAATCCATATTTTAATACATTTAAAGATTCACTATATTTTTCTAAAGCCATTAGACACTTAGCTTTAGTTAAGAATATCCAAGGGATATAATCATTTCCTACGCTTTCTTTTAATTGAAATGCCTTTTCAATATATCTTAAAGCCTCCGTCAACTGTCCCTGTTCTATATAAAGAAGTATATAGTTATCATAAATTAAAAATAATGTATTTCCATCTATTCCATCTACACCATTCTGTAATAAAGATTTATATAATTCATCTGCTTTTTTATAATTTTTTATATCTCTATATGTATTAGCCTCCACCAATGCTACCCTATGAAAAAAATCTTGAAAGTATAGGTTTTCTCCATTAAGTTCTTTAAAAATATTAATGTATTGTAAAACCATATCACTTCTATAGATTTTACGGTAGCAAAGTATTAAATTAAATATAGCTTCTATTTTAATTTTATCTTTATCAATAATATTTTTCTCCACCACAATATCATAAGCCTTAGTATAATAAATTAGTGCTTGATCAAATAACATTAACATATGGTAACATGCCCCTAATATATTATAAATACGGGCTACTTTATTATCGTCTTTTTCTTCTATATAAAGCTCTAGGGCATTAGAGCTAACTTGTAGGGCATTAGTATACTGATAGCTATTATAGTAAAACTTACATTTTAAAAACTGAAGTTCTTTTGTTTCTTTTGTTAACCCAGAGCTTTTAGCAAAGTCCTCTAAGCTTTCAAAAGTTTTAGTAACTATTTCTATATCATTACTCGTTTCAACCATTTTTTCTAAAAGATACATTTGTTTTTCAAAATCTCTTTTTGTAAACATCTATTCCTATCCCCTTTCCTAATATAAATTTTTAAAGTAGGGTTAGTTTCTTTGTAAATATTCTGACTCTTTAAGGATAACCCAACAAACCATTTATTTAAATAGTAATTTTACACTATATAACTATATACGCTATTTTTATGTAAAAGTTTTTGTCATTTTACTGTTTTTTCTGATTTTTTTATATATTTTTATAAAAAACAACACCCTTAATAAATAAGAGTGTTGTTTTTTATGTTTTATGCTTATATTAAGAATTAACCCACTTGTTGCTCTAATCTTAATTTATCCGCCACCATTGCTATAAATTCTGAATTAGTTGGTTTACCCTTTACATTATTAATGGTGTAACCAAATAAAGTATTGATGGTATCTACTCTTCCCCTACTCCATGCTACTTCAATGGCGTGGCGTATTGCCCTTTCTACTCTACTGGAGGTAGTATTGTATTTTTTGGCTATTGATGGATAAAGCTCTTTTGTAACTGCACTCAATAACTCTACTTTTTCCACCACCATTGTTATGGCATCCCTTAAATATAAATATCCTTTTATATGGGCAGGAACACCAACTTCATGGATAATATTGGTTATTTCTGCTTCTAAACTTCTATTATTATTAACTAAAGGTCTTTGTATTGAACCTGTAGCTGATGATGTTCCTGTTGAAATTAATCTTTTCTTTTCTATATTACCAGATGTACTTCCCATAGTTTGACGTATTCTTTCGATGAATACTTCAAAATCAAAAGGTTTAATAACATAATAATCTGCACCTAAACTAATTGCTCTTTGAGTAATTTTATCTTGACCAACTGCGGATAAAATAATTATTTTAGGAAACTTCTCTAAATTAATAGCATTAAGTTTTTCTAAAACCCCCAACCCATCAAGATGTGGCATAATTATATCTAAAACCACTACATCTGGTGATTTTTTAGTAATTAATTCAACAGCTTCAACGCCATCTTTTGCAACGCCAACAACATCTATATCATGCTGTCTTTCCAAATATTCGCTCAAGATATCACAAAAATCTTCATTATCATCTGCTATTAATACATTAATTTTTTCTTTGTTCACTTTAAAACGCCCCCTGATTTATCTATTTTAATTTTCTAAATAACAAATTCGACAAATCAGGTGGTTATCCTTCCCAACTAAAAAAATATATGGTTTAAATCGTTCTTCCTTTTTTCGTATTTTTCAATGTTTTTTTACATCAGTTTTGATTAATTTTGTCGTATGCCCCCGATTCTTGTATCATCCACTCGATAAAAATACCATATCCTCTAGTTGGATCATTTACTAAAACATGGGTAACAGCCCCAACCATTCTATCATTTTGTATAATTGGACTACCACTCATGCCTTGTACAATTCCTCCCGTTTTTTCTAAGAGTCTTGGGTCTGTAATACGAATAATCATACTTTTTCCATCTGGCTTACTTTGATTTATTACCCTTAGAATCTCTATATCATATTTTTTAATCTCATTGTCATCTAAAGTAGTTAATATATAGGCTGCTCCTTCTTTTATTTCATGTTGATAGGCTATTTCCTTAGTACTACTATGCTCATTTTTCTCCATCGACCTCGTCATTTCACCATAAACACCGTGTACTGTATTCTTTTCTAATCGTCCCAAAGGAGAATTTACATCATAGAATATTCCCCTTATTTCACCAGGTCTACCCTTTTTACCCTGTTGTATGGAGACAACTTTAGAATTCATTATTTCCCCATCTTTAATTGACATAAGACCACCAGTGTCAACGTCTGCTATACCATGCCCCAGTGCTCCAAACTTCTTTGATTGTTCATGATAAAAGGTTAAAGTTCCCACACCTGCTGTTTTATCCCTTACCCAAAGACCTAGTTTATAGTGTCCGTCCTGTTGAGACTTTACTGGAGTTATTGAAATAGGAAATTCTTTATTATTTCTTTTAAAAACTATTTCTAATTCTTCACCATTACTGTTTTGTATTATCTCTGTAACGTGCAAAGCATTTTCTACCATCTGCTGATTAATAGATAATAAAGAATCTCCTATTCTTATACCATTTTTTTCTGCTAAATTGAATCTATTTCCATTTTCATCGGTTAACTCAGCAATTCCCACCACTAGAACACCCTCTGTATTTAATTTAACCCCGATGGATTGTCCTCCTGGAATTACCTCAAACCGGGGTACTACATTAACCTTTACCGTTTTATAGGGTATCAAGCCAAACACCTTATAATGTAGATTTGCACTACCTTTTTGTAGAGTTTTAAACTCGACACCATTATTAAGTTTTAATGAAGTTGTAGTTAATTCATCCACCGGGCTTACTTCAAATATTTTATTGTTACTCTGATCGAAGGAAAAAGATAGGGGAAATCTAGTTCTAATGACATGATCATCACCAACTTGGATATTATATTCAGAGGGTATTGCACCTGTAAAATCTAAAACAATTAAATAGATAAGCATAACGGAAAAAACACATAATAAAAGATTACTTAAAAATAAAGCTGTTTTTTTAAATCGCATTTTACATCACTCTCCCAGCAATATTTGATTGCCTCCAGATTAAATTATTCTATAGTTAATTTGGCTTTTTAGGACAGTGATTATAATAGATAAATTATAAAAAAAATGTTATATTAATCCTTTTAAAGAAAATGTTATTACAATTAGTATTAAATCATTATTAATTAGTTACCTAACACCTACAAATAACATTATAAAAATGATTAAGTCGCTTTATAAACAAAAAAAATCTAAAAAGAAAAATTAATTTTTTCTTTTTAGATTTGATTGTTGTATTAATTCTTTTGCATGCTTTAAAGTAATATCCGTTAATTCGCCCCCCAGTAGTCTACCTACCTCTTTTATTCGATCTTCCATATCCATTCTATTCACTTCTGTTTTTGTTGAATCGCTATATTCTTTCTTTTCTATTAAGAAATGATTATCCGCTAAAGAAGCTATTTGAGGTAAATGGGTGATACAAATGACTTGATGATTTTCGGAAATATGATAAAGGTTTTGACCAACTACTTGGGCAGTTCTTCCACTAATACCCGTATCTATTTCATCAAAAATAAGGGTTGGTATGTGATCTACATTTGCTAATATCGTTTTTAAAGCCAACATAATCCTAGACATTTCACCACCAGAAGCAATTTTTGCCAGTGATTTTAATGGTTCTCCTAGATTTGTAGATATTAGAAATTCTACTATGTCAATTCCTTTTTCAGTTATTTTATAGTTATTATTGGCATCCAGTACATGATTAAACGAAATTACAAATGATACCTTTCCCATATTTAATGTTTCTAAAATTTTAGTTAATTCTACTTGTAAAGTGGTGGCAATTGACTTTCTCATTTCACTAAGAACAAGAGCTTTTGCTTCTACTTCATTACGCTTACTTTCAATATCTTTTTTTAAACGCTGAATTTCAGCTTCACTATTACAATAAAGTTCTAATTCACTCTTAATCTTATCATAATATAAAAGAACTTCCTCTAAGGACTTGCCATATTTTCTTTTAAGATTATTAATCGTATCTAAGCGCTTTTCTACTTCATTTAATGACTGTGGATCAAAGTCTATTTGATCTTTGTAATCCCTCATCTCCCGTGTAATATCCTGTATTCTAATTTGTATTTCTTCTAAAGTTTGATAAAAATAATTAAGCTGATCATCAAAGGATGAAACATGTTGTAATTGAGATGTTATTTTTGAAATACCATCAACTATTGCCATTTGATGATTACCCTCATACAGCTCTGCATAAGCTTCTGATACAGCATTAAATATTTTTTCCCCATTTGCAAGAAGATTTTTTTGTTGAACTAATAATTTTTCTTCTCCATTACTTAATTCAGCACTTTCAATTTCTTGTATTTGAAATTTAAGCAAGTCCAGTTTTCTTTCCCTTTCCATTTCATTGGAACAAATGGATTCTAGACGAGTTTGTAATTTTTGCAATTCATGATATTCCTTTGAGATTTCTTTACGTAATTGATTTACTTCTTTACCCCCATAGGCATCTAACAATCCAATATGGGCATTGGGATTTAATAGGGATTGATGTTGATGTTGCCCATGAATATCAATTAACTTTTCAGTTATATTCTTTAAAACCGATTGAGTAACAATTGTCCCATTAACCCGACAGGTACTTCTTCCATTGGCATAGATTTCTCTAATAACCACTAAATACTGTTCATCATCGTTTTCTATCCCATACTCATCTAAAATTTCAACAAGCCCCATTGCACCGCTAGTTGAAAAGAGGGCCTGTACAGTACATTTATTTGTACCAGAACGGACAAATTCCCGACCTGCCCTCTCACCAATAGCCATATTAACAGCGTCTATAATAATAGACTTACCTGCACCAGTTTCACCCGTTAAAATATTTAAACCCTTTTCAAATTGAAGATAAAGTTCATCAATTAAAGCAAAGTTTTTTACCTCCAGCTCCAATAGCATAAAGGTCCTCCTCTATTTCATCAGTTTTCTAAATTTATCCATTGCTTCTTCCATTTTTTCTTGATCTCTTATAAGTACAAAAATAGTATCATCTCCAGCAACTGAACCAACAATACCCTCTAACCCTGCTGCATCGATGGCTGAAGCTGCCGCCTGTGCAGCCGCTGGAATTGTTCTTAGCACCAACATATTGCCAGCATAGTCTAACGAAAGGATAGAATCTTTAAATAACCTAATTAACCTGTCTGATAGCACTGAATCTTGACTTTTTAATGTGGCGTATTTGTATTTCCCGCTTTTAGATAGTACCTTTATTAATCTTAATTCTTTTATATCCCTTGAAACAGTGGCTTGTGTAACATTTAAACCTATCTTTCTTAGTTCTTCAGATAATTCCTCTTGAGTTTCAATTTCTTGATTTTCAATTATCTCTAATATTTTAGCATGCCTTGTATATTTCATGTCAAAATCCTCCTTTAATAAAATAGAAAGAATTATTCAATTCTCTGTATTTTTATTATTCTTCATAAAAAAGCATTTTCCTTCAATATAACAAATTATTCCCAAAATATTTTAACATTTAAATTTTTTATGTAAAAAAAAGTCAGCATAGCCGACTTGATTTTATCCCATTTTATAACAATTCATGGGATTCCATTATTTTCTTGTTGATGTAATCTAGTGAAATTAAGAGGTTAGCAGAATCCCCTTTATGTATATGTAATAAATATTCAATATTACCTTCTGGCCCTTTAATAGGTGAGTAAGAAAAATCTTTAATTTCCATATTTATAGATTGACAGTAATTAACTATATCATGGACAACTTGTTGATGAATCTTAATATCCTTAACAACACCCTTTTTCCCAACATTTTCTCTTCCAGCTTCAAATTGTGGTTTAACAAGGGCTATAATTTCTCCCCCTTGTCTAATTAATTCCTTAGCCACAGGCAAAACCAATTTTAAAGAAATAAATGATACATCAATAGATGCAAAATCTGCTAATTCTCCAATATCTTCATTTTTCACATAGCGCACATTAGTTCTTTCCATGCAAACTACCCTCGGGTCTTGTCTTAATTTCCAATCTAATTGACCATAGCCTACATCAATTGAAAATACTTTTTTCGCTCCATTTTTTAACATACAATCAGTAAAGCCTCCAGTGGAAGCTCCAATATCTAAACAAACCCTTTCAGATAATTCTACGTTAAACTCTTTAATTGCCTTCTCTAATTTTAGCCCACCTCTACTCACATAAGGTATGGCATTTTCTTTTACTAATAGGTTAGCTTCTTCGCTAACCTTTGTACCAGGCTTATCTACCTTTTGTTGATCTACAAATACTAGACCTGCCATTACTGATCGTCTAGCCTTTTCCCTACTATCAAAGTAACCCTTATCAAACAATAATTGATCAATTCTTATTTTCTGCGCCATTAACAATCTCCCACTTATCTATTTATTACGACTTTATCCCTTAAACATTTAAAATCTGTCGTAATTTCTTCTGTTATTTTCTCCACACTTAATCCATAAAAACTATGTAGATTTTCTACACTACCATGCTCTATAAAAATATCTGGTAATGCAATTATTCTTGTTTCTTTATTTATGTGGTTCTCATTTAATAAAGATAGCACTTGAGTTCCAAACCCACCTATTTTCATATGATCTTCTAGAGTATATATACGCTTACATTTATTTGCATATTGTAGTATTAGGTGTTCATCCAACGGCTTAATAAAACGTGGATTAATTAAAGTTGCCTGAATACCATTTTCTTTTAAGTTTTTACATACTTGCAATCCTACACTATTCATGTGACCCAAAGCAAAAATAACTACATCTTTACCTCCCTCATATATCACTTCACCTTTTCCAGTAACAATTTCTTCTTGTTTATGGGGGTTTATTGTTTCACCAGAACCTCTGGGGTACCTAATTGCCACAGGCCCATTAACTTTTGTAGCATACAGAATCATTTGTCTTAATTCATCTCCATCTTTTGGCGATAAAAAAGTTAGATTAGGGATACAAGATAAAAAAGCTATATCAAAGGTTCCATGATGGGTTTCTCCATCATTTCCCACCAAGCCTGCTCGATCCACCAATATGGTTACTGGGAGGTTTTGTATGCATACATCATGGATAACTTGGTCAAATGCCCTCTGTAAAAAGGTAGAATAGAGGGGAATAAAGGGTTTATATCCTTCTACTGCAATTCCAGCAGCAAAAGTTACTGCATGTTGTTCTGCTATTCCTACATCAAAAAACCTTTTAGGATACCTTTTAGCAAAATCTGTTAGTCCAGTACCAGCGGGCATAGCAGCAGTTATTGTCACCACCCGCTCATCCTTTTCTGCGATTTCTAATAAAGTTTTGCCAGCAATTTCTGAATAGGACAACTTTTGTGGACTAGACACTGGTTTTCCAGAATCCACCTTAAAGGGACTTACCCCATGAAAGTCATGGGGATACTCTTCTGCTAATGAATAACCCTTACCTTTTTTGGTTAATACATGTAATAAAACAGGACCAGATAAATTTTTACACTGTTTTAAGGTTTTGCACAACATAGAGTAATTATGTCCATCAATAGGTCCTATATAAGTAAATCCTAATTCTTCAAACAATACCCCTGGAACAAAAAAATACTTAATGGCATCTTTAGCTTTTTCAGCTGTTTTTACCATGCTTTTTCCAATAGCAGGGATATTACTAATAATATTTTGCATATCCACCTTGACCCTTGAATAAATGGGGGTTGTTCTAATTTTATTTAGATAGTTGGATAAACCACCTACATTTTCCGAAATGGACATCTCGTTATCATTTAAAATGACTAAAAGGTTGCTTTTACTTTGTCCTGCATGGTTTAATGCCTCAAAAGCCATTCCCCCAGTTAATGCTCCATCACCAATAACAGCAACAATTGAATGTTTTTCTCTTTTTAAATCCCTTGCAGTTGCCATTCCTAATGCAGCGGAAATTGATGTACTACTATGACCCGTATCAAAATGATCGTGAAAACTTTCTTTTCTCTTAGGAAAGCCACTTAGACCTTTGTATTGCCGTAAACTCTTAAAATCATCTCTTCTACCTGTAATCATTTTATGAATATAACTTTGATGACCTACATCCCAAATAAACTTATCCTGTAGGCTATCAAACACTGTATGCATTGCCAAAGTCAATTCAACAACCCCTAAATTTGATGCTAAATGCCCACCCGTTTTAGAAACTGAATCTATTAAAAACTTTCTTATTTCCTTTGTTAATAGTTCTATTTCAGATTCCTTTAACTTTTTTATATCTTGCGGAGAGTTAATCTGATTTAAAAATTTATACATCATCTCTCATCCTCTTTCTATTTTTTACCGTTCATATTAGGAATCAAGTCTATCCCGAACTTTTTATTTACAAAATCCAATACTTTAGCTGTTTTATAAACGATTGACTGTGATTGATCTATTGCAACACTTTTTCCCATAGCCTTTCCACCCACCGTCAAAGAAGCTACTAAAGCGGTAAGTATAATGGTGACAAAAGCTCTAGGAAAAATTGTACTTTCCAATTTCATAATAATGGTAGCACCTGCCACCCCACTAACAATTCCACATATATCTCCAATTACATCATTACAAAAATTTGATACTACTCCTGCATTTTTCAGCAACTTTATGGCAAACCTAGCACCATCTACTTTATCAGATGCCATTGCATGAAAAGGCCTTTCCTCTGCTGAAGTTACTGCGATTCCCACCATATCACTGATAACACCAATGAAAATAATGATAAGTAAAATAACAAAAGCATAAACTAGCTTAGTATTACTTAAAATGATTTCTGAAAATACACTAATTCCAATCGTAAGGAAGAATGTCCAAATTGCTATAATAATTACCCATTTTAGGTTGTACTTTTTCCAAATACTGTTTTTATCAGTATTCCCCTTTTTTGTTTTTTTACTAACAACAGACAAAAAAACCCCTCCATTTACAGAGTAATTTTTACAAAAAGACAATATAAAGCTGATAGCCTTGACTATCAGCTAGTAATATAGTGGCAGTACATTAAGTAAATTTTACGGCTTAGGTCCAGTTGGATTTCCCAATTTAGTACTGCCTGTCGCCATAGCAGCGGTTTCCCTTTAAACTAAATTCTGTTTTGTCACCAAAAACAGGACTGGATTACCACTTAGTCCGCACTGTAATCCCTAATGTACCTCGTCAAACGAACAGTCTAGGAGTTTTCCTCAACAACACGACTAACTCTTAGCCTCTTTTGCAGAATAGGTTTCAAATAGCAATGAATCTGTTCAATGGGCCCTATTGTTCAGAAACTGATCTACTTATCTACCTATTCCACTCAAGGCAGGCTACTCTACAGTTTGTACCCTAAAGCACATTCCATAGGTTTCTCCCCACTATTATTTATTAATAATAGTCGGTCTCCACGAAGTGAGGGTCATCGCCCGCATGCCATTGCAGATCGCCCCCATCCCCTTACTCCCAGAATCGACCCCCGACTGGGCGTCGGCAGCCGAGACTAGGAACTTCATCGATGTGCCCTTTGACGGATTTTTAGCCCCGCCTTCAAAGTTAGTAAAATTGACTAGAATACTGCACCACTAAAAAATGATTTATTAAATTATAACACAATAAAATTTCAATATCAATTCATCACAATAGCCACTACAATCCCTAAAATCGCTCCTGCAAATACTTCCACAGGAGTATGCCCCACTAGCTCCTTTAATCGTTGTTCAGTTAATTTTTTCTCGCGATTCTCTCTTTTTTTATGAAAATCTTCGATCATTTTATTAATAATAATAGCTTGTTTACCTACTGCCCTCCGAACACCAGCCGCATCATACATAACGATTAAAGACATGACTATTGCAACGGCAAATATTGTTGAATCCCAACCATGATTTAGCCCAATGGAAGTAGAGAGGGCCATTACAAATGATGAATGGGAACTGGGCATACCACCAGAACCAATAAATCTCCAAACATTAAACCTTTTATCAACAATTAGAGTGTGAATTACCTTTAGGGATTGAGCAATAAACCATGCAAAAATTGATACCCACAACACTTTGTTATTCCCTACAGTTTCAAAAAAAGTCATAGTATTACCTCCTTTATATAAGACTAAGATTCCCTATCAACTAAATATTGACTAAGATTTTGTAGAAAATAGGATTTTTCGTTATATTTAGATAGGATGTCATAGATACTATTAGTTAATTCTTGTACTCTATTAATTGAAAAATCTAAACCATGAATAGCTGGATAAGTGGATTTTTTATTATCTTCATCACTGCCTACTGGTTTTCCTAACTTTTCTTGATCACCAATAATATCCAATATATCGTCTTTTATTTGAAAGGCTAAGCCTAATTGTTTTCCAACGTATTCCATATTTTCTATATCTTCTTCCGATGCTTTAGCTATTATCGCACCAATTTTCAAAGGAGCGGTGATTAATGCGGCGGTTTTATTTTTATGAATATAATCTAGCGTGTCTGCATCGATGACTTTTCCCTCACTTTGTAGATCTACAGTCTGTCCACCTATCATTCCATGAATACCCGCAGCCTTAGAAATCTCATTTATACTATGAATAAAGGGTTTAGGATTTTCACGATTCAATGCATCTGCCAACATAACTTCAAAAGAATAATTTAATAAACCATCACCTGCTAATATGGCTATTCCCTCACCATGAACTTTATGGTTTGTTGGTTTTCCTCTTCTATAGTCATCATTATCCATTGCTGGTAAATCGTCATGTATTAATGAGTAAGTATGAATCATCTCCAAAGCACAAGCATAGGGTAAAACCTCTTCCAGATTATTGGCAAATAATTGGTAGGAAGCCAGTGCCAAAACGGGTCTTATTCTTTTTCCCCCCGCAAAAATACTATACTTCATTGCTTCTATTAAACTATTATTCTTATCTATAGGCATATTAAAATATTGCTCTAATTTTCCGTTGACAATGTTTATATAATCTTCAAATTGGTTTTTCCACTCCATTGTCTAATCCTCCCTTTGGTCAAAAGGAATTTGTTTCACAATCCCATTATCATCAATAATCATTGATATTTTTTCTTCTGCCTCATTTAGTTTTTTATGACAGTATTGATAAAGCTCAACGCCCTCTTGAAAAAGTTTTAGGGATTCATCTAACTCCATATCTTGATCTTCTAAATTATGAATTATCTCTTCCAGTTTCTTAACAGCATCTTCAAATTTCTTTTTTCTCAAGAGCCTGTTCCTCCTTTAAAACATTAATAACACTACATTTTATTTCTCCATCAGAAACCCTTATTTTCAGTATATCCTTCTCATTCACTTCATCAACACTTTTTAATACTTTTCGATTTTCTTTTTCTACATAACTATAACCTCTTTTTAATATCCCTAAAGGACTTAAATCATTTAATCTATTGCCTAGATTTTGTAGTTCTTTTCTTTTTTTAGTTTGTAGATGGTGTATTTCTTTTATCATGTCTTCCAGTAAATAGTCCACTTGTTGCTTATGATCATATATTTGATTTAAGGGATATTTAAAGGGATAACTATTTTTTGCTTGATCCAACTTTATATGTAAACCTTTGATTTTGGTATTCATTAAAAACAGTAATCTTTTATAATTGCTAGAAAGATACTCGGTCATCTCTAGTAGGGATGGAACAGCCAATTCAGCTGCTACAGAAGGTGTGGGGGCTCTTAAATCTGCCACGAAATCTGCAATGGTAAAGTCTGTTTCGTGTCCCACGGCAGAAATAATAGGGATTTTACTTTCATAAATTGCCCTTGCCACCCCTTCTTCATTGAATGCCCATAACTCCTCTATAGATCCTCCACCTCTTCCAGCAATGATTAAATCTATATCCTCAAAACCATTTGCTAGTTCGATGGCATTTACTATAGACGGTGCAGCATTTTCCCCTTGTACTAAAACAGGGAATATCAGCAATTCTACTTTAGGAAACCTTCTTCTAATAACGGCAATCATATCTCTAATAGCAGCCCCTGTAGGGGATGTTATTAAGGCTACTTTACTTGGTAAATAAGGAATAGTCTTTTTTCTTGTAGGGTCAAATAAACCTTCCTTTTCTAACTTATCCTTTAGCTGTTGAAAAGCTAAATAAAGAGTGCCCATACCCACTGGTTCAATTTCATTGACATAGAGCTGATATTGTCCATCCCTATCATAAACAGAAATGTATCCTTTGATAGTAACCTTCATCCCCTCTTCAAGGACAAACTTCATTTTTTCACAGTTGCTTTTAAACATAATACAACTTATCTTGCTCTGTTTATCCTTTAAGGTAAAGTACATATGTCCACTATTATGTAATTTATAATTTGAGATTTCCCCCTCAACCCTTAGGTTATAAAGTATTGGATCATTGGAAAGAATTCTCTTAATGTACTGATTCACTTCTGAAACTGACAAAACTTTTATTTGCATTTTTTCTTTGCCGCCTCCAGGGTGTTTTCAAGTAGCATTGCAATTGTCATAGGACCAACACCACCAGGAACAGGTGTAATGTAGGAGGCTACTTCCTTTGCTTTGTCAAATTCAACATCTCCCACTAGTTTGTCTTCCACCACGGTTGTTCCTGCATCAATTACCACTGCCCCCGATTTAATCATATCGCCTTTTATAAGTTCAGGTCTTCCTACTGCTGCTACAATTATATCAGCATTTAATAGATGTTCCTTTAGGTTTTTTGACTTTGAGTGGCAGATGGTAACAGTGGCGTTTTCATGTAAAAGCAAGATGGCTACTGGCTTTCCTAGTATATTACTTCGTCCCACCACAACTGCATTTTTACCACTAATTTCAACACCAGTAGATTTAATTAATTTTATAATACCCTTTGGGGTACAGGGTTCGATGGTTTCCTCCCCCAAAAACAAATTCCCTGTGTTAATGGCATGGAAACCATCCACATCTTTTTCCGGCTTTATATGGGAATTTACAATATTTTCATTAATTCCTTTTGGTAGAGGAACTTGTACTAATATGCCATGAATTTTATCATTTTCATTTAAATGATGAATTAATTCCAATAATTGCTCTTGTGAGGTTTCTTCTGGTAAACGATGTACTTCTGAATACATTCCTACGTTTTTACAGTTCTTTTCCTTCATACTGACATAAGTATGGGAAGCTGGGTCGTCTCCCACAATTACCACTGCTAAACCTGGGACTACATTAAACTCATCCTTTAAAACCTTAATTTCCTCTGCAATATCTTCACGAATAGCTGAAGCCATCTTCTTTCCATCAATTAATTTTGCTGACATATTATTACCCCCTCAAGTATTTTTTTACCCCCAAAACACCAATTCCTAACCCATTATCTGAACAATATTTAGGATTGGCGAATAAAAGATCTAACCCACTATTTTCAAAAGACTTAATAATTAATTCTTTAATCTGATGATTTGATGCAACACCACCAACCAGCAGTATTTTCTTAAATGGATGTACTTTAAGGATTTCTTTAATTAAACTTACAATAGTTCCTCCTACACACTGAAACACAGAATAAGCTATTTGATTTTCTTCATGATTTTTCTCAATTAATCTTTGTACAAAGGTTTCTGGACCTGAGAAACTTACAGTAGTTCCCTTTACTGAAATGGGGATTTTTATTGTTTCACCTTCCCATTGATTTGCCAATTTCTCTAAATGAGGTCCTGCTGGAAAAGGCAACCCTAATTTTACCCCTATTCTATCAATAAACTGACCTGCACTTAAATCTCCAGATTCTCCAATGATCTCAATAGAATATCCAAAATTATTTGGTGATACTTTTAAGACTTCAGTTGTACCCCCCGATAGATGAAGGGCAATAAAAGGCTCTTTAATTTCAGTTTTTAACGACCATAGACCAGCTGCAATGTGTCCTTCTTGATGACTAAATTCATAAAAAGGAACTTTTAACACAGTTGCCAAGCTTTCCCCATAGGAATGGGAAGCTAGAAAAACTGGCATGTAGGACTCCTCCAAAGGTCTAGGTTTAGTGGCACTACTAATGGCAACTATTTCTCTGTCTTCTACCTCCTCCATTAACTTAATAAACAGTGAAGGTAGGTTTTTTACATGATGAAACAAAGCATCCGATTGACGCAATCCGACGGTTCCTTCCTTTACAGGTAGTAACTGTCTTACTTCCCTTATTAAAACCCCCTCTGTATTTAATAAAGCTAAAGAGGTGGTATAGTTGCTGGTATCTATACCAATAACTACTTCTTTATTCATTTTTATTGATGCCTTTTTCTTCAACATATCTACCTAAAATTCCATTAACGAATGTGGCTGACTCATTTGTGCTGTATTTTTTTGCCAATTCAATTGCTTCATTAATGGAAACTGCAAAAGGAATATCCTTTTTATATAATAATTCCCCCAAAGATATTCTTAAAATGGCTAAGTCTACCTTTGCAATACGATCTAATTTCCATCCCTTTGAAAATTCTACAATAATTTCGTCTAATTCTGAACGATTATCTACTACAGCCTTCAAAAGACCTTCAATATATTCCATTTGTTGTGTTTCAACATTTTCATTTTCTTCTTCTAGATGATCTTGAATTATATTTAAATCATAATTATTTTGCACACCCATTTGAAACATCATTTTCATACAAAATTCTCTGGCAAGCTTTCTATTCATTGTTTTCCTCCTTAGTTTAACTAACACTTTCTTTTATATTATTTATTGTTGTATATACTGAAACATTTTAAACCATCAGAAATAATAAATATTATTATAATAATCATTTTAAAATATTTATTTAACTAGCAAAATAAACCCTCTGAAACCAGAGGGTTATTTAATGTAATTACTTTGAAGTTTGCGTCTTTTTTTCTTCCTCAACAACTTCTTTTGGGAAGTGGACTCCCTGTATATGTATATTTACCTCTACCACATTTAAATTGGTCATTGTCTCGATGGAACGTTTTACTTTATCTTGTATTTCCCATGCAATGTCCGGTATTTTAGTACCGTACTCTGCAATTAAATTAAGGTCAACAAATCCACCCTTATCGTTAACTGTTACCTTAACACCTTTTGAAAGATTTTTCTTCCCAAGAATATCTGCAATTCCATCAACTAATCCACCACTCATTCCAGCTACACCTTTTACTTCAATAGCTGCTAGGCCTGCTATTGTAGCAATTACATCTTCAGCAATACGTATTTCTCCATACTCTAAATTTTGTATAGCATCCATTTTTTCACCCCCTGAGTGCAAATATCTAGGATTATTATACCAAATTAAATATACAATGACAAACAGTTCTATTTTTTATTCATAATTATTATATTATCCATTGTAACATTTGTTTCCCTTCTTACAATATCAACAATTTGAGCTACTTCCTTTTCATTTAACGCTTGACTATGTACTACAATATTAATAGAATGATCTGTTAAATAAACAATAGCATCATTAAATCCTTTAGCTGTAATCATATTTTCTATTAATAATTCTTTTTCTGAATTGGTTACCACCTGCATTTTCATGTTTTGAGCCTGTGCCCTTAAATCTTCAGCAGTATATTGATTATTTACTATATCATTTAAATAACTAACCATTTCACTTCTCTTTTTATCTCTTTCGAGTTTGCTTTCAATAAAGTAAGCATTACTTCTCATTACTTGTTTGTTTGTTATTATTTTTGTTATTTGGGCATTGGTCTCCTTTGCTACATCTACCACATTATTGTCTCTGCTATCTACAATAATAGCATTATCCATCTCACCATTTGTTGAGCTAGAAGTTTCAGAATCTTCTTGTTCTGTATCTTCTTTTGTGTCTTCTTTTTCTGCATCTTCCTTATCTGCTTCTTCTTCCCCTTTTAAGGAGTCTTCTTTTTCTTCTTCGCCGTCATTATGGGCCAATTCTTCGCCAAGTATTTGATTCAACACACCACTATTTTCCATCATTTTCATTTCGTATCTCTCCAGTTCACTGGAGGTTTGAAGTAATGATTGCTTATTTAAATTATAATTAATATACCCTATTAAGCCCAACATCATTACTAATGAAAAAATAACAAAATTCTTTCTCTTTAAAACGTTAAAATCACTAAATTTCATAAAAAGATCCCCCCTAAATTAATTTCTTGAATATACTTGAACTCGATGTCCTGGAACTTGTAAAACGGTCTTCACTGCTTCATATAAGTTTGACTTAACCATAATATCTTCTGCACCTTCAGCCACTACGATAACACCCTTCACCTGTGGTTTAATCTCTTTTAACACCAACGGTCTATTTCCACCATGTTCACTGGTTATAACGGTATTTGTTGTTAAGCTTTCAGAGTTTACCACCCGTGACCCTCCATTAGAGTCCTTTTCTTCTGTTGTATCCTTTGATTCTACAGTGTTAATGGCGGGTATTATTTCCCCTCCTACTTCAAAGGTGATCATTACTTGTACTTCTCCTGCACCTCGAATTTCTTCTAAAATTCTTTTTAGTCTACTTTCTACTAATTCCTCTTCTGTTTTCATTTCAACTGCTTGATGTACAAATGTGTCACCACTTGAATCTTTTCCATTATGCTTTGTTGATGAATTTTTTACGAAAAATTCACCAGAAACGATTAATGCCATAATTGCCACTGCCATCAGAACTAAAAGATTTGCAACATACTTTTTAGAAAGTATTTTCTTAATTTCTTCATTCCAGTTTTTCATTTTTTTCCTCCTTACTCATTACTTATTCTTAAGTACAGAAATGTTAATATTATCCTCAGTCACTTGATAGAATGAGCTAAAATCATTTTTTATGATTTCCCCCCCACTATCTAACAATATGCTGTCCGCTTTCACATTATTATTATTTTTTTCCGACAAGCTAACATTCACATTAACCATCACATTGACATCTTTAATCTTTTTATTTGACTCAACTTCTTGGGCTTTTTCCTCATCTAATAGAACTATATTTATTCCCTTAATCATCCCAAATTCATCCATATTATTTTCTTCAATTTCAACCTCTATATCCAATACTTTATAACCTAATTGTTTTTCTAAACGATTTTTCATCTGACTTTTCAAGTTTTCTTTGTATAAATAGGTAATAGTTTCTTGGTTATTAACTTCTAAGGTTTGTACCCGATTTTGCATGGTCATAACTTCCATCTGGTTGCTTGTCTGTAAAATATCCTCGGCTAAGCTTTCTCCTCCTTTTACCAATCCCGTCAAGGGTCTTAATATCACCAACATAATCATTAATCCTATTATTACATTAATGTATCGCCTATGATTATTATTTGGTAGCAGAAACTCTACAAATGTAACAAATATAATAATAGAAAGAATCGTCATAATCCATTCTCTAATTATCTCCATCAAATTTACACCACCTACCTCATCATTAGTGTTATATTACCCGTACCCACAATTATGGTAATTGTAATGAAAAACATAATTGCTATTGAAGAAACAGTTGCAAATAACAATATTAAAGCATTACTCATTTGATTTAAACAATCCACCAACTGACTTTGGGCAATGGGTTCAATAACCGCTGCACATAATTTATAAATAACAATTAGAGCTAATATTTTAGTCATTGGAATGAGACAAATTAAAAACACTGATATTAACCCTACAGCACCTACTGCATTTTTTAATAACAATGAACATCCAATAACGGTATCCATTGCATCTGATAAAAACCCACCTACTATGGGAATAAATTTATCAACTGCAAATTTTGCTGTTCTTATGGTTACCCCATCTACAGAAGCTGATGTTATCCCCTGAATAGAAATAACCCCCACAAAGGCAGTTAGTATAGACCCCAAAATCATAGTTGCCATTTGCTTCAATAATGCCGCCAACTTAGTTATTTGTATTTTACTAGAAAAATTATTTACAATGGACAATACTGTTGAAAAGAAGATTAATGGTAAAACTACTGATTTAACCACAGTAGCAATAAAACCTATTGCCCCTAGTAAAACAGGATGAAAAAAAGCTGATGATGTTATACCTCCCATCGCCAACAAAATTGCCAACAGCACCGGCAAAAGGGCTTGCATAAAGGTCACCATCATATCGATGGTATCTTTTCCTATGTTAATGGCAATCATAAAGCTTTTAATTGTTAACGTGATAATTACTAAGTAACAAACACTATAGGCAAGTTTCCCAACTATATCATTTTCAAAAGCATTTTGTAGATTGCTTAAAATGGCGTAAATCGATGATAATACAATAATTTGCCCAAGAAGTTTCCAATTTGCAATCACTTCTCTAAATAAAAAACGTAGGCTTCCCCTTACTAGGTCATTTAAAGAAAATATCCCTTCCCCCCGTAATAATTTTTGTACTAATGTTTTCAATTCAATTTTAGGAATATAATCCTCTAGGTCGCTATTGATACTATCCATAATTAACTGTAGATCTCCTGTGTCTAAACGATTAATTTGCTCCATAATAATATCTTCAGGGTCAATAATTGGTTCATTAGCTTCATTTCCCCAAACTACGGAGTTCATCAACAAGTAGATTATTAAAAATATAATCAGTGGTTTTTTCATTTTTTCACATCCTAAGGTACCATATTTATGATTAAGTCCATTAAAGAAACTAAAATGGGTACAGCCATCACCATAATTAAAACTTTGCCTGCAAACTCAATTTTTGAGGCAATAACCCCTTCTCCAGCATCTTTACAAATTTGAGCACCAAATTCAGCTATATAAGCAATTCCAACTATTTTTAATATGACCGATAGATAAATATCGTCTATACTGATTTTATTTGCCATTTGATTAAGGATTTCAATAACAGATTGAAGCTTAGCAACTATAAATATGAAAATAATAAAACCTGTCACTAGACTTATATATATTCCCAGCTCTGGTTTTTGATTTTTCACTAAAATAGCTAGTACAGTTGCTACAATCCCCACTGCAACAATTTGATAGATTTCCATTTCATCACATCCTTAATATAACCGAAACATTGTTTTAACCGTCTCAAATAAATTACTAATCAAGTTTATGACCATCATCAACACAACAATAATTCCAACTAATGTAGTCATCATTGCCTGTTCCTCTCTTCCTGCATGTTTTAAAACTTGATTCAATACTGCTACAATGATGCCTATTGCAGCAATTTTAAAAATTAGATCTACATTCATTATCATTGGAACTTCCTCCCCTGTTAATATAAAATAACAACTATTGCAATTCCCGATAATAGCCCCAAACTTTTATATAACTTAACATTTTTATTCTGTAATTGAATTGCCTCATCATAATTTCTTCGCAACTCTTCCATTGTTAATTGAATATGTTTTACTTGATTATTACCATCAGAATTTCCTAAGTTATTACCTAAGTTTACTAGTAATTCAATATCTTCTTTTTTCAACTCACTCTGTCTACGGGCTATTTCAATTCCCATTCTCCAAGCTTCCGAAAAAGTATACCCTTCCTTTTTTAATAAAATATCTGATGTAGTCTCTAAAAGATATGCTATTTCTGTAGAACTCCTTTTGGCAACCTTTTGCAGTAGAAACGGTAAGGGTGTTGATGCATATATAATCTCAGTTTCTAGCATTTGCAGGGTTGATATTAATTGACTTAATAATCTTGTTCGCTGTTTATAGGCATTTCCATAGATTTCGCCAATTAGGGCACTACAGGCAATAATCACAATAGAAAAAGTTAATTTAATCAATGGAATCCACCATCCTATTCTTTATAGGCTCTCTAATTAAATTTTCTAAAGTCTCGCCATTAAATATGCCTTCTATCGTCCCTACAGCATCTCTATTAGACAACACGATCAATCGTTTAAAGATTTTATCCTTCACTAAGTCGCCTATTACTTTTTTATTTAGAAGGTCTTCTATTGATTTTCCATGAACAGTAGTAATTAATCGGATACCCGCCAATAAAGCTTCTTCAATAGCAATACAATCTTCTTGTCTTCCTATTTCATCGGTGGCAATTACTGCTGGTGACATGGCTCTAATTAACATCATCATACCATCAGCTTTAGGGCAACCATCTAACAAATCAGTTCTTACACCTAAATCGTTTTGTGGTACTCCTTGAAAGCTACCCCCTATTTCTGAACGTTCATCCACCACTCCCACCTTCATTCCCTTAATACCGTTTTTAGGTAAACCATTACTGATGTGCCGAATTATATCCCTTAATAAGGTTGTTTTACCACATTGGGGAGGGGATACTATTAAAGTATTATAAATAAAGCCTTCATCATCCACTAAATACCTCATGATAGAATTAGCAACACCTTTTTTCTGACGGGAAACTCTAATATTTAACCCACTAAAGTCCCTAATAGTTTTGATACCCTTTGCATCTACAATAACCTTCCCAACAATTCCTACTCGATGCCCACCAGTGATGGTGATATACCCTCTTTTTAATTCCTCTTCAACTGCATAAATTGAATAATTAGAAATAAACTGTAGAGTATTTTCAATATTTTTTCCACTGACTATAAAACCTTTCTCTCTGTCCTTAAGCAATTCACCATTGGTATTAACGAAATAATCTTGATTATTTCCATAAACCATTAATGGTTGATTCATCCTTAACCGGATTTCTTCCATTGTTACTTTAAAACTCTCTGGTATATTACCTACTACTTTCCTTAGTTCAGGACAGAGGTACTGTTCCAACTGTAAATGCACTTTATGAATACTTTCTTTTTTTATGAAATTACTATTTATCATCTCCTGCATTAGAACATGTCCCTCCTTTATATATATAATAGATATTGTACTTGCCCTCCAAATATTCTTAAAACAAAAAAAAAGTAAAGCCAATGTTTTAAACATTGGCTTTACAATACTTTTAGCTGTTATTATTCTTCGTCGTGATTATGAATTTCTTCGTAATCAGCATATTCATTTTCATCCATTATTGTAATTGGTCGATGACATTGAGGACACTGAACTTCGATCTCCTCTTCATCTAATAAATCTTCGTCTACGTAAATTTCTTCTTCGCAATATGGACATTCTACCTCTGCAAATTCGATGTCTTCATCATCATAATCATCTTCATCGTAATCATCTTCGTCAACTTCTTCAAATAACTCATCTTCAACTTCCATTAAGTCTTCATCCAAAGCTTCTACATACTCAATTAATTCTTCTTGGTCTTCACTTACTTCTGCAATGGCATCAGCAAATTCTTCTAAAGTATCGATAATACCCATTAATAATTTACCCTCTTTAGAAGATTCTTTGATATTAAGTCCATCTGCTAAACCTCTTAAATACGCAACCTTTTCAAATAAAAAACTCATACTCACTACCTCCTTTTTTAGCATAATACCTTAATATTATTGCCTACATTATATACATTTTATGCTCTCGACATATAATCTCCTGTACGAGTGTCAATTCTAACTTTGTCCCCTTCGTTAATGAAAAGAGGAACATGGATTACTGCTCCAGTTTCAACTGTTGCATTTTTTGTAACATTCGATGCTGTATCTCCTTTAATACCTGGCTCTGTTTCTGTAATAATTAATTCAACAAAGTTAGGTGCATCTACTTGGAAAGGTCTTCCTTGGTAGAATTTAATAGTAGCTGTGTCATTTTCCTTAAGGAATTTAATAGCACCCTCTACTTCATCATAAGTTAATGGAATTTGCTCAAAAGTTTCATTATCCATAAAGTGATATAACTCACCATCATTGTAAAGATATTGCATTTCTTTAGTTTCAATAAGAGCTTTTGGGAACTTATCTGATGGATTGAAAGTCTCCTCTCTAATAGATCCTGACTTTAAGTTTCTATGCTTTGTTCTTACAAAGGCAGCTCCTTTGCCCGGCTTAACGTGTTGAAAATCCAAAACTACATAAGGCTCTCCATTCATTTCGAATGTTATCCCTTTTCTAAAATCACCTGCTGAAATCATTCTATCCCTCCGTAATTAATTAATTATTATATTTTAAGTTCAATCAGTTCTTTAGTAGATTTTGATAGAACTTCATAACCATTTTCAGTAACCACAACTAAATCTTCTATTCTAACACCACCATAGTCAGGAATATATACACCTGGTTCTATAGTAATAATCATACCTGGCTCCATAGGAACATCACCTAAACCATTAACATGGGGCAGTTCATGGACCTCTAGTCCAACTCCATGACCTAAGCCATGTCCAAAATATTCACCAAAACCTTTATCAGAGATAATATCTCTTGCAATTTTATCCAGTTCCACACCTTTAATACCAGGTCTTACTGACTGTAATGACTTTTCTTGAGCTTCCAATACAGTATAATATATTTCTTTTTGCCTTTCTGTGGCTTCTCCCATCACAAAACTTCGGGTCATATCAGAACAATAGCCTTGATATACACAACCAAAGTCAAGGGTAACTAGATCGCCCTTTTCAATAATTTTATCTGAAGCAACCCCATGGGGCAAAGAAGATCTATTACCAGAAGCTACAATACTATCAAAACTTAGATTAGATGCTCCACGTTTCTTCATAAATACTTCTAATTCTAATGCAACTTCTCTTTCTTTTAAACCAGGCTTTATGTATTGAAGTATATGTTGAAATGCTTCATCAGCAATTTCTGCGGCTTTCGATATTAAATTTATTTCTTCTTGAGATTTAATAGAGCGTAACTTTGTTATTGTTCCCTCTAACGGTACAAATTCTACATTTTCAAGCTTTTCTTTAAATTCTAAATATTGACCAAAAGCTACATAATCTTCTTCTATACCTAATTTTTTAATAGAATAATTTTTTATTACATCAGTTACTGGTTTTAATTTACTCATTTCTACAACTTCAAACCCTTTGCATTGGGCTTCTGCCTGTTGTGTGTATCTGAAATCTGTTATAAATTGTGCCAGTTCCTTTGTTATTAATACGTATCCTGTACTACCTGTGAAATTAGACACATATCTTCTGTTTTCAGGCTTGTACAATAATATGGCATCTAAACCTTTGTCTTGTAATAAATTTCTAATTTGATTTATTCTTACTTCCATTATAAACCCCCTAGAAATAATATTTATTTAGCCCCTTCTATAAATGCTTGTAATGCAAGTAAATAACTTAAATACCCAAAACCTGCAATTTGTCCTTTACATGCCGGTGCAATCACCGATTGATGTCGAAAACTTTCCCGTCCATGAATATTACTTAAGTGTACCTCTATGGTTGGTACATTTATAGCCTTTATGGCATCATAGATTGCTATACTATAATGGGTATAGGCTGCTGGATTAATAATAATCCCTTTTACATCCCTGTTGCCATGAAGTGTGTCAATTATTTCACCTTCACTATTACTTTGTATAATGTCTAACTCTACACCATAGGCTTCAGCAGCCTCCATTAGCTTGGTGTTAATTTGTTGCAAAGTAACACTTCCATAAATTCCTGGTTCTCTTGTCCCCAACAGATTTAAGTTGGGCCCATGTATTACTAGATATTTTTCCTTCATTTCCAAACCCTTCCTTCTAAAAATCCCCTTTTATAATAACATATTTTTTAACATTTGAATAGATTTTCATTAATTACAGTATTTTTTTATGAATGTCTGGGGCTTTTATTTACTTTGTCAATTGCATCGATAATTGCTCTTATGGCATCTGCTTCAAATTGTATAGATAATTCATTGATTTTAGTATAAACCTCACCCATTGGAGTTGCCACATATTTTGGGGGTAAATTATTTAATGCTAAAGCTTTAATATCACTAATACACTGCTTACAGTTACAAAGTTCGGGATATTTCTTTAGTACATCTGGCAGTATATGATCCACCACATCTTCCATATAATTTTTAATTCTCAACATAACAACCCCTCCTTATTATCATTTCTTTTAATTTATTTTATATTTACCCTATTTTTTCTTTTGTACCACAAAATAATAAATTTCTTAATACTTTATGCTAATTAAAAAAATTATATTCATATTATAATTTCCCTCTGTTTTGAAGTTGGTGTAGCATATAAATAATTTCACCTCTTGTTATATGATAATTCATACTAAAAATACTTTGAGATCTAGTGTATTTTTCATATAACATCTGTTCTTCTATATCCAACCATAAAAAACTATTACCTTTAACTATTCGTTGCATAATCCATTCTATTTCTTGATAGGTTATATAGTTGTTGGGCTTGAAGGTATTATCTGGGTAGCCTTTTATATATCCTTTTTCGACGGCATTAAAAATCGCTTTTCCATGAACTCCAAATTCTTTAACATCATTAAATTCAGCGGTTGAATTATTGTTTTGAAAATTCCATTTAAGTACTCTACTTAATAGGGTAACAAACTCTCCCCTTGAAACCTTCTCTGATGGTCTAACTGTTCCATCAGTATAACCCGAAACATAATAACGTCGTACAAAGGTATAAAGTTCTTCCCTTGCCCAATGGGTATAAATATCTTTTAATAAGGGGTATGTATCATCAATAAAAACAGCATATTCACCCCCAGAATAAGTTCCATTAGGAATCATTGTAGAAATTGTATTACCTTCAATTTTACTAAAAAGATACCGCCATTCTCCCTCCACCAATTGATATATCCCCGCCCTTTCAGTGCCAAAATACTTAAATTCTAACGTTATAGGCTCTTTTAGCGAAACATACCCCAAATGATTAGCCACATTGATTATATACTTATTTGTAGTAGCTTCTAAACGAGGTGTATTTAACAGATAAACAGGTTTAACTTCTTTTTCAAGGGAAATAAATGTATCCCAGTAAAAAGTTCCTGGTTTAATTGTACATGTCAACATATTATCTGACGTATTAATAGTATTACCCAACATTGAAACCTCTACATAATTGGTGTTTTCCAATAGACTTGTTAAATTAGCTTGTTGATAAGTCTCTATATATCCCTTTTTAAACCCTTCCTTGTAGCCCGCTAAAAACCCCTCTCGGTATTGGGGATTTTCCTTCAATAAGTTTGCCTGTAGGGTTATCTTTTGGTCTGTAGGCAACTGTAACTTCCAGTCATTTGCCTTACCATCTATGAAATCCATCTTTCCTAGAAAAACACCTTGTTTTTCCCCAGCTATTTCACCATGAAGAAAACCTTTTTCTTTTGTTAATCTATGGTTTTCTACATTGGCATGTCTAAAGGCATAACTGTAGTTTTCTTCATACGCCATTTTAAAACCTATAATAAAACCTTCAGTATATATGTCGGTATCACGATTTAGAGAATATTCTTTAATAAGCTGTCTGTCAGCAGGAACAGACCGTCGCCAATCATTGGTTTTTCCTTCATGGTATTCTTTAGTACCAAATGTAGTCCCCAATAACGAACCAAAAAAACTTCCGTGGGAAACTCCGTAGTCAAAAGGTGTTTCTTTACTTTTTGACTCTAGTTCTTTATAAGTCTTTTCATAAAATTCTTTAAAACCTTCCTTAAACCCCTTTAAGAAGAAGGCACGATAAATCGTTGTCTCCTTTTCCAATTCATATAAGAGTATCACCCTTTTTTCCTCTTCTTTATATGCAGACTCCCAGTTGTTTTTACGATTGTTGATGTAGTCTCTTTGACCAGAAATCTCCCCTGACATCCTTCCAATATTTCGTCCGTTTTCTTCTGCTATTTCATTTTGATTTATAATATTTGCAAAGGTTACGTTAGGAAAAACCATTATAAAAATTAATATAAAACAAAGCAAAACACTTTTTTTCATTATATTACACCCCATTTAATTGTTGAAGGTTTTTGGTGGAGCTATTTAATTTTAGGAATTAATAAAATCTGTCCCACCTTCATTTGGTTTGGATCACTGATTTTGTTATTTTCCATAATTAAATGTCTCATTGCAGGATCATTATAAAATTTTCTACTAATACTAAATAACGTATCCCCTGCTTTTACTTCGTACTTAATTACATCTGTTGAATCTTCAACTTTTTTAATGTCATTATGTTCATCATTATAGACTGCTTCTAATTGGTCAATTAAAAGAGTGGATCTAGTAGTAGCATCAAAAGATTCTGTTTCAATGAAAATTCTTTTTATTTCTGCTGGATAAGACACCCCCAAAGGTGGTTTAAACTGTAGTTTTTTCCATCCTGTCCAGTTAATAGAAGGTGAAATAAGTATTATATGTTCTTTTCCCTTTGCATCCCTTAATACCATCGATATACGGTGCTGACTTTCTTCAAATCCATACACTGAAATTAATAAATCTTCTGGTTGTTGGTCTAATACTATTTTATCCCCTTCAAAAACAACATTGATGGAGGTTTTTTGACGAGGTCTAATAAAGTCATATTCTAGCTTTAAAGAGTGTTGACCATTAGATGCTTGTTTATCTAAGGACAAAGTCCCAACAATATCCCTCGGTTCTCCTACAAAAAAAGTATTTAACGTTTCAAAGTCATTTAATAGAACTGTTTTCTTAGTATTTTTTGAAATGTTCACTTCCCCATTAGAATTATCTTTTATCACTGGACTATTATTAAAACTATTATCAAAAATATTGTTGTTATTATATTCAGGAGAATAATCCTTTTCCTGCTCTATTAAGTTAAAAAATTCATGTATATAGCCAACAAAAGGATTGAAGGGATTAACTTTCTTAGGGGTTGATTCTATTAATAAGTTATCACCTTCCGTCAATACTCCATCCCTTACACTATAAAACTCTAATAACATACTTCCAGTTATGATTTCATTTAAGTTATTGTTTATATTAAGCTGACTAATGATTATTCTTTTTTCATGTTCTCTAATAAGCTTTAATAATTCCATTAAAGCTTCATATTGACCTTCAAAGGGAACTGTAACTGTTATCCCCTTCAATTCAACATCTGCCACTGTTTCAAAGCTATACTCTGAAAAAGTAATGGCAGGTACATGTATTTCAACTGCATTAAACCACTGTTCTAATAAAAGCAAAATAGTCCCTTGTTGAAGGGTTGTAAAATAATTTTTATTTTGTTTTTCAATATTTTGCTGTATTTTTTTTATTTCTTTTTCTAGTAATTCCTTTGAAGAAAGAGATGTCTCAACTTCTTGTATAACCCCATGAGAACTGGCTTTTTCCACTTTTAAATCCCTTAGTTTTTCTAATTGAGGGCCTACCAATAGATAAAAATAACCATACAAAATAACTAAGCCACAAAGCAGTTGAAGCATCATTTTTTCTCTTTTAGTTAGCTTCATCATTTATCCCACCCTTAAAAGTAAAACTTAATGTAAAGGTATAGTAACCCGAATTTTCAATAATACTGGGAATAAAAACATTTTCAAATATTTCTATTCTGCTTAAATTATTTTCCACAAGGGCTATGGACATTTTATTTTTTGCAACCCCTTGTATTTCAACCTTATCAAGACTCATTTTTATAGACTGTAGAAAAACCTCTTCTGGTAACTGATCGTTTATAGTGTAGATTAGAAGGTCATTTATCATATCTTGTTGTTGCTGATTTTTGATTAAAGTTACCATATTTTGGTGTTTAGTTTGTAACTCTTCTAAATTTTTGGTTAATTCTCCCATAGTTCTTTTTCCTTCTCTAATTTCAGAGGATTCAGCAATTAAACCAACGGTAATAACCTGTTTTTGAGTTTTATATAATTGCCATCCATTATAGATTGGGTACAGTATCATTAGTGCCATCATTCCCAATAACACCAACTTCTTTCCCTGTTTTACTCCAGTAAGGCTTTTATTTTTACCTATATAGGGTTCAAAAAAGTTAAAATCCCTCATCGTTAGCACCCACTTACTTTCTTATAATTGCTCCCATTGCATTTAAGAAACATTTTTGATCTATTCCTTGCCCAATGGTAGAATAATGATATTGAATATTACTTAAATGATTAATGACACGGGTTGGTATATTAAAAGATTCCTCAATCTTATTTGCCACACCCTTTAAATTAGCATGTCCACCCATTAAGTAAATCTGATTTATCCTGTTTCCAGGACTTCTACTGGTATGATATTTAAAAATCCGCTCCATTTCCTCCACCCAGCCATCAATACATGAATAACTGATTTCTAAAATGTCATCTGTATAAAGGGAGTCCATCTCTAATAGTTTTTTCCGTTCTTCCGAATCCTCCAAAGTAAAATTAAAGGTATTGGCTATAGCAGTGTCTATGTCTTTTCCCCCCACTGGTAGTAAACGACTAAATTCTAGTACCCCATCTTTAATAATGTTAATATTAATTCCTTCGTACCCTAAATCCACCACCGCCATTGTATTATCTTGGTGGTTAATATCATCTAACTTTACCCCCTTCATAAAGAGCTTAGAAATGCTGTTGGAATGAATATCTAGGGCTATGGGGGTTAAATTTAGAGATTTTGATAATTCCATATAATTATGTACAATGGTTTTAGGAAGGGCAGCCACCAATAATCTTGTTTTTCCGTTGTCCTCTTCAAGTTTTTTTAGAACTTTATACTGTATAACGTATTCATCCAATGACGTGGGAAAAAATTGTTGTACTTCAAAATGTAACATTTTTTCTAAATCTTCTTCATCTATTGAGGGAAAATCCACTTCTCTTGTAATTACAGTGGTACTTTGCAATGTATAGATTACTTTTTTAGCTTTAATATTTTTTTCTTTTAATCCATTTGAAATGGCTGATGATATTTTTGTAGAATCGGTTATCTCACCATCTAGAAGGACATTTGCAGGGGTTGGAATTAAAAATGCATGAGATATTATTAATTTATCTTTTTGAAATTTCCCCACAACCACCTTGATTTGGTAACTTCCAATATCTATAGATATTACTTTATTAGAGAACAAGTTCATCCCCCTCCCCCTATTTTAAAATCCATTTAATAATATATTAGTATAATAGTTTATTATATCATTTCCATAAAGAACTGTCAGCAGTGTGGCTGTAGCAATAAAAGGAGCAAAGGGAATCGTATCCTTCCTTCCTTTTACCTTTAGTACCACTAATAAAACAGAAATAATCCCCCCCAGTGTAAAGGAAAGTAACATCATTAACAAAGTCCATTTCCATCCTAGCCAAAAACCTAGCAAACTAATTAGCTTGATGTCTCCCCCTCCCATACCTCCTTTAGTAATAATTGCCAGTATTAGAAAAAAACCACTTCCTAATAACAACCCCAATAATCCACTTACTAGAAGGTAAGGGGTTTTTATATAATCTAAAATATTTAATAGAACTACAAATAGAAATCCTGTTAATACCAAAGAGTCGGGTATGATTTTATGCTGTAGGTCTATGAAGCTGATGACTACTAAAAGACTGGCTAAAATACAATAGGTTGCCATGGCTAAAGATAAACCATAGTTATTAAAAATGAATAGATATATAATACCATTTAGTAGTTCTATAAAGGGATATTGTAGGGAAATATGACTACCACAATAACGACATTTTCCACCCATTAAAATATAGCTAATTATGGGTAAAAGGTGGTATGCTCTTAACTCTTTGCTACAATTTACACAATGGGAAGAAGGAAAAACAACTGACTCTCCCCTTGGTATACGCCATATGCATACATTCAAAAAAGAACCTATAATGATTCCAAAAATAAATATTAGTATTTTCAAGCCTAAACACATCCTCTAATCATTGACTATAAACTAATTTTTTTTCTTTGAGACTATAAGTTGTATCTAAGTTAATATGGTTTATCATGTCGTCCACCGCTAGGTTATTTAGTAAAATTTGATCCTTTAATGTATAATTATTTGTACCTTTTATTTCATAGCAGAAAATGGTCTGACCGAAGCTACTTTTAAAAGTGATAATAATGTCTTCAATGGTGTTATCAATGGTAAGATTTCTAATTTCAACTTGTCCATCTTCTTTTTTTAGGGTGGTCATTAAACTTTGTCCCTCTATAGAAAAACTATTACTATATTGTGGATTAATGGCTTCACCTTTACCAATTAGGTTAATATTGTTGACATTTCTTAAATCCTTTCTAAATACTTCAGAAACCAATCGTACATTTTGCTGTAGGTTAGCCTGACTTCCTCCAATGAAAAAACTTTTTAGTCCAAAGAAATGCAGTGAATAAGCTAGAGTTGCCAACATTGCTAAAATAGCCATTCCCAAAAGTATCTCAACAAGGGTCATTCCCCTTTTATTCTTTAAATAATTCATCGGGTTAATCCCCTCCCCTAATAAATGTATTTAGGGTAACATGCCGTTGTCCATTTTGATAGAAAACAACAATTGTAATCTCATAACCTATTTTCTCTCCGTTATAATCCATTAACTTCTTAGGTTGTATCTTAAACCGAGTTAAATTTTTATCTGATTGTTGATATAATAAGGTTTCATCCCCCTCTACAAAAATGGTTTCATCATCTAATAATGTATTTTTAATGGTAGTTGAATCTCTCATAGAAATTGGAATGGTATAAAGCACCTCTAACTTTTGGGAGGCTACTGCAATTGCCTTACTCCTGTTGCCCATAGAAAATATATTTGAAAAACTACTACTAAAAACGGTTATAATAGAAATTGTAATAATACCTAGAATAGCCATTGCAATAATTACTTCCACTAGAGTAAAACCTTTTTTATCTTTTAATTGATTAAACATGTTCATTCTAATTCCCCCAAATAGGCGACCCAAAAGAGCCACCAGAAGTTCCATTAGAACTACTTTCCCATATTAATTCTGGAAAGAGATTATAGGAACCATCTTGATAAATTATATCAACGTTTCCACTACCTGTTAGTTCTTTTGCAACAATTCTACCTTCTATTGTTACCCCCCCTGCTATATCAACAATTGAGTTAGGAGCATATAACATAGGCACTTTCACCTTTGTTCCTCCACTTACTGAAACAGAATAACCACCTGTAACTATATTTCCAACGAACTCTGCCCCTCCAGTTATTGTGATGTTGGCAGTTTTACTAAATAAATCCCCTGCAAACATATCGTTTCCATTAAACTCAATGGGGTTATTTCCTCCATAAAAAATCGTCATTTGTTGAGGGTTTATAACATTATTAAAATGATTCATGGAGCCATTCATTAGAAATTGATCTTCTACGTAAATAACCAATTTGCCACTCCCCTGTATTCTTATGTGTCCCTGTTGTATTTCCAATTCCTTAACCCTTATGATTCTTGTTCCTTCCCCCACATTAATATCTAAAATTCCATTGCTAACAATGCTTATTTTAGAATAATCTCCATCTTCATTAATTGTGTAATGTTGATAAGGGTACTGCCCCACTAATAACACGCCATTTTGTATTGGTGAATGATTTGGTGGTTGGGGTAATCCATTTGGATAGTTGGGGAATGTAGGCATATGAAAAGTAAGACCTGTTTGTTGCTTTATACTGCCTGTGGCACTGGCTGTACCCGTAGTGTATACATTTCCTCCAACAGTTACCCCTCCAACAATTCTTGAGCTACCTACAAGGGTTATGTCTCCAGAAGTAACAACTGCCTGATCTAATGGTATATTGGGTATACCTCCTACCCCATTACCTCCCCCGTCTTCATCACTGGAGCTTTTGGGAATTTTAACATATATTAGTTCATCAACATCATCAATTTTACCTATGGATTTAATGATAAGTTCAGTTTCATTTTCTAAAATTTCTATCATGATATTTTCATTATTATTTATGCCTGTTTTAATTCCCTCTTTTATATTTCCACTAAAATAGACAGGAAAAGTACCATCAGTAAAACCCTCCGATAAATTTCCCTCTAAATAATTATTATTTAAGATTTCAAAAGCAAACTCTACCCCTGTCATGGCATAATGATAGGTTTGTAATTTTTTATAATGTCTTGCGGTTTGTTTTCCTTCAGTAGAAGCCAACGCTAAAAAAGTTGTGGCTAATACCATAAGCACAGCCATTACAACTAGAACCATTATCAGTCCACTGCCTTTTTCATTCTTTAGCACCATTCTTCCTACTCCTTTAGGATTAATTCACCTATTTAATGTTTTTAATCTATTAATTAAGAGAGTATTTCTCAGGTTTTCTAGTTTAGTTGTTTTGAACATATATAACTATTTGATAAATAACTGTTAAATGAATGATAAACAAAATTGTTGAGGAGGAATTACTCCTCCTCGTAATTTTATTTTTTTACTTGTTATTATAGGTTATATCTTAAGGATTAATATGTTTACTACCTTTATAGATTTTAATGGTTTTGTCTGTGTTAACAAACACTTGCCAACCCCCATTTGCAGTAGGTGAATCTGTAGTAAGTAATGTAACTGTAATACCTTCTAAAAATTTGTTGATATTTTCGGCAGTTAATGTTTCTCCATTAGCTTCCACCATAGTTACTGCACTTCTAATGGTTCTTGCAGTTGCCACACTGGCAGTATCTTCTGCAACATTCTTTTGAGAAGTTAATCTTGGCACAGCTATGACTGCCAATAAACCTATAATAGCAATCACAACAATTAATTCAATTAAGGTAAAGCCTTTTCTGTTGTTTAACAATTTATTAAACATTTTAATCATTTTTATTCCCCCTTATTTTTAATTTTTTTATGTATTGGGTACAACTGTCATTTTATTTCTTTTCCTTCACCTCCTATTAATATATCTATCCATTAACTATTACATTAATTTACAGTGTTTAACAAATCAAACATTGGTAATATCAAAGAAACAACAATAAATCCAATTACTAATGCCATTACAACAATCATAAGTGGCTCTAATAGGGTAGTCATTTTTTGAAGAGCCATTTCGGTTTCATCATCATAAAAATTTGCAGTCTTATCTAATATTTCGTCTAATGTACCTGTTTCCTCACCTATTTGAATCATTGAAATAAGCATTGGCGGAAATACATTCATCTTTTTAATAGGAACTGAAAGACTAATCCCCTTTGTTATATCCTGTATTGCCGACTGAATACCTTCCTCCACCACCCTATTTCCAACTACTTTTGAGGCACTTTCCAATGCTTGTATTAAGGGTATTCCACTATAAAGTAAAATTGATAAGGTTCTTGTAAATCTAGAGGTAATTAATTTTTGCAGGGTGGTTTTTACAATGGGTATTTTCAGTTTCCATCCATCAATCTTTTTTCTTACTTCTTCATTTTCTAAGACTTTATAAAAAGCCAACCCAAATAATAAGAAAAATAGCATGTATATATACCAATAACTTGTAATTGTATGACTTATCCCCAGCAGTATTCTAGTGGGTAGAGGAAGTATCATGTCACTACCTTGAAACATACTTATAAACGTTGGCATTACAAAGGTTAAAAGAAATATAATAACTAATAAAGACACCATAGAAAGTATGGCAGGGTAAACCATCGCCCCCTTCACCTTATTATTAATTTTATTTTCCTTTTCGTAATGTTTAGCCATTCTATCCATAATGCCATCTAGGTTCCCACTAACTTCCCCTGCTTCAATCATATTAATTAGTAATTCTGGAACTGCCCTTCGATGAATACGTAGTGCATCTGAAAAAGTGATACCCCTTTGTATTTGATTATAAACATCATGTAAAATCATCTTTAATTTTGGATCTTCTGTCTGTTGTTTTATAATTTCTAAACAGCTGACAATTGGCACACCTGCATAAAGCATTGTATAAAATTGTCTACAAAAAATAGCAATTTCTTTTGTTTTTATTTTATTTAAAGAACTTAAATTCAGCCAGTCCCCTTGTTTTACAACTTCTTTAACTTGAAGAGGATAGTAGTCACTTTCCCTTAACATAGTTATGACTTCATTGGCATGGTTAGCATGATGGGTCCCCTCCATAGTTTCCCCTTGCTTGGTGATGGCCTTATACTGAAAGTTGGGCATAGCTTCACCCCTTATCTTTTATCATTTTTAATTTCTTTAATATTAAAACTTATTAAAGGCATAGTATTACAATTTTCCACCTTTAGCTTTGAAGTCAATGGTTTCCTTTAATAAGTAGTAATATTTATTTGTTAATCCTACTCTAACCCGTAGGCAATACGAATTAGTTCATCTATCGTTGTAACCCCTTCTAATACCAATTGTTTGCAATTTTCCCTAAGGGAAGTCATTCCTTGGGTGAAGGCTGTTTTTCTTATGGTATCTATACTAACTCTATCATCTATTAATCTTCTAATACTTTCATTAACAGGTAAAATTTCTTGAACTGCTTGTCTTCCATAATAACCTGTATAACTACATGAATTACAGCCTTTTCCTTTATACAAAGGGGTATCCTCTACCAGGTCTAACAATGCCTTATCTGCTGGATTTGCCATATAAGTATACTTACAACTTTCACAGACTTTTTTAATTAATCTTTGGGCGATAATCCCCACCACAGATGAGGAAACTAGATACGGTTCTATTCCCATATCCACAAGTCTTGTAACGGTGGACGCTGTGTCATTAGTATGCATTGTACTTAAAACTAAGTGACCTGTAATAGATGCCCTCACTGCTATTTGTGCTGTTTCTGGATCTCTTATTTCTCCAATCATAATTACATCTGGGTCTTGTCTTAAAATTGACCTTAGTCCACTGGCAAAATCCAGCCCTGCCTTATTATTTACCTGAACTTGGTTAATACCTGAAAGTCGATATTCTACGGGGTCTTCCACTGTAACTATATTTCTATTGACCTCATTTAATTCCTTTAAGGCTGCATACAAGGTTGTGGTTTTTCCACTTCCTGTAGGTCCTGTAACTAATATTATTCCGTAGGGGTTTTTAATGATTTTTTCAAAAACCTTCATATTTTCTTCTGTGAATCCTAATTGGGTTTTTGATAGTACAAAACTACTTCTGTCCAACAGACGAATAACTACTTTTTCTCCAAAAACTGTTGGTAAAACAGAAATACGCATATCGATTTCATTACCCTCCACCATCATTTCTATTCGACCATCTTGAGGTAGGCGTTTTTCAGCTATATCCATTTTACCAATAATTTTTATTCTAGAAACAACAGCTAAATGGGCGGATTTTGCCACTGACATTATTTCCTGTAAATCTCCATCAATACGATACCGTATTCTTAAATTGTCTTCTGAAGGCTCAATATGTATATCACTTGCCTTCAATTTTACTGCTTGTTTAATAAAAGAATTAACCAACCTAACCATTGGTGCATTATTCACTTCTTGGTTTCCGTTATTTTCCAGTTCTTCTATACCCTCTATTTCATATTCTTTCCTAAAATCTTTAATTGCTTCTTCTGCACTTTCTCTTCCATAGTAACGGGTAATGGCATCTTCGATGTTTTTCCTTGTGGCTATGGCTGGAATTATTTCCAGACCAGTGGCAATTTTAACATCATCTATTGCAAAGATATTTAATGGGTCTACCATTGCAACAATCAGTTTACCCCCATCTTTTTTAACAGGAATTAAACTATGACGTTTAGCCAATCGCTCCCCAATTAAACGTGGTATTTCCGAATGAATACGATATTTTTCTAAATCTAGATGGGGTATTCCCAATTGAAATTCTAAAACTTCAATAATCTGCCCCTCTTGTACATATCCTTCATCAATTAAACTTTCTCCAATTTTTTTACCTGTAGTTTTTTGCAACTGTAATACCTTATCTAATTGATCCTTCGTAATTAAACCTGCATCAATTAGTAAATCTCCCAATCTTTTGTTTTTTATAGCCATTATCATCCCTCTTTTATTACTTTAAGATTTACCCCAATAATAAAAAAAACCAACAGTATATTTTTGTAATATATGTTAGTCGGTTACGCCACTACATCCATACAGAATAAGGCGTCCAAATTTATCTGTACTTCATTTGTTACTATTTATTTAATTTTTATAAATGCATTTTAAAATAAATCATTTAAGTAACAATTCTATTTTTTTGTTTATTTTCCTTCTTGTATTAAAGAAAATTTTTAATAATAGTTTTTTTATACAGTTTAAGATAACACAATAAACCCTGTATAATTTCAGGGTTTATTGGAAGTAAATCTATATAAGTATACTTTAACCTACTAATTCCGCAAGTCCCTCCACAGCTATTACTTCTTCTTTATCATTATATATTGGGAATTCCGTTATCTCAATTATACAAGTAGTACCATCTTTTCGCTTAAACTCAGTTTTATAACTTGACTGCTGTATACCCTTAAAAGAGCCTTCTGTATACTGTATAGCTTCGTTATTCATTTCACAATCAGTTAAGACGTCTGCAACATTTGTCATAAACTCTTCTTGAGTATAGCCTAATATATCTGTAACAGATGAGGTTACATAGTTAAATACCCAATTTATATCATGTCTATAGAAGAAATAACCATATTCACCACTGGTTCCTGCAATATCCTTCATTTGCTTTATTGTAACACTACCAGTTTTATTGGAAATTTTGGACAGTAATGTTGAATTATTTTTAACCTTATTACTATTCAATAAGGTTTCTCTTACCATCTCGTTCACACTCTCAGAAGTTGCTAGAGTTTCCTCTGACCCTGCTAACTGTTCTTGAGTAACACTGGCAATTTCTTGTGTAAATTCATCAACCGAACGAATATCATTAACAATCAAACTAAGTTGTTCTTGAGCTTCATTTATTGAAGTCAACATTTTTTGGAAAATGGAGTCTGTATCTTTTACTGAAGACTGTACTAAATTAATATTTTTCGCATTTGACTCTGTTTCATTAACTGCTTTACCAACTACCTGTTCAACTTCTAATATTAGACCCTCAATACTTTTAGTCGCTTCTGTAACATTTTCAGCTAGTTTTCTTATTTCTTCTGCCACTACCGCAAAACCTTTTCCATGCTCTCCTGCTCTTGCTGCTTCAATAGATGCATTAAGTGCCAATAAATTAGTCTGATTGGCTATAGTATCAATAACTTGAATGATGTTTTTAATTTGGGAAGCTGAATTACCAGCTTCTATAACAGTGTCTGTTAATTTAGTGATAGATTCCATTACAGCACTCACATCTTTTTCTGTTTTTTCCATAGATTCTTTGCCTAGTCTAGATATATCAACCATATCAATTGTGGTATTTCTAACTTTTTCACTATTTGTAGACGTATTTGATACTGTACCAGATAACTCCATAATGTATTTTGAAATTTCCTCTGATCCCTTTGTAACTTCTCGAATTGTATCTGATAATTGATTCATTGCATTGGATTGTTTTTCTGCTGTAGTACACATCTCATTTGATGTATTTTTTGTACCATCTGAAACTTGAATTAGTTCTACAGTTGTTTCTATGGATTGACTTAATAATTCTTTTATTCTATTGTTTTTTTCATCTATTTGCTTATCTCTTCTATCAATAGATTCTTTATATCCATTAAGTCTTCTATTAATTCCTCCAGCAACTACAATCATTACTGCTATAAATGTTATAAATATAGCATCCTCATTGCTTAATATGTACAACCGTAAAATACTATTTACTAAAGAAATTCCAACACTACTATAAAAAAATACACCTCCTGGTATTAATGAAATAAATATTGGTATAGTAAACATAATGATAGTTAAAATTATATTATCCATGTAAAAACCAGTAAAATAGCAATAAATTAATGTAGTTACAAATAAAACATACATTGTAGTTAGCTTATTAGTATTAATTCTCTTAATTAAATAATTTCCCACCACTAGTATTAAGCTCATTACCCATAATACTATATGTTTGTTAGTAATTCCTGACGATGAAGCATTTGAAAAAATAAAGATAAAACTGATTATAACAGATGCTAAAATAGAAAACAAAACACTTTCAAATAGATATTTTACACTTTTACTTGCTTCCTTCATACTTTTAACTTGACTCATTTTAACTCTCCTTCCGTCTGTAAATTTATTAATTAAATTAACAAATGCATGTCAATCTGTTAATTAGTAATTAATACCATTGATTATATCCTAAATTTTCTTTTTTTTCCATACATTATTACAAAATTTTTAATATATTTAAAAATATGCTAAAGTATATATGTTAATTTCTTTAATCCCTTACTCCCTAAGTTACTATATTTCTTGAAAATATAGATGTTATTTTCAACTTATTTATTAGAAAATATATTAACTATAACAAAAACTAAAAAAAGCTATAAAATAGTAATTCTATTTTACAGCTTTACTTATTAATCTCCTTGTCGTTCTGGTACTACCCTCTTTAATACATGTCTTTCTATTTTTCTAACAAATTCAGTCCACCAAAATTCTTTACTTACTATCGGAATAACTAAAATTGTATAAATCCCCATTCTATTACCACCTAATACATCAGTAAAAAGTTGATCACCAATAATAGCAGTATTTTTTACATTTGTATTCATCATATTCATTGCTTTTCTAAAAGCTCCCCGACGAGGTTTTACAGCCCTATGAATCGCTTGCAATTTTAATTCCTCATTAAAAGTAACCACACGATCTTCAGTATTATTAGATACAAGACAAACTTGAAAACCTTCTTTTTTTAGATTAAGTAGCCACTGTTTAGTCTCTTCACTGGCATATTTTACATCCCAACCTACAAGTGTATTATCAATATCAATAATTAACCCTTTAATATTTTTATCTTTAAGTCTTTGTAGGTTTAAATGAAAAATAGATTCTACATACAAATCTGGCGTTAATAATTTCACTTTTTCACCTCATTAATCTTTTTAACTTTAGTATAACCATTATAAATAAATAAATGTTTTAATCACCCCAATAGGTTCTAAACCTCATTTTGCTAGTTTCATCTTTCTTAGGCTTTGTAGTAAGGGAATCTTTAGCCTTTTGAAGGTCTCTTACCATTTCTTCCTCACACGTAGGACAGTACTTGTGATGGGCAGAAAGCAATAAACAATTACAACGAAGACATTGCAGGTTTATAAATTCATTTGTAATCTCCACCAAACGTCCATCTTTAATAAAATTATTAACCACGTGTAAAGGTATTCCTAATCTTTGTTCAATTTCAAAAGAAGTAGACCCAGGATATTCCCTAAGATAATCTCTTATTTTTTCAAAAATATCCTCCACTATTTTCATACAACTTGAACAGTATTCATGTAGTGAGTTTTCGTGAATAGGTGCTCTACACTTTCTACAGGTTTTTATTTTGTTAGTACTATTTTTCATAGACCCCATCCTTTAAGTACTTATTTTTGTTCAAAAAGTCATTGTGTCACAGTAATAAATTTTAGAGATCTAACCTAATTAATTATACTATACTAATTATAACATATTTAACTACAAAGGTATTGAAAATATTCAACTTCCTTATTGCCGAGGAAATAGTAATTTTTCTACATTTTTTTCATTTTCAGTGGTTTTTCTTGTATAATCGTAGCTATTCATACTTATAGTAGTTTGGTCCTGTTTTTTATGGGGTACTATTTATGTCTTTGTCTACATAAAAAAATCCCCTGCTTAGCAGAGGATTTTAATCTGTTTATTATTCGTTGATTATCGCTAAAGAGAATCTTTGTGGTCCTTGTGGTATGTTGTAAGCATTTACTTCTATTGAGTAAGTTCCACTTTGTGGACTGTTAATGATTATATTTTCTACGTTATTTGTTCCATCCCAATTATTGTCAAAAGGTGATGTGAAATCATTTCCAACATATCTTGTTCCGTTTGGAGCAGTTACAATTAAATCTAAGTCATTAACTAGTTGTTTTGAAGCAGTTGTACTTCCTGGGTAATCTGTCCAAACTAGAGCAATTCTTAATGGTTTACCAGCAGTTGCGGCAAATGTGTAGGTTGCTTTTTGGCTTGTAGCTAATGCTGTTGTTTCGTTAACAAAAGTTACTCTTGTTGCCTTGTCAACATCAATTCTTCCCCAACCTTGGTGTGGGCTTGGGTAACCTGATCCATTATCTACTGCACTTGCAATTAAAGCTGCTTTAACTAGAGATGGCTTAGGGGTAACATTTCTACCCTTTATAAAGTTTTCTCTTAACAATGCTACAGCACCAGCAGTTATTGGAGTTGCCATTGAAGTACCACCCATATATGCGTAATAAGTATCAAAGTTAGCCCAGAAAGATTTATCAGGTGCTAATGCTGATCTTGTAGATAAAATGTATGTACCTGGTGCAACGATGTCTGGCTTAACTCTACCATCCTTAGTATATCCTCTTGAAGAGAAGCTTGCAATGTCATTAATGTTATCTGCTATTGTACCTAGAGATGGTCTATAATTTTCAGATGCTCCTACCGAAATAACATTTTTAGCAGTTGCAGGACTTCCTACTGTTCCAGTATTTGGTCCAGCATTACCATTTGCAAAAAGTATTACCATATCGTTATTCCAAACATATTCATCAGCTTGTCTTGAGCTTGTTGTATATGCTCCAGCTACATCCGAACCCCAAGAGTTATTATGGATTCTTGCTCCTGCGTTCCAAGCTTGAGAGAAAAGAGTATTTAAGTTACTTGGTAATCCACCTAACCCACCTCTAGAATCCATAATAGATTGGAAAACCAATTCTGCCCCTGGTGCTATACCTTTATGAGCTCCGTTTGATCTTGCACCAGATCCTAAAATAGAACCAGCAACATGCGTACCATGACCATGGGTGTCACTAGCATTATTTGTTCTTCCTAAAGCATAGATTGCTTTAATTCTTCCTTGGAAGTCTAAGTGCATTGTACTGTCGTTAACACCTCTATCAAGACCTGTATCTGCTACTGCAACAATTTGTCCTTGACCTGTACGGCCAGTGTTATTACGTAATGTTGTAGTTTTAATAATTTTATCAGCTTCTTGATTAAAAGGTACAAATTCTTCTGCCATACTAATATATACTACTTCACTAGATAAAGCTAATTCCAACACTTCATCTACTCTTTTTTGTACTGACATATGGTTATTTTTAAAATCGCCATTTTCTTTGAAATATTGTACATTAGCCTTCGCCAGTGTAGATAATCCTTTTTCAAATAAAGCAGGATCGATTTTATAAACTGCTAAGTAAGGTTTAATTCCTCTGATGTATTCTAACTTAGCAACTTTGTCTACCGAATTAGCTTCTGCTTCTACAACAAAACTATAATCTGGAATATAGTCTCCTAATGTAACGTTTAAACCTTTTAATTCTTTCTTTTGATCTTCAGTTATAGGACCATTAAATTCAAGAATATATAATTTTCCATCATGTACTTCTAATTTTTTTCTTAATCCAGGAGGAATATTATTTTTCCCTGAATCATATACTAACTTTGCACCTACATTTGTTGTTTCTCTATAATTATCAGTAGAACCTAAACCAACAAACTCCAGTTCTTTATATTCAACATTTTGTGTAGCAAAAGAAAAATTACCAAGTACTAATACTACCATTAATAATACGCTCAACATTAAACTTAACGATTTTTTATTCATACCATTACCTCCTCATTTAGTATATTTAATCAAAACATAACTTCATTTCTATTGGGTTAGCAATTCTTTTTTTAAAATCACTATTTTAACTATGTAATTAATATGATAAAATAAATATAAAGGCTTATCTCCCAATAGTTAATTGCTCTGGTCGGCAATCTAAAGGTGGATTGAGCTTTTTTTATTTGGTCCTCTTGTAATCTTCATTGTTACACCTCCTTTCATAATATAGCCATTCTCATTAATTACTTTTCTTACCATTAAAAGTATAAATTTTCTTTATATTCTAAAATTACATTATTCATAATTTTTTGACAACTGTCAAATATGTTGTTCTTAGATGATTAGCTTTATATTTCAAACGCAATCTCCCCCACACTCACTAAGACGTCGATTAACACCTTTATTTAAAACATGTTATTTAGACTCTAGAAAAATATAAAAAAAACATGCAGATTAGAATATCTACATGTTTTTTACTACTGATTATTTCTTATTTTTTGAAAATAAACTTTTCCGGCATTTATATTTCCCATATCACAATAAAGTTCTCCTAGCAAACTATACACCTCGCTTAGCTTACGTTTAGACTTATCATCACTTTCTAGATAATATTCTGCCTTTAGAAGAAATGCTTCAGCTTGAGGGTATGAATGCTTCATTTTATAAATTTTTGCAGAAAGAATATGAGTTTCTGTTAAAACTGATTCTCCTAAATATCTTTCATCAACAATAGACATTATTTCTTCCAACAGGTTAATTGCCCCATCTAAATCATTAATTCTATAATATGAAGATGCTATTTCAAATAAGAAAGCACCTAGTTGATCTTCGTCAACTTTGCTTTTTAGAGAAACTGCCTTTTTTAAGATTTCCCTTGCTTTGCCAGGTTCCCCAATTTTATTATAAAGAACAGCAGCATTGTCATAGATTTTTAACAATATTTTTAAATCAATCTTGTTCTCTCTATGTAGCAATCTTTCATATATTTTTTTTGATTTTTCATAATTCTTTAGGCTAAAAAGAGTATCTGCTTCAATTAAAGCCACTTGATCATATAAATCATCATTAGCATACTTTAAGTTTTTAAATTTTTCTATCTCTTGTAATGTTAAATCAAATTTATTAGTTTTAGAAAAACAAGTAATTTTATTAAATAATGATTTAGCCCTTATTTCATTTCCATTATTTAATTTTATTTCATTGGTAAGGGTGTATGCCTTATCAGCATAAAAGCTTGCCTGCTCAAATAAATCCATTTTAATATAACATCTTGATATTCTTACATAAAGCAATGCAATCTTCTCATCATCCTTTGTTTCTAAATAAAACTCTAATGAATTAAAATAATCTGCCATGGATAAATTATATTGTTTTCTATCAAAAGAATACTTACCTCTTATTAATAGTATTTCAGAAATTTTATTTCTTAAGTTCCATTCATTAGCAAGCTCTAACATTTTTTCAAAAAGTTGATAGACATGCTGTTGGTCAGCTTCTTTTCTATTGTTAATAATAGGTCTAATACTCTCTAAATTTTCATCAATAATATTACTAGCCTGTTGTTCTTCTGATTCCATTAAATACTGTGCAGTAATTTCTTGTCCTAAATTTTTATAATATTCATTTAGTTTTTGAGCTATGATAATAGCAGATTTTCTATTTAATCTTCGCTTTCCATTCTCTATCATACTAATTAAACTTCTAGTGATTCTCTCATCTGTTAATTGATCTTGTCTTAAACCAATTTTTTTTCTTAAAATCTTTATTTTTTTCCCAGGACTCAAAATCTCCATAATATGCCCTCCTTTCTATTCACTATACAATATATATTTATAATATTTATTTTACTTGAAAGAATAATTATTAAACAATGGGTATTTATAACCTAAATAAATATACACTGATTATAGACTTTAATGCAAGTGTTTATTCATTTTTTTTATTGTAACCTGAAAAATTTATCTATTAATAATATTAACAAATTTTATATCGATTGTCTAAAGTTTTTGAAAAAAATTTTTTTCCTTATTATTGAAGTTTTAAAAAACATTTGTATATAACTAATTATTCACCTTTTTTTATATTATTAAACCCATTAAAATAAAAGTAACAAAATAAAAGAAGACCAAATTTGGCCTCCTTCTAATTTGTTACTTTTTAATAGTATTAATAAGTTAATGCTAAATTAATAGCATCCATAGCTTGAACTAAACCATTACCAAAGTGATTCCAAGTTCCTAAGTACTTTGCAGAAGTATTTAATATTTGTCTAACTTGATGATTAGTTAAATTTTTATTTGCTCCTTTAACTAACGCTGCAACACCTGCTACGTGGGGTGATGCCATTGAAGTACCACTTTTAGATCCGTAAGTATTTCCAGGTGTTGTGCTTAAAATAGATACTCCAGGTGCAGATATTTCTACTGCTGGTCCGTGACTTGAGAAGGAAGCTCTATTATTAGATTGATCCACAGCTGCAACTGCCATAACAGAAGCATACTTCGCAGGATAACCTACAGTATCACCAGTTCCATTACGTCTACCTTCATTACCAGCAGCTGCTATTAAAAGTACACCTGCATCATTAGCAGCATTACACATATTTTCTAAAATTGAAGAAGATTGAGATCCACCTAAGCTCATATTGATGATGTCCATTCCATTATTAACTGCCCACTCAATACCTTCAGCAATACCTGCATAAGATCCACTACCAGAGTTGCTTAATACTTTAACTGCATATAAATTTGTATTGTATGCAACACCTATAACACCTAAATTATTGTTAATGGCAGCTACAGTACCTGCTACATGGGTTCCATGCCCACTTCCATCGTTATAAGGATCTTTATTGGCATCGTCAGTAAATACAGAGTATCCACCTTTTACATTTGTGAATAAGTCTTCATGGTTTCTGTCTATACCTGTGTCGAGGATAGCAACTTTTACACCAGTACCAGTATAACCATTGGCATGGGCTGTAGTTGCTTGTACGTGAGGAATACCCCAAGGAGTTGTTTGTCCATATGCTTGCACTTCAGCATTTAATTCTACCGCTTGAATTTGAGGATGTCTTAACAATCCATTTGCTTGTGCATCAGTTAACTGTAATAACATTACTGGTAACAAGTTATAAGTATGAAGAACAGCTTCATCTTTTACGCCAAAAGCTTTTAATATACCTTTTTCAGCCGAACCATTGAATTGAACCAAGTACTCTTGCTTTTCTGCATTAGCTGACTGAATTGCTGATACAGGAATCAACAACGCGATACTTAAAACAAATACCATTAACACCGCTAACGTTTTTTTCATATTAACTCCTCCTTAGTTTTTTTATGCTCTCATTTACACCTAAAAAGCGAAACTTTTTATCGTCTGGAGCACGTATAATCCTCAACCTACTCACCTCCTTAATAACACTTATTGTTTTTTATTTATTCTGTAAATTCATTATAGTATATTTTTTCTGAATTTTTCTAAAAATGGAATTAAAGTGTAAATATTGGAATAAAAGTACAGTAAAGTCACATTACTATAATTTTTACAAAGATTAGTTAACTCTTTATATTAAAACGCTAAAAAGACCGATTTTCATCGGTCTTTTATCTTTAAAATAACATTTAAATTACGTTTAATTGTTTTAATTAGTAAGTTAATGCTAAGTTAATGGCATTTACAGCTCGAACTAAACCATTTCCAAAATGATTTGGAGTTCCTAAATTTAAAGCTGTGTTATTTAAGATTTGTCTAATTTGAACATTTGTTAAGTTTGGATTAGCTCCTTTTACTAATGCAGCTACACCAGCTACATGAGGACAAGCCATTGAAGTACCGTTCATAGAAGCATAGTTATTACCTGGAGCTGCACTTAAGATTGATACACCAGGAGCAGCGATTTCTACTGCTGAACCAGTACTTGAGAAAGAAGCTCTTTGATTACTTTGGTTAACAGCAGCAACAGCCATAACAGAAGCATACTTTGCTGGGTAACCTACAGTATCTCCTTTACCATTAACTCTTCCTTCATTACCAGCTGCAGCTACTAATAATACTCCTGCGTTATTTGCTACATTACACATATTTTCTAATATTGTAGAACTTGAAGAACCACCTAAGCTCATGTTAACAATGTCCATACCATTATTTACTGCCCATTCAATACCTTGAGCAATACCTGCAAATGATCCACTACCTGCATTATTTAACACTTTAACAGCATATAACTCTACATCATAAGCAACACCAATAACACCTAGTGTATTATTTAAACCAGCGATTGTTCCTGCTACGTGTGTACCATGACCATCTCCATCATAAAATGGATCTAAGTTAGCAGCATCTGTAAATACTGAGTGTCCACCTCTTACATTTAAGTCTTCATGACTTTTATCAATTCCTGTATCTAAAACTGCAACCTTTACACCTTTACCTGTATAACCATTAGCATTGGCTGTTGTTGCTTGTACATGAGGAATACCCCACGGAGTAGTTTGTCCATATTTTTGTACTTCTGCATTTAATTCAACTGCTTTTACTTGAGGATTTCTTAATAATCCATTTGCTTGTGCCTCAGTTAATTCTAATAAATGTACTGGTAATAAGTTATATGTATGAAGAACTGCTTCATCTTTAACTCCAAAGGCTTTTAAAAGACCTTTTTCAGCTGGACCATTAAATTGAACTAAATACTGTTGTTTTTCTGCATTAGCTGTTTGAACTGCTGATACAGGAATTAATACTGCGATACTTAACACAAGTACCATTAAAATTGATAGAAACTTTTTCATAATAAATCCCCCTTTTAATTTTTTATTGCTCTGGTCGGCAATCTTAAGGTGGTACAGTTATCCCTTAAATACTAGAAATTTTCCATAAAACACTGTCATTAGTTTGGTATATTAATTATCTTCTTAAAAAATACCATTTAGTTAATGCTAATAAAAACTATAAAGTGTTTACGTTAAATAACTGTATCTAAATAATATGTACCTTTTAGTTTTAGTTAATCTTTACATCTTAAAAATCTAAGCGTTAACCAAAACCACCAACTTATAATTTTTATTTATATAAGCTAAAAGTATTATACTGCGTATTTTTAGAATAGTGCGAATATTAGAGCAAAAGTGCAATTATAGGACTAAAAGTGCATATTTAGTATTGAACTCTCAAAATAACAAATGTAATAAATATACAAAACATTTAGTTAAGTACTCAATTTCCAAACACTTTTTGTCTATTTTCATGCAACATTAACTAGTTATTATAAAATAACACAATAATTCTTCATTATTTCTTTATATTCATTATGCATTTTTTTGGATAAATAACCTCTGAAATTTTTATTATTAAAAACAACTTCATATGAGGTTCTTGTATAGGGTTTAATTTCTTTAATTTTCTCTAAATTAATAATATTTGAACGACTAGAACGAAAAAAATTCCTATAGTACAAAAGTTTTTCCATTTCCTTCAACGAGTGATCACACACGAATGATTCGGTAGATGTGTAAATCTTCGTTTTTTTGTCAATAGCCTCTATTAAATAAATATCATTTTTCTTTACCACTTGATACCCACCATCAGCTCTTAACTGCACTATTTTTTCAATAACATTAAATTTATGTTTAATTCTTTCCAATGTACATTGTAGTCTTAGGGTACTAACTGGCTTTTCAATGTAGTCTGTGGCATAAAGTTTTATTGCTTCTTTAATATAATTTAATGAAGTAGATAAATATATCAATTCTAAATCAGGTTGTTCTTCCCTAATAATGCCACCTACCTTTATGCCATTTAGTTCAGATATAGCTATATCTATAATTGCAATTTGAGGTTTCATAATTTTTAATGCATTTAATAGGTCACTACCGTTATCTGTGGTGTAGATTACTTCTATCCCCTCTATTTGTTCTAGTTCTTTTATTAAAATATTTCTTAACAATTCTTCTTTTTCAGCAACAATTACTTTCAAACTCAAACAAACACCTCCCAACAGCTGATAAATTTAACTTATACCGTTTTTGATTTTACACTGTATTTTTTCAAAAGGTGAATATTAAAACCTTTTCATTTCAAGGTATACTCCCTCTATTATCATTTTAGTTATCTATTACTGCAACAGGTTTTACCCTGCCTAATAGCGTTTTGTTATATCATAATTTCGACAATACTTTTATTTATCCTTTTTATTTATATATTTTTTAATTGAAAAAAGAAGGATTAAATATCAATCCTTCTTTTTAACAAACTTTTTATACGATTTTAGTTGTCCAATCCTCTACATTCCATATATCAGTTACCCAATCTTCATAGAACTCTGGTTCATGGGAAACCAATAAAACAGTTCCTTTAAATTCCATTAATGCTCTTTTTAATTCTTCTTTAGCATCTACATCAAGGTGATTGGTTGGCTCATCTAGTACTAACCAATTTATATCCTTTAACATTAATTTACATAGTCTAACCTTTGCATTTTCTCCTCCACTTAAAACCATCATTTGGCTTGTAATGTGTTCATTAGTAAGACCACATTTTGCCAAAGCTTGTCTTACTTCAAAGTTAGATAAACCAGGATAGTCTTTCCATATTTCTTCAATTGCAGTGTTATTATTAGCTCGACTACTCTCCTGCTCAAAATAACCTGGATATAAATAATCTCCCAACTCAACATTACCTGCTACAGGTTTTAGTTGCCCTAATAATGTTCTTAATAACGTAGACTTTCCTAGCCCATTTACGCCTCGGATTGCCACCTTTTTACCTCTCTCTAAAGAAACATTAAGGGGTTTTGTTAACGGTTCATCATATCCAATAACAAGGTTTGTCGCCTCAAAGATGATTTTGCCAGGAGTCCTAGCCTCCATAAATTGAAAAGTCGGTTTAACTTTTTCTCTAGGTCGTTCTATTTTTTCCATTTTATCTAATTGTTTTTGTCTACTCTTAGCACGACCCGTGGTGGAAATTCTAGCTTTATTACGGGCAATAAAATCTTCCAATCTTTCAACCTCTTGCTGTTGTCTCTCATATGCATGTTGTTGCTGTTGTTTTCTTACTTCATATAATTTCATAAAGTGTTCATAATCCCCTGAATATCGGGTAAGAAGTGCATTTTCAACATGATAAATAACGTTTACTACTTCATTCATAAACGGAACATCATGGGAAACTAGAATAAAACTGTTCTCATATTCCTTTAAATATCTTTTTAACCATTCAATATGTTCAACATCTAAATAGTTGGTAGGCTCATCTAATATTAATATGGTTGGGTTTTGTAACAATAGTTTAGTTAAAAGTACTTTTGTTCTTTGCCCACCACTTAAATCGGCTACATCTTTATCTAATCCAATTTCTCTTAATCCTAAACCATTGGAAATTTCTTCTATTTTAGAATCAATCATATAAAAACTATTTCCTTCTAAAATACTTTGTATTTCCCCTACATCTTCCATCATATTATTCAATTCTTCTTCTGTAGCATCAGCCATTTTTTCATAAATTTCCAACATCTCAGCCTCTAAATCAAACATTCCTTGAAATGCTTCCCGAAGAGCTTCTCGTATGGTTTTTCCCTTTGTTAAAACCGTATGTTGATCTAAATAACCTACGGTAACACGACTAGACCACTCTACATTACCTGCATCTGGCATCAGTTTGCCTGTAATAATATTTAAAAAAGTTGACTTACCTTCTCCGTTAGCACCAACTAGTCCTACATGCTCTCCCTTTAACAAACGGAAAGAGACGTCTTGAAATATTGTTCTGGCACCAAAACCATGACTCATTTCAGTAACAGTTAATACGCTCATATGTTTCTCACCTTTACTTTCATTATTTAAATTCTATCTTTTACATTTTACTAGATAATATATATATTCACAATCACTTTGTATAAATTTTATTAATAAAGTATTTTGTTGTTCTCTATACCTCCATTATGAAGTATGTAATATCATCATCATTCTCATTATTTGCAATAATTGTATTTATTTCCATACCAATTTTTCTTCTAATATCTTCTAAATCATCTGTAGTATGCATTATTTCCATTAGTGTTTCTTTACTAATTAAATTCTTCTTTTTTAAGGACTCTGTTAAACCATCAGTAAAAAAGATAATGCGATCGCCTTTTTCTAGATGCACTTCAGATTCTTGAAAACTCGGTTGAAAAAAATCACCCAGCTTACAAATAGGGAAGCCCTTACTTTTATTCAATAATTCCGTTTCTCCTGTTTTTCTAAATAAAACAGGTATTGTGTTCATCCCACCAGTGCAATAAGATAATACTTTTGTAGTTGTATTATATATAGCATTAAAAATTACAATGTGCATTTCATCTGGGAAATGTGCTTTATTAAATTCATCATATAAATGGCTTAATGTTTCAGCTGGTGTAACATATTTTTCAATTTTTCCATGATAATATAAAGGTTTTATAATTCTTTCAGTAAAGATTGTCATCATGGCTGCCGAAACTCCATGCCCAGAAACATCTGCAATAACAAGTCCAATAAACTCTTCATTAATCCTATCTATGTAATAAAAATCGCCACTAAGTTTCTCACAAGGAATATTTTGTGAAACAAACTTTACATTGTTTATCTCTATAAATGTAGGAGGTAATAATGATTGCTGAACTAATTTTGCATATTCAAGATCAAGAAGCATTTTTTCATTATTATCTTTAATTTCCATTGTTCTTTCTTCAATAATAGATTCTAAATTTTCTGCATAATTTTTTAGACTCGACCTTGCTTCATCCAGTTGCTTAAAGTGATTTTCTAGGTTGTATAAAAAAATGCCCTTAAAAAGATAATACCCACTAATAATTTTATAAATATGCCCTATAAAATTATAGGTGTCAAAAACACTACGGTATAAAGTAAAGGAAGCTTCCGCAAAAATAGCAAAAAAGACTCCAATAATAAAAATCCTAAAATACTCATTTCCAGTCTTTAGAAAATCTTTTATCATTAACCCCGCGGTCAAAATAAACAAACTAATAATAACATATTCTAAGTATACTTTAGTTACCGTAAGCCCCTGCCCTGGAATAAACATGACAGGAAATATATCCAAATGATAGCTCATTAAGTAAAAAAATGAAAATGTTATTAAACAAGCAAATAGTAAGATTGTATTGTTTTTTTGTTTTGACCTATGGTTATATGGAATAATCGCTGCCACCAATAACCCAATTGATTGAACTAATCTAGTGACGATCCAGTAGGTGGTTGCCCTTTGTATTGATGCCTCAACAAAAAGCCCCTGCATTCCGTTATAGCTCATGGTGTGGAAAAAATCCAACCAACCGATTATAAAAAAAGTGGCAGAGAATACTAAAAGCCTTGTTCTTTGGTTTTTGGTATAAGTATAGTAGGTTATTGTAAAAATAACAAAATATATAATTATCGTTATAAACTCCAATAATGTATGAAAATTAAGAAATGGAATAGTATTAAAAACCCAATAGATAAGAGGTTCATATTTTCCTACTAAAACATAAATACAAAATACTACAATCCAAAGCAAAGCCATTTTTAATAATTCTATATTATTATTTTTGTTAGTTCTTTTTTCAATTATCATGTACATCACCCTTAACTTTATTACTTTTACTTAACATGCAAAACTTAACTATATTAAATTTCTGCATAGATGCCTATATTCCTCTAAATAATCTTAATTTATTACAACAAACTTCTTGCTTTTCACTATAAAATAAAAACGAACTATACTACTATATAAAGAAGTTAAATAATTAGACCTATAAATATCAAAATTCTATAAATATATTTTAAATTAATTATAGGTTAACTTGTATATAATGTTATTTAAGGGCAATAATTTAAGTAAATGAAATTATGATGATTAGGTATTTTAGTCCCCCTTTAATACCTTTATATCAGCATAATTTCATTTTTTTTAATGAGTTTCCTCATATCTATCCTCTTTTTTATATACAACATACGTCAATATATTAACAGTTTATCATTTCTCCCAAATAATTAGAATTTATATGTTTATCCATTGCAGCCAATATATTTTCTATTTTGAAATTACGTGTAGCTTTTCTAGTATAACAATAACTATAAACTGTGTCTTTAGATATTTTAAGTACTTTAATATTTCTTTGGCTTATTTCAAGACCTTTTTTATACATTATTGTAATTTCTGTTTTATTTTCCATAGAATACTTCAATAAATAATCAATCATGGTCTTCACCCCATTTTATATTTACAATAATCATATCAGAACATATGTTCTGTGTAAATGATAAAATAGTTTTTGTTCATAAAAATTAAAGAAATTAACTAACGGAAATTTAATAAATAAGTCTATCATAATAAAGTTACACCACTCATTATATCTCCTATCTATGACCAAAATAAGCATTGTTTTAACGTAGTTTATTTTAACATTATTTAAAATATGTGATTATGTTATAATAAATTAACACTCAAAAAATAATTAAATTGTACAATGTTCTATTATAAAAAATAGACATGTACTGGTTTTTAATTTTGTTTAGGAGGACTATATATGAAAAGAAAAATTTGTTTAATTTTATTTATAGTTATTGTTGGAACTATGTTTTTAACAGCATGTAGTAAAAAAGGAGACTTATCTGCTTCAGATCAAGAAACAGAAATAAAAAACGAAGAACTCAATAAATTAAAAAAGAGAATAGCGTCCATTGATAAAGAATATGAAGGTAGTTATAAACTTCCCATACATCCCCAATACCCTATATTGCATGTATTTTTAGCTAAACCACCTATACCTTCAATGCCTCCAGATATGGTTATTTATTATGGATTAGATAAAGGTGAATTACATGAACTTTTTAAAGAAGAAAAACAACTTGCACTTTATGAAAAGTCTAGGGAAGAAGATGTTTTATATGGATATTATGAAGGCAATATTATGGCAGAAGTATCATACTACCCTATAAAGGGCGGGAAAGTAGATGGAAAAAACACATGGAAGTTTAATGATATAGAGGTAAGTTATGAAATATTAACCCAACAGGATCAAAAACAATATATAATAACGGGGATAGATCAAGAAAAAGGTGGTTATTGGATAAGGTATCATATAACAGACACATTTGGCGAGGATGAAGCTAGAGAGTTTACAGAATTTTTATTAAATGAACTAAATTAAGCTTTAGTCAACTTTTTTTAGTTATATGTTAATGCATGGTATATTTTTAGATTTTTATAGAGAACCTATTAGTCATTTAATAGGTTCTCTTTTTTCTTTTTAAACTAGGGGAATTGTAGGAATTTTTAACTGGTTACAAGATACTATGGGCTATCTATAGTATCTTGTTTTAATTCCCATAGGGAATTATAAATCATTTTAACAAGGATATAGTTAAATACTTTAAGAATTATACGGACGGGTTTCAATTCCCAGCGGGAATTATAAATCATTTTAACATGGAATTTCTCTTTATCAACTATGTAAATATAAAGAAGCTAGGTTTCAATTCCCAAAGGGAATTATAAATCATTTTAACGGGTCTTGGACATACTGGAAACCTTGATTGATGATGGTTTCGATTCCCAAAGGGAATTATAAATCATTTTAACGACAAGATGAAAGCCCTTGAAAAGCTAGAAAAATATTTGTTTCGATTCCCAAAGGGAATTATAAATCATTTTAACCCTACCCTTGCAGGGTCATTGGAATTACTGGTATGTAGATGCCATTTGCGAGCATCTCCTGTTTCGACAATTTTTATTGTATTTTTAATGCTCAAACCTTCACAAACGTTGAAATTTCATAATCGAGCATCCCCTAGGGTTTTTGTGTTTTCCTCGATGCTCGATAATAGTCTTTATTAAGTAATACTTTTTATTGATTTTCAGTTTTTTTTATCAGTTACTTATTTTGACTATTACCATTTTTTAAAAAACTCACTTACTAATTATATATTTATTTCTATATCTAATTAAAAACTCCTTCTTTTGGAAAAAAATTTCTTTTATTTTAAAAATATTCAAATTTATAATGAACTTTTTATTACTATACTAAAACCTACCCATAAAGCTAAAGAAACATGCAGGTATTAATATACATCCTAGAACAATATTAAAAAAAGGATCTTTATCTTTTATTATTTTCTTAATAATAACTATTAGATTATAAAAAAATCCTATAGCTAACAAATTTGTTAATAAAAACATAGAAAACCAAACTCCTTATTTGCTATTTACAAAGTATTTCTTTAACATCAGATGCCTTTTCACTTAAACCATAAGGACGGTTCTTTTGGTTGTTTTTTTATGGCATAGCATCTATGCTTTCATAACTATACTTCTTCATATCCAAGTAAGCCTTGCTATTTGTCTTGTAGATAAGCCTCCATTCTTTAATTCTACTAAATTCTTGTTCCCTCATGTATTAAAATATGAATGTGTTATCCATTAAACAGTAGATAGATTTCTGTACTATTTTTACTCCTTGCAGTTCTTGGCATTTTATGACCCTGAATTAGCATACATATATATTGGTTAAAGAAACCACAATAACCGTCCCTGTGGTTTCTTTTCTATGTAAAGAGTAAAAGCAAGCTTCCCAATAACTTCGTATAATCTTACTAATGCGTATGATCGTAAGTTTTTAAATTATTTGTTGTATTTATCGCTTTTAATATTTTCTCCATTCCTATTTATACCTTTATCATTCAAACTACCATCTGAATAATATCTAATATAAGCACCATTTCTATATCCTTCACTATAATGAGTGTCATAAAAAATACTCCCTGTATCCCAAAATGACTTTCCGGCCCCATGCCATAAACCTTCTTTAAAATTTCCTTCATAAGCTTTATAATAACTATCTTTAAGCCCGTTATAATTATATACTTCTCCATAACCTTCTGCTAAAATATTATTATCTTTACTTACAAATTCCCCCTTATACACTAAATTGTTCTTCATACTTTCATAAAATTCTATTTCATTACTTCTATCTCCATTATTAAAAGTGTATAGTATATATCCATTAATTGCTTCGGCTTCATAAAAGCCAATTCTATTTAACTCATTTCTTTGAATAAATAATATAGTTTCCTCTTTAATTTTTCCTTTGCTTAATTCTCCACTATAAACCAGTTTATTATTGTAAAATATTTCTCCATACCCGTCATATAAGAAAGAATTAAATCCACCCTTATAAATAATTTCTTTACTCGAGTCATATTCTTTGCCTTCTATTAAATCACCATCTTTAAATTTACCTTCGTATACTAAATTTCCTAATATATATATTTTCCCATCTCCACTTATTTCACCATTCTCAAACTCACCCTCATAAAAAAGTTGTTCATCTATAGCTAATCTACCTTTTCCATGATACTTTCCATTTAACCAATAACCCTCATATATTAACTTACCGTCATCATTGTAAGTTTTTCCTTTACCGTTTTCTAAATTGTTTTTCCAACCACCCTCATATTTAGTTCTACCGTCAGAGTAATACAAAGTGTTTTTACTGCTACACCCTGTGGTAAATGCTGACATCATTGTGAATAATAATAAATATATTATGATTTTTAATTTCAAAAATTCCCCCCCTTATTTTTTAATTTAGTTTAACATTAAAGGATAATTTTGTAAATATCTGTTTTATAATCTATTTTGTATTAGTTCCCATTAACGCTTTAATCATAATTTTCCTTCATTATGCTTTTTTTCTAAAGCTAGTTTTCTACATAGTTAACTAATATTTTCTATTACAAAATAATTGTAATAAAAATTTTAAAAGTACATAAATTTAATTAAAAAGGTGGTTTTTTTCATGGGAAAACATACTAATAAAGGACTTGTATTAATTATAATAAGGGTAGCTTTATGGATTTTTTCCCAACTCCCTATAGTGAAATGGTTATAGGACGTTATACTAAAAAACAAGTCAGATATTAACTGACCTGTTTTAATTTTTTTATGTAGTAGTAATATCTTACTAATACGACTTTTTTGTCGATAGTAAGTTTCTAAAATATATAGACTGCTATTCAAACAAATAGTAAAAGCGTATTACAAATGTTTTGCTGCAATAGTTTATTTAGGAGCCATGTATATTTCATGACTTTTATCACGTATAATAACTTTGGACTTTTTCATCTTATCAGTATATAATTCAATTTCTTTATTTTTTTTGTCTATATCATTTTTAAGCCATTCGTTATTTCCACTTTTATCATTAGGCTTCAATTGTTTCCCTTGTGTTTCTATATACTTCTTATGTTCGCTAACTCTACCATAAGATTGTTTCACTTCTGTTAATACTTCTAACGTTTCTTCTATGAGCTTATTAATCTCACTATTGATAAATATACGAATGATGTTTTTGAAATTTTCATAATCTCTATTTAACTTATTATCGTAAGATAAGTCACTTATCCATTCTTCCTTATTATATTCTAAAAAAAGGTCTATACTTTTTGATATTCTGCCCAACTCAACAGTAAACTCCCAAATAAACAGTTTTGCCTCTGCTTTTTTTTGATATAAATAAAATATAACAGTAGAAATAATTCCACTTATAATACCAGTTCCAGTACTAATGATAATGCTTGATCTATGGAAGTGTAAAAAATAAGTTAATGAATTGTTCCTTGTTATTAAGTATGTTCCAGCTATAATACCTAATAAAAAAATCAAAAGAACCATTCCTGCCAAAATAATTAAGTTGCAACTTTTATTTATTAATTTTGATACCATTTAACTAAAAACCTCCCTATTCTATATTTTTAACAATATTCAACAAATTTTAAATTTATCCTTTTAGTATTAAAAAAAAATAGGGTAGGGCATATATTTTTTATTTGCTCTTATCTTTAAATTCCAATAAAGTATGTAAAAACCTTTCCTTATTTTTTTGATCTAAAAATAATATTTGCTTATTAATTCCACTTAATATTATATGATAGATTCCTGTACTACTTTTACTCCTTGCAGTTCTTGGCATTTTATCACCCTGAATTAGTTTATCATATATATATTGGTTAAAACAACCACAAGCACCGTCCCTCTGATTTAAGAGAATTATAAATCATTTTAACATAAAAAATGATTTTGGAGATCTTAAAGAAATGATTGGAGCATTTCAATTCCCAAAGGGAATTATAAATCATTTTAACCTTGCAACTAAGATGGCGTTCTATGCACGTAATATCAGGGGGTTTCAATTCCCAAAGGTTATAAATCTTTTCAACAACGTACATTCAAAGAGTTTAAGGAGCAGTTTTCTAGTTTCAATTCCCAAAGGGAATTATAAATCTTTTCAACCAGTGGAAGACGAGTCAAGATAGTTCAGAGAGAGTAAACGTTTCAATTCCCAAAGGGAATTATAAATCTTTTCAACCCTACCCTTGCAGAGTCATTGGAATTACTGGTCTGTAGATGCCATTTGCGAGCATCTCCTGTTTTGACAATTTTTTATTGTACTTTTAATGTTCAAACCTTCATAAACGTTTAAATTTCATAATCTAGCATCCCCTAGAGTTTTTTGTGTTTTCCTCGATGCTCGCTAATAGACTTATTAAATAATATTTTTTATTAATCGTCAGTTTTTTTATCAGTTACTTATTTTCACTATTGCCACTTTAATAAACCTCACTTACTAATTAACTTATTTTGTATTATTTTCTATATAAATTCAAAAACTCCTTCTTTTGGTAAAAATTTTCTTTCATTTTACTATATATCATTTTTAAATATAAGGCTAACTTAATTTCAATTTTTTCTCACATTGGCATACTTTTAATTAATAATTATTCTATAAAAATAGTAATGCTACAAGCTTTATAAATAACTTAAGGGGATTGTCTCCCCTAGTTATATCATCGAGTTTTATATTAAAAACTTTCACCAACGCTACTTGACAAAAAACCTAAATAAAAAATAAATGATTTAACAAAAATTCTTGAGATAAAGTTTCAACTGCCAAAGGGAATTATAAATCATTTTAACTAACATGAAGTTACAAGAGTTATTACAAAAGAACGTGTTTCAATTCCCAAAGGGAATTATAAATCATTTTAACAGACATGAGGGAAGGAAGAATTTACAAGAAAGTAGAAGTGTTTCAATTCCCAAAGGAAATTATAAATCATTTTAACATGAAACCCACTATATTAATGATTTGGAAAAATGTTTAGGTAAGATGTTTCAATTCCCAAAGGGAATTATAAATCATTTTAACTATAGACAAGGCTGTAGAGAGTAAAATTATAGCAGAGTTTCAATTCCCAAAGGGAATTTTAAATCATTTTAACATAAGAATAATAGCTAGTTGTTCAGATGCTACTGGCGATGTTTCAATTCCCAAAGGGAATTATAAATCTTTTCAACGATGAAATGTGGAATTTGTACTTAGACAGTTTTCCAAAAGTTTCAATTCCCAAAGGGAATTATAAATCTTTTCAACAAAGTACCTAGTAGACTTCTAACAGATAAAGAAAATAGGTTTCAATTCCCAAAGGGAATTATAAATCTTTTCAACAATGACTAACATGTGGGGCGACTATAAGGAAGAGTTAGGAAGTTTCAATTCCCAAAGGGAATTATAAATCTTTTCAACGGTTTTTTAAACGATATAGAAGATATACAAATGGCTATAGTTTCAATTCCCAAAGGGAATTATAAATCTTTTCAACAAAGTAGTAAATTATTTCTATATATTCGGAGGTAAGGAGTTTCAATTCCCAAAGGGAATTTTAAATCTTTTCAACTTAACCAGATTAAAGACCGTTGTAAATGTTTTAGAGGAAGTGTTTCAATTCCCAAAGGGAATTATAAATCTTTTCAACAAGAACTATTCAAAAATGTAAAAGCTGATTATGTAGTGTTTCAATTCCCAAAGGGAATTATAAATCTTTTCAACATATACAAAATCTTCTAAGAATACATGATTTAAAAACAGGGTTTCAATTCCCAAAGGGAATTATAAATCTTTTCAACAACAGCTAAAAAAATAAAAGTTGGGGCAAAAGTTTTAGTGTTTCAATTCCCAAAGGGAATTATAAATCTTTTCAACACGAGCACGATATTTATCCAACATGGCAATACAGAGTTTGTTTCAATTCCCAAAGGGAATTATAAATCTTTTCAACCCCACACCAAATTAATAGAATTGCAAAAAGATTTTTAAAGTTTCAATTCCCAAAGGGAATTATAAATCTTTTCAACTGGTTCTGGAATTTACGAAGAAAGAAACAAACTTCAACGTTTCAATTCCCAAAGGGAATTATAAATCTTTTCAACCCTACCCTTGCAGGGTCATTGAAATTACTGGTCTGTAGATGCCATTTGCGAGCATCTCTTGTTTCGACAATTTTTTTATTGTACTTTTAATTCTTGAACCTTCATAAACGTTGAAATTACATAATCGAGCATCCCCTAGGGTTTTTGTGTTTTCCTCGATGCTCGATAATAATTTTTATTAAGTAATATCTTTTATTAATCGTCAGTTTTTTATCAGTTACTTATTTTCACTATTGCCACTTTAATAAAACTCTCTTACTAATTAACTTATTATATATTTATTTCTATATACAATCAAAAACTCCTTTTTTTTGTAAAAATTTCTTTCATTTTACTATATACCATTTTTTTAACTACAAATGTCTAATAAAAAGAACTCTATAGAAAAAATGTAAATATTGTTTATTATACTCCTTAATTATTTACAAAATAAAAGCAGCATCGCTGCTTTATAATATTTATACCGTTTTAATCATCTTTATTTTGAAAAGATCTATACAGTTTTTTTACAGCTCTTTTTTCAATCCTAGATACATAAGATCTTGATATGCCTAACATTTTAGCAATTTCCCGTTGAGTCATACTACCACCATTACAAATACCGTAACGTAGTTCAATTACCACTCGTTCTCTTTTCTTTAATACCGAAGCCATTTTTGTATACAACTTTTTAATCTGTATTTTTAGTTCTACTTCTTCTAGTACTTTGTCTGGCTCTGTTCCCAAAAGGTCTAACAATGAAATTTCATTACCTTCTTTATCCATTCCAATAGGCTCTTGTAGTGAAACTTCTGTTTTTAGTTTTTTGCTGGATCGAATAGTCATCAAAATTTCATTTGCTATGCTAACTAAAATGCTATCGATTTTTTAATGCTTATTAGAAACTACTTGCTGTGTATATGTTACAATAAATTCTCCGAATTGGAAACGTTGTATTCCCACTGATAACCATAACTTTTCTTTAAGTTTTCAATAACCAAAGTTATTCTATTATAAATGCTATTATAATAAAAGAATGAAGTCCATATATCCCGACTCCTTAACTTTTTATATGACTTAATGAGTTAACTAATTGAATATAGACAATAGTTGTAACCTTCCTCACTGTACTCTATTCTCTCTATGTTTCCCAAAACATAGTTTGATATAACTCCAATATTATGATGTATTCTAAATAGCACTTTTAGTAATTCTGACGGCATTGCTTCTTGTTGAACTACTGGATCTAAACAATAACCGTTGATATATTTTTGTCTTTTCTTATAAGCATTATGTAGTCTATGGTTCCCATCTATAACTATTGGCATATTTAAAGGATCATATTCTGCCACAATTATTGGACTACTATTATCAGCTTTTTTAAGCTTTTTAGAATCTAAATCTTTAACATCAACTTGTTCATGCAATTTTTCAACTTCAAACTGATATATACTTATTTTTTTAGCATTAATTATTTCTTGTGCTTTATTTATATCCCAATGCATTTTATACCAGTATTTAAAATCATTATCCAAACTAAATTCCCTACTATAGTATTGACGGCCATCATTATACAAAATAAAACTATGATCCAGTGAACTAATAGCTTTTTTATAATTTTCTATTTCTTGTTCTATGTTTGCAAAGTTATTCTTTAATTTATAACCACCAAGATAAGAAAATGTCTTTAACTCACATAGAAATCCATGAATTATATACTCTATCTTAATTTTATTTACATTAGGTATTTTAAACAATATAATCCCCCCACAAATATATTTATACCATTATTCTACCTTATATTACATTTTTTTCAATCTTTTTTTGATATATATTTTTTCCTAGAACCTAAAAAAGCAGGCGTTTGTCACGCCTGCCCCTACTATCTTTTATTTATATGTATTTCCCAACCGAAAAACCAACTAGTATAACAAATAACATATTTTCCATCATTCCCCCAGTTGTTAACACAGGAATCTTTATTCTTTGATTACTAAATGGATAAAATAAAGTTGTCCCTGCATTGGTACAAATATCTCCTAAAACATGGACCACTGCACCTAATGAAAGTCCTATTGCAAAGCTATACATTCCGCTATATTTATAAAAAAGATAAGAAATATAAACTATAAAACCTAAACCCACTAAACTATGGGTGAAGGTTCTATGAATTGAAACTCCTGCAAGTATGATAAATATACTTATGGTCTTCATTAAAATATTTGGCTTGCCAAACCCACCTGTTAAGATAAAAATTCCTAATGCTGTAAGAAAAATCATTAATACAAGTTTATTTTTAATTGGTAATATTTTTTGATTTATCATTGCCTTAGGATGATCTATATCTGGTAATAGAGAACCGATAATAGTACCCCCTAATAAAAATAGTGTTTCTGTTGCACCTAATATACTAGAGGTATATAGGGCTATTGTAGTCCCTAAAGCTATATGTGTTTTTCCTGTCATTTTCCCACTCCTAACTTTTAATTTGATATTAACAGCGCTATTACAGCTGTTGTTATAAATGGTGCCAGTGCTATTTCTGTTATTTTCTTCTCTTTAAAACAGTTTCTTAATAAAAGTATTAAAGACATAAACCCACTTAAAACAAAGGTAATAATAATTGTAACTAATATGTTTTCTATACCTAAAACAATTCCCATTACTGCTATTAACTTAATGTCTCCACCACCAATTGAGCCATTAGTTAAAAATGACAATATAAGCATTATTACTAACCCTACAATAAAGCCCATTATACCATCTATTAAGGCTGTTGAGCCTGTAAAAACACCTATAATATTTATTATTGCTAAACAAATAAGACTTTTGTTTTTTATTTCTAAAGTTTTTATGTCCTTAATAGATATATAAATTAAAAATAGTATTGTACTGTAATTTAATAAATCTAACATGTTCACCTCTTTTAAATTTTTCTTAAATAGAACTGCCCTAATTTGAAATAATTAGGGCAGCAGCTTTTTTTATCTATGTTTGTTTTTTATTCCTGGTCTTAATAGTTCTAATATACTTCCTTTAACGTCAAGTTCTAACTCAATCTCCTTGTAAATAGAACCTTTATAGGCTCTAACTTTAAATTTGTAGGGTTGTCTTAATCTATTGTTATTATTATCTAGTGTCTGATCTGTTGAAACCCAAAGCACATATTTCAATGTATCTGTCTTTTTATTTTTAGAACCATCAACATTAAAGTTTAATGGATATTTTACAACAGAATACCCCATCTGCCCTCTATTATCCTTTGCTATTATCGCAGGGTCTACAAATATTTCTATTCTATCTGCATAACCTTCTGTTGTTATATTAAAAGTTATTTCATCCCCTGACATAGCTGGGTTAGGTCTTAGAGATCCATAAATTTTTAATCCTTCCACCTTAAATGGTACATCTTTTATTTGTACATTTCCGTTCGATGTAGTGGCTGTATACCTTGCAACATAATCACCATCTGGTGTACTGTTTGGTACTGTGTAACCCCTATTCCAACCCTTAATATCGTTATTTTGTACACCGTTTAGAGTAATAGTATTTGTAAAGGATTTACCCCTATACAACTGTACACTAACATTATTAGCATACTTTGCAGTTATTCCTCTAATTTGTTCTGTCCCCCCAACCATTAAATTTGATGGCATTTGTGTTTCGAGATTGATAGGTGTTTTTACTGTAACTGGGAAGTTTTTATGTTTTACTTCCCCCTCATCACCAATGGCAGACACCTTTAGATTATAGTTTCCATCTGGTAATGTTTCTGGAATCTGATAACTGATTGGATTCCAGTAAATATCATTACCAGTTTTCTTTCCTGCTGTAGAAGTATAATTAACAGTTTTAACTGGCGTCTTTCTAGTTGCCCCATCATATAAGGCTACTTCTAGCCTTACATTGTGGGGAAATCTTGTCCAGGCATCGAACACCTCTAAATGTTCTGATGCTGGTATACTGCTTAAAGAAAACTTATTACTTTGTGTTCTCGCCTTTGCCTCAAACTGTAGGGGTGGGGTATTACTCAATGTAAAGTTCATTCTAAAAGCATCTGACCAAGTGTTTTCAACATCTTTCACGTAATACTCTATTTCATAATTACCAGGAGGCAATTCACCTGGTATTTTATATATCCACTCTCCACCATTTCTACGGTAACTGATTTTTCTATCAATAATACCTTTATCTGCCCTTCTACTGATGTGATCCCAGTCGAAGGATTTATCTATCCAATTTATTAGATAGACATTTTTAGTACCATCAAAGTCCCAATCTATTTCAGCCTGTGCAATTGGTCTTCGGTGTGAATAGACCGTTATATGGGGTACGTTAGAATGATATGAAAAATTAAGAAAGTTAATATCACTGGAGGGTTGGTCTTTAATCCTCCTGTATATATTAAACTTTCCAGTTTTATTAAACATCGTGGGTTGATGTTTAATCCATTGGTTAGAAGGTACATAAGCTAAGTTAGCATAGCTCTCCATACCCAAAGGGGTATCAAAGTAATGCTGATCTTGTACGTATTGAAAACCACCTTCAACTATCTGGTCACCTTCATCATCATAGTTTAGATAGTCTATTTTAAATCTATCTTCCCCCGCCACCACATAGTATTTACCCACATATGGGTTTGACTCTGCAATGTATTCTAATGCCTTATTAACTGCTTCATCTATAGTACCATTATTTAATATAAAGTGTTGGTGGGGTATTTGTTGCTTTATATTTTCCCCTCCAATTAAAATCAGTTTAGCATCTGCCTTTGATAGAACCATCTTTAAATCCTGTAATTCAGATATATTTCCATCACTAATATAGATGATGTATTTATCTGATAATGCTCTGAAAGGGCTAATATATGGCTGACGTACTGTTTTATGTATGTTGCCACTATAATATCCTACGTAGTCGTTATAAGTAACCCAGTTATGTATCCATACTTGACGATGTACTTCTTCTTTAATTGTTTCATCATAATACCAATGTACTGCATGTCTTCCATCTGGTAGGGCATAACCAATGCCATACCTCCATGGGGAACCTGGCCACGGTGCGCCATCCTTGGCTAATGCACCTTCTGTGTATGTCCAATAAGTCACTGTTTTTACAACGGTGTCGGTTACTGTTTTATAGTAACCTTCATCAACAGTATAGGGTCTATTACTAACGTTATTTCTGTTTAAGGTACCTGCATATCCATTACTGGAAAAAGTAGTTGTAATGGGTGGATATGTGCCACCTGTAAAAAGAATGGTACTGGCAGGTTGTGTATATTGGTAGGTATGCATATCCCAAGTTTCTACCTTTGGGTGTATATTTTTAGTTCTAAGGTAATTGTTTATATTCATCCTATTGCTAACAACATAATCATTTTTATTTCTTTGCAAATTTTTGTCCATCATAAAAAACACATCTATTTCTGGTAGATTAATGGGTATATCTATATACATTTCTGTTAATGGAGCAAAATTGTCTACAAAAAACTCCCGCTCTACCACCTTTTTTACTCTATCCTCTTCAGTAATGTATTCTTCTAAAGTAGCTTCTCCAAATGCTTCCTCCACAATATTTAATACCTTATATGTACCTAACTTAGTTGGAATATACCCCTTGAATTCGTCCGAACTGTATGTACCCATCAGTTTAGAGGCATCTCCATCATTATTATCATCATAGTATAGTTCAATAATATTCTTTGAAATAATATCTCCATCGGTACTAACAACATCATGGAAAATATTCATCTCTTCATTTCTTGCCATTGCATTATTCCATATATTTAATATGACAGCTGGCTCATAATCTTTCATAACCCATATATCTACTTCATATGGGTCAGATGTTCTTCCTAGAGTATTAGTCACCACTAATTCTATGGTATATGCCCCTTCTTCTTTAAACATAAATTCTTTATACAAATCATTAATATCTCTTAACCTTAAAGAATTAATATCCCCACCGTTACCTTTAAATCGCCATTGGTAGTTATTAATAGGGTAATGTTTTAAAACAAATTCGGGATTAACTTCTTTAGAGTGATCCCTTGCAGTTAATTTTCTATTTTCTTTATATGTACCGTCAATTTTGTATTCTGCCCTTGGCTTGGTACTATAGACATATATCCATTTAATTATTTTAAACTCTGGCATTTCTCCATTATATGGTTGCTTAAATTCCTTTGATTCATAAACCACTTCTATAGGGAGTAAACGATCTATTTCATCTTCACCAAAAACATAATCTCCACTGAAAAATAAATCTCCATCCACTTCTTTTCCATCAACTAAAACTTTTCTAGAATCTACATTTTCAGAATGATCCGTTGCAGGAAGAGGTACAATGTCAAACCACTTTTCTGGTATTTCAACTTCTATTTTAGGATTTTTAGGGTCTGGTCTTACTTGAATTGGTTTTATATCTATTATTAACTTTTGAGTATATGTGTCTTTATTGCCTTTTTTATCTGTAACTGTTTGTTTTATTTCAAAGTGGAACTCTCCATCGGTTTCATATTGTATTTCTGATTTAATATAACTGGCTAAATCTTCATTTACTTTTTTAGAGTCTATTTTTGAAACTTCATAAGATAAAGCCTTTTGCCCTTTTTGATGATGTTGTATAAAATAGTCGTACTCTACAATATCCCCTATGCTGGCATCATTATAATTTAGCATATAAGGCTGAAAGTTACTGCCATTGTTTAAATGTACGTAATTATTTATAATAAATAAAGACTTTAAAACTTTACTTTCTTCTACATTGAAAAGAATTTCTTTTTGCGTATGGGCTGTACCAGAACTATGTTTATTACCAAAAATAGCTGTTGTTGTAGCTGTAAAAACTAAATTGGGGTTAGCCTCCAGTTGTTCTCTAGGAATAGTCACTTTAAACTTTCCTATCCCTGTATTTCTAGTGGCTTTATTTACCTTAATAGATTGTTTTTGTTGCCCAGTGGTTTGTAGAGTTATTTCCCATTGGTCAATGTCATGCCCAGTATAGTAGGCTGTTCTGCCTTCTTCTGTTTTCCAATGCTCTCCATCTTGATATGTACCTGTTACAGATACTTCTAATACTACTTCCTGTTGCCCATCATTAAGCTTTAAAGCAGAAGGTGGGGTAGTTATTTTTATTTCTGCTTCTGTAGGTAGTATCTTAGGTTCTAGTTTGTCGGAATGTTCTAGCCTTGGTATAGAAAAAGTTTGATAGAAGATTCTACCATTATGGGTATGCCACATACGCCCCTCCCCTACTGTTCTTATCCCTGAAGGGGATAAAACGTGGATATAGTCATAGGGGTTTTTTGATGAATGATCTGTTGAACTTATATTAAAGTCTACCATTCTATTTATCCATTGGCGGGTGTTTATATTAACTTGGGGGTTATGATGCTCACCTTTTGTTGCCCATAAGTTATAATCACTAATCTTTGCTAATCTTTCTCTACCATTACGTGCTTCAAAAGGTCTATAAATCCAATCTTTTTCAGACCCTTTTTTCCCTAAATCCACATCCTTTGGAAAGTGGATGTTGGTATATAAATTTCCCTGTTGGTCAAAACCATGATAACGATATTCTCCTAGTTTACCATTTAACTCATAATATGGCTTTCCACTGGGGTTTTCCGTTGGGTTTTGACTATGTACTTTAAAGTCATTCTTTTGCCCCACCGAACTCCAATTACCATAAACAATAATACCTTTATCTACAAATATAGTTGCATTTAAGGGTCTGCCATTTACCTCTTTAGGGGTATTGAGGGGTAGCAAGTGTTTAATACTATCATACTGAACTCTATTGTGTTGGTATTTATCTAAAGCTACTGGTGTAAAATTGCTACCAAAAACCCCATCTACAAGAGATGGGGTTAATAATGTTAATACTATTAAAATTGTTAGTAATCTTTTCATATTGTCCTCCTTATTTTGCTTATTTTAACGCCAGTTAAAACGAACGCCCTTTTTAGTTATACTTATTCCTATATTTTTTCCAGCACCATCTTTAAAAAAGTGCATAGATCTGTCGTTTATAACCACCACTTGGCTAAAACCTTTATTGGAAGTATTAGCTAGTTCTAAGTATTTTTCATATTCAGCTATGGCTTTATTGGCTTCTTTTTCAAACAATGCCCTTAACACATCTTTTATTACCTCATTATGATATTTTTTTATGGCTTCTATATTATTTGAATCTATCCTGTAAGGTATTTCTTGTTCAATTTTATCATCTACTGTAGCTATACCAATACTTCCATGAAAATAGTTGGCATTATCTGAATAGGCATGTTCTTCTTTTTCTGTAAAGTTAGAAAATATACTACCTGAAAAACCACTATACATTGGTTCTGCATACCCCTTTGACTTGGTTGCGGCAACCTTTAAAGCGTTTGCAATTCTTATAACTTCTGGGTTGCTGTGGGGTGGGTATACTGTAATCATTTTACCCGTTAAATTATTTCTTAGGTTTATTTTATCTTTTTCATTTACTACTATCTTCTTTCTTGTTGTTTCATCTAAAAGTCTAATTATAACCACACTGGCTTCTGCCCGTGTAGCATTATTTACTGGCTTAAAAGTACCATCGGTGTATCCAGAAATTAACCCCATACCATAGGCAGTAAGTACATGTTGTTTATATGTATCTGCTACTTTTGCATAATCCTTTACTTGACCTCTTAAGTAGGCTATAAAGGTTTCTTCTGGGGCTTCTTCTTTAGATAATGTTGCGTTTGTAATAATTTTAGCCATTTCCTGCCTAGTTATGGGTCTTCTAAAATTACTAAACTCGTTGTTTCCAATTAATTTTTCGTTTTTAGCAATTTGTATAAAGGGTTCTGCCCAATAGCCACCACCTATACTTGGGTTATAACCCATAGCAGTAACTACTAATTTAATAAATTCGTCCACCTGTATGTTTTGATTGGGTTTAAATGTACCGTCTGGGTAGCCACCAATTATACCTAAGTGGGTTAACTTAGTCACAGCATCTTTTGCCCAGTGGGTACTCGTGTCTTTAAACTTTGATGTTGTACTGTTACTACCAGTGGCATAGTTCTTTAATAGGTTAACTAAGTTTTGCATTCTGTAACCTGTGTTGGTGTTGGTTGGTTCTGATGCAAAGGCAAATGTCAATGAAGAAAACAATATGGATAATATTAAAAGTATTGAAGTTGCTTTATTTTTCATTTTTTTATTCCTCCTGTAAGGTTTGTATTTTATATTTAATAAAATAAGGCTATTTGTTATTTACCTAATGTTACCATAAAACTATTAAAAAAAACCACCCTTTATTGTTCTTTTAATATCTATTTTAAGTTATAATAGTTATATATGGAGGTGACAATATGGAAGAAATATTAAAAGAAATACTTACTAAACTTAATTCACTAGATATTAAAGTTTCAAATATAGAAGCTAATTTTTCAACTATGGAAGCTAATTTTTCTACTATGGAAACTGGTCAAAAGCGTATTGAAAAAAAACTTGATGGGATATATGACCATACTGCCGATTTAACAGAGTTTAAAACATCTACCAATGAAAATATCACTGAAATCAGAAAAGATGTTGGTTTTATTAAACATAAGTTGCATCAAAATGAAGAAGAAATCTTTGATATTAAGTCATATATTAAATTAGCAAAGTAGTTGAAATAATCAACTACTTTTTTTTGCATCTTTTCTAATTTTTTAATTCTCTATACTCCACCCCTCTGGCATTTTTATCATTTCAAAGAATGCTCCTTCATGTTTTGCCCTGGTAATCTGTATCATAGCATCTTTGTTTTTAACTGCTATATTAATGGTTTTGGGAACGCCTTCTCCATTACTTATAATCTCTTTTCCTAAGTTGTCTACCAAAGAAACTATTTTAACTATGTCTCTTACATTTATTTGCCCTAAGGGGTCTGGATAAATTAACCCGTATTCTTCACCTGCCTTTAGTTGTACACCAATGAAGTTAGATATATCTTTTACATCTAACCCCATTAGCCACATGTCGTCTATATCTATTCTTATGTCTCCCCTTTCTGTAACTTTGTTATTAAAGGCATATTCACCTTTATTAACATCTACTATAAGTCTTTTTCCCACCAGGCTATTTTTGTCTCTTAATGCTGTAGCTGGTGCTTTTGATAGTGGTATATCTTCTATTGCAATGTCTCTATCCTCTAAGATAGTATTTCTTATAAGGTTTTGACTAAAGGTTGCTATTTTTATATTCTCTTCTGGTTGTGCTGCTGTTTTCATGTTTCTATACAGGGCAGAAGTCAAGATAATAGCTATAATTAAACAAGTAACACCTATTTTTATTAGTCTTTTATTTATTTTTTTTGTATTCAAGTTTTACTCTCCCTTCTTTTACTGTTTGTTTTTATAAAAACTATCTATGTCTACATAAACATTCTTTTTTAGGTAGGCTGTACCGTAAAATTTAATGTTCTTTGGGACTAAAACAGTCATATGTATTGTGGTTCTTTCTAGTTGGATTCCTTCATTATTTATAGCTGGCAGATCATCTGGGTTATATATAACTATATTTTCTATTAGTACTGGGTTTTCATTATGTATATAACTTTCATTGTTGGGGGTGTAACCCTCATCTAAATTTAAATTTTCTTTAATGTAGTTTCTAACTGTGTTGATGGCGGCTGCCTTATTAAGAAATATTTCTCTTTCTTCCATATCTTCATCATTTAATCTTGTTGCCATTTTAAGTAGGTCTATTTCTTTAAAACCTGCCCAACCAGCAGCAATTAAGGAGTTTTCTACCCTAACCCCCAAGGTATATATTCCTCTTACTTCTGTTATTGCCATCCAACCAAAGATAGTAAGGAAAATAATGATGGTAGCTAATACTAAAATAACCCATAGGTTTCCGTTCACTTAATTACCTCCCATCTAATGTCATTACTATTGTTTTTTCATCAAAGGTGGCTGTTATAGTTTTTGTCTCTTTATTTAAGTCTACATTTGTTTGGGTTACTTTAAAATCGGCTTTTATTATAATTCTTGCCTCTTCCCCCCATTGTACATTTTCCGGGGCTGTTATTTGTATGTTTGTAAAACCTAAGTCTATAAGTTTTGCTATTATGTTGTTTTTATCTGTTGTCGTAATTCCACCATTACTTTGTAGTGTGCTTAAATAATAGCTTCCTACATTGTCAAACTCTGTTCGTATAAAAACTGGGATGGTATTTTCCACCCCAGTTACAAAGAAAAGTAATACAAATACAATTATTAACCCTAATAAAATCAATTCACTTGGCATCGTATATCCCCCATTTTAAGCATTTTTTAGTTGAAAATTTCTGTTGTTTTTTGAGAAATCCATGCTCTAAACGAAATGGCTATATCGCTGAATACTCCAAAAATTTGAGGTCTTATAGCAATAATGGCTAAAATAACAAAACATGTGAAAATAAGCCCCTCTATTACTCCATTCCCCCTATCGTTATTAAGATGCTTACGGGTTTTTTCTAATAAGTAAACCTTCATGTTGTTTAATTTAACTCCAGTTTTTAATAAGTAATTTTTCATTTTTAATCTCCTCCAATATTTTTTGATTTTTATTTTTTTATCTACTTTAAATTAAATTTATCTAAATATTAAATCTAAGTTTGCTATTACTTCTTGTATTATTGGTACTGAAACCAATAATACATAACAGATGAATAGTAGAAATGCTGATACTATAAGTTTTGTTCTCTTCTGTTGCCTTAAAATTTTTCTTCTTATCCTTTTGTTTCTTTTAAGTAGGTTAGATTGAGTTTTAAAGCTTTTTTCTGAAATTCCCACCTCTTGTTTTTGTGCTAGGGCAAAACAGAAACTTTGTAATTCGGTTATGGATGACAGATCACTTAATCTTTTTAATGACTCTTCATAGCCCTTTTTTACCTTTGGTGCATTTGCTATGTATTGCAAGGGTTCTTTTAAAGGTTCTTTTGCTGCATGGGCAGCATAGGTTAGCACCACATCATCTGGTGTACCTATCTTTGATTGAAAATACATCATATCTTGTATGTTACATAGCTCTAACCTAATCTTGTCTTGCCTTTTTTTGCTCATTTTACTGATTATTAAATTAAAGGGCAGTAATATAATTATTACAATTCGTAAAATACTGGTTAGTTGCTTTAAATCCCCCATCATTATACTTTTTAAGCTAATATATATTGAAATGGCAATAACTATTAGGTTTATTAATATAAAAAACTCTGTACTTATGAAATAGCCTGCTTCTTTCATATAGTTGTCGGCTATTTCATACCAGGAGTCTTTTATAATTCTTCTTAAGTATCTGCCTTTGTCTTTATAGTAGTTTTTACTTCTACTTGTCTTTGTTTTTTCTTTTGTTAGGTATGATAATACTATTAAGAAGAAAGATAGGCTTAAAAACATTACTATGCTAAGGTTTATTAAAATCATGGTTCACCTCCTTTTACTCTCTTTTTTTACTCTTTTTCTGTTTTTTCTAGTGTTAAATAGGCAATATAAAAGGAGACTATCATGTCTAGTACAAAGACAATCTGTCCCCAGTTTGAATCAAATACAGTCCTTTTATAATCGCTGTTGAAGAGTATGTATAGTATTATGAGGTTAAATATTAAAAGTACATATAGCCCCATACTTAATACTTTGTCTTTTGCATTTTCTTCATCTTCATCATCGTTTTGTTTGTCTATTTCTTCTATAAAAGTGTCTGTCAGCTCTATTACATCGCCACCTTTTACATAACAAATTTTTAAGTTTTCTATATAGATTTTTAGATCGCTGTTTTCTATGCGATCCTTTAAATTTTCAAAACATTGTACTGGATTAGCTTTATGTTCGTACTCATATATAAGTATTTCTATATAGTTCTTTAATGGCTGTAGTACGTACTTACTTGCTTTTTTAAAGGCTTCAAAAATATCTCCCCCCTTTCCTCCTATTAGGAATTTTCTCATTATTATTAAAAAGTCCACCGACATTCTTTTTACTCGGTGGCTCATTAAATCAGAAAATAGTTGTAATAGTATGTAGGGGGTTAAGGCTACTACTGCCCCAAATATGATTGATATATAGATATTCATATGTTGATTTATCCAGTTTGCTGAAATAACGAAACAAATTATACATAAAATTAAGTGTATATATGGATTATAGTTTATGTAATAGCGTATATTAGATTTTTCTATTCTTAATTCTATGTTTGTAAAATATTTATCTACTGCGTTATTGCATTGTTTTTTCTTATTTTTCTGGTTTTTGTATTTTTTAAATATATCGCTATGGTCTATCTGACTTACCACAAGAAACAGCCCTATCGATAGAAACAATGTTGTTAGAAATATTAGTAGCAATCTTCCCATCCCCCTCCTTTAAAAGATTTTTTTCTTTCAATTTACTAAGCATATCGGTGGATTTTATTTTCTCAATTTGATGGTTTTCTTTCTTCCAAAGGGTGTTGTATTTTTCTTCTATCTTCCCTTCTTCTACCACTTCCACCACTTCACCAATGGTGAATTTATCCATAAAAATTATAATATTTATGGATTCATATAGCATGTTTAGTAGACTTTCATCGGAAAGGTCACAGCCTGATTTTTTCATATTAATTACCATCTTTTTTAATATTTTTCTTGCTGATCCAGCGTGACCTGTACTCCATGAAATATTACCTGCATATGCTCCATTGTAGAAGGACATTGCTTCTGCATCTCTTATTTCTCCAAAGACATACATGTCTATGGTCATTAATAGTCCCATGTCTGAAATCTCTTCTATACCATATACTTCCCCTTTAGTGTTGCGTTTTACTAAGTATTGCACTGCATTTGGGTGCTTTAACTGTAACTCTGGGTGTTCTTCCATCACTAGCATTCTAAGTTGTGGGTCTATTTCTTCCAGTAGTGCCCTCATTAGAGTTGTCTTTCCAGAACCTCCCCTACCACAAAAGATGAAGTTTGCACCTGCATGGGTGTAGCGTTTTAGTTCTTCTGCCAGTTCTACCGTTAACATACCCATTTCTATTAGATCAGTAAGACTAAATGCTTCTTTTTTATGTTTTCTAAATACAAAGGTGGGGCTTAAATGTGACACTGGCTCTATGGCACAGACTATTCTTAGTTTGTTTATAGGGTCTTCAAACTTTGCTAGTGCCTTATCTTCATTCAATTCCCCCTTTAAGTTCGCCTGTATCGTCGTCCTTATATATGCCCTCATGTTTTCTACTGTACCAAAATTAATATTTGTTTTTATCATTTTATTGCCTATTTTAGCCCATATACTATCTGGACTATTTCCAAATATTCCACTGCACTCCTCCATATCAAGATATGGCTGTAATGGTCCATACCCTAAGATATGATCCATTACAGCTTTAATTAGTTCTTGCCTTGTTGTTCCTTCTACTTTGTAGTTTCTTTTGTTCATAATTTTTATTATAACTGGCTCTAATGCTTGTTTTGATACCTTTGATAAGGTAATGTCACTTATTAGTTCTTTATGTTTTTGAATGACTTCTGTGGCTGTTTTTTCTATAACTTCATAGGTTGAATTAAATACTTTTACACTTTCTTCAATACTTGTTTTTGACCTTTCTTCTAGTCTATTGACTATCATTTTCCCACCACTTTTCTTTTAAATATTTCCATTATACTTTTTTGCTTTGTTACGTTAATCTCTAGTTTTTTTAATACTCCAATATATTCATTTATCATTTTTTTGTCTTTAAAACCATTACCTATGCTTTTATCTATATTGTGGTTTGAAATATATCCGACTATTTCATTTTGCAATTTTGCTTCTAGTTCCACATATGAAAGATCGTTTCCACTGTATCTATTAATTAAAAAACTAAACTTTCTTGTATCAAAGTCATTGTATTTTTTAAAATTCTCCATATATCTATTAACTTCTTCAACATCATGGCGATTTCCATATAAGGGTACTATTACTTTATCCGCCAATTTTAAGGCTATGTCGGTGGAAAGTACGTCATACCATGAATGGGTATCTATTATAACGTAATCGTAATTATACTTCAGCTTTTCAATAACCTCTTTATATTGACTGCTTACAGATGCATAGTATTCGTTAATATAATAAATACCTGGTAATATATCTAAGTTTGTTTGCAATTTAAATGGTTTTGTAAAGCCTTCTAGCCTTTCATGGGTTAGATTTTGTCTTGTTACTGCATCTAAAACATCTGTTAAGGTAAACTCAAAATTATTACCTTCAAACACTTTTTTAAAGGCTGGTTTTAAGGGGTTAAAGTCTACTATACATACCCTGCATTGTTTTGATGAAGCTAAGGCATAGGCTAGATGGGTAGCTGTGGTTGTAGCCCCTTGACTTAATGGTGAATATACTGTTATTACTTCTTTAAAAACACTTTCTACAACCCTTTCAATTTTTATTTTTTGTTCTTCTGGTGTTGTAAAAACACCATAGTCAAATTCTAAGGGATAGTTTTTAAATAGACTTTCTACCTTTTCTATTGAAATTTCTTCTAATTTAATAAAAGCTGTTACTCCTTCATTGACTAAGGATGTAATCAGCTTTTTTTCTTCAAAGTCATCTATAAGGATGATTACCTTGATATGCTTTTTGATTGCTTTTTTAGCGATATTAATTATATATTTTCCTTCGTTATCAAGCAACCTATTTAATAATAGACCGTCCATTGGCATTAGTTCTACTATCTCTTCCAATGCATCAAGACTATTAATCTCATCTATAATCTCTAAATTACTAGCTTCTATAACTTCATAAATTTGATTATTTCCTATTGCTGTTGCTATTTTCACTCTCTAACACCCTTTCTATTTATATATGGATATGGATCAACCAACTGCCCACAAAACTTAAGTTCAAAATGAAGATGGGGGCCTGTGGATCTACCTGTGTTACCCACTGCCCCTATTACATCTCCTTGCTTTACTTGCTGACCTGCCTTTACCCCTATATGGGACATGTGGCAGTATCTTGACTGCCATTCGTTACCGTCTTCATCTATGTGTTTTATTCTTACATTATATCCAGCTGCATTATTGGTATAATTAACTTGAAATACTATTCCATCTGCCACAGATATAATTGGCTGCCCCATAGCGTTGGGTCCAGCTATATCTACTCCGTAATGAAATTTTCTCTCCCCCGTAACTGGATGGGTTCTCCATCCATAGGGTGATGTTACATTATGTAGGGTAGGGGTGGGCCATGCGAATTTACCTCCAGCCACTGGGATATGTTCTGGTAAATCAAAAACATATCCATACATTTCAAATATAAAATTTTCTTCAATTAGCATGTTAGCCCATTCAATCTGTTCTGGTGTAAAATCATCCATTAAGTCTTCTAAATCTTTGCCAGAAAAAACTATAATTAGTGACTCATCATTGTTTAGTTGATTATATTTTTCCATTGTGGAATAAAAATCTAAGTTTTCATACCCTAACTGTTTTAGTTTACCTAATATTTTTTCCTTACCATGAAGAATACTTTTTTCTACCGTTACCCATTTATATTCTTCTTTAATGCAGTTACCCTTTTCATCCTTTTCAACACAGTAGTACTCTTTTTCTCTCCTTTCAAACTCTATAATTAAAAAATTATAAACGGTTTCTTTTGGATCAGCTTCTGTAAAATCATTTTCATAACGAACAGTGTCGTATATTAACATTTCAGCCCAATTTACTTTAGTTGCTTCCCCTACAAGTTTATACTCTTCTATTATGCCTACTTCGGCGGTAGGCATAAAAAACATCATTTGCCCCCCAACCAATATTGCCATACAACCCATTAAACCAAGTTGTATTACTAGAAGGGCTATTCCTGCAATTATTAGTTTTCTTTTTAGAGTGCTTTTAGCTTTTTCCATCTGTTTTTTCCTCTTCAAGCTTCAATTTAGATAGTTGCTCTGTAGGTTTAAATTGTGGTTTATGCTGACTTTGTAGGGTTTTATTATTTTCTTGATTTTCTTGATTTTCTTGATATTTAACTTTATCCCTTTGATTTTTCTTTAACCCAGTGGTTAAATAACCAGCAGGGTTTTTTATTTCAGTACCTTCTTTTTTTTCCACCGACTTCATTCTATCCATCATTGACCTAACATTTTCTTTTCCATATTTATTAAATAATTCTTCAAAGAAGGCTTTATCGTATTGTTTATCATATTGTTGATTAAACTCTTTTGCATATTCTTCACTTTCTTTTGCTTCTAATATTTTAAAGGCTTCTTGTTTATCTAAGTTCTGTTGGTCACCTAAAACTTGAACCTCAATACTTTCAAGGTTTTTAGGTCTAGTTACTTCTCCTTCTTTTTTGCTAATACTTTTATATACATCTTCACTGCTTCCCCCTGCATTTTCTACCCTTTCTATTAGTTTGGCAACGTCATATAGTTGTCTTTTTTCAAACTTATTTTCGCCCAAAGTTTCTCTTGTTTGTGCCTTTTTAACAAAGCGAGAATATTCTGGTTCTTTTTTTAGCTTCTTTGCTCTTTCTTCTTCTTCTTGCTTTTCATCTTCATACTTTTTCTCTAAAAGTTCTTCAGCCTTTTTAATTAATGATTTTAGATTTGTGTTTAAATTACTTACTTCTCCATTTTCTGCAAGTTGCATTTCTACAGTACCACCCGTTGTAGTTATTGCTGTATCTTGTAACTTTGAACTTTGTTTTTTATCCCCTTCTACATCATCAGCTATCCTCATTCTCCTTGTACCAGATGGTGTTTCAACTTCTTCATAGTTATCATAATCAAATTTATTTTTATTCTTATTCTTACGTCTAAACCCCATTGAACCAGCAAGCTTAGATTCTAAGTTAATATCTTGTTTAGAATTTTTATTTATATTACCTTGCTGTACTGTTCTTCTAATATTAGTTATCATTTCGATAAAATCTTTACGTTTCCATACAATGACTGCCATTAAAGTTATTTGTAAGATTAATACAATAAACCAACCATAAACACCTATTAAATTGAATAGGGCTGCATTACATGCAAATATAATTGCCAAAACAAAACTAATTATTGCTTTAATAAAACCATTGGCAATAATTTTTGAAATCCAGTTACCTATAACCTTTATTCCAAAAAAAGGTATTAATGCAATAATGAAAACGAAAACCCCCATCAATGTGTAAAAAATAGTTAAAAATTGATAACCCAAAATTAATAAAGATAAAACACCAATGATTATACCCATCACCAACATAGGAATAAAGTATAAGAGTATAAAACCTACCCTTTTTATTCCCCAGTCAGCAGTAAAGATTTTATCATCCTTTGCCAATTCATTTATAATTTGTTGTCTTTCAGTTGATTTAGGTGTTAATGATAAAATACGTTGTTCTTCTTTTGCTGCAACTTCGATGCTACCAAACTGAAGCACCTGCCATGGTTTATGTACAAACATCATCCAAACATCATTAGAAACAGCTATAACTGCTGTTTCTGGTGTATTTCCTTGATTGCTGGACTTATATGTGCCTGTTAATACACTTCTTGAAATATCCTTTGATAGGTCATCTACTCTTCTTAATAACCCAGTTGGATTATTAAAAAATCCTACTGCTAACGTTATTAATAGAACCGTCTGAATTATCGCCACCCATACTTGGGTTTTTTGATTCGCAATAATTTTAACTAAGTAATAGATACCTAAAAGTACAATTGCTATTAAACTTAATTCATCAAATAAAGCTATTCTCATTTCTTTTACAACACTATTTATTAAGCTTGAAAAAATACTATATAGGTCAATTTCAAAGGAATAATAAATAATTGTAATTAAGAATCTTGCAAAATACATCTGTAATTTTAAAAGAAGATTTGCAACACTATTAAATGTTGCTTCAATATTTTTAATACTTTCTAAGGTACTCATTTCTTTCATATCCAAATAGTAGTTATTTCTATACTCACTTAAATAAGGGTTTTTATTTGCCTTACCAAAGACCTCTTCTATATTAGGGAAAGCCCCATCTGCTGGATCATAGGCATATACTGGTGTGCTACTAGCCAGAATCATTATAATTAACAACAGATAAGCGACAGTATTTCTAAGCCGATGTTTCATCCCCTTCACCTACTTTCTTTTTAGTGGGTGTCGTTTTGAATGCCTCAAGTAAGTGTTCAAACACAACATCAAACTTAAGTTTGCCTACTCTTCCATCTAAGTCTTGAAATAGGCATTCCCCGTTCTCTAATGTTTCAATTTCTACTATGTTTTCTTCTGTCACTTCTAACTTCATAAATTCCAATGCTTTTATGGTTTCTTTCCTTTCAGCCATCTGGAAGCAGAATTTATAACTTATTGCATTTTTAATACCACCTTCTCCAAGATCATCTACCGAATGGCCTATGAATATGCAACCACCGTAAAGACTTCGCCCCATTCTGGCTAAGAAGTCCATTAACTTTAAACCCATGTTGGTGGCTTTTAAGCCCCAAGATTCATCGAATACAACTAGTTTAAAAAGTTCTTCACCAGACATGGCAAACTTTTTAGCAAAAGACGCTATGGGTAGCATTAACACCGTTGAAATAATTTCATCTTGGTTAAAATCTTCTTTTGTTGTACCTGCACTGGGTAGGGCAAGGTTTTGAATTTGTATAATATTAATCTTGTTTTTAAAACCCAATGCTTCTTCTGTTCCATCTCCAAATAATAACCCTGCCATACCGTTATCCCTTAAAAGTTTAATTCTTCTGGCAATCTTTCTAGCAGAACCTGCTAGTTCATCGGTTTCTGGAAAACTTGCTAATATTTCTGCTAGTTTTATCATGCATCTCTCTTTTATATACTCTGTCTTCTTTAACTGATTAACTGCTTCTAAAATAGCAATGTATTCATCATCCTTTGGGTTTAATTTAAAAAGTTCTGCTAATATGTTTATTGCCAGTTCAGAAGCAGCTTCTATATCTTCCCTGTAGACAATGTATGGGTCTAATTTACCTTTATCCTCCCTTGAAGGTGAAAGGGTTATAACGTTGATTTTACCCTTTAATTCTGGTAGTAGTTGTAACCACTTTAAACGTTCACCTTTTGGGTCAAATATCAACGCCTTTCCTCCATACATTACATTAATGTAAGCCAATAAATTAGCATTGAAGGATTTACCCCCTCCTAAAGTGCCAAAGAAAAAAGCCGATGCTGAACGATTCAGCAAACAGGCTCTACCGATGTCTAAGTACACATTTTTTTGAACTACTCCCGTTGTCCCTATGTAAGGTCCAACATTGTCTCCCAATTGCCTAGTGGCTGCAAACATAGACCCTGCTAGGGTACGTGGTGGAAGGGGTTGAATATAATCAGTTACGTACCTTCCTGTTCCAGGTAAGAACTCCATAAATAATTTCAGTTGGTCTGCATAGGATCTTTCTATAATAAAGTTTTGGTCTTCATAAAATTCTTTTATAAAGGCTGTTCTATCTTCTAAATCTTCTTTATTGTCGGCTGCCACGCATATGGTGATGGTGGCTCTAGTCATTGGGGAACGGGTGGCTTTTAACTCTGCTTCTAACCTATCTGCACTCTCTTTTGAGTCAAATAGTTCGTCAGCTATTTCTTCATCATTTCCCCTTATATGTTCAATTTGACCCCTAATATCCCTCTTTTGTTTCCCTACAGAACGTATGCTTTCTTTATGCTCCTTTGTTTCAATATGAATACAGACTTCCGTTTGTATTGGAAAGTCTTGTAACACCAAAAGCCACTCACTACCAGGAAAAACTATCCCATCAGGTATATGGGATATACTTAAAAAAGTTTGATAAGAGGTTTTACCATCATCATGGTGGATTAAAAGGGTACGACTTTCTTTATGTTGGTCAACCAATCCTTCTGCCATATTTAAAAATTGTTCTGTCTCTATTAATCTGGCATACTCACCGTTTTTAATTGTTCTTTGAAAAAAGGGACTCCATGGTCGCCTCATGGTCCTCTCAATAACTTCCCTTTCTTTTTCTACTCTTTGTTGATTTCTTTTCATCCACAACTTGCCTTGTTTGCTTTTGTACCAGTCTTCTCTTAGATTAACTTCCCCCAACCCCCTTCTAAATGCTCTTTTTACTAGCCATTGGGTTGTAGTTTCATCGGTTTTTATTAGTCTAATTCTTTTGCTTTGTCTTTTATAATATTCGGTAGATAGGTCTTGAAACCGTTGTAGCTCTCTTTCTAATACTGTTTTAGTTTTACTTCCTAACGCTTCTTCTAAAGCATTTAAAGGGTTTTGAATAAAATAGCTAAAGGCTTCTTTTATATCTTGTATAATACTATCTTGTAAACTTAGTTTTGTACCTACGTAAATATTAAAGTCATTACACATACCTTTTCGTTTAATTTTGCTCTTTATATGTTCACGACTACCAGTAGCATGTGCCATAGTCTTTTTATATAAATCATCACTGGGGTCAAGGGTTGCTATTAACCTATCATAATGGGCATCCACATCTTGAGCTATAGGTACTATTAATATTTTAGCCTCCTGCCCTATGTTTGAAAGAAATAGTGCTAATGTATTTAAAGCTTGTATTTTCGTCTCTTCTTTTAGGTAGTCATACATTATACCTTCCATCTTAAAATGTGCCCAACATTCATTCTTAATGTGATTAAAAACTAGATTATCAGCAAAATATTTTATTGGAAAATCAAACATTTCCAACCCTCCTTTTACTAAACTTTATTTTATTTTTATTTTGATTTTTTTCACGTTTACTTTTACTTATTATTTCTTCCGTCCTATTAAAAAAACCAGTGAATTTCACCACTGTAGGGGTACTAAAACATAACTTTTTCTTGGGAATTGTTACTGTTTTAAAATGTTCCAACTGCCCAGGTGAAAATTTAAAAATTATATAATCTAAAAAGAACTTATGGGGAAGCTTCCCATCAAGTCTTTGCTTGGTAAGAAGCTTCATAATGCCATAAGGTAAAAATCCATATTTTAAAACAAAGTGTACTCTATCAATAAAGGGTACTATCTTCACAATTAAGATAGTTATCATTACACTAACTAAAAAATATAAAACCTCATTGGGTTTTACAGGTAATAATAACTTTATACCTTCAATAGAATATATCTCCCTTTCAAACTTCCATACATTCTTGTATGTCCGTAAAATAACATAGTTTTTTTCTTCCATCACCTTCACATCCTAATTAAAAACTATATTCCACAGTGTAGTACCTATGTTTTTTAATTTAGCCGGATCATCTACAATAACAAGGACTATAGCACCTAAAAACAGAAATCCTCCTGCCTGTACCCACGCTCTCTTTGCAATATATCTAACAGCAAATACTACGATAGCCCCTAAAGCCGCATACCAGGCTAAATCTTTTACAAAGTTATATGTATTTTTACCCCAATTGTTTGCATGAACTTGTATACCTGATATACTGCTAAATACAAAAATCATTAAACACACCATCGATAATAGTCTCATTATTTTTTTCTTGTCATTTAATTTTATTTTAAATTCCATTGTTAATCCTCTCCTTTAGTCAAATTTACTGTTCTAACATTAAATTCTTTGATGTAGTATCTGTCTTCTTTAACAATTATCAAATGATAGCCCTGTTTGTATTGAAGTTGAGAAATTGAATCCTCCACAAGCATTTCTGCTAATACTAACATTTCCTCTTTACTGTTTCCCTCATAAGCCTTAATCCCTTCAAGACGAATAAATCTGTATCGGTTTTCTAACCCCTTTAATTTTTCGTTTTTGTGCATATAGTAGCTGATTTCATTTGGTGACCCACTGCAATATGTCCTAAAAAAACTCTCTATTACCTCGGTTAGTTCTTCTGTAACCGTAGAATCTAACCCTGTAGCAGTAACAAAATTCAAACTAATGTCAGCCTTTTCAGGTCTTGGAAGCATAGATGGATAATCTTCAATAATATACTTTCCCTCATGTTCCATAACAGGAACTAAAGCATATATATTATCCTCCATTACTTTTATTATTTCAGCTTCTTCACCATTTTTTATTTCATACTGTACTCTTACATCTACAGCAACATTTATTTGATTGTTGCTGAACCAATCGATAGATGTTGCCCTTGCATTTAAAGCTTTAATTTTACCATTACCATGGTTAGGTAAATTCATTTGAGATGATATGTATCTTCTAATCCTTTGTTCGTAGTCAGCTCCCCTTTCATATGTAAAGTATTCCATTAAGAAACCTTCAGCAAAGGCAGTGGCTTCTCTTTCCACCTTTTCTTGATAGTCTTTTTCCATCATAAAAGCCTGAATTAACTCCCCCTCCCCTGTTTTACTGGTGAATATACTTCCTATTCCCCTTAAAAGAAGAAAAATAAGAAGAGTCCACAAAAGGACTCTTCCAACTCTTTGAAATGCAACAGTTTTAACTTTAAAAATTTTTTTAACCATTTAACCTATCGCCTCCTTATTAATGTACCACTGGTTCTGGATCCTGTTTTTTCATTCTCCCACCTCCCTTCAAAATACTAAAACCCTTCGTAAATTTCTTCTATTTCTTCTTCAATTATTTCATCAACTTCTAACCCTTCATACTCTTCATCATCCAAAGGAAAAGGTAATTCTTCATTTTCCTCTTCTGCAATAAGAGCGTTTAAGTCTTCCAAAGTAAACTCTATATCTTTATTAAGACTTATTTTATTTATAGTTGTTTCATTTCCATGGCTTACATTAACTATTTCATCTTCCTGTGTCAACATGCCCCCATTTGACACTTCAATATCTGTAAGCATTTTATTATCATCGAAGTTATAGGCTTGAAACTCTAAGGTATCGGCCCCAACTTTAAAAAGAAATCGACCTTTTGTTTCTGGAAGTTCTGTTGCTTTAGAATTTCCTAAAACTATTTCCGATGCAGGTTTATCTGCAAACCTTCCAGATATTCTTACAGGTATGTTGTTTTTAATTTGACCTGGTAAAACCTTAGCATCAGGTCTTTGCATACCTAAAATTAAGTTGATCCCCGTTGCCCGTGCTAGACGGGCAAGTGTAGATATTTCTTTTTCTATTTGCTCAAGAACTTTTTTATCATCTTTTGAAGAACCAGACTTATCCATCATTTCTGCAACTTCATCACAAAACACAAGTATTCTACAAAGCTTTTTAAAGTTTGTGGTTTTTTCAGCTAACTTATTGTATTCACCTAGATTTTTAACATCTAACTTTCTAAAAAGTTTTAACCTGGCATCATTTTCTACAGTAAGTTCCTTTAGACGTTCCAATGCTCTTTGTCTTTCAGTGATGACTTCTCCATAGCGTTCGTATTTAATACCGAACTCTACGCCCCCTTTGAAGTCAATCATGATTATTTTACTAGATTTTAATACTGCTTGCCTTAAAATTAATCTTAAAATAACAGACTTACCACTTCCTGTTTCACCTGCTATTAGGGCGTGGGGGGTACTATTTAAGTTAAATCTAATTTGTTCTAACATATTTTCCCCAACTATTATTTCAAAGTCTTTATCTGAAATGTATAAATCCTTCCAATCTAAATACAATGGAATAATTTTAGACGCTGGTACTGTTTGTATTTTAACTACCTTTTTTGTGGAAATAGCATTTTCAATTTTTAAAATATTGCAATCTAGCATATTTTCTATATTTCTGATTTTAATTCTCCAGTCTTCCAAAGGTATGTTGCTGTAGAAGGAATACGTTGTAATATTTCCCTCCTTTTCTTCTCCTAAATATTTAGGATAAATTTTTTTTTCAACCATATTACCATTAAAATCTTTCTTCTTACCCTTAGTAAATAAACCTATTTCGTCAAACTTTTCATCAAACTCACCTCTAAATTTAAGATGTGCTTCACCTAGTCCATATAGGTACAGTAAAGGGGTTATTGGGGTGGCATAAATGGCATATTTTAAAACATTCATTTTTTTATTTTCAGTAGGAATTAACTGCCATACTTTTTGTCGCAATAAAAAAAGCCCTAATGCAATGGCTGTAATTACTGCTAACGTATAAAAGTTATTTTTCTTTTCTGGCAGTCTCTTAATTCCATAGTAGACGGTTTTAAAAAAGTTAAATAACCCCTTTAAGAAGTTGTATATATATTGCCCAACTATTTCATCTTCCTTTGCCAAGTTATCCTCTCCTTTATTGTATTATTTATATTTGTATCTAAGATATAGGTTAGTCATTCGTATGGTTTCGTGCCCCAGTTGTTTACGAACTAAATCTTTAGCTTCTTCAGTAGATTTACCCATATCTATTTCTTCTTCTAATCTATTTTTTGCATTAATTCTTCTTAGATCGTGTGTTTCAATCCCTATTGCTGCTGCTTTATGTCTTAGATAATCTCTACTGTAGAATACTTTATCGTTGGATTTAAGAGTTTCAACTTGTTCAACTAAGTTTTCTAAAAGATATGCATCGTTTAGAACTTCCACTTCCCTACTTTTTCTGCCCTTCCCATCCCTTACTTCTATTTTTATTTTTTCATCATCAAATAACAGGTCGTTTTTTCTTATTTCTGCTATTTCAGCAACCCTTAATCCTGACCTTAATTGTAACCTTAAAGCTATTTTTAGTTTTTTATTTCTTAATCCATTAATTTTTCTCTCTATCCTGTCATTAGAATTTTTTAATATTAGTTTTTTATTGTTTGTTGGTGCTTCTTTAAATGCCTTAAATAGCTCTACTTCTGGTTCACCAAACAAAATTCCCTTTTCTTGCTTTAGTATACCAATCTCATACTTTCTAAGTGCAGATACAAACTTTAATAACCCACCCTTATCCTTCACATTCTTTAACATATATTCTTTAAATGATTCAGCACTTAAACTAGAACAACTGTTTTTTAGTTGCTTAATGCAGGATTTATAGGTTCTGGCTGTATCGGGGGTGATTTCTTTTTTTGCTATTAACTCATCTAAGTACACTTTGAATTTATCTACATCTATCGTTACCCCATTGTTTTCTCCTTTTCTGACTCTAACAATTTTTTAAGCAAAAGAAATTTATTCTTTTCTACAGTGGTAACCCTTCTCGTTTTGCTCTTAACTCTTTGAATATTACTGTAGCTGTGTTTACCTGTAGTTACAATTAAACCTAATCCTTTAAAATAATTAAGATATTTATTTATATCTTTTTCTTTAGTAACTGAAATTATTTTGTTTTTAAAATCCTTCGGTCTAAAGTTCACATATTCACCATTCTTGGTTTCAATGTATAATTTACCATTGTTTGGCAAATTGTAATCTATTAATTCTTCTACTGTTTTTACAAATATATTTATAATTTCATTAAGCACCACAACCACAACTCCTTCCTAATTTTTTCGCCCCCTCCCTAATGTGAATCTGTCACGAATTTTAGAACTGCAATTTGCGTTCTAAAAATCGTGGAAAATATGACGACGAGAAAACCAAACCTACCTCCGAAACTTACAATGTATCTCCTTATTACTTGTTACCTGTTTTATAGATTAGGACGAAAAACACAACCTACATACACCTATAACCTGTATAGACACCTTCATTACAGTTACTACTAAGAAACTCTACGAGTTTCTATTCTCGGTCTAGTAACAGTATCGGTCAAAGGCATCTAAATTCAATGAATTGAATATCGATATTTTTGACATAGTGTAAAATGTGAATGTTACTAGTTATAAAAACAGAATTTTAATTAACTCTCTTGACGTTTTTTCTTTTGATTATTTAACAACATGGTCTCAAGATCTTCATTTGTGTACTGCGTAAATCTGCTCTGTGGCAGATGAAATTTTGTTCTGTGAGGGGCAGTGTTATTTTTTTCTACGGTACTTACATCAGCAGTAACAGGCTCATTGATTTTAGTTTTTAGCTGCGTTTTCAGTTGGGCGTGCCACATGGCATTGTATATACATTTTGATAAGTAAGCTATAGGGTTTTTTATTTGCTGATTATTTGATTGAGTTAGAAAGTCATTAAAACCAGTTTTGATGCTATTAATATTAATTTTGTTTTTTAAATCTTCTCGAACCTGTTCAGGAGATACACATAAATTATTTATTTTAAGGGGTGCATCGTTGAAGTATAAAAGACGTAAAGCTTGTTCTGCTGCTACAGAATCTTGACTCTGATGAACTTCTGCTTTTTCTAAAATGGTTTCAAACTCATATTTTTGTATTATTTTGTTGTGATTCTCTCCATCAGTCTTTCCATCCTTCTCATTAAGTAGCTTTTTAAGTTTATCTCTTTCTTCTTTACTTAATTTATCTGTATTAGATAGATAGAAAGAAAGATTATTATATATATCTGTTAATTTTAAAGAAGACCTGTTAATATTAGTACCCACGTTTTCCGTGCATGGAAAACTAAGGGACGGGAACGCTTTTTGTCCCGTCCCTTCATTTTTAAGGTACGGTATTTTACCCGTACCTCTATTTTGAAGGGACGGTATTTTTTTTACCGTATCGTCATTTTGAAGGGACGGTGCAAGTTCTTCATTATCATTATCAATATCATTTTCAAGTGGACTTACTTTTTCCTCCACTTTTTCTTCTGGACATTCCGTTAGTGTATAAAGATTGTGGCTAAACTTTCCACTTCCCTTTTTAACCTGTTCAACTAATATATACCCATAGTTTTTAAGTAGTTTAAAATGCTTGTAAAATCGGTTTTCGCTTATCTCTAAATCTTCAATTATTTTTGACACACTGGGAAAGGCAGTAGAACCTGCCCCTGCGTAACTACAGAAATAGGCATATATGGCTTTGGCTTCAATTGTTAATCGTCTATCCAACATGACTAATTTACCTATTATACCGTATCCCTTTGATTTTACACCTTGTACCTTTAATATATCGCTAAAATTTTCCATAGCCTATTCACCACCTTTGTAAAAAGGTAATACCTTTTTAATAGGGTATTACCTTTACTGTTATTAATCACCTATGTTTATTTAAATTCCTTTGGTGTAATTAATTACTTTTTATTGTACTTTGAAGTTTTATTTTTAAAAAAACACCTAAAAGGTATTACTTTTTTATATAAGTTCAAAATAGGTAATACCTTTTATATAATTTTTCAGTTCTAAATATTGATAATACCAGCTTTGGTAATACTACCTTTTTATAGAATTAAATGTCCTACTTAATGTTGAGCAAGTTTCTTCAACTGCTTCAATTTCATCTATTTCATCTATTTCAAAAATATCATTGCTTGTATAGACGCATTCTAACTGTAGACTTGAATTTTGTTCAAAACCTTGACTAACCTTCAAATTATCCACTGTAAATTTCAGTTTTAATGATTCTGTAATTAGATTATTAAAGCTCTTATATCCAAACTTTGAATAGTTATTTAACCAGCTATAAAAATCATCCCCATGGGAACTTTTTATAACTGGAAACTTGTAACTGGTAGTATCGCCAGCATTAAATATTTTACGTTTTGTTCTTGCCATGCCTACACACCCTCAATATCGTTATCCTTAAATATATCACTCTGTATGCTTTCTTCATTATCTAAGTGGTACTTAGCTTCTATAAAATACCCCCTTGCATCCTCAAATAGAGGATCAGCGGAGATAACTGTCTGTACACCAGGAATAAAAGAATGCAGTTCGTCTTGTAGTCTGAGACATGTCCCCCCAGATATAAAGAGTGCCCCCGACTCACCAAGTAATATGCCTGCTTGCTCAACCTTATCATAAAACTGTGATTTTAATAGTGAAACTAAGTTTTTATATGGTTTATTAGATAATTGTTTTAAATCTATTGTATGTCCCTTGTATTTGACAAGGTTGTAGGTTCTAATTAAATGATCTAGCTTTACTTTTGGAACATCATAATTATAGCTTTTATACAATAAATTTCTCACTTCGTTTAGTGGATTACTACTGCCTATAGGCAATCCAAAAAATCCTTGTGGTTCAAACTCCATTTTAGAGTTCATAATTGATACATCAGTTGTGGATGAGCCAATGTTCATTCCAATAATAGGTCCTTTTTCTAAATAACTATCAATAAATGGTTTTTTCTTAAAATCATCAGAATAACACATAGAAATAATTGCTGACGTACCTTCAGGCTTAAAATATACAGATTTTATTCTAATCTTAACAATAGAATTGCAGAATTTAGGGTGTTTAAATACTACCTTATACTCATACTTCAACGCTTCTTCAAAGTCTGCAAGTAACTCTGGTTGTTCAAAATATTCTTCTGTAGGCACACCTGTTCCTAAACAAAAAATTTCCTTCTTTTCATTCCCTATACTTACCTGCGATAACGCCAAGTAAGTCATCAGCTTAACTATTTCATCATTACCAGAATCAATGCTATGAAATTTAGGAAGACCCGATGTTGACCATCTAAGATCCCCTCGGTTAAACTTATACGCCATAGCTCCTACAAAGTATCTTCCCATAAAGTCTTCTTCTTGGTATAATTCCACATCAAGAAAATTTACTAATGGACCTTCTTCCTGCTCTAAAACTCTTCTTTGATACCCAGAGCATATAGCATTCATACTTAGCACTTTGTCGTTTTCAAGGTACAACTTGTTGTTTAGCCTTCCTGGGTCCCACCCAGCAGGTATTACTTTTTTCATTATATAAATCCTCCTTAGTTGTATTTAGTAGAAATAAAAAAAGCCCTATATGGATGAAAGGCTCTGTGTAAACTCAACAATATCTATTTGGATTTCTAATTTACATATCTCATTTTTATAAAAATGTACCTTTTCTAATTCTACTAATCCATTTTTAAGGTACTCAATAAAATCTTTCATTTTATTTTCTCTTTCAGCTATAAGAATATTTAAATTTGACATATAATTCACTCCTTTAAATAATTTCAAATATTGATAATTGGGTGACGTGAACTTCTTTTTTAGGATTAGATTGCTGTCCCGTTAAGGGTGTTATTTTTTGACTTATACGATCATTTAAAACAATTTTATTATTGCTACTTCTACCTAAACATTCACAAAGTACGTTATATCCTAGTTTTGATAAATATTTAGAAATCATTATTGCTGTTGATTTTTTCAATGCATTACAATTTGAATTCAATATATTGTACTCTTTTTTATTAAAACGTATATAGGGTTTCCATTCAGCTCGATCTTCTTCGGTACCTTCTTCGTCAATAAACATGTTATTATCAAATACATTATTTAATTTTACTTTAGGAAAATTTCTTTTTAATTCTTCAAACTCATCATTATTTAAAGGATATGTATGAGAGCCATATTTGGAACGCATACCAATATAAAACTGTCGCCCAAATATAACAATGTAAACACCTGTATCTATAGACATTTTACCCCTCCTATCCGATCTTATCTTTGATTACATAACCTTGTATTCATAGGATAAAACCCACTACCTAAACTTCTCGGTGTTCCAAATATTTTTTGTTTTAAAAGATGTTTTTTTATTCTTTCTGCTCTGTATTTTAAATACTTTGATTTTACCGACTGTTTAATGTTATTCAATTTATTCCCCCCATAACATCGTACTTTTCATGTAATGCGAAACTTTACATAGCTATTTCTTCAACATCCTCGATAGTGTAGAAGGTTGGTTCGTAGTTATTTTTTTTCATCCAGTCGAAAAGGACTTCATTGAGCTTTTCTTCTAATTCTTCTTGGTGTTCTTTGGTTACATCAAGTAGATAATCGTCAGCTACTTCTACAACTTCACTTTGTAAGTTTTCTGCAATGTTTTCTAATACACTATCTGTATCTATGCCTACAGGGGTAACTTCAACTTGTCTTCCAACTTGGAAACTTAACAACCCTTCATTCTTAGCAAATATTCTACCAGCTACAATAGCCTGTTCTTTAGTGTATAAAAAATGCCCCTCCCTCCATACCTCAATGTTAGGATAATCATAAGTCCATACTGGTAGTTCTAATAAATTAACATCTAACACTTCATTAAATTCTTCAAGATTATGCCCATTGCTATCGAATTCTTCATACAAAACATGAATACTGGCTTTAAAGTGTTTTGAGGTTTCAAGGAACAATGTATTTATAGATTCAAATGTATTGGTTACTGGTGTAACAATTACTAGGTCTCCTGCAACATTTTCGCAAGTACTCCACCTAATATTGTTTTGTGTTAAAATCTCTCCTACCTTTTCACCCCAAGATTCAACACCTATGCTAAAATCTCTTACAACTCTGCCTTTATATTTCATACCTATCTCTCCTCTTCTACTTTTTATAGTCATATTTTAATTAACCCATTTTTAAAAGAGTAAATCCTATTATGTCGCATAATCCCCAGACTATGAAGCTTTAAAATACCTCTTAGCCTGTTGTGCTATCCATTTTCCCATGTCCACTGGTACTGCATTTCCAATTTGCCTGTACGCATCGTTGTCAGTACCACTAAACTTAAACCAATCAGGGAAACCTTGTAATCTTGCATATTCTCTTACAGAGTAAGGTCTTATTTTCTTTCCATCATTTATGAGTCTCGTGGATCTGTCTTTAGAATAATGAGCTACACAGGTTGGGGCTATTCCATTTAAATCAGTAATAATTGGTGTTTGAAATTGTTCCTTAGAGTCTCACAAGCAACTGTATCAATTTCATAAGACTCAATTATTTCTATTCCTGCTCCTAACATTCCTAGATCCATCCCACCTGCTCCACTGAAATAACTTTTAGCTCTAAGCATTCTTTCCACCTTCCCTTCATCCTTTCCCCATAAATCCCCTACAAGGGCAGTTATTCATGAAATGTCAAATTATTTCCTTCGCCCGTTAAGATAATCCCACCAGTCACTATCAGTAAATTCTCCATACAATATTTTCGCACCTATTACATCTATAAAGCCACTTTCTGTTGTATCAATCCCTTGTTTTTTAAACCAATCAAATACTTCATTACAAACCATTGTTTGTTCAATTCTTAATCTATTAACCCTCTGAATTTTATTTTTAATCAACTTTGGAATTTCAATCATTTTAAAAGTTCCCCTTTTCATGTAAGACGACATATTAATTAAACTGGGCTATATTCTTTCCCTCTTAATATCCTTCCTTTTTCATCAAAGTCTATTTCATAATCAGCCCCACATTCACACTCTAGATGTTCACCACTTTGGGTATCGGCTGAAAATGTATGTTTTTTTGATCTTTTACCATTAGAATTTATGGTCCATAATATATCACAAGAAAAAACAGCAGTTATGGTTAATTCTTTACCACATTCACATATTGGTTTTTTATATTTCAATCTACTCCCTCCAATCAATTTAACTTACAACTAAGTAGTTTAAATTTTCTTTGATACAATGTCGATAGCCACCCGAATTAGGCATTATTGTTCCATCATAATAAAAGGCATGATCTACTTCTATTGCAATACCCAGTTCCTTTCGTTTGTTTATAACGACTTTACCTTGAATATCTGGTGCATTGTTTTTTGTTTTGTTTAACTTAATAACCATCATCCCAACTTTTATTTGAATGCCATTTATATCCCTCATATACTCAACCCTTTCTTAAATGGAATGTCGCCTTATCCCCATTAAATGATATCTATTACTTTAAAAACAAAAATCACTTTATACATGGTATAAATAGCAGCTATTAATAAAATAATTAAACAAAAATAACCGTATATTGAAGTGAATTCTTTGTGTTTTTCGCTTTTAAATACATGTAAATTTACACCAAAACTTGAAGCTGTATTGATTCGTTTAACAATAAGATAACTTACAATCGTAAATATGGCTATAGCTACAGGAATTATAGAAGTTTTAACTACTGACATTTCAACACCTCCTAATAATATATAATTCCCATTACATGTTCATCTTGTTTTGCGTAACATCACTCTTTATAATAACTGCACTCTTTGTCTGAAAAATCTTCAATATATGCTTCATTATCAACTACAGATACACCGTATGGACAATCGAATTCAACTGCAATTTTACCTACTTCAATAATGGTTTTCTGTGTGCATTTTGAACAATTAGCCATATATTCCTCCTTCCAACTATTCGATTTTTTCGAATAATTCAATGTCGCAATATCCCCATTATCTGTATTCTATTTCTGGACGTCCTTCTGGTTCCACCTCGTCATCACTTAAATATTCTTCATCAATCTCTAATATAGTACCTTTTTGATATAGCTTCAGAATATAGATTTTAAATTCATCTAAATATCTCAATCCATCGATAGATGTATCTGTTTTTTCACTTAATTTCCAAGGATATTCCATAAATTTCGATATGTTAATCTCTAAGTTTAAATCTTCATCTTCTTCACACTCTAAAATAATTTTTGCATTCTTAAATGATGATGTTGACCAAGATCTTTTTTCTTCATGCTCAATTTCCATAGTTGCTGTTACAAATTGATAACTTGGTTCGCAATCATCATAATCTATTTTCAAATCACTTGTATTTATATTTTTAGCTATATTCTTTTTATATTTTTCAAATATATCTGAAACTTTTACCTGTTTAGGAATATCATCATCAAGCATTAACTCTTTAAAATTCTCTAATATTTTTTTATGATCTAATGTAGTTTTCTCTAGTATTTCAGTTAAAACACAATCTAGTTTTACTACATAGTTTGAATAGTCGAATTTAGATAATTGACTTACCATAACCTCTTTTATTTTTCCTTCAATAATTTTTGTAACATCACCATATGTCCCTAAGAGATTTTCTAAGGATTTATTAATACCCTTTTCCAGTTGCTCTCCTATTAGTCTTTCAATAGTTCCATCCTCCATCTTTTTATTTATTACATCTTTAATGTTATTCTCTAAATTCATTATTATTTTCCCCTTTCAGTTTTATTAACTTCGCAATATTAGACAAATACGCACTTAATAATAAATACTACTTATTACTATATAGTCAACTTTTTTAATAATTCTTCAACATGTTCTAACTCTAAAGTATAATCATTTAAAGCCCTCATATAAATTGAGTAAAACATATCTGCTCTCTCTAAATATATTTCTTTGTTATTTTTATAAAGTTTCTGATCGAATTCGTCCCAACTAACTTCTATCAAGTCATTTAGATATAAAATTTTTTCAAGTTCTATATTTAAATCAATTGTACATGTTACAATTTTCTCTTCTATTGTACTCTTGAGATCTCTTAAAATAAGAAAAAAATAATTTGTTTCTTCTGCGTTTAGGGTAACTGATTTTTTCATTTGAACAACCCCCAATTTTATTTTTAAAAGAAAATTATTTTTTTATAAAAACTGTCTTGTTAATAAATAATTGCATGTGCTATAATGGTTTTAACATTAAATTTAATATGTTTTACTGAATAGCCTTAACAGTTGCTGCTGTTGGGCTATTTTCTTTTCCCCAAGACTGTAAATATATTCTTAACTCTTTTACAGACCCTACAAAAACTAAACACTTCATAAGTTCACCCCCTTTTGGACGCACCTCTCCCCTTAACTGATTTGTATGGTTTTGTCACCCCCTACATTTTGTATTTTTTGCTTTATTCTCTTTAATTGAGTTTTAATTGTATTTACACTTACATCAAGTCTTTCAGCGATTTCTTTTTGTTTTAAACCGTCTATGTAGTGTTTATATATTTCTTGTTGACTCTTACTCAAGCCAACGAAGGCATTTTCATTCTTCTTTTCTTGTTGCTTAACTTTCATTATCTTATTTATTGATGTTTCGTGTATTCTATATACTGTACTAATGTCTATTTTGAGCCATTCTGCAATTTCCTTGCAAGAAAATTCAATTCTAAGTAACGTTATTTCCTTTTGACGCTTCGTTAGTCCATAAGCAGGGTTGATAATATCTTCTGCACTAACAGCCTTATATTCTTGCAAAGCACGTTGTTTCATTTCCTTAACACTTGTAGCCAGATCATTTTCCATAGTTGCTGCCAGTTCGCAGTCAACTACATCAATAAAATTTCCAGTATTTTTTCTGTGTTTTTTTACTTTTCTAATTGACTGGAGGCTGTTCTTGTATTCAATCTGCATGTCCACCCAGGTCGATGTTTCTTTGTACATAATAAGTCCTCCTATTCTATTTCTTTTTTTGCATTAACCCCCATATGGCTCAATGCCTTTGTTACTGTAAAGCCTTTCATTATAGATAAATATAATGCAAACCAGTTAGATTTCATTTCAACACCCCCATCATTGGTTTGTACTAATTCATCAATGACTTGTACTAATTTTTGTTAAAATATTGAGCTAGTTTTCTAGCCCTGGCTTTAAAAAATTTATAATTTCTTGTTTGGTAGCACCATTCTCTATCATGTTATTAACATGTTTTGAAATAACTCTTTCTGCTACCTGTGTATTCCATTTGCGAAATGCTTTTAATTCTTCTTCGTTAAGTTCTTCCAATGGGACACCATTGATAAACTTTCTAACTTTCATATTGGCATATGGATTTTTACTCATATCACCACCCCCACTACAATTTATGTGAAGCTTAGATTGTACTATTACTTATAGGTGTTAGTTCTTTTATTTAGCAAAAAAATCATTTTCTTATAAATTGTTGAGACTTCCCCATCATTTCAGCAACCATTTTATTTGAAAAATTTTAATTACTTCTATGAGGGAGGTCATCACATATTTATACTCCTCATACAAATTCTTTTTATCTTTTTAATAATTAAAGGATTTTTTAATTAAACGTAGAACGCTATTATAATTAAAATTGTTATTTTTGCTAAAACGCTAACATTTTGTTTGGGTTATAAAAAACAAAGTCCAGTCAAAATTTAAAACTTCTGCTATTTTTTGAGCTGTTTCAGGAGAAGGTCTACGTTCACCTAGTTCAATGTAACTATAATATTGTTGTGTTATATTACATAAACTAGATAGTTCACTTTGCGACAACTTGCTTTTTTCTCTTGCTTGAATAAGCCATTTTCTCAACTTTGCACCACCTCTCCTGTTTTCTTGAAAAGTTTAACTCAACAACCTTAAGTTGTTATTAGTATATAACAACTTAAGGTTGTTGTCAATATTTTTTTACGAATTTTAGTTGTTATTCTTTATCACAACAACTTTTTGTTGTAAAATATAAATGAAAGGAGTGTGTTTAATGTTAAGTTCTAAAATTAAACAATTAAGAGATACATTAAATTTATCTCAACAAAAATTAGCAGATATGTTAGGTGTTACACAACAAGCTGTTGCAAAATGGGAACGTAACAAAGCTGAACCCGACACTGAAATGCTAAAAAAACTAGCAAACATTTTTAATGTTTCTATTGACTACCTGTTATGTGAAACAGACTCTAAAGATTTAGAAAATAGTTATTCACAAAAACCAGAAAGTTTAAAATTACAAAACACTACAAATATTAATAACAAATTAGAAATATACAACTTAATAGTAGAAAGTCTTATTGAAGAGGGTTTATTAGATAAGGACTTTAAGCTTAATGAAGAAACAGAAATAATAATTTCTGAACGAATAAAAAAAATAGTACAAATGTACGATATAATGTTTAAGGATAAAAAAAATAACAGCTAATTACTAGATGTTATTTTTTTTGATATTGATTTTACTATATCTACTTCCATATAATCTGGTATTAAACATAGAAATTTTTCTTTAATAGTATCAATATTACAGCATTCAATATCATTGTCTTTAATTAGTTTACATGCTATGCACATGACCATTTCCCCCTTGTTAACTTCGAGTGTTGATATAATAGCGTTGTGTTTCTTACAAGTTGTGTTTTGTAGTTAAATTATACTTAAATAAATAATATGTGTCAAAATTTATAGTTTACATAAAATGTAAACTATAGACCTGTTTTTTATGGAATTATTAAGTTCTTAAAGTAATATACTGCTTATTTGGTTAACTTGAACATATATTTGGTGTCTATCAGGCATGTATAAACTTATTCTTACTATATTTATACTAATAAATAAACTTTAAATTATATTTAGTGTTTTTTGCGACATTTTTCGACAACACATGTATAAAAAAAAACTAGCGATTTTTCGCTAGCTTATTTTATACATGTGTTGGATTTGGATTATCAGTATGTATTTTAAATTCAGTTGTTAAATTTTCTTGTTCAGTGGAAACCTTGGTCACGTTAGTTACTAAAACCAATGCCATAGATACTACTAATAACAAACTTATAATTTTCTTTTTCATTTTAATACCTCCATTCTATTTTATTTTTAAAAAATATTGTTACTATCTTACCTAAATATTTTTCTAAATCGCTAAGATAGTTTGTTTCATTTGATGTCTGTGCTTTCATTATTAAATCATTAATTAATATACCAACTTTTTTCAGATCTAAGAAGGATTGATGTTTTTCTAACTCTGTTATAATAATCTCTAGTCCTTCAATAACATATTCTTTAAATATATGATGTTTTTCTATATTATAGTGCCATTCAACTACTTTATCAATTGTTTTAGTTACTTGTCCTTTTGCAATTTCTATCTCGAACCCAGTTTTATAAACAATAACACTGTGCATTGTATTAATATTGTTAGCCTCAATTATTTTTATAGCCTTACGTATTTCAACTTGTGCATTTTCTAAGTCACCGATACAACGGAATAACTCTGCCCTGTTATTATATGTGATAATTAACGTATTATTATCGCTTTGAATTTTTAAGGCTTCATCATAATAAGTTAAAGCTTTATCATACTCACCCTTTTTCTTATATACTAAACCTATGCCACTTAAAACTACGCCCTGGTCTATATCATCCCTACTATACTGTAAAGCTTTTTTGTAATAATTAATGGCTTCTTCATAATACGTCATGCTTAGTTTAAGGGTGGCACAGTTGTAATAATACTTATAGCATACTCTTTTCTTAAGCTCATTGTCTTCCGCTTCTGCTATGTTTATAGTCTTTAATATTTGATCTGCTGTAATATTATCTTTTTTAAAATAATACAACATCGCTAAATCACATATAAAGAATATCTCTAAATTTTTATAACTTTTGTCAGTAGCCTCATCAATGGCTTTTCTTAAAGTATCTGTGGCTCTATTAAAACTATCGTTATAGTAATAATATATTGCTTCTATCCTCTTAATTTTAACAAGCTCTCTAGTAAGATTGTAGCTGTAGCATAAATCTTTTAGTTTTTTAATAATTAACATATCTTCTTCATTTTTATAGCCATGAATGTTTTCAAATAGGTTATCTACAAAACGTATAGCTTGCTTTTCGTCTGTTAGAACTAGCTCATCATAACTTGCTTCAAATATATTAGTTAAGCGTAATTTGAATTTAACAATACTACTATTAAATAATTCAACTTGTTTTGAGTTTAATTTCCTCCTTAAATCTCTATCGGTTATACCTAAAAAATCTGCAAAAGCTTTTAATGTACCAAATTTATCTGTTATTTTTTCTTTGAGTTGCTCGCCAGCACTTTTTATTACAATATCATTTAAGGTCAATTTCATTAATCTCATCACCTCTGAACCTCTAATACTTTCTATTGTACATTATATCATAGCAAATTTTATATGTACTAGATGTAATGTGCTGTATTTTTTATTGAAGTTATTTATAATGTTAATTCTTTAGACAGTACAATTATTGAATTCCCCCCTTTTTGAATAAAAACTTACTTATATATTTTATTTGCTAAATAGCTATTTTCCAAATTACTATTGTAACAATAACACAATTTTACTGCCTCACGTACATCATCTTTATTAAAATTATCTATCGGAATTATTAGTTCATATAAGCTATCATACCGTCCATCATTACGACAAATATGATTCAATTTAAATCCTAATTTTGATAAATCATTTATTAACCTATCGAAGTGCTCTAACCCATTTTCAATATTTACATTTTTAAAAATTTCAATTTGCTCATATTCATATAAATCTATTTCAATCCTCAAATCAGAACCATTAATAGGAATATTCACAAGTAGAAAATCATACATAAATTCTTCTCCTATTTCTAAGTAACTGCAAAGGACTTTCCTATTTTCCCTATCTATTTCTTTATTGCATCGAATGCGTTTAGGCGTAAGTAAGGGAATTGGAAGATTGTCTTTATCCTGTAAGTATATTACGTCTGTATTTAAACATGTCCCTCCTTTGCACTCTCCTTCTTTCTTGGTTTCTCTGTCGCATTGAAAACTACTGGAGATAAACGGTCTTATATGTGGTGGAATATACTTATATTCTTCTTGATTAAATAGTTCTTCTACAACATCACCATTTACCGAAATTGATAATGGTGTATTTGTATCAATATTAATCTTTATACCTGTTTCATTTTCGATTACTTGTACTGTTAGATGCTCATTGTCTTTTTCTACTTTAAATTCATTCAGCAGTTTATTCATATGTATACCCCCATGCATTATAGTTAAGATAATTATAGCACTAAATGTACTAAATAAAGTTGCGAGTTTCGCAATTTTTTTAATATATTAAAATGAATTACAAATGTGACAAAAATAATTGAGTATACTCAAAAATAAATACCCCCTAAATCAGGGGGTATTTATTTTACTTTTCAATTACTACAGAATCTGGTCGTGGATTACTGTCAGGGCCTGCATATACAAACCCTGTAATAATAGTTGTAACTACAAGTAAAACAACTAACAATCTACTAATTTTTTTCATTTAGATAACCCCTTTCTTCTAAAAATATAATAACATCCATTGTAATTAGTTTCAAATCATTACTAAAGTCACTATTGTTACTCTTACAACTTTTATAAAGGCTCTTAAAAAGCATTTTAATTGACTTTGTATCATTTTCTTCTATTAAACAATCAAGTAACTTTTTAATACAACTTATAATATATTCTCGGTTTGCAGTTATATATTTAATTTGCAAGTGTTATCTACTTTATCTTTTCCATTTCTATATTTCACTCCATTTTTAAAGCTTTATATTGTATTTTAACACATTATTTATGAAGTTTGATGATTAAATTACAAATATTCTGTTAACAAAAAAACATTTACTAAATAATCTTTTATGTTATCCCAATCTTGAACCTTAACCCCCTTTTTTACTATTTGAATAAGTGAGTGGGGGAAGGTCTCTTTCTTCTGTTTTGTTAAAAATTGTTTTATGAAAATATTTTATTTCATTCGACAAATTGTAGCAAAATTCAACAGATATAGTGTTGTATAATTTGATTAACTATTTAAACTATAAAGGAGTGCTCATAATGGACAATACAGATATTTTGTTAAAAAGTTATTATGATATTGATGGACAAAGCAAAATCATAATTTTTAAAGACTCCGAACATGAAACATTGACAAATTATATTACCGAAACAGCTTCTTATGTATTAAATGATTCTACCAATTGTCAGCGTTATAAACTTAAAAGAGATACTAACGAAGTTTTCGCTATTATAAAAAAGTGTCTGCAAGATGAAACAGATCAAGCTAATTTTGATGAAAATTCAGAACTAATAGCACAAAAACTATTGGAATCTGAAATTAGATTTTCGAGAGGTGCTGCACAAATAAGTAGTGGTGGTCTAATACAGTCTTTAATAAAAAACGAAGAAGGATACTACTATATTTTGATGAAGAATGAATTTTTTACAGGTGTTAATCGTAATTCAATGGAAATAATTGAAGCTTTTCTTTATGATAAAAAGAAAAAAACTCCCCTAAGAATATGTATTTTTGAAATTAAAAATATAGATGGAGAATTTGAAGTTTATAATATATATATTGATGATTCTATTCAAAAATCCCATGCTGTTCATTGGTATGATGATTTTTTAGATTTAGATAAATGCAATAATGATGAAGTTAATACTGATAATGCCGTAGACAATATCATCAATGTAATGGATAAAAAAATCAGTGATAGAGCAATTTTTACCGACCTTAGAAATGAAACTATTAGTTATTTTAGAACCAACGAAAATTTTGATTTAGAAGAATTTAAGGAAACTATAAAAAAAATATGTGATAGTGAAGAGATTGATAAAGTTTTTGATAAAATAGACAAGATAGCAGATAGCAAAAAAGGGTTTGATAAAAGATTTTCTATTGACCCCAAAGGTATAAAAAAAAGATTGGTTACTAGAAAATTTCATCCCTTAAAATCTAAAACTATTCTTCTATCTATAGAAGGAAAGATAAATCGCAATGAAATTTATGTAGTACACGAAAAGGAAAAAGAAGAATATTTTTTAAAGATAAGAACAGATGATGAAAATACTATTAAAGAATTACTTACACCACCAGTTGAACAACTAATTGAAAACAATCCAGAACTACAAGATGAAATTAGTTAATATAAAGTTATTAATAATAAAATATTGCGTATTATATATAGAGATATTATGATATAAGTATTAACATAAAATATTAATGTAAAGGGGGTCTATTGAATGAGTTTAATAACTAAGTTTATATCTCTTTTTACTGAAGATAATCATACATTAATAGATCCAACACCCAAAGAAACTTTTAGCGTAGCAAAATTAAATTATAAGATAGAAAAATTTAAACTTTCTACATTTGAGATTTACTACCAAACTATCGAAGAAATATGTAAAAAACTTGAGTCGGATACCTTTGAATTCATTTTTAGAACGTTAGATAAAGATATAAGTGAACCTAATTGTAGCCCAGATTTTAGAGGTCTTTACGATAAAAAAAGTCTTAATGATGATTTAAGAACTAAATTACAGGATGAATTTCAATACTTAAAAGATAAAGAATTTGAAGATATTGATGAATCAGAATATTTGCATTTAGAAATTAAATTTAGTAAACCAGAAAGTATTAACCCTACTCATAGAATTTATTTGTTTAATTATTTTATAGACTATCTTGATCGATTAAACCTTAAAGAAATTTTAGAAATTTTTTCAAAACGAGTCCACTATAATAATAAAGTTATATTCTTTATTGATGAATCTGAAAATGAATTTTATACTAATAATATATTCTTTGTACATAGTATCGAATCTATTAATACTTATAATATACAAAATGGTTTTGATACAAAAGCAATAGAAGAGTATAAATTTAACTGTAGATTTATTGGTTGTGATTTAAAACTTACACCATATTCTTTTAAGTTTAATACTAAGTCTAGGAATGAAAAAATAAATTTATTATTTAATAAGCTTTTATTTATAATATCTATAGTTAATATTGCAAATTATAGTGAATTTATAGATAATAATACATTAAAAATACACTTACAGGGTTATAAGCTTATTACAAAAACGATTGATTATAAAGGCTTGATAAACCCCAACGACTCTATTTTTAATATATTTCATTGGATTTATAAAGATGGTAATATTAATGATAGATTAATTTTAAGTAGAAATATTATGACACTAGAATTAGATTATTCTAATAGCTTACTAAGTGTAGACAACAATACCTTAGCATCAATTCAATCTAATCATTCAATTTACCTTCAAGAAAACACAGAGAAATACATAGATTTAAAAGCTAAAATAACTGATAGTATAATTGATATTTCTATTAAAAGTGGGGATATTATTAGTGACTTTGCATCTTCTTTTAAAAATAACTTTATAGCTACTTTCTCTTTTATATTTACTATTTTTATTGCTGGTATTTTTAGTGAAAACCCACAATATACTAATTTATTTAATAGGGATGTAAGCATTGTACTACTGTTTATAAATTCAATATCTTACATATATCTGATTGTATCATTAAATGGAATTACTTCCGACTTAAAGCATTATAATGAAATTATAAAGAGTCTAAAAAAATCTTATAAAAGCCTGTTATCTCCAAAAGATCTAGATAACATTTTTAGCAATGACATACTTAAAAATAACCTAATACATATTAGCGAAAAAATAACCGAGTTTTCAACACTTTGGGTTCTACTAATTTTTAGTATACTTCCACTTTTAATTTTTTTAAGTGATTATTTTAGAACTCTTCTTTTTAAGAATATAGACATATCAATATTATTAATTTTACTAGCTACTTTCATATTATTCATATCAACACATTACTTAGTAAAAAGAGTTAGAGATGTAAAAATTGATTTAAGAATATAGCATTTATTTGCCCCATAGGGGCTTTTTCTTTACCTAAGATTATAAATAAACTATAATTATTATAATATAAGTTTAGATTAGGAGGTTTCTAACTTGAAAGTTGCAATTTATTCACGCAAATCAAAATTTACGGGAAAAGGAGATTCTATCCTTAATCAAATAGAACTCTGTAAAGAGTATATAGAAAAACACTTCCCTGGTGCTGATATAGTTTTATATGAAGATGAAGGGTTTTCTGGTGGCAATATTGATCGACCTCAGTTTAAGAAAATGATGAAGGATGCAAAAGCAAAAAAAATTGATATTCTAATCTGCTACAGATTAGATAGGATTAGTAGGAACGTTTCTGATTTTTCAAATACTATTGAAGAACTTGAGAAATACAATATTTCTTTTATATCTCTTCGTGAGAGTTTTGATACCACAAGCCCGATGGGAAGGGCAATGATGTATATTTCTAGTGTTTTTGCCCAACTAGAAAGAGAAACTATAGCTGAACGTATTCAAGACAATATGATGCAACTTGCACGTACTGGTAGGTGGTTAGGGGGTAACTGCCCAACAGGCTTTGAGTCCGAGCCTATTATATATCTTGATGAATCTATGAAGGAGCGTAAAATGTTTAAACTTTCACCACTAGAAGATGAACTAAAAATTGTACAGCTTGTATTTCAAAAGTATTTAGAATTAAAATCTTTATCTCAAGTAGAAACCTTTTTAGTTCAAAACAACATTAAAACTAAAAAAGGTAATGATTTTCACAAATTTGGTATTCGTCATATACTTATAAACCCAGTGTATGCTACTGCTGATGAAGATGTATTTGATTATTTTACAGCTAATAACGCCCAAATTGCTGAAAATAAAGCTGAATTTAATGGTAAGCATGGAGTAATGGCATATAATAAAAACCTAGTCAAAAAAGGACAGTCTGTAAAGCAAAAAGACATGTCCGAATGGATTATTTCTATAGGTAAACATAATGGTATTATACCTGGTAAGGATTGGGTTAGGGTTCAAAAAATATTGCAACAAAATAAATCATTAGCACCACGTCAAGGTTCTTATGCTGCCATGTTGTCTACTTTACTAAGATGCACAAAGTGTGACAGTTTTATGAAGATTAAATATGGTCAGAAAAGTAAGAATACAGGTGAGTTGCTTCACTATTATGTTTGTTCTATGAAGGATATTTCTAGAGGAGTTAGATGTGATTGTAAAAATTTAATCGGTAGACATATTGATAACATTATAATTGATGAAATAAAAAAAGACATTGAGTCTGGTCTTTTTAGTGGAATTAAAGCCTATAATGATAAATTAGAAAACAGAGATAAAGAAATAAAAAAAATGAAAAATAAAATAGAAATCAATAAAAAACATATTGAAAATTTAGTTAAGCAACTGGCATCAAATGAAAACAGTACAGTAACTAAATATATTTTTGCAGAAATGGAAAAACTAGAAAATGAAAATATAGAACTTAAAAAACAGATTGAAGATAACAGTAATATGATAGAAGATTTAAATATTGAAGTGTTTAACGAAAGTATTATGCGTTTTTCACAACTAATTGATACAGTACCTTATAAAGAGAAGCGAGACTTAATCAAAAATCTTGTGAAGAGAATTGAATGGAATGGTGAAAACTTTGATATTCACTACCTTTTTGGGTAGTGGATATTGGTAGCATTTTGGTATGTATAGCATTTTCGATACATCTTGCAGCATAAGTGGCTAATCTAGTACCTTTCTTTCGATCAAAAGTTGTAATCCCTTTAATTAACCCAATTGTGCCTATAGATATTAGATCGTCTGCATCTGCACCAATATTTGAGTACTTCTTCACAATGTGAGCCACTAGCCTTAAATTTCTCTCCACCAGTACATTTCTTGCTTCTTCATCTCCTGTTTCATATCGTTCTAAGTATATGGCTTCCTCCTCTGGCGTAAGGGGTTGAGGAAAAGAAGCACTGCTGGAAATAAAAGATACTGCCAACATCAATGGTTTGAAGACAAACGGTATCGTTCCAGTCAATAAAGCCCACATGTAGATAACACCTCCTTGTAAAAACCTATATAATAGGTCACTTTAAATAATATGTTTCATTAACTACATATGTGCATGTACGGAAAATTTATAATAAAAAAAAGTGCCATTAAAAATCAGGCACTTTCTGTTTTAATCATCCTTTATAAATACTTAAACTAAAAACCCTTCAAGCCGTATATTTATACTTATTTGTCTAGGTAAAGTTAATCCTCTACTAACTCCACCACCGAATCAGCAATAGACTGACTAGTGGCTGTAATCTCTTCAAGGTTAGCAGAAATAATTGATATGGAGTCATTAATTTTATCCATTCTATTCTCAACCCTTACAGACTTTTCTATTATTTCAACAACTGAATTTAATATATCATGCTCATCTGTTCTAGTAGATTCTGCCACTGTTTTTGAATTTTCGGCTAACTTTCTAACTTCCTCTGCAACAACTGCAAATCCCCGTCCATGTTCTCCTGCCCTTGCACTTTCTATACTAGCATTTAAAGCCAGTAGGTTTGTTTGTTCAGAAATGCTAACAATTTCACTGGTGGCTTTTGAAAATTTCTTAAGTTTCTCTTTCACAAGTTCTATGTTAAGCTTTAAATCATTTGATACACTAAGGGTGTCTTTAACTTCATTAGCTATGCTTTCAATACTAGCAACAACTTCCTCACTACCTGCATTCAGTTCATTTAAAGAATTCATCACTGTACCTACAACTTTTTTTAGCCCCTCAACTTGACCAAACCGTTCATCATTCATGGCATTAACTTGTTCTAAAACATTTCCCAACTCATTATTTTTTACATTAATCTCTTCTTGTTCAATAATTAATTCTTTTTTATTGTAGTGTATACAGTTATTAAGATAATTTGCTCCATTATGAATTGCTTTAATCATAGTTTCACAGTTTCCATAACCACAGGCAAAGCAGTTTACTTTTTCTTCCTTCTCCGTTGTTTTATGTAACTTAAACATAATATCCGTATACTCTTTTTTAGAAGGCTCTTTCCATTTGGTTATACTGTCAAATTGATTTGTATATTTTCTAACAAAGTCATTTATATTTAGCTTAGAGTCAAATAATTTATACATCTCGTCTATTCTTTTTCTTAAAGGGCGTTTACCTTTAGCCTTTAGTTTGTCGTTCTTCATTTGATTAAACAATAGGTCAATATCATCTATTTCTGTTTCTTTAGTTGTTCCAGTACCTAAATTACAACCAAAAGAGCAATTTAATATATCCACCAATAATGGCAACGGCTTATTTTTAGCTAACCTTTTTTTATATTCATCTAAATAGTGATATGCATGGTTGTGACCTTCAATTTGTCGAACCCAAGCTCCTGTCATTCTTGCTTCTACGTTCTCCCTTAGTCCACCTGGTCTACTGTATAGTAACCCAATAGAACAACCCATATCATTAAACTCCAACTCTGGATAAGAGTCTAAATTAATGTTGTTATTTTGTATATATTCTATTAATCTTTTAAATGTTACGTTATATTTAATAAGCCCATTTGTGTTTTTATCTCTAATCTCATTTATTTTAGCAATACAAGGGGATATGAATGCAAGTGTACCATTATAACCCTCATATTTCTTTAAAAATATGGCTGTATTTATCATGGGTGAGTGAATAGGTGATAACTTAGAAATTAGTTCTGGGCTAAATTTTTCAATATACTCTACCACAGCAGGACAAGGTTGTGCTATTACAGAAGTTAATTTTTCTTCCTTAATCTTTTTTAAGTACGCCCAAGTGGTTATATCTGCACCTAGAGACACATCATAAATTAACTCCACCCCAATAGATTTCAGATACCCAAATAATTTTTTATAGTTACTAAAATTTGCACGTATAGCAGGGGCAACCAGTAATGATATTTTTCTACCTGATTTTAAATCTTCCATGAACTGATCTAAATCATCATAGTATTCTCTAGCACTATGGTCACAAACATCTATACAATGACCACAGACGATACATTTTTCGGAATCTACATTAATAATATTTTCATGATTTACCATAAGAGCTACATTTGCATCTTTAACTGGGCATCCGTTAATACATTTGTTACATCCTACACAATTTTCCTCGACAGTATATATTATTTTATCCTTGCTCACTAGTAGCACCTCTCTTTATTGTAGTAACTTATTATTAAAAATTAAGTTAAAAATTAATCCAATAGTCCTATATATAATTTTTTTGATATATATTTAACATTCTACAGATTTATAATAACACCTTCTTTTTTTTAAAAAATATTCTAAAGATTACATTTTACACCAAAATTCAACAAAGCCCCGATATAAGAGTTTTATTCTCAACCGAGGCATTGTCTTAGCTATATATGAAATTATAATAGTAAGTCTTCCAAAATAGATTGCTTTTTTAATTTTTTAACCACAGCTTTAGTATCCTAACTTAACCATTTCTTCTATAATCTCTTTAAAAACAGGAACTGCATTTCTCCCCCCCGATTGACCATTTTGTAATAATACTGTTACTGCATATTTAGGTTCTTCTTTAGGATAGTAACCAGTAAACCATGCATGTAGTACCGATTGTCCTCTTTCAGTTGCTTGAGCAGTACCTGTTTTACCAGCTGTAATATTGGCTAATTCCCCAACAGTTTTACCCGTCCCTGCTTCCATTACTAACCCCATCATATGCTGTAATTTTTGAATAGTTTCCTTGCTTAGTAACTGTTTTTCTTCTTGTACTGACTCATTACTAATTTCAATGCCTTCTATCTCTTCAATACCTTCAATACCTTCAATCTCAACAATCTCTTCAACCTCTTCAATTTTTTCGTGGAGCTGATTAACCACTTCATCAATTAAATACAATTGTTTTTTTACTCCCCCATTGGCAATAATTTGTGTCATTTGATTCACCTGTAGGGGGGTTACTTCTATTTGCCCTTGACCAATGGAAATGTTACCTATAGAAGGGCCTAATAAATAGTCTCCAGTTGGTAAATTGCCTTTTTCTTCTTCCACTAGTCCAATATTTACTTTACTATTAAAGCCTAATTTTTCTGCCATTTCAATAATTTTCATTGCCCCTATCCTCTGCCCTAGTTGAATAAAAGTAGAGTTGCAGGATTCGGCAAAGGCTTTTTCAAATATAATTTCACCATTTCCACCTTGACTATGGGAGTTACAACGGATTTGTACATTTCCAACACTTTCACTGCCCAAACAATTAAAAACCTCTTTTACATCCAATAACCCTTCTTCTAAAGCAGCTGCTGCTACAATTATTTTAAAAATTGAGCCTGGGGGAAAAGTCATTTGAATAGCCTTATTAAACAATTCGTCACCATCACTTTTAAGATGTTTTGTAATCTCATTGGGGTTAAAATTAGGTCTACTTGCCATAGCCAATATTTCTCCCGTTTCAACATTACTAATAATCACTGTTCCTCTATGCCTAGTATTATCTAATACGTTTTCTGCGATCGACTGAATATGGTAATCCACCGTTAGTTTAACATGTTTTTCTTCCATATTACCATTAACCAGTACATAACCCTCCCCTGGTAAAAGTCGTTTTTTTCCATCCAATACTGCTGCAATAGCCCTACCTTGTTGCTCTTTTAGTATAATGTCCTGCGATCGTTCAATCCCCGACATACCTCTTTTGTCCACTCCACTTATATATCCAATAACATGCCTTAAAAGATTATCCTCGTCATATCTATTTCTTTTTTCAACAATAAATAGACCCCTTGTATTAACCAAGCGTCTATCATTCCAATCTAAATTTTCTTTAATGGATAACTCAATTAAGTAACCAGTACGGGAGATTCTATTTTCTAATTCCAGAGAAGAGATTCCTGTTAACTCACTTAAAAATTTCAAATTTTCATCACTGGTATGAAAGAGTTGCGGATAGATTACTCCAATGGTTTCTTCTTCTCTATCTGTTAAAGGAATAAAATTTCTATCATAAATAGTACCCCGCCCACTGGTTAAAGGGATGGTCAAATTCCTTTGTTTGTTGACTTCTGTTGTATAAAAATCATGTTTAATGATCTGTAAAAAAAATAACCGTAATAGTAGAGCCAGTATAATAATTGTTGAAACAGCCCCCATTATTAAAATACGTTTGGTATAAATTATAGAATCTTCTTTTTTCTCTTTTCTTGATCTTTGCATAAAAAACGCCCCTATGTTTTTTTATTAGTATCACCAAAAACATAGGGGCGTAAACCTTTAGCCATAGGCTTAAATGGAATTGTCTACTTCTTGTACTTCTCTTCTTAAAAGATAATAGGGTTCTACTGCCTTATCAATCTTTATTCTAATAATTTGTTTAGGATGGGGGGCAACTTCAATTTCAGTTCCTTCTTCGTCCCACATATTTTCAATTACTGTTTTAATTACTTCTTTATGGGGTCCTATAATCTCTATATTATCTCCCCTAAAGAAACGGTTTCTTTGTTCTACTGTAGCAATACCAGTAGAAGCATCAAAATTTAATACCATACCAATAAAATCGTAGTTTCTAACATAAGTCTTTTCAGTATAGAGATGCTCATTTTCATCAGGTTTTTCATGGTAAAAACCAGTTGTAAAGTCTCGATGACTGGCTTTTTTAATTTCCTCCACCCATTCTTCCTTACATACCCAATTTTGGGGGTCAGCTAAATAGTTATCTATTGCCATTCTATATGCCCTTACCACTGTAGCCACATAATAAGTTGTTTTCATTCTGCCTTCTATTTTTAAGCTATTAATTCCCGACTCAATAACTTCTGGTATGTATTCGATCATACACAAATCTTTAGAATTCATTATATAAGTTCCGCTCTCATCTTCGTAAACTGGCATATATTGCCCTGGTCTTTTCTCTTCAACTAAATGATACTTCCATCTACAAGGTTGGGCACATTCACCTCTGTTGGCATCTCTATTTGCCATATAGTTGCTTAAAAGACATCTACCCGAATAAGAAATACACATAGCTCCATGAATAAATGCTTCCAACTCCAACTCTTTAGGTATTTTCTCCCTAATTTCTTTAATTTCTTTAAAGGATAATTCTCTTGCTAAAACCACCCTTTCAGCCCCTAAGTCATACCAAAACTTTACTGTACGATAATTAACATTATTAGCTTGGGTACTAATATGTATTTCCATATCTGGAACAATCTCCTTAACAATGGAAAAAGTACCAGGATCAGAAACAATGACTGCATCAACTCCAATGTCCCTAATCTGTTTTAAATAGGGAGGTAGCTCAGTTAAGTCTTCGTTATGGGGAATAATATTGGCTGTAACAAAAACCTTTGCTCCCCTTTCATGGGCAAACTTCACCCCTTCTGCCAGTTCGTCAATAGAAAAGTTTTTTGCTGCCGCCCGTAGTCCAAAAATTTGTCCACCTACATAGACTGCATCTGCCCCATACATTATAGCAACTTTTAACCTCTCTAAATCCCCTGCTGGTGCTAATAATTCTACCTTTGTCATACTTACTCCTCCTGATTTTTGTAACTTAGAGCCAAGCCATCACCAATTGGGATAATACTGGTTTTTAATTGTGGATGATCACAAATTGTCTCTAGGTAGCTTCTCATACGATTAACAATGGTTCTCTTCCTTCTAACAACTAAATCATCAGAAGCAATCATTCCTTTATATAGGATATTATCCGATACTAAAAGTCCCCCTGGCTTTAAAAGATGAAGACAATCATTTAAAAAATCACTATATTGACCCTTTGCTCCGTCTAAAAAAATCAAGTCATATTTTCCTTCTAAAAACCTTAATATTTCTTCTGCATCCCCTTGTAAAATCCTTACTTGATCTTCACAATGGGCTTTTTTTACATTTTCTTTAGCTTGAACTATCATTTCTTCATTTCTTTCAATGGTGGTGATATGTCCATCTTTTCCCATTGCTCTACAAAACAATAGGGTGGAATAGGCAATTGCAGTCCCAACTTCTAATATTTTTTTTGACCCAGAAGTCATTGTTATCACTTCTAATAAAGCCGCCACTTCTTTATGAACGATAGGCACATGATGTTCTTCTGCATAGTCTTCCATATCTTTAAATAAACCTTCTTCTTGAGGTAGTAGCTCTCTTATATATCTTTCTACAAATTCATTTGTAATATTACTCACCAATAACAACTCCTTAATGATATATTAATAGATGGTAAGTGCCACATATTAATAGTTTTTCAAATACAAACAAGTAAAAACCTTCCCATATTTGGGTACAAGCCCTTTATTTTCATGTATATTATATTATCTACTGCATAAAAAAACAAGAGGCAGTCAAAATGACTACCTTCTTTATCTTATAAACTTTCTACTTCATCATCTAAGTTAATATTAAACTCTACAGACTCACCTAATATCTTATAAATATCTGTCAGCATTTGTGTAAAACGGACTTCTGCCTTTACATATTCACTAATAGTAGGCTCTTTCATTATTAAAGTGCTTAGTTCCTGTAGCTTATTCAACTTATCTTCATCAACTTGCTGACCTCTCATTTGAACATTTTGTACTTCAAATTGACTTTTTCTAAAGTCCTCCATCATAGACTTAATGGATGGATTAGACTTCATTTTCTTTTCAAGTTCTTTAAATGTTTTGTATTCATTGCTTTCTTTTAAAGACTTTGCTAATTGATGTGCTATATCAAAAACATTCATTAGTAAGCCCCCTTCTAGCTACAACCACACCTTTATAACCTAAGCTTTGTACAAGTGTATTATTCTATTTTATAAGAAATCCACTAAAAAATCAACTATAGAGATTTATAAAGACATTATGAGGGGTACAAGTATAGGTACCATTGTAGAGAGAACTACCCCCGTTATAAATGAAATTATTGCAATACTGCCATCCGTCGCTTTTGAAATTACAGGCAATGTTGTGTCCATTGCCGTAGCCCCTGCTGGAGCAATACTTTCCAGTTTTCCAATATATTTAGCTATTATAGGGATAGACATTAAGGCGATCACCTCTCTAATGACATTAGTTACAAAAGCTAATGTACCTAACTGTGAACTATGCTTAGAAAGTTCAATTGCAGAAAGTGAATACCAGCCAAAACCTGCTCCTACAGCACCAGCTTCTTTTAAAGGTATTCTTAGAAAAAATCCCCCCAACATAGCACCTAATATACTGCCTATACCTATCATTAAAGGCACTAACAAAACCTTCATACCTATCTTTTTTATTTTGAAGAATATATTCTTTTGTTTGCCTATATCAATACCTACAAAAAATAATAATACACATAAACCTAAATCTATTAACAACCCTACATATTCTGCTAAAGCTACTGGGAAAAAAAACCGCCCAAACAATATCCCAAATATTACTGACAATATAATTTTATAGGTCATTTTCCATCTGCTCCTTCTCCTTCAGTAACCTTTTAGCAACTAACTTTACACCTAATACACTAAAAACAATTGAAAACAAGGCTAAAATTAATCCTTGAAATCCTATCTTTCCAAAAGAATAAACAAGTTCTTTGTCTAAACCTATTTTTATCCCCATAATAAGCAGTAAAAAGAATAGGGCATAATTTTGTACTTCCCCTGCATGTTTTATTAAGACTTTAATATTATCTTTATAACCAATATATGCCCCCACCATTAGGATTAAAAAATATAATAATATATTCACTTAAACCCTCCCATCATTTTACAGATTATACACAAATAAATTATATGCCTTCTATTATTGTCTTTTATACTATTCTACATTTTTTTCCTATGCCCTCTTTAAACTTTATTAACTCCCTAAAAAGAATTTTTATAAAACCTTCACTATAGTTCCACTAACAAAAAAAATCACTCATTAAGAGTGACTTCTTTACTATTTTAATGTGTGTAGTTTCTGATAAGATAACTTATACTTCCATAATAACTGGTAAAATCATTGGGCGACGCTTTGTTTTTTCCCATAAGAAATCTTTTAAACCATCTCTTATAGCATTTTTTAGAACTGACCATTCTCTTGAATTTTGTTGTTCGCAAAGTTCTAGAGCTTTTCTAACAACTTCCTTAGCTTCCACCATTAAAACTTCTGACTCTCGTACATATACGAAGCCTCTAGATATTACATCTGGTCCAGCTGCAATTTTTCCTGTTTCCCTAGCAATGGTCACCACCACCACCATCAGACCATCTTCTGCTAAATGCTTACGGTCTCTTAAAACTATATTACCAACATCTCCAACACCTAAACCATCCACTAAAACTCTACCAGCTGGAACACTGCCATTAATCTTAGCACTATCTTTACTAAATTCTATAACACTTCCATTTTGAGCAATAAAAATATTTTCTTTAGGCATTCCTAAACCTTCTGCCAATTGAGCATGTTTCATTAAATGTCTAAACTCCCCGTGGGCAGGTATAAAATATTTTGGTTTAACTAGGCTGTGCATTAATTTTAATTCTTCTTGACATGCATGACCAGATACATGTACTTCTGCTAGGCTTTCATAGATTACATCTGCACCCTTTTCAAATAATTGGTTAATAACACGAGTTACAGACTTTTCATTTCCAGGTATAGGAGTAGAGGAAAATACTACTAAATCCCCCTGCTGAATTTCTAGTTTTCTATGATCAGAACTTGCCATTCTTGATAGGGCAGCCATTGGTTCACCTTGACTACCAGTTGTAATAATAACAATCTCATGGGACTGATATTTATCCATATCATCTATATCTATTAATAAATTTTCTGGTAATGTTAATATTCCCAATTCTTCAGCCACACCAACCACATTCACCATACTTCTTCCAGATACTACAACTTTTCTATTATATTTTTCAGCGGCTTCCATAACTTGTTGTACTCTATGAACATTTGATGCAAAGGTTGCTACAATTATCCTTTGAGTAGTATTTCTAAAGATGTTTTCAAATGTAGCCTTTACATTTTTTTCCGACATGGTTGCTCCACGTCTTTCTGCATTTGTACTGTCAGCTAACATTACCAATACACCTTTTTGCCCTAACTCTGCTATTTTAGGTAGATCTATCATTTCACCAGCAATTGGTGTGTAATCTACTTTAAAGTCGCCAGTGTGAAAAATAATTCCTAATGGTGTATGAATGGCAATACAGCAGGCATCAGGTATACTATGACTAGAACGGATAAATTCCACAGTAAAACAACCTAATTTAATATTATCTCCTGGATTAACTCTTTGTAAATGAACATTGGTCAATTTATGTTCTTTTAATTTAAGTTCAACTAATCCTAAAGTTAATCGACTACCGTAAACTGGTAAATTAATTTTCTTTAGCACATAAGGTAATGCTCCAATATGGTCTTCATGACCATGGGTTAAAAAGATAGCTTTCACTTTATCTTTATTTTTTAAAATGTAAGATATATCTGGTATTACCATATCTATTCCTAGCATTTCGTCCTCTGGAAAACTTAAACCACAATCAATAATGATGATTTCATCTCTATATTCAATTGCAGTCATATTTTTTCCAATTTCATTTAATCCCCCTAGAGGAATTATTTTTAATTTTGTTGGTTTTCTCCCCAATACGATACACTCCTTTATTTTTATCTATAATCCGCCCATTCTTTATATATGTTATATAATATAAATGACTTATCCGAACTTACACACCTAAGAAATATTTTACCATATATTTCATTTATATTAAAATATTATTTTCAATTTAATTTTTCTTTTTAATTCTCTCATATATATTTTATCCTAAAATAAAATTTTTAAATAAAAATTAGTCAATGAATGACAAAAAACTTTATGAAAATAAAAAAAGTCTTGCAAGTACTGGCAAGACTAATCGCAATTAGAACAAATCCCGAAAAACTTTACCTTATGATCTTTTATTCTAAACCTATACTCTTTTTCAATAGCTTCTTCCAATTGATCCAATAGATCCAATTCTACCTCTATAACTGCTCCACAGCTTTGGCAGATTAAATGATGATGTTGATGATCTTCATCATGGTTATTAAATTCGTATCTACTGCAACCATCATCTAGATTCAGTTTTGATATTAATCCCATTTCATCTAATAATTGTAAGGTTCTATAAACAGTTGCCAGTCCAATTTCAGGGCATTTTTCCTTTACTATGGCATAAATTTCTTCTGTGTTTAAATGTTGACCTTGATTATTAAACAAAACTTCTAGGGTAGCTCTTCTTTGAGGGGTGAGCTTTAAACCCTTTACTTTTAGTTTTTCTTTTAATTCTTCCATTAGGTTTTCCATTTATTTCACCCATTTCTCAAATAATAACCCTTTTCAAATAAAATTATATACTTTTCAACGGCTTATGTCAATCATCATTTTCAAATGATTATGCTTAATTCTTTTCCTAATGTTATGGAATCTGGTGTTACATCACAATTATAAGCAAAAAACTCTACACCCTTTTTCTTTGCTAAAACCACTGCTTCATAGAATCTTTCATCCATTTCATTATTAGGAGTAAATTTTACAGCATCATCCCTCTGAATAATAAAAATTACTGCTCCTCTAATTCCTTCTTCCACAGCATCTATTAACTCTAATACATGTTTTCTTCCCCTATCAGTGGGGGCATCTGGAAAAGAAGCAATGCCAGAACCTTTTACTAAAGTTACACATTTTGCTTCAACTAAAGCGTGTTTACCATCAGAACTGTTTAGAGAAAAATCAAATTTACTTTTTCCGTAAAAAACTTCCCTTTTAATATAATTATACCCAACAAAATAAGGAATTAATCCATCAGCAAAACATTTTTCTAATAAAACATTAGGAAGTTTAGAATCAATAGCCACCAAAAGATCTTCTTTATATACAAACAGTAAATCGTAGGAGGTTTTTCTATTAGGATTGTTAATTTTCCTCAATATTATTTTAGCCCCAGGAATTAACAATTCCTGCATTCTTCCAGTATTAGGAACGTGGGTAATGTGTGCTTCACCTTCTATAAGGACTTCTGCTAAAAAACGATTTAGTCTTTTTATAAATACACCTAAAACCTTCACACCATCAATAATTATACTCATAATTTTCACCTACTTATGTTATAATAAAATTAATGTCGAATGTAGTTAGTTAGTTCATTATATTGAGGGGGTTAATAACTTGAAATCATCTACACAATTGTTTTTACATTCAATCCACGGCATCTTCTTAGGCTTTGTCTTCGGATTAACCTTAGCCGTTTTAGCCAATGAATTTGCACCCGATCTTGAAACTTATTTTCATCCTGGCTTCATAATCCCCAGTATATCAGCTATAGGAGGAATTATTGGTTTCATTAAGGGCTATAATCAACATGGTAAGTTACTGTTTCCTTTATTTTCAACAGTCGGCACCATTATCATCCCTATTGTATCCTTTACTATTATGTATTATTTATTAGGATACGATCGTGCCTTATCTTTACCTCCAGTATTATTTAAAACTGGTTTTGGTTTAAGACAACTAGATACTCAATTGAGTACTTATTTATTAAGTATATTTATAACCCTTACTGCTGTTGCATCCTTTATATCTAGTTTTACCATAAATAAAAAGAAGAGATGGACTTGGTAAGTCCATCTTATTCTTCGTCACCATCTTCAGCTTCCATAATTGCATCATATGCAGCCACAACATTTTCATACTCTTCATCATCTTCAATAGCGATTAAAGTATACTCGTCTTCTTCTTCACTTACAATTCTAAAGATGTATGCTTCATCATCTTCATCAGCATCTACTGCTAATAAGATAGCATATTCTTTATCTTCTACATCAAGAGTCATTAGTATTTCAAACTCCTCTTCTTTACCTTCCTCATCAACCAATGTTATAAAATTTTCTTTTTCTTCCATATTTAAAAACTCCTTTCCTTTTAGGTCTAAGCCACATAAGTATTATATACCATTTTTTTAGAAAAAAATACTATTTTATAATTATTATTTACTTATGCTCTGTAAATAACCCTGTAAAATGTATACAGCAGCCATTTTGTCAATTACTTCTTTACGTTTTTTTCGACTTACATCTGCTTGTATTAAAGCCCTTTCAGCTGCAACAGAGCTTAATCTCTCATCCCACATAACTACTTCAACTTTTGGGAAACGCTTCTTTAATCTTTCAGCAAATTCAATGGTTTTCTCTCCCTGTGGTCCAATAGTACCATTCATGTTTTTGGGTAGTCCCACAACCATTTTATTAACTTCATATTCAGCTACTAATTCTTCTAAACGTCTTAAATCTTTTTTTATACTTACTCTTATGATGGTTTCAATTCCTTGAGCTGTGAAACCCAATAAGTCACTGGCGGCTATTCCAATAGTTTTGTCCCCAACATCTAAACCCATAATTCTTGGCATACTTCTCCTCCTAAACTACTTTAATGCAAAATTGTGGACAATACTTAGAGCAATACCCACATAGCACACATTTATTGTGGTCCACCTGCAATTGATTTTCTACAATACTTAAAGCTTGATGGCTACAACCCTTCAAACAATTTCCACAAACTTCGCACCAATGGGCAATATTTAACTGTTTGTTTTCTATTGTTACTTTCTTCATTAATTCCTCATCCATAGCATGTCCTTGAAATATGGCAGCATTAATATCAATCTCATTGTTATTTTGCATTCCAACAGCTATAGAATCTAAAAAGGGAAGATTTAATACAAAATTAAAGGAATCTTGAAAATCTCTAAGTAAATTTCCACCGCCCAAAGGCTTCATTCCGTAAATTCCCTTACCTATTTTATGGGCATCCTGCAAAACCTCCAACATTTCTTCAATACTTCCATCCTGTATTCCTAAACCATTTTTATTGACTATTGGATGAAGCACCTCTATTTCTTTCAACTTTAAAGAAGCTTTCACAGCAGCTATATGATGGGTAGATATGCCTACAGATTTAATATACCCCTTCTCCTTCATCTTTAAGAAATAATTTAACGCCTCTTCATGCCCTCTAAGGGTGTGCTGATTTTCCTGTTCATGGAGGAGAAAAACATCAATGGTATCTACCCCCATTTCCTTCATTGCCTTATTCAAACTTTCTTCTGCTGTTTCCTTTGAGTAAGCATAGGATTTTGTAGCAATAACAAATTCATCTCTTTTTATATCCTTTAACGCCTCTTTAATATGGGGGTAAGTACCATATAATTCAGCCGTATCGATGAAATTAATTCCCTTTTCAAAACCATATTTGATAAGGTCGCCACCTTCTTTGGGGGACATATTTTTTTGTAGTGGCCCCATAGTTAAACTACCAAAACATAGCTTTGAAACTTGTAATCCTGTATTTCCCAATTGCTTTTTTTCTATTTCAAACACAATCATTTCTCCATTATTCTTTAATTAATTTATCATCTAAATCATTTAACACTAAGTATAATATAGATGTCGATAGAAAAATTGCTGCTAAAGCAGCTGTTACTACTCCAGAATCATTAAAAACAAAACCAACACCACATGCAACCAATATACCTGTCCAACCTGCTGCCAAATGAGGGTAGGCAGATGCAATTTTTTTCAATACCCCCACAGGCTTATAAAACAGTATTCCTATAACTACTATAGCAATTAATAGCACTCGACTCCAAATGGTAACTCCCATTATTCTAATGTTCATGGCAATTTTTCTGGTGATGATTTGTAAAACCACCAGTGGCCCACCCCGATAGATTTGTTGAATAGCACCAGCTAAATGGGACTTAGTCTCTAAAACAAACATGTCTACAACAGCAAAAATAGAAACTGCGATGACCACCATTCCACAAATAGACAACCATTTTTTAAAATTCATTTTAACCCCTAGTAATTTGAATGTAGTAAACAAAAAAGCAAACATAGCTGTAATTGTACCACCTACATTAGCCCCCCACTGGGGAAAGCCAATTGCCACCACAATAACTAGATATATAATAGGTACTAACCATTTTAATTTTTTGTTTTTTTCTACAATGGCTGTGGTAAAAACTAAAGTACTTCCTATTAAAACACCTGCAAATTCATTTCCTATCCCATAGTACCTTGCTCCTATTATTGGGTCATATCCCAATATTGAACTTTTAATTAATTGTTGCCCAGTTATTAAGTCCACCAACAAACCCAACACCACTAACCCTGTTGATAAAATCAACATCTTCACCCAATCTTTTCTGATTAAAAGACTTAATGAAACCACTACTATTGAAGTTATTAGCATTAATAAAGTATAAATTAAAGTTGGCGTTTGAAAATCAAATATCGGCATTAATAAAAATGTAAAAGGAGCTACGATGGTGGCTATCAAAACATTAGAAATCCCCCTTCTCCATAGACTGGGAATCCTCTTTTTAAATATAATAGCCAATAATGCAAAAACCGAGGCAAGCATTTCAAAGACAGCAAAGGTATAAAGCACTTTATATCGTTGTTGTGAAATATTGACAACATTTTTATACAGTTGTTCTAAAAATTGTATGTTATTTTTTGTACTTAACTCATTAATCCTTCTTCCTGTCATTTCCTCTGGCGATAATCCAAAATAAGCTAATACAGTGGGGGCAATATCAATATTACCGATAATACCTTCCCTTCTAGTGGTATCCGATGTTAGTAACCCACCTGTTATACCCTCTCCATAAAATATAATAGGAGTTAGCCTAGCACCTGATTCAAAGACGACAACAGTAGGATATGGCACAACCAACATTAACAATGTTGGATCGCCTTCTATATGATTAGTAACTTTTTCTGTAAATTGATTAATTTCTTGTAATATTGCTTTCCTATGGTTTTGATATGCTGTTCTATTAAGATTATTCTTATAACTTTCTAGTCTTGATAAATCACCGGTTTCAATTACAAAAAAGTCCCCTTGAGGGTATAATTCTGTAAATTCTTCAAAAAGTAAATCATAATTGGTTTGAATTCCAAAGGGCTTTGAAAAATTTTCCATAATTAATTTACTACTTATATCCCCATAGTCTATATAACCCTGTTTATCCATTGCAATTAGAGCTGCTGCCCTTCTCTTTTCATCTTCTGTATCTGCGTTGCCTAACACCACAGTTTTCAAACCATTTTGTCTTAAAATTTCTCCAAGTGAGCCTGGTACTGCACCAAATTCCCCTTTATAGTTTTGCTGTATCAATCGATTAATTGATAGGTTAACAATTCCTTTATCAGATGGAATTTCTCCCAACCTTCTTCGATAAATTGCAGTACTGTTCTTATCCACATTAAAAAATGCCTGACTCTCTTTATTAGCCTCTGCACGAGTCCCCCAACCAATGGTGGCATAAGACTTATACTCACTGTATCGCCCAGAAGCTCTAATGTTCATCAACCCTATTGAACCTTCCTCCATTAATCTTTGGACTTCATTCATCTCTAATAAGTTCTGTAGATCAACACGATTAACAATTAGCATCACAACTTTTTGATTAGGTTGTTTTTCTTCAAGGGCAAAAACTACTGACAATTCAGCAACTAAAATTAAAATGATCAATAGTTTTATAAAGATTAATCTGGCAATTTTCAAAACAGATCGCTCCCATTATTTTTTTAAATAAGATCTTAATAATTCCTCTAACAATTCATCCCGTTCAATTTTACGGATATTACTTCTAGCTTCATTATGATTTGTAATATATGTAGGATCGCCAGATAATATGTATCCTATAAACTGATTAATGGGATTATATCCTTTTTCCTCTAATGCTTTGTAAACAGAAGTAATAATATCATTTGCCTTCTTTTCTTTTTCTTTATCCAAATTAAATTTCATTGTATAATTCATTTTTTCAGTCATCTTAAATTTCTCCCTTCTTTTCCAGTTAATATTATTTTACCATATATAACCTCTCAACCTCAAATTAAACATTTATTTTTTACTAAAGTATAACTACACTCCTTCAATACCATAAAAACTAATCTAATACCAAAGCCTTCAAGCCATACTCATGTGTACATAAACATTTTTTAACAGGTCAAAAGGACATGGTGTTCCATGTCCTTTTATTTTACCCAATTATTTGATCTTTCAAAATTAATTTTATAGTTTCTAGTGCTTCATTTATTTTTGTAGCATCTTTTCCACCTGCTTGAGCCATATCAGGGCGGCCACCACCCCCGCCACCAGTAACTTTTGCAGCCTCTTTTACTAAGTTTCCAGCATGAATACCTTTTTTATTTAAGTCTTTAGTTACCACTGTCACAAAGTTGGCTTTACCTTCACTTTCCCCTGCTAAAACAATAACACCAGTATCCACTTTTGCTTTTATCACATCTGCAACTTTTCTTAAATCATCCATACTAGCCGAACCCATATGGTGTAATATAACCTTTGTATCATTGATTACTGTTGCATCAGCTAAAATTTGTTCCGTTGCACCCGAAGCCAATTGGCTCTTTAAACGATCAATTTCTCTATCCTTTTCCTTTAGTTCCACCATTATTGATTCTAATCGGTTTACTAAAAGTGCTTCTTGTGTTTTTACAATTCCTGCTGCTTTTTCAATGGTATTTCTCTGTTGGTTAATATATTTATAAGCTTCTATACCCGTTAATGCTTCAATTCTTCTTGTGCCTGCTGCAATACCTGCTTCACTTAGAATAAGGAAAGTTCCAATTTCACTGGTATTTTTAACATGGGTTCCTCCACAAAGTTCTGTGCTATAGTCGCCAGCCTTCACAACCCTAACATTTTCTCCATACTTTTCCCCAAATAAAGCCTCTGCCCCCATTTCCTTTGCTTCTTTAATAGAGGTTTCTAAAGCATCTACTTCCATAGAAGAAAGGATCTTTTCATTAATCATTTCTTCAATTGTCTTAATCTGTTGAGGGGTTAATCCTTCAAAATGAGTGAAGTCAAAACGAAGTCTTTCGGAAGTTACTAAAGAACCTGCCTGTTGCACATGTTGCCCTACAACTTCCTTTAATGCCTTGTGAAGCAAGTGGGTGGCAGTATGGTTTCTCTCGGTATTTTTTCTAATTAATCCGTCTACTTCACCACCAACAGTATCTCCAACATTAAGTTTTCCTTCTTCTACTTTAACGAATAAATGAATTCTGTTATTCACACCTTTTTTAGAGTCTGTAACAGTTGCTTTAAAATTATCATTAAAGACAATTCCCTTATCCCCCATTTGTCCTCCACCTTCACCATAGAAAGGTGTTTCATTTAAAATAAGTATTGCTTCTTCTCCAACCTTAACTTCTTGTACCGTTGTTTGGTTATGGATAATAGATAACACTGCACCTTTACCCGTTAATGAGTTATATCCAGTAAAGTTTGTTTGAATGGTTTTATCTAGAGATGCAAAAACATCATCCTTCCAACCTTCATTATCTTCCCCAACCCTAGCTTTTCTAGCTCTATCTCTTTGTTTTTCCATTTCTGCTTGGAAGCCTTCTTCGTCAACCTGTAAACCTTTTTCTTCTAAAATTTCTTTGGTTAAATCTAATGGGAATCCAAAAGTATCATATAACTTAAATGCTATGTCGCCTGCCAACAACTTCTCACCAGACTTTTCTAAAGTTGTAATATATTCATTTAAAATATCTACACCTTGATGAATGGTTTCTTGAAATCTTCCTTCTTCTACTTTTATAACTCTTTGAATATATTCTTTGTTTTCTTGTAATTCTGTATAGGTTTCACCATACATTTTGATTACTGCATCTACCAATTCAAAAAGAAAGGCATTGGTTCTTCCTAAAAGTTTTCCATGTCGAGCAGCTCTTCTAAGAAGTCTTCTTAATACATAACCTCTTCCCTCATTACTAGGTATAATTCCGTCGTTTACCATAAAAGTAATAGAACGGATATGATCCGTTATGATTCTAATAGAAGTGTTGGTTTTAGTATCTTGGTTGTATTTAGTTGAGGTTTTTTCACAAACCTGTTCTAATATATATTGCATTGTATCTACATCAAATATAGAATCTACTCCTTGCATAATACACGCAATTCTCTCTAATCCCATTCCTGTATCTATGTTGGGCTTTGGTAAAAGATTATAGGTTCCTGCTTCATCCTTATCAAATTGAGTAAATACATGGTTCCAAAACTCAATAAAACGATCACAATCACAACCTGGTTTACAGTCAGCACTGTCGCAACCAAATTTTTCTCCCCGATCATAGTATAATTCAGAACAAGGTCCACAAGGACCTACTCCTATTTCCCAAAAGTTATCAGCCTTACCTAATCGAACAATTTTATCTGCTGGTACACCAACTGTCTTGTTCCAAATTTCGTAGGCTTCATTATCTTCCTCATAAACACTAACCCAAACTCTATCTAAAGGTAATTTTAAGTAATCTGTAACAAATTCCCAACCCCACTGTATAGATTCCTTTTTAAAGTAGTCTCCAAAAGAGAAGTTCCCCAACATTTCAAAGAAGGTGGCATGACGAGAGGTTTTTCCCACGTTTTCTATATCCCCTGTACGTATACATTTTTGACAAGAAGCCATTCTATTTTTTGGTGGTACTTCTGTTCCTGAAAAGTATGGTTTTAAGGGTGCCATACCTGCATTAATCAATAATAAACTATTATCGTTTTGTGGCACTAACGGGGCACTTGGCACAACTAAATGTTCCTTAGATTCAAAAAAATCTAAAAACATTTTTCTAATTTCATTCAATCCTTTTTTTTCCATTGTTATTCCTCCTTACAAAATACTCTAATAAAAAGTTTAAAATAAGTATTTTTATTTCTATTAGAGATAAATATTTCTTTATTTAAAACCTGTCTTAATTAAGAATTTTGCCTGTTTATTTATAATTTTATACAAAAATAAAAAGCCACCTTAATTGAAATAAAAAGGGACGAGTATAATAATACCCGCGGTACCACCCTAATTACCTAAAAAGGTCGCTTTGGTTTAAAATATTAACGGATTTACCGATAATCTCTACTGTTATTTCAAGATTATAGCTCTAAGACTGCTTCATATGATGTATCTGGAGGTTTTACAGCCAAGAACCTCTTCTCTGGAAGAATTCATTCATATTACTACTTCTCTTCATTGCTTTTGTGATATTTAGTTATATGAATTATATTAGAATTAGAATAGTTTGTCAATGGATTAAACCTATTTTTTCAATAACTATAGTGTAAACACCCATTAGTCTATATGTTTTCTTCTATTCCCAACTCCTTAAGACTACATAGTCCCTGTTCTATAACATTTTTACGTAATACTAAGTATAACTCTGCATTTGTTGCATTTTCATAAGGTAATACGAAAAACACACCAAGACCCAAAAGCAAAGAACCTAGTAAATACCAACCAATAAAAGATAGGTCTAATATAAAAATATCTAACTTTTGCCCGTTGGTCATTTGATTACTCAATTCTATAGCACGTTTATAACCAATATTAGGATTATCAGCTAGAATATAAGGTACCATTCTATAGGCATATGATTTTATTATTCCAGGTATAATAAAAAGTAATGTCCATAAGATAAGTAGTACACTTCGATAAAGCATTGTTCTTAAAATATTAGAGTAATTACCCTTAACAAATGACTGACCTATAATTCCTATATCGCCTTCTTTTTTAACTGCTGCTTTTAAGAAAAAACGTCTTCCACCCACTTCAACGTGGTATCCGATAAGAATCCTAATCAATATTGCCCCTAAAATAACCAATGAAACTGCAATAGCTACAATTCCTAAATAGGGTATTATATATTTATCAGCAATCATACGTGGTGTTATATTGATGAGTCCACGGTTATCGTTTCTAAAGTTTAAGTTTGTATTTTTAAGCCTTTCACTATCCCCTACAAATAATATGATTAAACTTACTAAAAAAGCTTTCCAGTATAAAATACTGAGAACACTCTTTGCTCTTTCTTTTAACTCTCCTCTAGTCCACATATTAACCCCCCTATCAAAAATAATTTAAATTGTACAAACAACTTTAACCAATAAAGAAAAAAATGCCATATTTACTTTTATTATATTATTATCTATATCGGTAAATGTGTCAACTAATTTAGAAATAATTATGAATACTCAAAAAAAGGTTTCACTAATGTATTTAGTAAACCTTTTCTACGTTAAATTTATGTTTTTTTTAGAACCTAACAATATAGTCTATAAAATGCTTACCTACTACTTTTATCATTCCTGCCACTGGAACAGCTATTAACAAACCCACTAAACCAAAAAGTTTACCTCCAATAAATAGTGACAATATTATCCATACAGGGTGTACTCCAACACTTTTACCAACTATCTTTGGTGAGAGAATAGCACTTTCAAATTGCTGAATTACAGTAAAAGCAATTATTACCCAGAGGGCTTTCATTGGACTATCCATTAAAGCAAAAAACACTCCTGGTACAATACCAATAACAGGTCCAAAGTATGGAATAATGTTTGCAATACCTGCAACCATACCTACCAAAACTGCAAAATTCACTTTAAGGATTAATAATACTACAGTTGTTAAGATCCCCACAATGAATGCAACTATCATCTGTCCCCGTATAAAACCTCCTAAAACCTCATCAAAGTCCTTTGCCATCTGTAATGCTTTTTTTCTTATACCACTGGGAATAAATAGAATAATGGATTTTTTAAACTCTTCAGCATCTTTTAAGAAGTAAAACGCTAAAATCGGAATTAAAATAATACTAAAAACTTTACTAAATACAGCTAATAATGTATCCGTCACCACAGTTAGTATATCCATAACAAAGTGTTGAACTCGGTTTAAGTTAAGCTGTAGTAGATTTCTTACCCCATCAAATTCTGGTGGTAAATTTTCTAGATTTTTATTAAATTTTAAATATGCATTATGTAAAAAATGATATGCTCCGTTGCTAAACTCTGGTATTACATCCACCAATCCTTTTACTTCTCTAGACATTTTAGGAATGATTGTAACAGATAACACAAAAATTATAAAAGATATAGAAAGATAAATAATTAGTACACCCCATAAACGTTTAATTCCTTTTTTACTTAAGTATTTTACCAAAGGATTTAATAAGTAAGCTAAAATAATTGCACCTATAAAAGGGGCTAATATCTCAAATAAAATAAGTCTTAATTTTAATAATATAAGAATAAAAGAACCTATTATTAAAACTAAAATAATATTGAGTATTTGTTTTCTTTCTAAGTTAATTCTTTTTTGTGGTTCTACAAAATTATTACCTATATGAATTAAATAATATAGTATAAAAACAATTAACAAAAATAACAATATTTGAGTAATAAAAATGATGAAGTTTTGAAAAGAACCACCTTTAGTAATTTGTTTAATACTATTGGATATTGTTTCAATTGTTGTATAATTCATTTTTATCACCTTTCCCTTCTCTAACTTAAAGAATATAAAAGCAGCCATGTAGCTGCTTTTATTTAGTAAAGAAAGTAAACAAATCTTTTTAGAATATTCCCATTCCCATCATGTTTGTAGTAGCTCTAGTTAGCATCTTCTTTGTTTGTTTTAATGCTTTCTTTCTTTCTCTTGGGTTCATGTTAGACACAGCATATATTCCTATTGTTGCACCTAACAAACTACCAGTTACTAAACCCATCATTGTACTTCTATTCATATAATCACTCCTTTGTAAGAGTTTATTCTAATATAGTTTTTGTTAATTCTCCTGTTCTATACCAAACATTTTTTTCAATCCACCCTGTTGATATAATATAGCTTCTTGAAACTGATTATTATCAATTATTATATTTTCTTTCTCAAAATCCATTTTATTAGAGATAGGTATAACGCTGTAACCCTTAATTAAATCTGTTAAAACTCCTTCACTAATAATTAATCCGTTAATTTTTCCATTTTTAGCATCAATAACAGTGTCCTTAACTATCCCAACTAAATCTCCATTTATTCCATAAATTTCAAATCCAATTATTTTACTTGTACTATTCAAAGCACTTTCAATTTCAGGTAATTGTTTAGGCAGCAATATATCTTTACTTGATGAAACAACTATTCCATTATCATTAATTTCTTTTATTTTACGATATAGAACTACTTTTTTTTCTTTGCTTTTTAAATGCTTTTGAACTAAAAACCCCAAAACTTTTAATTTCTTTGTACAATAAATCAAATCACAAACATAATAATTCAACAGTTCACAATTTATATTAAGAATAGAAACTCCAGTAAATTCACTTCCTTTTTTCATATATATCCCTCTTTTCCAACGATTATTAATATTTTTTCATTTAACAACAAAAAAAATGCAGGGAATCCCTGCATTTTTTAAACGTCTTCTAATATTTAATTTGTTAGTCTTCCTCTTCTACTCCATGATCATGGTGATCATCTTCTTCATTAGGATTATAACCATCTAATTCTTCATAATGTAGATTGTTTTTTTGTGCATAATCATATATAGCTGACTTTACTGCCTGTTCTGCCAATACAGAACAATGCATTTTAACAGGTGGCAACCCATCCAATGCTTCTGCAACAGCTCTATTTGAAAGGTTTAATGCTTCTTTTACCGTTTTGCCTTTTATCATTTCAGTAGCCATGCTGGAAGTAGCAATTGCCGAACCACAACCAAAGGTTTTAAACTTTACATCAACGATAACCTCATTATCTATTTTAAGATACATTTTCATAATATCTCCACATTTAACATTTCCTACTTGACCAACTGCATCAGCATTTTCAATTTCTCCTACATTTCTAGGATTTGTAAAATGGTCCATTACTTTATCACTATACATATTAATTTCCTCCTTTTACCTTCTCATATAAAGGTGACATTTGTCTTAATCTTTCTACAATAGGTGGTAGTTGTTCTATCACATAGTCAATATCGTCTTCACTTGTGTAGTCACCAATGGTTAATCTTAAAGAACCGTGGGCTACTTCATGGGTTAAACCAATTGCCATTAAAACATGAGAAGGATCTAGTGAACCAGATGTACAAGCCGAACCACTTGAACATGCAATTCCTACCATATCTAAACTTAACAGTAAGGATTCTCCTTCAATATATTGAATGCAGATATTTACATTTCCTGGCAACCTTTTAGTTGGATGTCCATTTAAAAATACATATGGTATTTTTTCAGTTAAACCATTAATTAATCTATCTCTTAAGTATGTTAACTTACTTATATGATCTTCTATACCCTCTGAAGCAATTTCTGACGCCTTACCAAATCCAACAATTGCTGGTACATTTTCTGTTCCTGCACGTCTTCTTCTTTCCTGCGCCCCACCGTGGATAATAGGTTGAATTTTAGTGCCTTTGCGGATATACAATAACCCTATACCTTTAGGTCCATAAATTTTATGGGCTGATAGAGACATTAAGTCAATACCTAATTCATTTACATCTATTACAACATTTCCATAAGCTTGTACAGCATCTGTATGGAAAATGATATTATTCTCTTTTGCTATAACCCCTATTTCTTTAATAGGTTGAATTGTTCCTATTTCATTATTTGCAAACATAATAGAAATTAAAATTGTATCAGGTCTTATTGCCGCTTTAAGTTCTTCTAAATCAATTAGACCATACTGGTCTACGTTAAGATAAGTTACTTCATAACCATTTTTCTCTAAATATTCGCAGGTATGCAAAACTGCATGATGCTCTATTTTTGTTGTAATAATGTGTTTTCCTTTATCTTTTAATGCACTTGCTACACCTTTAATAGCCCAGTTATCAGCTTCTGAACCACCACCAGTAAAAAAGATTTCTTCTGTCCTAGCATTTAAGGTTTTAGCAATTATTCCACGGGATTTATCAATAGCAGATTTGTTTTCCCTACCAAAACAATGGATACTTGAGGGATTACCAAACTGAACATTGAAGAATGGTAGCATTTCATCTAGCACTTCTTTTTTCATTGGCGTTGTTGCGGAATAGTCTAAGTATACTCTTTTTTTCATGGAATCCTCTCCTTAAGCGTTCTCCTTTATCCTAAGTCACTATATATAAAACATGTAATGATCTTTGTTTTTCATTTTATGATAATCCTCCACCATATCTTGCAGCGTAATGGAGTCTATTACATCACTAATACTAATTCTAATTTTTTCCCATATGACTCTAGTTACACAACATTCTGCGTTTTCACAGGAGGTTGCATCTTCTTCCAAAACACAATCAGATGGACCCAATGGACCTTCTAATGTTCTAATAATGTCTCCAACAGTAATCCTTTCAGGTGGTTGTGCTAACATATATCCACCTTGAGCACCTCTTACACTTTTTACCAAACCAGCTTTTCTTAAATTAGCCACCAATTGCTCTAAATAGTGATCTGAAATCCGTTGTCTTTCTGCAATATTTTTTAAAGCAATAGGTCCGTCACCAAAATGAATGGCTAGGTCGTACATTGCCTTTAATCCATACCTTCCTTTTGTAGAAAGCTTCATCCTGTCACGCTCCTTCAATCCCAAGTGAAATGATTGGAATTCATATTAAGTATATTATACCCTAGTATTGTTGTCAACATTACATATGGAAAATATTTATTAAAAAATTACAATTTCTTTTTCTACAACCTTTGTATTCCAATATTTATTAATTTTAGTTAGTTAATTACATTTTAAATTTTTAAGCGAATAGTCCCATTTTAGGCTACCAATAACCAATGATTTTAGTCTGATTTTTTTAAAAATTTAAAAACTAAAACAAAATATCTAATAGTAAACAATACTTATTAATAGTATGCACAAAGGAATTAATGCCCTTTATTTTAATGTATAAACATATTTTAAAGTATAAACATATTTTAACAGTTCTAACCACTTTTTATCAGTCAATACAATATGACATTAAATTATCATTTAGATTTTGTTTTTGTACAAAAAAAATCAGTCACCGAAACGTAGGTCAAAATACGTCACAGGCTGATTTTAGTTAAGAATATATCATTCTTATAAATACTTACGTATTCCAATCAAATTTGTTGCATGACCAAAATCTATAGCTATTTTATTTGTTTTTTTTGCTATTTCCTCACAAATCATAACCGCTGCAATACCTGCCGAAACCAAAGCAATGTCAAATCTATACTTACCAGCTAGTTGAGTTACCCGTTGCCAGTCCTTTACCCCTTTTACTGGTTTTATCAACCCTGCTACTTTTATATTTACTCTATTAAAAATAGGCAATAAATATGGTGTGGCATTTCCCACCAGCAAAACCCTTATATTAGGGTTTTTCAATAAGAAATTCTTCAACATATCATTTTCTAATAAAAAATAGTTAATACACGCATTTGTAAGGGTCATTTCTTCTACATCAATTTTATGGGCATGAAAGCATTTATTTAATAAAGGTGTAAAATCCTCTAGTTCATTCATTGCCACCCCTACTATATCAGCTTTTTTAATTGCCTCCAACAATTCATCTCTAGCCTTTAAATTTGGTACTTGTAACCCTGCATAGGGGAGAAATTCTCTTTTTTGTATTTCCGAAAAAGGCATTACAATACTTTGAGCTAAAGTTAATGCCTCTCCATCCCCCAGTCGAACAACGGATAGCTTCTGTTTTTTTATATAAGCTTCTTCAATTTTTTCCATCACCTCATTTGGTGATAGTAACTTTTGTTCCACTATTTCCATCGGGTCACCTCCCTATTTAAAATATTTTTAAAACAAGATGGCAAATTACCGACTAACAATGGCTTTATAATTATCCGTAATTGTTACAATTTTTGAATACCTCAATATGTTCTTATCTGAATCTTGCCATGTGTGTTGATTTTTATCAGCAGCTCTAAAAATTGTATAGTTGTACTTATTAATAGAATAAATTTTAAATCCATAGTCAATACATCTTTCTAAAAAATCTTTTTCAACTGCCAAAGTCATTTCTGAAAATTTTACTTCTTCAAAGACATATCGCTTATATATTAAGGTCCCGTCTGGCACATGGGTTACATATTTATTTTCAAAGTTTGGACAGTTAATTGCTAGATACTTACTCTCTTCAAAATACATAAATGTTGTTGTCTTTCCAATTATATCAGCGTCTACTTTAAGAAAATTTTTCATACTGTCTACTAAATAGTTAGGGGCATAGTAGTCATCATCATCAAAATGAGCAATATAATCATACCTTGCCTGTTCAGCACCAAAATTTCTGCACTCACCTAAAGTAGCTTCTTCATCTATTTGAAACACCCTAATGTCTTTAAATCTTTTTGCCTTTAATCTCCACTCTTCTAAAGACATACTATTATCATTTAAAATTACAATCAATTCTTTATTTATATACTTTTGTTTGTGATAATTCTCAAATACCTTATCTATATTATTTTTCCGATTGGTGGGAGTGACAATAGATACAAAAGGTAAGGATTTTAATAGCTTTTCTCTTTTTTTATTATTTTCCTTTTCCATATTCTTGAATCAACTCCATTTTTAAGTGTCTATAATAAATTAATCATTCCTTTATAATATATTCCTTTATGCTTTTTTTGTTACATACACAAAAAGAGATAGTTTATCTATCTCTTCACAGTAAGCAATATGTATTTCATTAACTAAATGATATGTTTTAAAACGTTCTCAGAAATTCTTCTAATGCTTCCTGCCACGGTCTTAGAGGAATATTAGAATTGTTTGACAAGCTGGAATTTTTAGGTCTTGCTGCCTTCCACTTTAAATCTTCAGTGGTAATTGGATTTAGTTTTGCCTCTATTTTTCTTAATCTGCAAATCTCCTGTGCCAACTGATACCATGAACAATCCCCGTCATTCACGAAATGATAAATTCCATAATCCTCTGTGTTTAAAAGCATTTTTAAAGCATGGGCTAAATCTAGCCCATAAGTGGGAGAACTTATTTGATCATCAACTACATTCATTATACTTTTTTTACTGGCTAAACTTAGTGTAGATTGAATAAAGTTTTTACCTTTATGTCCAAATAACCATGCTGTCCTAACAATAAAATGTTTATCAACATTTTTTAAAATCTCTTTTTCCCCATCAAATTTTGTTCTTCCGTATACGTTTATGGGGTTTTGTTTATCAGTCTCTTTATAAGGACTTCCCTTTTCGCCATCAAAAACATAGTCCGAACTAATATAGACTAATTTATTTCCTAACTCTTGTGATATTTCTGCTACATTTCTTGTTCCTAAAGTATTTACCTCATAGGCTATTTCAGGACTTTCTTCACACTTATCTATATTTGTGTATCCCGCAGCATGGATAATCACCTCTGGTTGAAGTGATTTTATTTTAGTATATACTTCATCTAAATTTGTAATGTCTAAACTTTTTCTTCCAAAGCTATAAACTACATCATCTTGAAGAACTTTATTAATTTCGTTCCCTAATTGACCAGTTCCACCTAATAAACATATCTTCATGCTTTACCCCTCCAAATAGTAGTGACCCATTATTTCTCTGCTTTGTATATAACTAATTCGTAACAGAATCTCGCATTTTTTTTTACTTATTATAATATTTATATGCCTTTTATTAATTTATTAGTATTTTTTTTATCCTGTTATACTTAAACTTTTTCAACAAAAGCATCTATATAAATATTATTAAGTTTTGCTTATTTTACAATTTTTATTCTATATTTATTAATGAAAAGGAAAAGATAGTTTATAATGCATATACCATCTATTCCTTTTCTAATAAATCTTTATACGAATCTTTTATTTTCTCAGCAATATGTTGCCATAGATATTTGCTTTTTATATGCTTATGTAAATTTAAGCTTTTTCCTTTCTTCATGGCTGAGATAATGCTGTTACGAATTTCATTTAAGTTAGTAGAATCAACATAGTCAGCTAAATCTTTAAAATACTCTTTTGTACTTCCTTCTCTTGTTGTAACAAGATTGCACCCAGCAAGACCAGCTTCTAAATTAGCCAAACCTGGTATCTCATACCAACTCACCAAAGCATGTACTTTAGCTACCTTATATATATTAACCAATTCTAAGTGACTTACACAGGAGATATACTTTAATTTAGGATTAGCATTAATACACTGATTATAATATTTCATATTATTTACCGGTCCCACCAATACAAGGGGAATATTTAGTTCTTTTGTTATTTGTGCAAGACTTAATTGATTTTTATGTTGACAAATACGTCCTACACATAAAACAAAGTCATCTTTAATATTATGACTACTACAAAACCCATCTACTTTTCCACTTTCAAAGGCAATATCAACCCCATTAGGAATAATCTGATATGGTTTATTGACGAGAAAGTTCTTTTCGATTTGTCTCATTTCAATTTCTGAACTAGGAAGTATCATATCCACTTTTTGAAAGATTTCATTCCTTAAACGATTCCCTTCATTCCAATAAACTAACTCTAGTTCGTTTTTTTTAGGAATATAATCTATATAATTCCAGTAAATGGGTGTTAAGATTATCTTCTTTTTATAATGACATGCATTTTTAAAAAAACGATATGTATCATTTACTCTAATGGTATTAAATAAATGAATTATATCATAAGCAAATAAGTTTTCATGGGGGTCATGGGACACTGTAATGCCCACTCCCAATTGGTTAAGGTATTCCTTCGTCTTAAGAAACTGTATTGTGTCTCCTGCTATATTATTTAAGTAGTCTTCCCTAATATAAAATAATACCTCCATTCACTACTTCCCCCTTATAGCGTATGCTAATAAATTATTATTTCAAATTGACTAATGATAAAAAAATGACTTATAAATATTTAAGCAATACTTCTATTATAGAATTTACTCTATCCTGCCATGAGTTCTGTTGGGCTATATCTTTTCGTTTTTCCACCAACTTTGGATCATCTTCCCTCAATGCCATTGAAAGAGATTCTATAAATTCTTCTTTATTATTGCTCATATATATATATTGATTAAAGGGGAGTAATTCTGGCAGATAGGTACTTACAATTGGTTTGCCCATAGATAGATATTCATAAAGTTTTATTGGGTTAGTTGCACGGGTAATCTGATTTCTTTTAAATGGAATTAAAACAACATCCATTTCATTTAAGTAACTTGGTATTTTTTCATAGATTTGATGCCCTAGATGTCTAATATTTTCTATTTTAGGAACCTTCACGCCTCCTAGCGTAGCCCCTATAAGTAGTATCTCTTCCTGTGGAAAATTCTGTGCCACCAATTCTATTAGCTCTAAATCCACCCAGGGTGCAATAGCTCCAATATAGCCAATAGTTTTAACTTTTTCATTTTTATGATAATCTGATTTCAAATTTTGAGAGGCATTAAAAAACTGATAATCACAACCATTGGGTATTAAGTGGGCGTTTTTACTATACCGTTTAACAGTATTTAATAATGGTGTAGATGTTGCAATAATAACATCCGCTACTTTAACCATTCTATGATGATGTAGTATTAAAAAAGGAAAATCATCCACATAATCGTATACAAATACTTTTTCATTAAATATTCCTTTTAAACCAGCATATTGTGGATTGATTGCCCATACTAGATCGACGCTACATCCTTTTTTTAACAATCCCTTTAAATTGTGACATATTGTTATATTTATGTCTATTTCTTCTAAGTATAATTCTTCTCTTTGGGTTTTATTACAATATATCACCGACCATCCTCTTCTACTAAATTCCATCATTAACTGCTGTGGTCTTTGATACATCCAGTCAAAATCCACAGTTGAAAGACAAAGTATTTTGTACATCAGTTTGTCTCCTTTTCCTTTTTTTCGTGCAACTACCATATTTTATGCGTTGAATAGACTTTTATATTACTGTATAATTAATACTAGTCTTAGTTAAAGGAGGAGATACAATGTTAGTTAACAAACTTTCAAGGAAAGTACTTGTTCCAGCACTAGCGGCATTAATGCTTATGGGTACAACTGCCAATGCCAGTGCAAATGTAAATATTAGCTCCAATAATGTAAGATTTATTTATAATATTACAGGAACAAGTACAGAAAATGGTTCTAATTCTTTTAGTTTTAAAAGAATACCACTTAAAACATATACTACTATTCAAAGATTTTTTATTGGTAAGGTGATAGTTAAGAAGCAGGAAGCGGTAAAAGAAACTCCGGCTCCGGCTCCAGCTCCAACACCAGAACCGGCTCCAACACCAACACCGGCTCCGGCTCCAACACCAGAACCAGCTCCAACACCAGCTCCTGCTCCAGCACCAGCTCCTGCTCCGGCACCAGCTCCTGCTCCGGCACCTGCTCCGGCACCAGCTCCTGCACCAGCTCCTGCTCCGGCACCAGCTCCTGCTCCAGCACCGGCTCCTGCTCCGGCACCTGCTCCGGCACCAGCTCCTGCACCAGCTCCTGCTCCGGCACCAGCTCCTGCTCCGGCACCAGCTGATACAAGTAATGCTAAACATTCTTTAAGTGCTAATGAAATACAAATGGTAGAGTTAGTTAATTCAGAAAGGGCTAAAGCTGGTCTTAAGGCATTAGCAATTGATGTAGATTTATCTTATGTTGCTAGAGTAAAATCAAAAGACATGCATGATAACAAATATTTCTCACATCAATCGCCGACCTATGGATCTCCTTTTGATATGATGCGTGCCTTTGGTATTAGTTATAAAAGTGCAGCTGAAAACATTGCAAAGAACTCTAATGTACAATCTGCCCATACTTCACTAATGAATTCTGATGGTCATAGAAAAAATATTTTAAATCCAAACTACACTCATATTGGTATCGGAATCCATAATGGATACTATACTCAAATGTTTATAAGTAAGTAAATTAAAATTAACCCACAAAAAACTGCCTTAGGGCAGTTTTTTGTGTCTACAATAAATTATGGTCAATATCTTCTAATTGAGGTGGGAAAAAGTCTGGAAATGGTGCCATATCAAAATCAATGCAAACATCATCTGCTATAAACTCTTCACAATCTGGTGGTTCTGGACAGAAACTAAATGCTGGAATCAATAATTGAACTCTACCTACAACTTTTACTATGATAAACACCCCTACTGCAAATACAAGGAATCCATCTTCCTTTATCGGCTCGGATAATAATTGTGATGCTGTCTCTATAACAATTTTAAATTTAAACTCATCCCTTGCTTCTGGTATAAACATAATAATATCTTTTTGTATTTCTGGTAATTCACCCTTAATACTTATAACCTTCTTATCGCCTTTATCTTTTAATTTTAATGTAAATGTAATTCTTACTCTGAAACGAACTCTACTAAAATTAGGTCGATTTGGTATAGGTGTAATGACTATTGTATTTTTAATAATTTCTCCAGGATTAAAAATAATATCTACAAATTGAAAATCACCATCGCATGGTATAGGTACACATACTTTTTCAAAACATTCTCTTTGTTGACAACTAAAATATACTTTATCAACAATTATACATTCTGCTTTGAAGTCTGGGAAATAGGGGTCATGATGTAGCGAAATTTTATCCTCTGAATTCAATTCATGGTTTGACATTGTGTTACCTCCTTACTACTTAGATTTATATGTCTTTCTACACAATATTAATATATGTGAATATAAAAATTTTGTTACAATTGAGGACCCACTCTAATTAAATAATATATATATTAAAAATTGTCCACAATGTCTTCTAACTGTGGGGGAAAGAAATCTGGAAAGGGTGCTGTATCGAACTCGAAACATATTTCATCTCCTAAAAAGTCTTCGCAATCTGGAGGTTCTGGGCAGAATTCAAATGCTGGAATTAACAATTGAACCCTTCCTACAACCTTTACTATAATAAACACGCCTACGGAAAAAACAAAGTATCCATTTTCTTGCACAGGCTCTGTTAAAAGTTTTGATGCGGTTTCAATGAGTATATGAAAGCTAAATTCATCCCTAGCTTTTGGAATAAACATAATAATATCTTTTTGAATTTCTGGTAATTCCCCTATAATATTAAGTACATTTTTCTTATCACATTTTTCTCTTACACTTAAATTGAAGGTTATATTAACTCTAAACCTTACTCTACTAAAGTTAGGTCTATTTGGTATAGGTGTAATGACTAAAGTATCCTTAATAATTTTTCCTGGATTAAAAGAAACACCTAACACCTCAAATTCATCTTCACATGGAATTGGAATTAAAACCTCTTCAAAACATTCTCTTTGTTGACAACTAAAATAAACCTTATCAACAATGATACATTCTGTTTTAAAATCTGGAAAATATGCATCTTTCTGTAGTGGTATATACTCTCCAGATTTAGGAACAAAATTGTTTAACATATTACCCCCCCTATTTTAATACTTTGAAAAACATTAATAAATTTGATAGTAATATCATAATATGAAGTAAGTCAATAAAGGTGATTACTTTTTATAAATTAATAATAAAAGGAAGTGAATGCTATGCAGTTACCTTCTCCTCACTATTATCTGATTAAAACAAAGACAAACATAACCTATTATTTTCATCTCAAAAACGATAAAACCATAGCCATTAAAACATTTACAGAAAACAATATTTTTTTAGATGAAGAAGCTCTAGCCTGTAAACCTGTATTAGACTTCTCTGTAACTATTGATAAAAACGATTTTATACATCTCATATGTATTACCCTTGAAGGAAATTTAATTTATTACATCCATCAAAAAGATAAATGGAAGCATAGACAAATTTCTACATTGGATATTAAATCAAACCATTATCGAAATTTACTTATCATCACAAATAATGAGAATACCCACCTATTATGCAATAAAACTAATTTGACTAATCCTGGTATTACATCAATTGAACATATGTATTGGAATAATCAAAGTATTAAAAAAACAACAGTCACCACCTATCTTCCAGGCAAATATCCTAGTCCTTTTCAAATGGATATAGATAACAATGGAAATATTCATATCATTTATAAAGTATTACACCAAAAAAATAATCAATTATATTATAGTTGCTTCAACCTTATTAATAAAAAATGGAGTAACGGAGAAATCATCTCAAATTTAAACGAAGACCATAGCCATCCCCATATGCTCATAGATAAACAAGATAATTTACATTTAGTTTGGTGTACAATTGAGGACAATAACTTTACCTTAAAGTATAAAAGAAGAGTAGATATTTTAGACAAAAGATCTAAATGGTCTTCCAGTAGAAACATATCTGATAAAAATAGTAATACCCTCGCTCCACTACTACTTCAAGACGGTCTACTTCTTAAAATTTTTAGCAAACAAAATAATCGCATAAACATAGTATATTCAGAGGATTTAGGTAGTACTTGGAGTACTTCTCAAATACATAAGTCCTACTGTTCTGATGAATTGCTTTTACTAAAATATAGCACCAACAATGATTTCGAGAAATCAAATACTTCTATTACCCATATTTATGGTAGTCTCCTCAACAATTCTATTTCGGTTATTGGAACAAACTTATTTCAACTTTCAGATAAAAAAGAGTCTCCTCCTGCCTCTATATCTCCACAGGAAGAAACTCCTTCAGCTATAGAAGTACCTACTTCTAACCAAACATTAAATACGGGAATAGATGAAGTTGATGATAGTATTAAGTTATCAGAAGAAAATAAAACGTTACCTTCTGAAATAGCATTAGATACCAATATTAAAGTATTGGTACAGGAAGTTCAAAGTTATATTAGTAAAATGGCTTTAGAAGTAGAAAAGCTTGAAGATAAAAACAAAGCATCCTCTTCACCACCACCATCATCCACAGCAGAAGACCCCTCAAATTCATTTTCAGATTTACAAAAGAGACTAATAAGTTTAAACAATGACTTGATCTCTATAGAAACTGAGCATTTTGAACTTCAAAAACAGCTGGATGACTATCAGAAAAAAATATATACAATAGAGGATCGAATGATTTATTTCAAAAGACAATTATTAGAGTTTGAAGATCAAATAATGAAAACCCCCTCTATTAACACAAATTTAATACATAAAATAAAAAATATTTTTAAATGATAAGTTTGTTTATAATTCTTCTTCCATAAGATCTATTAACTTCATAAAAACCTGCAATGGTTTTACCAATGGCTTTTGCTTCTTCCCTCAATAATATATGCTGTTGAAAGTCATTAAATTTTATAGAATAACTGCATCCTGCTGTAATTTTACAAGGTGTTGAAACTAATTCATAACCAGTAATCTTATTTTTTCTTAAATATTGGTGTAAATAGATGGCATGATTTTTAGAATCGAACACAGCAAGATAATATTTAGTTTCCATATTCCTTCCCCCTCTTTGGGTAGTAAAATTTAAATTTGTATATATTACTATATGTAAAATTTTTTTTCTGGTTACACACAAAAACCACTTTCCTAATATAGAAAGTGGTTTTTGAAATAATTTTTAAATAATTATGGCTTTTGAATAAAATCCATATGTTCTTTTATGTTTTTTTCATAACCATTTGTAGTTGGCTCATAATATTTTTTATCTATTAGCTGGTCAGGTAAATATTGTTGCTCCACATAATTTTTTTCATAGTTATGGGCATACAAATATTCCTTCCCATGACCTAGATCCTTCGCTCCACCATAATGGGCATCCCTCAAATGTAGAGGAACGGTGGTTTTTATCTTTTCTACATCCCTTAAAGCTTTATCGATACCAACATAGGCAGCGTTACTTTTAGGGGCAGTAGCTAAGTAGGTGGTTGCCTGCGCCAATGTAATACGCCCTTCTGGTAATCCAATAACCCGAACTGCATCGTGGGCTGCTATTGCCACCTGTAATGCCATTGGGTCTGCGTTTCCTATATCTTCTGAAGCTGATATAATTAATCTTCTTCCAATAAACTCAGGTTCTTCACCACCATAAATCATTTTTGCTAAATAATGAAGGGCTGCATCTGGGTCACTACCCCTTATGCTTTTGATAAAAGCAGAAATAACATCATAATGTTGATCTCCATTTTTATCATATTGTATGGCTCTTTTCTGAATTGACTCTTGTGCCACTTCCAAGTCTATCTTTAGCTTCATATCTTCATTATAAGGTGTACTTAAAACAGCAATTTCTAAAGCGTTTAGCGCCCTTCTTACGTCTCCATTAGCCACATCTGCAAGATGTTCCAACGCGTCTTGACTAATTTCTACAGGATAATTTCCTAACCCTTTGTTTTTATCAACTATTGCCCTCTTCATTAATTCCATAAGTTCTTCTTTCTCCACCAACTCCAGCTTTAAAACTGTAGTTCTTGAAAGCAAAGCTCCATTTACTTGAAAATATGGGTTTTCTGTGGTTGCCCCAATGAGAATAAATAAACCATTCTCTACATGTGGAAGTAGTGCATCCTGTTGGTTTTTAGAAAAACGATGGATTTCATCAATAAATAAAATACTGGATTTTTGGTACATCCCCAACAGTTGATTAGCTTCATTAACAACCTCACGAATCTCTTTTACCCCAGAGGTAACTGCATTTAATTGAAAAAACTGAATCTGCATCTCCTTTGCGATTACCTTTGCAATGGTGGTTTTACCTGTACCTGGTGGACCATACAAAATAATTGAAGGAATCCTTTTTGCTTTAATGGAACGGGTCAAAAACTTATCCTTTCCTAAAATATGTTCTTGTCCCATAATTTCTTCTAGTTTTTGTGGTCGCATCCTTTCTGCTAAAGGAGCTCTTTCTGCCAGTGTACTTTCCTTAGCCATATCAAATAAGTCCATAATATCACCCTAACGCTAAAATTTCTTTAACTATTCCAATGGCAGCAATAACATCTTCCTTACCCACGCCCCGATGGGTGACGAAACGAATCAATCTTTCATTTCGAGGATTAACCAACAAACCCTTTTCAGTCATTTTTGCCACTAACTCTTGTATATTTAAACCTGTCTCATAAAAATCTACATTAATAATATTAGTATGTAATTTACTAAGATCAACCGATACTCCCTCTAAATGATTTAATCCTTCTGCCAATAGTTTAGCATTTTCATGGTCTTTATTAATCCATTGATTATGATCCTTTAAAGCGATAATACCTGCGGCAGCAATGATTCCCACTTGTCGCATTCCGCCCCCCAACATTTTACGGATTTTTCTTGCTTTTCTAATAAATTCTTGTGATCCCACCAACATACTACCTATAGGGGCACTTAGCCCTTTTGATAAGCAAAACATAATAGAGTCTGTATATTGGACTATTTCTTTAACATTTATCTTTAAATAATTTGCGGCATTAAATATTCTTGCTCCATCTATATGTAATGGAATTTTTTTTTCTTTTGCTAACTCACTTACTTTCTTTATTTCTTCAAGGGGTAAAACCATTCCACCTGACATATTATGGGTATTTTCCAAACAGATTAAGCCCGTTTCAGGAAAATGTATATTCTCTTGACGAATAGCACCTTTTATTGCTTCAACAGTGGGCATCCCATCAATTCCCTTTAATGTTCGGGCTTGTACACCAGCAAGTCTAGCAATTCCCCCCACCTCATATAAGTAGATATGACTACTTTCTTCTAATATTATCTCTTGACCAGGAGTTGTGTGGGCTAAAACTGCTATTAAATTTCCCATTGTTCCAGAAGGAACAAATAAAGAAGCTTCTTTCCCCATCATATCAGCCGTCATTGCTTCTAGTTGATTAACTGTTTCATCATCACCATAAACATCATCCCCTAATTTTGCTTTTACAATTTCCTCCAGCATTTCTTGGGTTGGTAGTGTTACTGTATCACTTCTAAAATCATATCTATATTTGTTTTCCTTCACAAACATTACCTCCTATTTATAGTACTTCACTTATATAATTATAATTTATAATTATATATTTTCCAATGACTTATATGACCATTCTTAAAGATAGTAGCAACCAACTCAAACATTTAATTGAACAACCCTTTAAATATAAAAACCCTATATGGTAGACTTATATAAATAGTCTACTCTATAGGGTTTATTTTAAGCCATTGGTTATTCTTTAATTATTTAATGATCATGCATACTAACAAATGGTTCATTTACCTGAGGTGGGAATAATGATGGGAATTCATCACCACAAATTGGTCTTACTCTAGGTCTTTGCTCACAGAAACCTGTACTTAGTACACATAGTTGAACTGGAACTTTAATTTTCTTTTCGCAAGTGATACATAATGCTACTATTAAGTTAAGGAAAATTTCACCAGTTACTGGGTTAAAGGTAATATCTCTTGAAATACTTTGAGTAGCTAATCTAGTAATGAAAGATATATTACAGAACTCTGTAAACTGTGGTAAGAAAGCTGAATCAAATACTGATGGCATACATAATTCAAAGAAGTTTGTCAGAGTTTGAGTTACTGGTACTCTTCCTCTTAATGTTGCAAACTGAATATTACCTAAAGCATCAATATATTCAACATCTATTTCTACCAATACTGTACCTGTAATACATATTTCTTGAGAACCAAAGATAGGTGTTCCTAAACCTTCTTCGTCACAATCAGAAGTATCTGTATAAATTAGATATTGTAGTAAGCCAGCAGGACCTGGTACAACTACAGGGTTTCCTCTTTCATCTGTAACAAATTGAGCTCCAGATAAGTTGGTTTTTGGCGTAATTGTTAGGTTTTTAGGGTCATTAATATTTTTAGGATTAAAGAATTTTCTACTACGAATATCTAGTACTCTAACAATTCTAGATTTAGGACCGCATTTTGTTGCTGGTAATGCACCAAATGGGATTTTTGAAGCTGGTTGTAATCCTTGTAAATTAAAGGTTACAGAATCATAAACCTTATCAACAAATATACATTCACCAACAATCTTATCTAAACAACCATCAAAAAAGCATCCTGTGTCTGCTATACAACATCTATCATCTATTGTTTCTGGGCTTACATCTATAGGCTTTTTATGCATAATTATTCAACTCCTTTTTTTAATCCTAATCTTCTTTTAACCTTTGCTTACTGTAAAATATGTAATTACATTAATATAGGTGCTACTAATCAGTAATTTTTATTTTAAATACAACATATATTTTACTAAAATCAAGTAGGATGTGATGATATGGGTTTAAATGGTAACCACGAATTTATTATGCAAAATTCTAAAGATAATATTTTTAACTTTTTCTTAAATGAAAAGGATGACATCACTTGTATAGCCTCTAATCAACAGCGGCAATGGGTCAGTAAAGAAGATGTGTTTCCTAAACGATGTAATAGTCTTGATATTGATTTAGATTCAAAGGATCACTTTCATATCGTTAGTTATCATTACGATGGAGATCTGTATTACCATCATAAATCTAAAGATAGATGGAAGAACATCCAACTGACTAGGCTTAATCGAACTGAGCGGACTTTTTATCCTCGCATTAAAACAGTGGATAATACTATCCATGTGTTTTACGATCTACAGCAGACAAACGAAAGGGATAGGTGTACGTTATACCACTATACCTACCATGAAAAGGAAATGAAATGGATAAAAAACAATGTCTGCACCATAAGATTTAATAAATTTGTTAATCCTTATAAAATACTCACTTATAAAAATCAAATTTATTTACTTTATATTTCAATTATCAATAATTATGAAGAAGTATTTATTATTCAATATGATTCTATAAAGGACCAATGGAATAAACCCATACAACTAACTACCAGTTCTGATAGAAAGCTATATTTAGATGGTTTACTGGATAATAACGGTAATATACATATATCTTGGTGTCAGTACCTAGAACAAGAGGGACTTATCGTTAAGTATCTAAAATGTAAAATTAATAATTTAGGGAAAAATAAAGAATCTATTTTATCGCTATCAGACCGTCTAAACTGTTCTTTTCCTCAATTAATACAATTTAATGAAACGCTGTATTGTATGTGGGTTCAGTTTAGTCATCTATACGTTTCCCAAAGTGTAGATAGTGGTATTATTTGGAATACACCTACTGTAGTTCCCGAATCCAAAATGAACAATTTCAAACGTTATAGGTATGCCAATAATCACCTACTCTATAAAAACACAATAGTCTGCGACTTCTTATATGGGACTCATTATCCCAGTATACAATTTCTAGGTTTTGGAGGTGGTCAGCATGATGAAGTATCAACCAACAAATCTTAATTTCATTCCAAAAGAAGATCAGTCATCTAAAAAAGATATTTTACCTAAAGAAAAACCCACAAAAGTCCACCTAACTCCCAAATTTTTAGAAGAAACTAAGCAGGAAGAATTTTCACAAAGAAAGGAATTGTTTAGAATAGAAGAAAAAACTATGCTAAATAATGAGATAGATTATTTAAGGGAACAGCTTTTCTACTCTGAAAATCAGTTAACTACATTGGAGGAAAATTTACATAATTCCAATAATAAAATTGCCATATTAGAGGAAGAATTAAAGAAATATCAAACCTTCACAATTGATGTTAAGGACGATAATAGTGGGGAAAACATCAATACTGATATATCAAAATTAGCTTTAGAAAATGAAGCTTTAAAAAAAGAGTTAAAGCATCACAAAGATCATGTTCAAGCCTTATATTTCATTCTATTGCTATTGGTAATTTTGTAATAAACACATTTGAAAATACAATTATTACTAATATTTTAATCTTTATTATAAAAGAAAAAGGTTATACTCCCCCGTTGGAATATAACCTATTTTTGTTTTCATCTTATATTATCATTTTTCTATACCAACATGTTTTCTTCATACCTTTGATTTCTATAAATTCTATTTCCTCCAACAGCTCATCTGGAATAATTAGTTGTATTTTATTTTCATAATCCTGATGTAATAAATAGTACACTCTTTTGTAGATTCTTCTAAGGCTATTTTTATCAAACAATATATCGGGTTCTACTAAAACTGTATATTTTACTATTAAATCTTTATTTTGTTGGCTTTTTTCTTTAACAACTACAAATTCAACCGATTGATGTTTTTTAGAGATTTTATGAAGAGTTGTTTCTAAGTCAGTCTCCTTTTCCATCCACCTATTGTACAAGAAGCCTATTGGTAACATTCTACCACTGACTAATAGTCCTTTTTCCATTACTTGATTTAACTGGATTTTTTCATGTTTTATATTTTCTTTTGCATCAATATTATTTTTAATACCACCATCAATTAGTATAGCTGTATCAAATTTAATAAAACCCATAGACAACAAGCTTTTTTCTTCTATATTGGTAAAAACACTGGATATATCAACACTATAAAATTTTTCTTTTTTAGCAACTGCATTAATAAAACCAGCAATGTAATTAATATTTTTTGAATTTTGATATTCTTTTGATAAGTATAGAGTATATAAAAACAAATATTCTCCAAAGGGCATTGCCTCTACTTGTGGATTAAAACCCATATAACCCACTATCTTTTTTCTATCCATTATCAAATAAAAGTACTCTTCATTGAACCAATTTTTATTTTGATAGTATTCAATAATTTCATTAAGGTCTTTAGGAAGTTTTTGTTTATACATTCTTAATGAATAAATTATTATTTTTTCTTTTTTAAGAGGAAAACCATTGGGTTCTTCTTCACCTTTTATTTTATTAATTAGCATTTCCAACTCTTTAGCAACATATTGTTTGTAATCCATTATTTGTTTATCTTGGTTCTTTTCAATTTCAGTAATGATTGATAAAATATGTTCCTCCAACGTTCTAGTTTGCTCTTCTGCTTGTTTCAATAACTTGTTATGTAATTGATTGGATAATTGAATTTCAACCTTCTTTCCCATAAAACCCCTCCTCCCTATCATCTTATTTAAGGTAGGGTATTTTTAGTACAAAGGATATTTTTTTGAAGCAAAAAATATAGGCGGACCATACATATCATCTATGTAATCCACCTATATTAAACTGCTATTTAATTATTTACTTAATATAATTTTTATAAACATATTCACTGGTCATTAATGCCAGTAATGAACCATAGGTAAGATTAAAGGTTACTTCATCCCCTACACGATAATCCTTTTGACAATGGGTAAGATCAATTATTAAATGGTCGCTACTTCCACCTAAAATTTCTATTTCTTTGTCTAAAGGAAGTACCTCATGGGTTCCTATATCTTGCTTACCGATAGCTAGAATGGCTCTTTTTTGTTTGCCCTTATCCTCAAAGGTTGGAACTTTACCAAAGGCATCTCTTCCAATTGTACCAATGGGCATAGAAGGTTTTTCTTTAATTTCTATAACCTCTGCCACCAATTGGAAAACATCATCATAAGTATTTGGAATTCTTTCTCCATAGGCGGTTTCATAACCTAACACTATGGATTCTCCTAATCTTAAATGATTAACGCCTACTGGTATACCCTTTTTTTCTATTAAGTGAAAACTACTGGAATTTCCTCCACTGATGATTTCCATAGGATAGCCCATTTCAGTTTCTATGACTTTTGCTGTCTCCAATAATTTCCCTAAATTTTCGTTATCGGGTATAACACCTCCATAACAGGTTAAGTTTGTTCCAATACCAGTTATTTTAATGTTTTTCATTTCCTTTATTACTAATAACACTTTTTTCAGTTCTTCGTTATCGAAAATCCCTTCCCTAAGATCCCCTAAATCCATCATTAGAATAATTTTGTGTATTTTTTCCAATTCCACTGCCGCCTTATTTAAGGCTTCAATTGTTTCTAATTCTGAGTTTAGACTTATATCAGCCAGCTCAACTGTTTCTTTAGCTCTACTAATCATGGGAAGTCTTAATAATATCTTTTCTAAAGGCAAGTCCTTTAATTTATATAGATTTTCAATTCTTGAATCGGCTAAATACTTTACTCCTCCTGCTATAATCGCTTCAGCGATTTCAGCCTTACCACAGAATACTTTGGTTACTGCCGCCACATTCATATCAACAGCATTACATTCTCTCACTAGTACCTCTGTATTATGCTGTAGCTTGTTTAAATAAATATTAACTCTCGGATTCATTTTTTCCTCCCCCTATTTCATCCCTAGACTTTCCTTCATAAGCTTTACTGCTGCTTCTGGGTATGGTTTTGCCAATACCCCAAGAGAAGCCATTATATAGTTCTTATCTATTAATATACTGGCTTCATCGGTTGGGTATAAAATATTTTGTCTATTTTTCTTTAAGATATCTTTTAATATCTCTTTTCCACGGGGAAGTCTTGTTAAAGCCCCTCCTGTACCAACAATATATTTTACATTTGACAGGTCTTTTCCCTCTGCAACGGTGGTTTTTCCACCTGGTCCATACAAGTGTCTAATCTTCCCTGCATGTCTTTCTAAAGCAGTTAATACGGCTTCTAAAGTAAGTCTTTCAACAAATTTAATTTGATTAGGGGTTTGGGGAATTGCTCTATATTCCTTCATCATTTCATCAATGTCCAAAGAAAGCTCCTGTTGTAGTTTATCCTTACCAATACGCTCAACTATGTTACCCATGTTGACATAAACACCAAGATCACCCTCAACTGTTCGTTTTGCCAGTGGTTCTGGGCTAACTAGTATACGGTTTATTTCCTCACTACCCTCTGTTACTGAATGAAGGTCCGTGGTTGCTCCACCAACATCAAAGGTGATTAAGTCCCCTATTTCATTCTTTAAGACTTTAGAAGCCTCCATCACAGCCCCTGGTGTAGGGATAATTGGCCCGTTTACCATTTCCCTTACCAATTTCATTCCTGGAGCGTGGATAATATGTTCTTCAAAAACCTCTTGAATGACTTTTCTCGTGGGTTCTATATTTAATTGGTCTATCTTAGGATAAACATTTTCAACACAATATAGTTTGCTATTAGTCTCGCTGAAAATCTCTTTAATTTCTTCTTGATTTTCAATATTGCCTGCATAGATAACAGGAACATCTAAACCCAGTTCAGCGATTTTTTCAGCATTATAAATAGCTGTATCCCTTTCGCCATAATCTACTCCACCTGCTATTAGGATAATATTAGGCTTAATTTCTTTGATTTTTTTAATATCCGTCCTTTTTATTCTTCCTGCTGTCACTTGATGAATTATGGCTCCTGCTCCTAAAGCAGCCTCTTTAGCCGCCCTTACCGTCATGTCATATACTAAACCGTGGACAGTCATTTTTAAACCACCTGCTGCACTACTGGTTGCCAACATTTCATCATATTCTATTTCACTTAATCCTAAGTTTTTCTTTAAGTCCTCCACGGCCCCCCGTAAACCAATATTTACATCACCTTCTAAAACAGTGGTGGGGGATTGCCCCTGCCCGATGAATTTCGGGCTAGGGCTATGAATATCTGTAAAACCATTAACAACTGTTGTTGTACTGCCTATTTCTGCTACTAATACATTAATTTTCATTCTGCAATTCACTTCTTCTCTTTACCAAGAAGGTAGCTACATTAATACCTTTAGAACCCCTTCCAAAACCTGCGTCAACCCCTTGTTGTACAGCCATTTCAGGAGATACTTGTGTTCCACCACAAGCAATCATAACTTTGTCACGAATTCCCTTTTCGATTGCCAGTTCATGGATTTTTTTCATATTTTTATAGTGAATATCATCATGGCTAATAATGGTTGAAGCTAATATAGCATCTGCATTTAATTCAATTGCAGCGTCCACTAACTTTTCGATTGGTACTGATGTTCCTAAGTAATGACACTCAATACCATACTTTTCAATTCCACCATGCTTAATGTCAATAATTTCTCTTAAACCAACTGAATGTTCATCTTCACCAACTGTACCTGCAACAATTTTCATTGGTTGCTTTTCTATAGCTTCCCTTACTTCATCTTCAGACATAATCTCTGGCTCTGGAGGAATAACTAACGAAGCTACATCAATGTTGAAGGCAACTCTACCCTTTAATTCGATTCTAGTTCCTTCTGATGGGTGCATTACTTCTTTATGGATTACTTCTACATCCTCTAATCCCATCTTTTTGCCTAACTCAATAGCTGCAAATTCAGCAACTCTCTTAGAAGCAGGTAGGAATAGATTTAGCATAACATAGCCATCCCCCATCCACTCAACTTCTGGCTTCATTATTGAAGTCTCTCTAAGTTCCTTCGTTTCTTCCATTCTTACATTAACGTTATCGGTTTCATCCAATTCATCAATGTAGATAATCTTTTCTGGTACTTCATAGGTAGAACCACCAATTAGTTTAGAAGGTTCATTAACAGCCGATGCATCATATTGCTCTACATTGTTATATCCAAAGTGGGCAGTAACAGGAGCCATATAGTCTTCGTCTCTTTCATAAACAGTACCTACACCTATTCCTGCATCCATCTTTCTAGCAATACCATCACCATTTCTCTCTGGGTAGTAGCCTGAATCTACGAAGAAACCTTCTTCTACTGCCTTAAAGTATCCTCCAACTTCAAGAACTTCCTCCATGAATAATACAGCTCTTTCCTTTAATTCACGAACTTTATCTCTTAATTCACCTTCGTCTTTTAATTGAATCATTTCCATTAAACCGTCCATACCTACTAATGCCTGCTTTGCTGTATCAATAGCTTCCATATTATAAATATGCCACGGAACGTTTCTACCTTCATCTGGTGTAATGGTGGACTGAATATCTGCCCTTGTTAATCTTGATATTAAAAGGTTTAATACATGGGTAACAGTAGCTTCACGGGTTGAAGATTCCATATACTTTGTATTCATTTGCGCCCTCATTTTGTAATCTTTAAATACTTCCCTTAAAGCAACTGCATAAGGTAAGTCTAAAGTCATATTAGGTGCTGGAGGTGCTGTTGGTGGTACTGTAGAAAGACAGATATTCTCTTTTTTCATTCCCACTTTAACAGAATAAATTGAGTTTAATGCATGTTGTACCATTAATTCTGGCATTACCTTCCAAGCTTCCCTTGCTGTAGCATTGGCATTATGGGCTCCATCAATTTGAGCTAAATCTGCCCAAACCATTGAGCTTTTTGCTTCAGCTGCATCTACAAAAGAACGAATCATATTAATATTTCGGTATAATACGTTATATTGAGGGTCTTGATGAGCTCCATTTACCCCTTCTTCTGCAAACATTACTGCAATTTCTGGGCCTGCTACACCACTGATGTAGGAATGGTAATTAATTGGTCTTCCCACTTCTTCTTCAATTAAATCTAATGCTTTTCTTTGTGCTCTTACTTGTTTTCTAGTAATTGGGATACCACCAATACCTTGAGGTGTACCTTCAATTAAACCATCAAAGTGACTTTGTCCTGCTGTACGAATAACCATAATATGGTCTGCCCCATGCCAAGCTGCCATCCTCATTCTACGGATGTCATCTTCAAACCTTCCAGATGCAACTTCTGTAGTAATAACAGGGCTTGGTTGTGGGTCTATATCACCAAAATATTTAGCTGATGGTAGGGGAACACTATTCTTTAAAGGAGTTGAACAATCTTTAAAAGTAAAGGGTCCCATCTGTTGGTTTTCTTCCTTTTTTCTCCAAACCCAACCTCTACGTTTTGGTGTGTAGTTTTCTAAGTTTTCCAATACCTTTTTAACGTCTAATTTCTCATTTGGTTGTAGTTCCATTACTTAGCACCCCCTTGAAAAGTTTCTAAAGCTTCATCCCAAAGGTTTCCTTCTGCCAATTGAAGACCTGCTTCACGAACTGTCATTCCTTTTTTCTCTGCTAATCTATACACAACATTTCCAGCACCTTTACCCATCAAGCCTCTATCCAATACGCCTTCTACAATTGCTCTAGCTTCTATACTGGAAAAACCCATACGTAATAATACAGAACGTTCTATAGAAGGGGTTGTATGCTTTTTAGCTAAAGACACCATAGGGGTTACAATTTCTTCCGCCAACTGCCAAAATCTTTGCTCCAGTTGTTCATCCGTCATGTCTTTTAAATGAACGCTTCTTTGTTGAAAATCATCTGTTCTTTTCATCCGGCACCTCCACACAAATTATTGTTATTTATACTTTACTTTGTAATCTTTACATTAAGACCTTCCAAAATCTTCAAGGCAAATTCTTCTGTTGTATTACCATCTTTAATTAAAAAGTCTAAGTCTGCCTCTGTTATTTCTTTAAGATTATTTTGAGTAATACAATTTTTAATATATGAACTTCTTAATTGGTTAATATCAATTTCCCTCGCCTTAATCAAAGAAGGATGGGATGGTAAAATAATGTTTTCCCCTTGAATTTCTTCCTCTGGATTACCAAATTTCACCTCAATACCATTTTCCTTAGCAAAGGAAAGTTGTGGTTGAATATGTTTACCCGCCCCTGTATATTCTGTTTCTTGTACCACAATAATCTGATCTTGATCCATTTCCTGTGCTAAAGAGAAGGCCACTGCTAAAGATGTATTTCCTGCTGGACCTCTTTCTAACCCCTCTAATTGAGCTAGAGCCTCCGTCATATAGAAAACTTCCCCTTGATTAACCAATACGTAACGATCCATATAACGAAGTGGTCTTGCAGCCGAACGGGGAACATCAGAACGATCTGGCCATGTTGAGAAGGGAATACCAAAGCCTGTATGCCCTGTGGTGAAGGATTTTTTATTAAAATCTCCATCACTTGCCATATGTAACCCCTTTAGATTAACACTGGCTCCTACAATCTTTACTTCATTAGCCCCTGCTTTAATTAAACCTCTAGCTGTACCTGTTAAGTTTCCCCCTCCTGCGTTGGTACAAACCACCACGTCAGGGTCTTTACCCACTCTTTCTCTAAACTGCATTGCCAGTTCATAACCTAATGTTTCTACCCCAGCAATACCAAATGGTGTGTATAGAGATGCATTGAAATAACCAGTCTCCTCCAATAACTTTAGAAAGGTATAGAACAATTCTGGCCCAACTGTTAATTGTACTACTTCTGCTCCGTAGGCTTCACACTTTCTAGCCTTTTCAATAATTTCAGGTTGACCTTTTCCTGTACTATCATAACATTCTTGAATAATAATACATTTTAAACCCCTCATGGCTGCTTGGCTGGCAACTGCTGCCCCATAATTTCCACTGGTGGCAGCAATTACCCCTTTGTAACCAAGTTTTTTAGCATGATAAACAGCATTAGCAGCCCTTCTAGCTTTAAAACTTCCAGAAGGATTAGAAGCTTCATCTTTTATAAATATCCTTGCTCCCTTACCCTCTGGTGCTAACTTTCTAGCCAAAGCTGTTAAGTTTTTTAATTCTAGTAAAGGTGTATTACCCACACCTGTATCCCCTTGAATTACCTGCATTTCCTGTAGAGAATAACCTGTTTCCCTCATCATTCGTTCGTAATCAAAGGCAATTTTACCATATTCAAAAACACTATAGTCAATACCCACAGCTTGTTTCATAATCTCTCCACGTCGCGCCATTACTGCTTCATATGTCATTTCTTTATTCATGGTTTTCACCTACCCATAAAATCTTCCGTAATTGAAGCCCTATTTCTAGGATTTCTGGAACGAATTTGCCAAAGTCATGGTCGTAATAGGGATTAGCCTCTAACAAAGTACCTTCCACTTTTCTTCCTGTAATGGTTTCAATTTCAACTTTTTCACCAATAGTGGCATCCTCCATTAAAAATCCCTTTACCCACATTTCAAGAGGCACTTTTTTCGTATCATCAGGAAGATTAGTGGCTCTTTCTTGGGGAGTTAATACAATATCATGTATTCTTACCCATGCACCCTTATTAATTTTCATTAGTCTCTCCTACCTTTTGTTTATTGGAAATTGCATAATAACATAATAAAGAATTTATATACGTTTTATGTAATTTCCTCTATTATCTAAATAAGCCCCTCAAAAATCTATTTATCTAATAAATCCCTCATATCCCCCATAATGGCTCTTGGAACTGGTAAATCTAACATTGTTTTTAATCCTGCTTTTGCATTGATTACGTGGGGAATCATATTTACGCACATAGCGATTGTTCCAAGTCCACCTTCTACTTCAGGCTTAATTGCCATATTTACTTCTGGCGTTCCTTTTATAGTGATATAGTCCCCTGTGAAGGTTCCTTCCATTTCTGGTTCAATTTGTTGTGGGTGGATCATATTAATTTTAACTTCACCATCTACATAACCTTGTCCAGTCATATTAACACCAGCAACGTCTCCAGCAGCAGCAAATCCGTGGGGTGACTTTCTATCTATTGTGGTAACGATAGGCTTCATTTGTTGTTCAACCTTATCTACCTTCCAACCAATAGCATCTGCGATCATTCGGATAGACTCAGGGAATCCAACGTGACCTGCCATTGTTCCTTCTTCGCAACGTCTATTAAACTCATCAACCTTCATTCCTACACCCTGCTCTTCCATAACTGTATGTCCAAAGGGTGATAAGCTATTAACTCTTTTTGCTTCAATATTTTCTACATCAGTCATGCAACCTGTTAAACAAACAACTAGTAGATCCATGATTAATCCTGGGTTAATACCTGTTCCTAAAAGTGTTACGCCGTTCTCTTTTGCTATTCTATCAAGTTCTGCTGCTAATTCTGGGTTTTGTGCCTGTGGATAAGCCATTTCTTCAGCAGTTGAAACAACATTTACTTTTTGCTCTAAACAATATTTAATTCTTGGGAAAGCTGCCTTAGTAAAGGAATCTGTTGCAGTTAAACAAACATCGCAACTTCCTTCTGTTAATACTTCTTCAATATTAGCATTGATGATCACAGGCTTTCGATCGCCTCTCTCTACTCCTAATACTTCATACATATCTTTTCCAATGCTTTTTTCGTTACGGTCACATACGCCAACGATTTCTACACCCTTCTTTTGAAGAAGCATCTTTGCCATACCGCTACCCATAGCACCAAAACCCCAAATAACAACTTTAATATTTTCCATTTTATTCCCTCCATTTATGTATTAAGTTTATTATTTTACCTGCTATTTTTATTGCAAGATTCTTGCCAAGTTTAGAAAAATTAAATAGATAAGCTTTATTTAATTAATATTATTATTTATTCATTTTTCTAACTATTCTATTCAAATATACTTTTATAGAACAAGCTATTTATCATATATTTAGTTTTTATGGTTAATACTAAATGCATAGATATTAGTAATACAATTAATATGAAAACGTATTGTTGTTTACATTTAATAATATTGTTTAATTAACGAAAAAAACGCCAATAAATTTGCATGTATGTGCAAAATTATTGGCGTTTTAGACTCTATAAGTTTAATCTCTTTAATTTATGTTGCAGGGTTTGTCTTTTCAAACCCAGTTCTAGTGCTGCTTTTGAAATATTACCCTTATGTCTATCCATTGTTTTAACAATGTACTCTCGTTCTATTTCATCTAAAACTTCATTCAGTGCTTTTTGTTCTTTTAATATTTCATAGTTAAATATAACTTCTGATGACTCCTTCTTTTCATTTTTAAATAAATACTCTGGAAAATGTTCTTCCTTTAATATGTGCTCATCCTGTATCATGTTCATAGCACCTTCTATTACATTTTTCAGTTCTCTAACATTCCCAGGCCAGTGATAACTTAAGAAATGTTTACCTATATCAGATGAAATCATCCAAACTTCTTTTTTCAATTTTTCATTAAAGTGATTAATAAAATAATCAGAAAGTAATAAAATATCCTCCTGACGCTCCTTTAAGCTAGGGATTGTTATACTTACAACATTTAAACGGTAATATAAATCCTTTCGTATTCTTCCAACTGAAATAGCCTCTAAAGGGTCTTCGTTAGTGGTGGCTATTATTCTAACATCTATAGGAATATCTTTTAGCCCACCTACTCTTCTTACATAACCCTCTTGCAAAACCCTTAGTAACTTTGCCTGTAGGTCCATTCCCATAGAGTTTATTTCATCTAATAAAATTGTTCCTTCATTTGCCTGTTCAAATAAACCTGGTCGATCAATGGCACCAGTAAAACCGCCCTTTGTTGTTCCAAACAAAATCCCCTCCAACAAGCTTTCTGGCAATGCAGCGCAATTTTGTGCAATAAAGGGTCTATTTTTCCGTTGACTATGATAATGTATGCTTTGAGCAAACAATTCTTTTCCTGTTCCTGTTTCACCGTATAAAAGAACACTGGAAGAGGTAGCAGCAGCCCTTCTAGAATTATTAATAGCTTTAATAAAACTACTACTTTTACCCTTTAGATTATCAAAAGTATAATTTTTTATTTCTTTTTTTTGAAGGGGTGTAGTAGTATTTAGCTGTTGTTGTAAACGAATAATTTCATCTGAAAGATTTTTTATTTTAGTGATATTTTTTGAGATTTCTAATGCACCAATTTTTTCATTCTCATCATATAAAGGAATTGTAGTATTAATAGTAGTTATTTTATGACCTTTATTATTTAAATAGGTTTGGCATTGATTTACGATGGCTTCTTCTTTTTCTAATACTTTTAGAAGGGTACTGGTGTCAAAATTCAGACTAGGAAAAACCTCTAGTAGGGTTTTCCCCATAACATCTTCTATTTCCATTCCTTCTAATTCTGCCATACTCTCATTATACAAAATGGTTTTTCCTTCATTGTCCACCACATGTATTCCTTCATCTATAGACTGCAAAATTTTTTGCAGTATTAACATTAGCTTTTTTTTGGATTTCATTACCAACCCTCCATTATTTGCTTTTCATATTTTAAGTATATCAGTTATTACGTTAAGAAGAAAAGAAATAAAACATTATAGCATATACTTTTTCTTTTATATTTTTACATAAAAATAGACTATGATTAATTCCATAGCCTAAATTTTTATATTAAGTATTATTGAGTTATACTTTCAAAAGTTTCGACTTCTTCGATAAAACTATCCATAGCCTTCTCAAAACTTCCTGTAAGTTTATTAATGTAAAATGTTATATTTTCTAAAGAATTTAAAAGTTTACTTTCGTCATCAGATGGCATAGCTTTAATGAATTCTTCAGTATGGGTTAATACTAAATCATAATAGGTTAAAGATTCTCTCATATATGCTCTGGATTTAGTAAAGCCTACAACAGCTTCCATACTTTCAAATTCATCTTTTATTTCTTTATTAATAGTCTTTAACTCTTCAATTTGACCAGATACATCAAACCCATATATCAACATACTAAATGCTGTTGAGTATATAGAAATACTTTCTGTCATTAATTCAGTTAATACTAAGTAAGTACCTATATATTCTTCTGACTTCTCTACATCTACCATAGATACAACTGTACCTTGGGATATAACTTTAACCATTCTATTTTTACTATCCCACTCTACTACTGCACCTAAATTTTCTGCTACAAACCTAGCAGGGACTAAAGTCCTTCCATTTATAACCTTTGCAGGTACATCTAAAGTTATCTGTTTACCATTAACAGTGGCTATCTTACTTCCAACAGTTAACTTAATGGTAGTGTTACCTCTAGTTCCTGTAATTGTTTGAGTAGCATTGTCCCATTGTACTTGTGCTCCAAGAGACTCAAATATTACCCTCAAAGGTACTAACGTTCTACCATTTTCAGAAATTGGTGGTTGATCCAACTTTACTACTTTACCATTAATTGTTAAACCGATACTGCCAGTTGTTGCATATACCCCCATTGTAGCTGCACTAGCCATAAAAAGAGTACATACCATCAACATACAAATTATTTTTTTAAAGTTCTTCATCTTATAACCTCCCTCATTAAAATGTCTAAAGATCTTTTCAGTAAAAAAGACATGATACAAAATATATCTTGATCATGCCTATTTTTACCATAGATCCTATTATTTTTTCATGTAAGCTTGTGTTTCTGTTAGTAAAACATCAGCAGATTTAAGAAGCTCTGTTGAAGTAGCGTTTAAATACTCGTCAATCTTATCAGAAATCACTTGTAATTCTTCATCGGATTTTCCAGCATTATACTCTTCTAATAGTTTTACTGAAAGCTCAAGAACTTTTCCGTAATTAACTAATGCATTATTCATATGATTTTGAGATTGAGAGTAGTTAGGTATTATTCCAATTGATTTAAAATTATCATGCAATTTTTTATGATTAGTTTCTAACTCCTTCATTGTTTCGGTAATGTCATTACCAAATACGAAACTTAACCAAGCTGATTCAAATTCTTCTACACTAGTACCTATTCCCTGTGCTGCTACAGTATAAGCCTCTAAATATGCCAATATTTTAGTTTCATCTACAACTACTGGTGTTGTTGGTTTTGTTGGTGTAGTATTTGTTTCAGGCTTTGCTGTAATTTTAACCATTTTGTTGGCACTATCCCACTCAACAATAGCACCTAAGTTTTCAGCAACAAACCTTGTAGGAACAAGAGTTCTACCATTAATAACTTTAGCAGGCACGTCTAATGTTATTTGAATGCCATTAATACTTGCCGTTTTACTTCCTATGGTTAACTTTATAGTTACATTTCCCTTAGTTCCTGTAATTGTTTGAGTAGCGTTATCCCATTGTACTTGTGCTCCAAGAGATTCAAATATTGCTCTTAAAGGTACTAAAGTTCTGCCATTTTCTGAAACTGGTGGTTGATCCAACTTTACTACCTTACCGTTAATTGTTAAGCCGATACTACCATTTGTTGCATAAACCCCCATTGTAGCTGTACTAGCCATAAATAAAGTACATACTATCAACATACAAATTAGTTTTTTAATATTTTTCATTCTATTATTCCCCCCTATAAGTGTTAATTATATTTATTCTACATTACGTTGCCTTTTCCTCTATATTTCTGTAATTTTTTTAATATTCACGTAAAAAGGAGATGAATAGATAAATTCATCTCCTTAGCTTTACTCGTATAACTTGTATTTATCACAAAGTTCATTTACCATTCCTCGGGCTACTTGAACTTTTTCAGAATCATCAATAATAGTTGCCATAATTTCTGCAATCTTTGCCATATCATCTTCCTTCATACCTCTAGTTGTAACTGCTGGTGTACCAATTCTAATACCACTGGTAACAAATGGACTTTGAGGGTCAAATGGAATTGTGTTTTTGTTTACAGTGACACCAACCTCATCTAAGAGTTTTTCAGCATCCTTACCTGTAATGTTTTTATTTCTTAAATCAATTAATAATAGATGGGTATCTGTCCCACCAGATACAAGTGTAAAGCCTCTCTTTATAAGTTCTTCTCCTAGACGCTTGGCATTTTTTACAACTTGCTGTTGGTATGCTTTAAAATCAGGGCTTAATGCTTCTTTAAAAGATACTGCCTTTGCTGCTATAACATGCATTAAAGGTCCACCTTGTATTCCTGGAAAAATGGATTTATCAATCTTTTTTGCAAATTCCTCTTTACATAAAATAGCTCCACCCCTTGGTCCTCTTAAAGTTTTATGGGTGGTGGTGGTAACAAAATGAGCCCACTCACATGGGTTTGGATGTAACCCTGTTGCTACTAAGCCTGCTATATGGGCCATATCAACCATTAAGTATGCACCAACTTCATCTGCAATCTCTCTAAACTTTTTAAAATCAATAGTACGAGGATACGCACTGGCTCCTGCTACAATCAATTTAGGTTTTACTTCATTAGCTAACCTTCTTACTTCATCATAATTAATTTGCTGCGTTTCTTGATCTACACCATACTCAACAAAGTTATAATATGTACCAGAAATATTAACAGGACTTCCGTGGGTTAAATGTCCACCGTGGGATAAATTCATACCCAAAACAGTGTCACCTGGCTCTAATACTGTGAAATATACCCCTAAGTTAGCATTTGAACCTGAATGGGGCTGAACATTAGCATGGTCAGCATTAAATAATTGTTTCATTCTTTCTCTTGCTAAATTTTCAGCAACATCCACTTCTTCACAACCACCGTAATATCTTTTTGCAGGATAACCTTCAGCATATTTATTAGTTAGTTGATTCCCCATCGCTTCCATAACAGAAATAGACACAAAGTTTTCTGATGCAATTAATTCAATGTTTTTACGCTGTCTGTCGGTCTCTTTTTGTATTACTTCATAAATTTCAGGATCAGCCTTCTTTAATTGTTCAAAGTTCATTGGTTATTCTCCCTTCTGCTTTGTCCAAATTTTTACACAAGTCTATTATAGTTTTTTTAAAAGTAACTTACAAGCTATAAAAAGAAAAATAAAATAAATACTTTATCTATAAGTACACCATCTTTTATTCTATCTCCCTTTGCAACTCATAAATCGTAAATACTTTAGCAGATTCAATACTATAGAATCCATTTATATAGTATTAGTATATATTTACATTTTATAACAACTTTAATATTTATTACAAACTTAACTTAAGCATCTATAATCAAATATTAATTAAATTACTTAACCTTTAGTAAACTTTACTTTTTTTTAATATTCCCCCTTACTTTATGTGTAATCTTTTGGTATAGTATAATAATACCATTTAGGAGGTGTTATTATGCATCAAGTTAATCAGAAAAAATTATTAGTTATGGCCCTCTATGCAGGTGAAATAATGTTAAAAAATGGTGCAGAAACTTATCGTGTTGAAGATACAATAATAAGATTATGTAAATCAAGAAAATTTCCTTTTGTAGAGGCTTATGCTACGCCAACTGGCATTTTTATATCCGTCGATAATGATGGTGAAGATTTAAATGAAATGATTACATATGTAAAAAGAATACAGTCCCGTAGCATCAATCTGAATAAAGTCGCTGAAGTTAATTCTTTTTCCCGTAAGTTTGTAGATGAAGATATGTCACTAGAAGAAGCTATGGCACAACTTAAAGCAATTGATCAACTACTACCTTACCCCTTGCCTATGGAAGCCTTTTTTGGAGGGATAGCTAGTGGATTTTTTACGCTTTTATTTGGAGGAAATCATTTTGACTTAGTAGGTGCCTTAATCACCAGTATCTTTATTACCGTTTCTGTAAATAAATTTTCTAAGTTAGGACTTAATTCTTTTTTAACTTATACTACCGGAGGATTCATCGCTGCCCTTTCAGCAATAATATTCTCTTACTTGCATCCATTAATACATGTTGACAAAGTTATAATAGGGGCTATTATGGTGATGGTCCCAGGAGTAGCCATAACCAATGCTGTTCGTGATTCCATTTCCGGAGACTTAGTCTCTGGATTATCTAGAGGTGCTGAGGCACTATTAATAGCTACTTCCATAGCCTTTGGAGTTGGTTTTGTTCTAAAAACTTGGATTTATTTAACAGGAGGTAGGTTAATTTGATTTTCTATATAAAGCAATTTTTTTATGCTTTTGCTTGTACAGTGGGCTTTGCTGTTATTTTTAATACGCCTAAGTCATCCCTAATAAAGTCTGGTTTAGCAGGAGCTTTTGGTTGGAGTGTTTATCTTATAATAAATCAGTTTACTGGTTCAATTGTACTATCCAGTTTCATGGCTTCCTTATGCATAGGATTTGTAGGGGAAATTTTTGCTATACTATGCAAAAACCCAATTACTGTTTATATTATCCCAGGAATTGTTCCTTTAGTTCCAGGGTTCGGACTTTATAATACCATGTTATCTTTATTAGAAAAGGAACCTGATAAAGCACTGGTTTATGGAAGTGAAGTTCTTATGATAGCCATCTCCATAGCAGGTGCCCTCACAATTGTATTATCTGTAAATTCCTTTAGAAAGAAATTTACTACAAAATGGTTTAATTAAAAAACAAACATAAATTTAAACAACTTATCAATAAAAAGTTTAACCCAGCTGGTGGAGTATACTATTATATACCTGCCTACTGGGTTAAATTTTTGTATCAATAATAGATACACTATTAAATATGAACCTTATCTTCTATTTGTCTTTACACACCTTATCTTCTTCTACAATCTCAGTAATTACAGGCAAAAATCTTTTATTGTTTTTTAGATTTCCTTCTCTTTTCTTTAAAGATATAAAGGAAATGCCCATTGTTACAAACCCAATTAATGCGGCATAAATATCAGTATACTCCACTATACCCACTAAAGATAGAATATAACTTCCACCAATAACTCCAACCAACAATGCAAGTAAAGGGATAACATAAACCATAAAGGCGGCAGTTAGAACATCTTGATCCTCCATATTTACTGAAACCCATTCACCTGTTTTTGCATTAACATTATTAATTGCCTTAACTTCTAATTTAGCTTCTTCTTGTCCCATTTTACATGCACTGCAACTTCCACAACTGGAGTGCCTTTTCATTAGAACTTTTGCAGTTTCCCCTTCGACTGAGGTCACAATTCCATACTGTTTCAATAGTTTCCCCTCCTTCCAAAATAAAGGTATGTTTAAATTATACTCTATTCAAAATCGTTTATAACTATAATTTTATAAGATCCCTTACAACCACAGAAGCTATTATAAGCCCCACCGTTGATGGTACAAAAGCAATACTGCCTGGAATTTGGTGTTTAACCGTACAGGTTCTATCTTTGTTAGTACAAATACAATTAGTTTTGCAATCGCTATTCAATTGTAATGGTGTCATAGGTTCTTCTTTAGAATAGACCACCTTTACATTCTTAACACCACGTTTTCTTAATTCTTTACGCATTACCTTAGCCAATGGGCAAATAGATGTTTTTGAAATATCAGCTACTTCAAAACGGGTGGGATCAAGTTTGTTTCCAGCCCCCATACTACTTATGATGGGTAGTCCCATTTTTTTACTGCGTTCGATTAAGTCTAATTTAGCAGAAACCATATCAATCGCATCAATTACATAATCATACTCTGGTAACAGTAACCTTTCTGCACTATCACTGTTATATAGTTCCTTATGCACTTCAACTTCTGCTTTAGGGTTAATATCAAGTATTCTTTCCTTCATCACTTCAACCTTTGCTTTACCCACTGTACTACGGGTAGCATGAAGTTGACGGTTAATATTGGTTAAGCAAATATCATCATCATCCACAAGAACAAATTTTTCTACCCCTGTTCTTGCCAATGCCTCTGTGGCAAAAGTTCCTACCCCACCTATACCAAAAATAGCTATTTTACTATTTTTTAATTTATTTAGTCCTTCTGTACCTATAAGTAACTCACTTCTTGAAAAGGAATGTAGTGCCATTCTGATCCTCCTTTATTATACATTAGAGATTATAGTAACGAAAATTTATTTATCTGTCAACTACTTTCATCACTTTACTTTCATCATTTCCTAAAACCTATAAAACATTCTAAAAACAATTTTAATTAATATACAATAAAAAAAACTTCTGTCAACAGAAGCCTTTATAAATTTTATTTATAATAATCTTAACCCGCTGTGCCGTTTAACGATTGTTTTGAAACCTGCGCTAGCAGGTGGGTGTCCTGTTATTGGTTTCAGAAGTCCCCTCTAGAGGGCATTCCCTACATCAATAAACCCAGATTCCCAATGTAAATATGTTGCCTCAAAACTAGATCGCTTCTTCGTACACAGCAGGTTTTAATAATATATTACCACATGATTTTATATATTACAACTTTTTAATTATTAGAAATCAAACACACATTACATCCTTTACAGTCTTGTAGCCTTCTACTTAAGTCGCTACAGGCTCTTCTTGAAAACACACAAGGAATATTGTTTTGTTTTGCTTTTTGTTTAACAATTTCAGTAATATTATGTTCAATAAAATCATAAAAAACAATAATCATATCTATCTCCTCGGGAATGTCAAATTTTCTCATTCCTTTTTTTCTACCTGTCCAGTGTATATAATCTTTTATTCCATGATTCTCTAATGTATTTGGTATATTTCCCAAACGATCTGCTCCTACTAATAATGCTTTCATATATGTACCCCCTAACTAATTAACGAAAATGATAATCATTATCAATATTTTAATAAATATTCTATCTTTTGTCAAGTAAATTTTTACACTTGTTAATTTTACTTTATTAATATATTAATACCCTTGTTTTATCTTTACAAACTACTATTTAATAATTTTTTTTATATAAAACATCCACTATTGTCTTGAAGTAGTTTACTTTTAGCGACAGTTAGCTTTTAAAACTTTTTTATTTTAAATGTAACGAAAGCCAGCACCATAACGTACATAGAAAATACGTAGGGTGCTGGCTTTAAATTATAACGAAAATAAATGCTATTTCATTGGAGTAAAAGAATCTATTTAAACGTCTTCAATTATTTCTCTAAATCTAGTTGTATGCTTAATTCCTTCAATGCCTTTTCTTCTGCAACAGCTGGTGCATTGGTTAATGGACAGCTGGCATTTTGGGTTTTAGGGAAGGCAATTACTTCCCTAATATTATCTTCCTTTGTTAACAACATGATTAAACGGTCAAGCCCAAAGGCAATTCCTCCGTGGGGTGGTGTACCGTATTTAAATGCATTTAATAGAAAACCAAACTGTTCCCATGCCTCTTCTTTAGAGAATCCAAGAGCCTTAAACATTTTTTCTTGTAGTTCAGAAGAGTGTATTCTAATACTTCCTCCCCCAACTTCATAACCATTTATAACTAAATCGTAGGCTCTAGCCCTTACTCTTTCAGGTTCTGTTTCTAATAAAGGAATATCTTCCACCACTGGCGATGTAAAAGGATGATGCTTAGCAACATATCGATTTTCTTCTTCATCATGTTCAAACAGTGGGAATTCAGTAACCCAAATCGCCTTATATTCCTCTTTATTTAACAGTCCAAGTCGTTTAGCAACCTCTCCTCTTAAATGACCTAAAGAGTCATAAACAACACTGTTTTTATCGGCAACAAATAACACTAAGTCTCCCTTTTCTGCCTTAGTTGTTTCCAATAACAGTGCCATTTCTTCTTCGTTAAAGAACTTAGCAATTGGTGAAGTTACCCCTTCCTCAGTTACTTTAATCCATGCCAGACCTTTAGCTCCATAGTTTTTTGCATAGTCTTCTAATGAAGTAATATCTTTCCGACTAAATTGTTCTCCGTAACCTTTTATGTTAATTCCTCTAACAGAACCACCATTTTCCACTGCTGAAGCAAATACTTTAAAGCCACATTCCTTCACAATGTCGGAAACATTAATTAATTCAAAACCAAAACGTACATCTGGCTTATCTAAACCATATCTTTCCATAGCTTCTTCATATGTAATCTGTTGTAATGGTAACTGAAGTTCCACATTTAAAACCTCTTTAAATACCCGCTTCATTAACCTTTCATTAATCTCAATAACATCCTCCACATCAACAAAGGACATTTCACAGTCTATTTGGGTAAACTCTGGTTGTCGGTCTGCTCTAAGGTCTTCGTCTCTAAAACATTTTACAATTTGAAAATATCTATCCATTCCAGACACCATTAACAATTGTTTAAACAACTGAGGTGATTGAGGTAGTGCATAAAACTTTCCTGGATTAACTCTACTAGGTACTAAATAGTCTCTAGCTCCTTCAGGTGTTGGTTTTGTTAAAACAGGTGTTTCCACTTCAATAAAACCTTCATCACTTAAAAAATTTCTCACTATTTTAGCTGTTTCATGTCTAATTAGAAGGTTTTTTTGCATTGATGATTTTCTTAAATCTAAGTAGCGATATTTTAGTCTTAAATTTTCTGAAACATCATCATCGTCCTTTATATATATTGGTGGCGTTTCTGATGTATTTAAAATGACCAACTCTTCTGCAAAAATTTCTATTTCTCCCGTAGGTAGGTTTGGATTAACCGATTGTCTTAGTAATACTTTACCTTCCACTGCAATAACATATTCCGAACCTAATTGTTCAGCCTTTTTAAAGGCTTCTTCTGATACCGTTTGATCAAACACAATCTGAACAATACCACTACGATCTCTTAAGTCTACAAATATTAAGCCACCTAAGTCTCTTCTTTTTTGTACCCATCCCATTAATGTTACTTTTTCTTCAATCTGCTGACTTCTTAATGTTCCCCCCATATGGGTTCTCTTTAACTTTGTTGTCATATATAAACCTCCTTAGCCTGATTCTTTTCAAACTTGACTACTCTTCCACATACTTCATGTCCGTTATTATATTTTTTTATCTATTTTTTTATCTATTTTTTTATCTGCTACTTTTATCTATTTTTCTTCTTCTTCTGCTTCTAATTTAGTAACTTCTCCTAATACACCCTCATTACAGATGGCATAGGCATCAAAACGTTGTCTAATTAAGTTATTAATCTGCTTACCAAATTTCTTGTTTTTAGGGAATACACTAACAATTTTACCTTCTTCCCTTAAACCATTAGCCCATTCTAAAACTGCATTAATATCATCAGATGATGTAAATAACAATGCCAATTTTGCAGTAGCGTCTGGTATTTCAAAATTCCTTTCCTTTAAAATAGAAAAGATTCTTTCAAAACCTATGGAAAAACCAACAGCAGGTACATCTTCTTTTTGGAATCTACCTATCATTTTATCATATCTTCCACCACCAGCTATTGAACTACCAAAGTCATTACTAACAATTTCAAATATTTGACCTGTATAATAACCCATTCCTCTAATTAAAGTAACATCAAACTCTATGTTATATACTCCCTTAGACTGTTTTTGAACCACTTCTATTACTCTTCTTAAAGAGTCAAGAACTTCTTCTTCTACATTATATTTTGATAAAACTTCTTTGTCTAAGCCCTTTAAATCCTCCAGTGCTGATAAAAAGGCAGTTACCTTCTCTTCATTATAACCCTTAGACAATAATTCCTTTGTTACTCCATCTCTGCCTATTTTATCCATTTTATCAAGGGTAATACAAAGGGATTCAACTTCTTGTTCTTCAAATCCTATACTTGTAATTACACTTTTCAGTAGTCTTCTATCATTAATTTTTACTGTAAAATTATCAAAAGTCAATGCTTTCAAGGCTTTAGCTGTGGTGGTAATTAGCTCAATTTCTGCTATTTCAGATTTTTCTCCCATGATGTCTATATCACATTGGGTAAATTGTCTAAACCTTCCCTTTTGGGGCTTCTCTGCCCTCCATACCCAACCTGTTTGTATTGCTTTAAATGGGTTAGGCAGTACTTCACGATTATTAGTATAAAACCTACTTAATGGTAGGGTTAAATCATATCTTAGCCCTAAATCACAAATACTATCTTCACTTAAATTTTCTTTTCCTAAATCAAGTTTTTCTCCTCTTTTTAGGATTTTAAACAGAAGATTAAGATTTTCTCCACCTTCACTCTTAGTTAGTAATTCCAGATTTTCTATTGATGGTGTTTCAATCTGTTCAAAACCACTTTTTTTATAAATATTTAAAACAGTATTTTTCATCCATTCCCTTAATCTCATATCTGAAGGTACTATGTCAAATGTTCCTTTTACAGTTGCTGTACTTATTTTCATAATTATTACTCCTCCATCCTATTTTTAACTATTTTTTTGGCAACAAAAAAACCCCCATGCCCTGGTAAGGGACGAGAGTTTATATTTCCCGCGGTACCACCCTAATTGGATTGAATCCCACTTAAACCTTTAACGCAGGCCTACGGACTTTCCTACTGACTTCAGAAAATATACTCATCTGGTGTCTTCAATTTGATCCTTCGTATCGAGCTTTCACCCTCCTCGACTCGCTTCAACGGGTATCCTATCTACTATTCCTGATTAAACGTATGTAATGTATTGAATTGCTAATATTATAAGGTTTTTTCTATATGTTGTCAACCTACTAAAGGTAATTTTTTTTACGAGTCGCCATTTCATCGACTCTTTCCAAATATAGTTCTAGGTTTTTAATATTCGGCACCCTCTCCAGTCGATTTTCCTTAGGAAACACGAATTTAGAAACGGCCCCTGCTCCAAAGGCAAGTATGGTCTGCTTTTCCTCCATAATTAATATATTATAGATTCCCTCAAACCCAGGTTTACAAAAACCAATATTCTCTAAATGCCCTAGCATATGCTTTTGACGATACATATAATAAGGTTTTAACCCCATTTTATTAGCATAGTCTTGGGTAATTTTCAACATTTTAATAACTTCTTCTTCCTCTTCCAATCGATAGGATTCTTTTTCTTCCTTAAGTTGAGAAGCCTTCTTAACAGCTAAAGTATGTACAGTTAAGTTGTTGGGCTTAAGATCCAATAATTCCTTCATCGTATTCTCTACCATAGAAGAATCTTCCCCTGGTAATCCAATAATCAAATCCATGTTTATGTTCTTAAAACCAACCTTTTCAGCTAGGAAATAAGCTTTTTTAATGTCCTCCACTGAATGATTTCTGCCAATAGTTTGTAAGGTACAATCATTCATAGATTGAGGATTAATGCTTAAACGTGTAACTCCATTATTTAATAAAAATTGCAATTTTTCTTCATCTATCGTGTCTGGACGCCCTGCTTCAAAGGTTAGCTCCTTTATTGTTTGTAAGTTAAAAGAATCCTTTAAACAATTAAATAGCTTTTCCATTTGAGTTATATTTAAGGTAGATGGTGTACCTCCACCGATGTAGACGGTTTCAATAATCTTCCCTCTATGATTAAAGTCTTTTGCAGTTTCTACTATTTCTTTGCATAAGGCATCAACATAATCATCTTTTAAATGCCCCCATTGTTTTATTGGATTAGATGGAAAAGAACAATATATACAACGGGTGGGGCAAAATGGAATACTAATATAAATACTAATTTTATCTTCATCTATAGGATAAATAAAGGGATGCTCTGTTTCAGCCACCGATAGAAGAAGCTGTCCCTTTTCCTGTTGGATAAGATACTCTTCTTGTAGTATTTTTAAGATTTCTTCTTTAGGTTTCCCTTCTTCCATTAATTCGTGGACTATTTTTGTTGGTCTAATACCAATTAATATTCCCCAAGGTATATATGTTTTCTTTACTTTTTCTAACAATTGAAAAATACCCCTTTTAACGAGGTTTTTTTCTACTTTTCTTTTATGTAGAACATTACAATTCATCAAGTTTCTAACTTCTCTAATTTTTTCTATTTTTCCATTATACTGAATTTCTGTTTCAACTATTATTTGTTCATCTATAACATTAACACTACTGATGATTACTTCATCTATGGAAACCATTGCTTCTACAGTCTCGTCATTAATTGAAATCAGTATTTCCTCAGGGGGATAAAACAATTTTAGTAGCTCTTTAACTTCATAGGCATAGTTATGCCCAATACAAACAACCTTAATCATCCTTTAAACTCCCATCGCTAGTCTTCTTTTATTTCCCTATTCAATGATTCTATAACTTTTTTACTAACTCCAAATTCCATAGCCATCTCACTATCTGACAAACCCGCTTCCTTCATGTCCAAAAAATCGTGAAGATGCATATCTGTAAAGCTTCTTCTTTTTATGTCTTGTATGTACTCACCAATTCTTTTTTTCATATAAAAAACCTCCCGGAAACGATTTATTACTATTTTACCCTCATATCCCGGGAGTATACTTTACTTAATATATGGATTTGTCAATTTTTCAATACCTATTCTGGTGGCTGGTCCATGCCCTGGCAAAACTGTTATTTCATCGTCTAGTACCATTAATTTTGTTTTTATACCATTAACTATTTCTTCATAACTTCCACCTTCTAAGTCTGTTCTACCAATGGAATTAGAGAACAAAGTATCTCCAGTGAAAAGTATATTTTCTACTTTTATACATATTCCTCCAGGGGTATGTCCTGGTGTATGAATAATTTGCATTTTCAGTTCACCTAATAAAAGTTCTTGTCCATCTACAACAAACTTATCGGTGTCTATTTCACAACCTGCACCACCCATTGAAGCCGAGTAGTTTTTATTTTTATCTTTTAAAATATATAAATCTGCCTCATGTAAATATACTGCTGTATTTAATTTCTTTTGGATACCCTCTACTCCACCAATATGATCTCCATGGGCATGGGTTAAAATTATATATTCTAATTCTAATTCATTTTCTTCTATAAAATTGATTATTTTATCTGCATCTCCACCTGGGTCGATAACTGCTGCTTTATTGGTCTTTTCATCGGCAATTACGTAGCAATTGACACCATATACCCCCGCTGGTATTTTCTCTAATAACATACTCAATTCCTCCTTAAAAACCTTTCTTACTGTCTATAAGCATGGTTACAGGCCCATCATTAATAGAATAGACCTTCATGTCAGCTTGAAAAACACCTGTTTCAACCTGTACTCCCATTTCTTTACATGTTTTTACCAGTTCCAAATAAAGTTGATCTGCAATTTCAGGTTTTGCAGCTTCTGTAAAATTGGGTCTTCTTCCTTTTCTACAATCACCATATAGGGTGAATTGCGAAACCACCAACATTTTTCCACCTATATCTACTACTGAAAAATTCATTTTTTCATTTGCATCTTCAAATATCCTTAGGTTCACCAATTTTTCAGCCATATATTTAACGTCTTGATTAGTATCATCACTACCAACACCTAAATACACCAAAAGGCCTTGTTGTATTTCTCCGGTAACTTCCCCTTCCACCTCAACTCTACCTTCTTTAATCCTTTGTGCAACTGCTCTCATGCCATCCTCCTTGAACTAGGTAATAACCCGATGTACATCTAATACCTCACTTAGATTCCTGAACTTTTGCATAATTTTGTCTAACTGATTAATGTCATCAATCTCTATAGTTAAATTAAGCACTGCTAGACGTTCTTTATTTGTTCTTGCATTTAAAGCATTAACAATCATCTTACTATCTGTAATCACCCTAGTTATTTCAGATAATAAACCCTTCTTATCATAAGCTCTAATTTGTATTTCTGCTTGAAAACTTCTCTGTTTATTTGTATCCCATTCTACATCAATTAAACGATCGGCAGATTCAATGGTATCCATTAAATTAGGGCAATCTTTACGATGAATTGAAACCCCTCGACCCCTAGTTATATAACCAATTATTTCATCTCCAGGGACTGGATTGCAACATCGGGAAAATCTTACCATAATATTGTCAATACCTTTTACTGTAACTCCTTGACCCTGTTTCTTTTTAGTGTTGTTTTTTTCTTCTTGTAACTTATGTTGAGAATTTCCTTCTTTATCTAATAAATCTGCAACCGTCTCTTTTTTTACAGTATCTTTTTTAATGACATCTTTTATTTTAGGTAAAACTTGACTAAGGGTAATACCTCCATAACCAATGGCAGCATATAAGTCTTCTTCATTGTTTAAACCCAATCTTTTAGCAATTGAAATTAACAATTTAACTTGTAATGCTTCTTGCTGTTGAAGCCCTTGTCTTTTAATTTCTCTTTCTAATATTTCGCGACCTTTTTCTACGTTCTCTTCACGTCTTTCCTTCTTAAACCATTGCCTAATCTTATTTTTAGCTTGAGAACTTTTAACAATCTTCAACCAATCTCGACTAGGGCCATTACTGTTGGAAGAAGTTAAAATCTCTATTATATTTCCATTCTTTAACTTGTAATCCAACGGTACTATTCTTCCATCCACTTTAGAGCCTACGCATTTGTTCCCTATATCTGAATGTATTCTATATGCAAAATCAATGGGGGTAGAACCAGTGGGAAGGTTAATTACTTCACCTTTTGGTGTAAAAACAAATACTTCATTGGTAAATAAGTCTACCTTTAAAGATTCCATGAATTCTTTAGGATCTTCTGATGCTTTTTCCAACTCCAACATTTGACCAACCCATGAAAGGTTTCCACTAATATTATCAGGATCACCACTTTTACCCTCTTTATATTTCCAATGGGCAGCAATTCCATATTCAGATATTTGATGCATTTCTAAGGTTCTAATCTGAATTTCTACAGGTTCACCTTTAGGTCCAATTACAGTGGTATGTAGTGATTGATACATATTGGGCTTGGGCATAGCAATATAATCCTTAAATCTACCTGGAATAGGCTTCCACATAGTATGGACAATACCTAATACACCATAACAATCTTTAATGGTTTCCACCAATACTCGTACCGCCAAAAAGTCGAATATTTCATCAAAGGATTTTCCTTGATAAACCATTTTCCTATATATGCTATAGAAGTGTTTTGGTCTACCAGAAATTTCCCCCTCTATACTAAAGTCTGTTAATTTCAGCTGTAACTCATTGATAACTTGATTAATGAATAATTCTCTATCTCTACGTTTACTGGCTACTTTTTCTACTAAATCATAATAACCCTCTGGATCAATGTAACGAAGACATAAGTCCTCTAACTCCCACTTTATCCTAGAGATTCCCAACCGGTGGGCAATGGGAGCATAAATTTCTAAAGTCTCCAATGCCTTTTCCTTCTTTTTTTCATCCGACTGGTACTTTAAGGTTCTCATGTTGTGAAGACGATCAGCTAATTTAATTAAGATTACACGAATATCCTTAGCCATAGCCACAAACATTTTTCTAAGATTTTCTGCTTCTCTTTCTTCTTTGGATTCAAAAGACATTCTAGTAAGCTTTGTAACACCTTCCACCAACTGAGCTATCTCTTCTCCAAACTCCATTTTTATTTTATCATAGCCATAATCTGTATCTTCTATAACATCATGGAGCAATGCTGCGACAATAGTACTACTATCTAACCTTAATTTAATTAATATCTTTGCTACTTCCACTGGATGAATGAAATAACGCTCACCAGACTTTCTATATTGACCTTGATGGGCTTCTTCAGAAAAGTTGTAAGCACGAATTATTAATCCCACATCACATTGAGGATTATATTCTTCTATCATGGCTATTAAATTTTCCAACATTTATTATCACCCTCTCGCAGCATAGACATCTATGATCCATGACCCTTTTGTTATTATTATTCGTATTTTACTAAAGACTCCATTTTGTAACCTGTTAAAGTATCTCTTCCTTTTAAGAAAGCTAATTCAATTAAGAAGTTTAAAGAAACCACTTCTCCACCCAGTTCTTCGATTAATTTTGCAGCAGCCAATACAGTACCACCTGTTGCCAATAAATCATCTAAAATTGCTACTCTTTGTCCTGGTTGAATGGCATCTTTATGTATTTCTAATGCATCTGTTCCATACTCTAACTCATATTCATATCTAATTGTTTCAGCTGGTAATTTACCAGGCTTTCTTACTGGTACAAAACCTATTCCTAATTCATATGCCACTGGTGTTCCTACTAAGAACCCTCTAGCTTCTGGTCCTACAATAACATCTACATTAAGATCTTTTAATTGGTTAACAAATTCTTTAACTACAAATTGAAAAACATCTTTGTCCTTTAATAATGGTGTTATATCCTTAAAACTAATACCTTCCTTTGGAAAATCTGGTATCTCTCTTATTTCTTTTCTTAAATCCATCTTACTTCCTCCTCATTCTTATAAACGTTATAGTATTTTTTTTTACTATGATAAATTGTATCTAATTAAATATGCTACTCATCATTTACTCTATCTAATAAGTTTTACCTGATTCGTTAAAATTAATTATATCCTTCCTGCTCTGTGATTGAAAGGAATTTATGATTTAAAACCTATTAATTAACAAAATTTAAAAAAATGTAGAACTTTGACGAATCAATTAAATAAAAACTAGAATATATAGAATAATTTTATTATATCTTTAAAATTCAATTTTATCAATATTTGGTTAATGATATTATAAACATCTTCTATTTAATCAAGTAAATTATACTAACGATAACTTTGAATAATCATTTGTACGCTTTTATTTCCCCTATATTCATTAATTCCAACAGTGTAAATAAAATCTAATACAATTTCATTACCTTTACCCTTATAGAGTTTGTCTACTTCTAATTGACCAAATTTATTTATAATTAATTTTTCAAATTCTGGTATATTTCCAAAATACACTGCCTCCATAACTTTACCTTTTTTCGATAGTAACTTCAGTTTTAGGACATTTTTATTAACTCCTAAAACGGATGCTGATGTAACCTTTAGTTCTTTTTCTGCAAATAACGGTTTAGAATTACCTTTACCAAAAGGCTCCAGTTCTTGCAATTTCTCTGCTAACTCTAAAGTAATCATTTCTAGAGGAAGCTGTGCATCTATATATATTTTGGGAATCAAATCTTCCTCTGTTAATGTTGTCAGTTGGTTTAATCTTTCCCTCATAGACTCGATGTTCTCTGACAAAAGAGATAAACCTGCTGCCATTGGATGTCCTCCAAATTTAGTAAGTAAATCTTTACATTTCAATAATTCCTCAAACATATTATACCCTTCTATGGATCTAGCTGAACCCTTTACCCCATCTTCTGCATCAGTTAATATTATGGTGGGTACATGGTACTTATCTTTAATTCTTCCTGCAATAATACCTGCGATACTTTCATGTATTCCAGACTTATAGACAACAAACACCTTATCTTTTCCAGCACAGGTGCTTTCAATATTTTTAATAATTTGTTCAACACCTTCTATTGTCATCTGTTTTCTTTCTTCATTTAACTGGTGGAGTTCATTTGCCAAAGCATCCGCCTCATCAACATTATTGGATAATAACAATTCTAACCCCTTCTTTGCATAATCTAACCTACCAGTTGCATTTATGCATGGTCCTATTACAAACCCAAGGGTATAGGTGCTTATTGGCTTCCCTTCTATGCCAGTGGCTTTCATTAATGCTTTAAGTCCTATGTTATTAGTGTAGTTTATTAGTTCAAGTCCCTTTTTTACTAGGACTCTATTTTCGTCTACTAAATCCACCACATCACAAACTGTAGCAATGGCAACAAACTGTAATAGTTCTTCTAATAATTCCTGTTTAATCCCCATTTCTGCATATAACACTTGAATAAACTTGTAAACCACTCCACCACCACAAAGATGTTTAAAGGGGTACTGGCAATCCAATTGTTTATGGTTGATAATAGCATCGGCTTCAGACCTTATATAAGTTCGGTTTCCCTCCTCATCTTCTATAAAGGGTACATCATGATGATCGGTGACAATTACAGTTAAACCTAATTCTTTAGCATGTTTAATTTGTTCTATAGCAGAAATTCCATTGTCGCAGGTAATGATGGTATCAATACCATCTTGATGGGCAGTGTCAATAATGCTGTTGTTTATCCCATATCCATCCTCCACTCGATGGGGTATTTCATAATCTACTATAGCACCACAATTAGACAGTGCTGTATATAATAAATAAGTACTAATGACACCATCAACGTCATAGTCCCCAATTATTCTAATTTTTTTATCTTCTGAAATTTTCTGTTTTATGACTTTAACACCATTATTAAGATCCTTCATTAATAATGGATTGTGTAATTTATTTAAATTTGGATTAAGAAAATCATAAGCAACTTCCTTCTCAACAATACCTCTATTAACCATTATCTTACATAAAATTTCACTGATCTGTAGTTCTTTAGACATTTGCTTATAATCTACTTTTATATTCTTCAACATCCACTTTTGCAACCATATGCCCCCTTTAGACTACCTTCAATGATTTTAATCATCACAAATAAAATATAGGTAGCCATTGCTACCTATATTTTATATTAATTCAACTTATACAATAATTCAACAAAAACTGCGATATTCCTCTTTATTTTTTATGCCAATTATTAATAAGTATAGAGATTATTACACTTATCCCTAATATACTGGCGATGGCAAAAGTAACTAATCCTAATAATGAGACACCATATAAACTAGATTCTACTTGGTTTCTAATCATATAAGAAGAACCTACTATTAGGGCAGATGTAATTAAACTGAGGGAAATCTTGTTTGTTAGTCTGTTTAACTCTTCATATAAAGGCTTAAACCCAGTATGATCTAACTGTAGTTTTATATCGCTGGTTTCGAGTCTTTTAATCAAATTTCTTATTTGCTTTGGTAAATATTTAATACCAAAAATAATTTCATCTGTATAATCTCGTATTTCAGTCAATATTTGTTGAGGTTGTAGACGGTGTAGATAGATTTCTTTAATTGAGTTTTTTGTTACGCTAGATAGGCTAAACTCTGGATTTAGGTACTTTCCACTGCCCTCCAGTGTCACCACCGATTTAAATAATAGCATTAATTGGGGTGGTAGGGTAATTTTATTTATGTAGGCAATTTCAATTAGTTCTTTTAATGCCTCCCCTAGATTTAATCTTTTAAGGGGTATATTATAGTAGAGGTTTATTAATACAGACACATCTTCCTTTAGCCTTCGCATATTGGTTTCTGGTGCAATTGCATCCATCTCTATTAACGTATTCACCAGTTTATCTACATCTCTTCTAGCCCCTGCTGTAAAAATAGCAGTAATCATTTTAAGACTCTGTTTATCTAAAAAACCTACTACACCAAAATCAATGAAAGCTACTTGTGATTCATTTATAGCAAATATATTTCCTGGATGGGGGTCACCATGAAAGAAACCATGAATAAATACCTGTTTCATAAAAGCTTCTGCTCCTATATCGGCTATTTTTTTCAAGTCCCATCCTTTGTTTTTTAAGGTGTCTATATCCATGATTTTTACGCCATAAATACGTTGCAGGGTTAATATTTTTCTAGTTGAATAGTTCCAATATACTTTAGGCACAACAATATTTTTATCTTTTCTAAAATTTTCACTAAATCTTTCTGCGTTTCTACCTTCATTTGAATAATCTAGCTCCCGTTTAATAGTATAATAAAATTCTTCAACCATTTCTATAAACTTAATTGGTTTATTCTTGTCCAAATGTTCATCCAATAGCCTTGCAAGGTTAAATAAAATATCTATATCCCTTTCAATAATAGCCGAAATATTTGGTCTTTGTATTTTTACAACTACCTGTTCTCCTGTTTTTAGAGTTGCTTCATAAACCTGCCCAATCGAGGCAGAAGCTATAGGTTCTTTACTAAAGGATTTGAAGGTTTGTTCTATTGTCATCTTCATTTCCCTTTCAAAAACCACCACTGCCTTTTCAAAAGGAAATGGAGCTATATTATCTTGAAGCCTAGATAATTCATTGGCTATTTCATCGCCAAATATATCCCTTCTGGTACTTAAAATCTGCCCCAACTTAATAAAGGTTGGTCCTAGTTCTTCTAATGCATACCGAAGCCTTTTTCCCAGACTTAAGTTTTTGCCAGTTTTATTTATATTTAATATAAATTTTGGAATTAACCCTTTTTCACATAACTTTTCCGCCACCACATCAAAGCCATACTTTACAGTGACTTCACCAATTCTTTTATAACGCTTTAAATTTTTATATTTCATTCTCAATTTTGCCACGTCAACAACCCCATATCTCTACAATATGTAACAATAATTAGATTTAACATAAAAAAATGGTAACAATACATTTATCTGTATTATTACCATTTTTTGTTTTATATTACTTGTAATAGTTCTATAAAATAGTAGCAATTAAGACTTTAACTAAAACCCACTATTTACGAGAAACCTAATTATTTTAATTCTGGATTTGGTTGAACTGTAGCTTTACCTTTTTGCATTTCTTTTAATAACACCCAAGTTGGGCTAGCTATGAAGATAGAAGAGTAAGTTCCACTTAATACCCCTGCAATCAATGGTAATGCAAACTCTCTAACTTGTTCAACTCCTAATACATATAACGCAACAATAGTAACTAAAGTTGTTAATGAAGTATTAATAGAACGAGTAAGTGTTTGAGTTATACTATCATTCGCTATTTGTGCATAATTGTTCTTCTTTAAGAACTTTAAGTTTTCTCTAATTCTATCAAATACAACAATAGTATCATTGATAGAGTAACCTAAGATTGTTAAGATGGCAGCAACAAATGGACTGTTGATTGGGATTCTTAATATCGAGTAAACAGCCACTACTACTAATACGTCATGGATTAAAGCAACAATAGCTGCTAAACCAAATCTTAACTCAAATCTAAAGGTGATATAAGCTAGCATTCCAATGGCAGAAATAATCATTGCTAATAATGCATTACGTTGAATTTCCTTACCAACTGATGGGCCAAACTGCTCAGTTCTTAAGAAATCTTCTTCTAAATTTAAATTATATTTCTCTTTAAATTGATTGAAAATTTCTACTCTCTCTTTATTATCAAAATCTATAATTGATCTTATTTGAACAATTGATCTTTCTGTTCCTAAAAAGTTAATGTTAGCTTTAGTATCATATTCATTAACAATACTTCTAACTTCATCCACTGAAACAGCTTGGTGTAGTTCAATTTCTAATAAGGATCCACCTGTAAAATCTATACCACGATTAAAACCTCTTACTAACCCTAATATTAAACCTAAAGATATAATTAATGCAGAAATGGAAAACCAAATCTTACGATTTTCTATTATTCTCATATGATCTCCCCCCCTATGCTCCAAATAATTTACTGTTTTTAGTTACATTCATTCCTACAAAAAGTTTTAATAGGAATTTTGTAACAACAACAGCAGTGAACATACTTGCTAAAATACCAATCATTAACATGAGGGCAAAACCTCTAATTGGTCCTGTACCAAATTGATAAAGAACTACACCCGCTATAAGGGTAGTAATATTGGAGTCTAAAATTGCTTTTAATGCTCTTTTAAATCCAGCATCTATAGCAGCACGAACCGTTTTTCCTGCTCTTAATTCTTCTTTTAATCTTTCAAAGATAATAACATTAGCATCCACCGCCATACCAACAGAAAGAATTAATGCAGCAATACCTGGTAATGTTAATGTTGCATTAAAGGCAACAAATACACCTAATACTATTAAGATATACACTGTTAAAGCAACATTTGCTACTAACCCTGGTATTCTATAATATACTAACATAAATATTAATACCAGCATAAGTCCTATTTGAGCAGCTCTAACACTTCTATTTAAAGCATTTACCCCTAGTGTAGCTGTAATAGTTGAACTTTGTACTTCATCTAAGTCTACCGGTAGACCCCCAGCACGGATTAAAGCAGCTATATTAACAGCTTCTTCTTCGGTATATCTACCAGAAATTTGTGCTCTACCTCCTGTAATTTTACCAGTTACATTAGGATCTTGTATTACTTCATCATCTAAAACAATAAATATTTTATTTTCTTTTGATCCGTAAGTGTTTTTAGCCACTCTTTCTGTAGCTTCAGCAAATTTATTAGCACCTTCCATATCAAACTCTAAGCTAACTACAACTTGACCTTCTGAGTATGCAGCCTCTGATTTTTTAACATTATTACCAGTTACTACTACTTCTTCATTGTCTCCAGCAACAAATTTAAGTTGAGCTGTTCTACCAATTAAGTCAATAGCTTCTTGGGCATTTTCAACTCCAGGTAATTCTACTCTAATTCGCTTGTCCCCTTCACGAACAATTGAAGGCTCTGTTAAACCAAAAGCATCTACCCTACGTCTAAATACTTCAATGGTTTGATGCATAATCTTGTCTAATTCTGCACCAGTTTCATCAGTCTTTGCTTCATATACAACGTATACTCCACCCCTTAAATCTAAACCTTGTTTAATAGAATCTTGTACTGGATTTATTGTTTTATCACCAATTTGCAAACCATAAAATGCAGTATATGTTGCAAAACCAACAATAGCCAATACTAACAAAAATATTATTGCATTTTTCATTTTCATAGTTTTAATTCCCCCTTACCTAGTATCATAAATTTAATTATATATCTAATAACTCAATCAGTCAACAAATCTAATTTCACCAGTTAAATCCACCTTTTCCAATGGTGATTATTCTTTATGTTTTTTGCTTATGACTACGTAATGATCAGCTGATACTTTTAAGCTTTTCTTTTCTTCATCAGTTAATTCTCTAATAACCTTCGCTGGTGAACCTAAAGCTAAAACACCTGATGGTATTTTCTTCCCCTGAGCCACAAGACTGCCTGCTCCAATAATGGTCTCATCACCAACTTCTGCTCCATCTAATACGATAGCTCCCATTCCAATTAAAGTATTATTACCAATTTTACAGGCATGTACAATTGAACTGTGGCCAATCGTTACATTATCCCCTATGATGGTGGGATAAATTTTACTAATATGTACCACGGTATTGTCTTGTATATTGGTATTTTCACCAATCTTAATACAATTGTCATCTCCTCTAAGAACTGCCTTATACCATATATTACTGTTGGCACCAATGGTGACATCACCAATTATATCAGCTGTTTCTGCTACAAAGCAACTTTCATGGATATTAGGTTTCTTGTCTTGGAATGTTTTAATCATTATACTCCCTCCTCTGCTAATTTTGCCTGAATCATCAATGCAGACTCAATTCGTTTCTTTTCCATCTCACAACCAATATTATAGGGTACATTAATATCTTTGTTAAAATGGTATGCATTGGCGTGACAACCACCACTACAATAAAACTTTGCCCAACATTCATTACATTTTTCTTTATTATAAACATGGGCTTCTGCAAAGGTATAGTATAGCTCTTTTTTAAATGATTTATCCATTACATTTCCAATCATAAAGTCAGTGTTACCTACAAACTGATGACAAGGATAAAGTTCACCTTCTGGCGTTACTGCTAGATATTCTGCCCCAGCACCACAACCAACAATTCGCTTGATTATACAAGGACCTTGATTTAGATCAATCATAAAGTGGAAGAATAAGAAAGGATTTCCTTCCTTCGTTCTTTTCACGTATTCTTCTGCCAAAATTTCATAGTGTTTAAATACCGTTGGTAAATCTTCTTCTCCAATGGCATAATCATGCTGTGGAGCTGCCACCACTGGCTCTACAGAAACATTTTTAAAACCTAAATCTACTAAATGCAGTACATCATTAGAAAAGTCTAAGTTGAATTTAGTAAAAGTTCCACGAACATAATAGTTTTTATGCCCACGTAGTTCTGCCATTTTTAAAAGTTTTGGAACAATAACCTCATAAGTACCTTGTCCATTAATAGTGTATCTCATATGATCATTTATATCTTCACGTCCATCAATACTCAATACAACATTGTACATTTCTTCATTGATAAACTTCATGTTTTCATCATTTAATAGTACACCATTGGTGGTCATTGTAAATCGGATTTCTTTATTAAATTCCTTCTCTCTCCCCCTTCCATACTTTACAATATCCTTCACTACATCAAAGTTCATTAAGGGTTCGCCGCCAAAAAAATCCACTTCTAGATTTCTTCTTTTTCCAGAGTTTTCCAATAAAAAATCAATAGCTTTTTTACCTACCTCTAAATCCATCAAAGTTCTTTGTCCTTTGAAATCACCCTGAGACGCAAAACAATATTTACATCTTATATTACAATCGTGGGAAATATGTAGACATAGGGCTTTTACTACAGGTTGTTTATTTTTAAAACTCTCATGTTCTAAATATCTTTCTTCACTAAACAACAAACCTTCATTTTTTAAAGTATTAATTTCCTCTAAAGCCTCCTGAATATCCTCTACAGTATACTCCTCCTGTAAAAGCCCAATAATTTCTAGATCACTTTTTATTGAGTAATAATCTAGAATACGATACACCAATGGGTCCACCACATGTACAGCCCCGCTATTGACATCTATTACAATATTTTTATTTACTTGATTGAATTTATGTATCATTTTGCGACGTACTCCTTCCATAATTTTGCTTCACCCTTATCATTTTATATAATTTTAGTGAAACAATCAAGAAAAAACAGCAGTGAAATACACTGCTGCTTATCTTTATGTATCTTTTTAAGGTTTATTTGTTTTCACACTCTTGGTTTGCTACTGTACAAGATGTTTTACATGCCGACTGACAAGAAGTTTGGCATTCTCCACATCCGCCCTTTGCAGCACTATTAGCTAATGTTGCTCCACTTAATGTTTTAATGTGCTTCATTATGTTTAAGTCCCCTTTCCCATATAATTTCTATAAAATTATATCACAAAACTAATTCTAAAAAAACCATTATTTTATATTAATACCAATCATTCCTCCAATGCTACCCGTTACAACGCTAATTAATACTTTATACATTACATATTTGTCTAATAAATAGTCAGTTATAAACATCTTACTTAAAACAATAAGTAAAAACATGAATACCAAACCGATAATAGCTCCATGTAGCCATCCCTTCGATCCAATATTCGCCACTGCATAAAGGGCTGCATACGCTACCCCCAAAATCATAATAATTGAAGTTACCAATGGTATAATGCCTTCCCCAAGTCCAGTATAGGTAATTAAAACTCCACAGACTAGAAATAGCATTAATGCTAAAACATAGCCCCTTACAAGACCTCTACCATACGTCCAAATATTGAAAGGACCACGACTTTTAGTAACCATTTTTTTTGCTCCCTTCATTCTAACACCCCCAAAGCAATCTTATTCCATAAATATGCAATAAAATTATGTTTATACCAATAAAAAAGATGGTAACAAAGAAGATGTTGGCTTTTGGCAGTAACAAAGAAGATGAAGGCTTTCACAGTCAGACTAATGAAAAGTCTTTAGATTCGAGGCACAACAAAAGCCAGCGGGCGTAGCGTATAAGTAATACGCAAGCCTGTTGGCTTTTGGCAGTAACAAAGAAGATGAAGACTTTCACAGTCAGACTGATGAAAAGCCTTTAGATTCGAGGCACAACAAAAGCCAGCGGGCGTAGCGTATAAGTAATACGCAAGCCTGTTGGCTTTTGGCAGTAACAATGTAGATGTTGACTTTCACAGTAAGACTGATGAAAAGTCTTTAGATTCGAGGCACAACAAAAGCCAGCGGGCGTAGCGTATAAGTAATACGCAAGCCTGTTGGCTTTTGGCAGTAACAAAGAAGATGAAGGCTTTTCATCAGTCTACGCTTCTTTAGTAATTACGTTCCCTATAGCCCATCGAGCTATCACTAACTTAGTCTTATCAGCACCAACCTCGATGGTGATAACATCATCTTTTATCTTTGTAATTTTACCGTATATACCACCAATAGTAATGATGTCAGCACCTACAGTTAAATTACTTCTCATTTCACGAATTTTCTTTTCCTTTTTTTGTTGAGGTCTAATCATCATAAAGTATAAAATAGCCAAAAACCCGAAGGGTATTATTAACCCTGTAAATTGTTGCATCTTACAACCTCCTTATAAAAATAATTTTCCTTAAAGTAAAGTATTCGGTATATGTACAAAATATCCTTTATAAAAAATATATTTAATAATTTTTTTAAAGTTCATAACCATATTTTTCAAAGAAGGATTTTCGATAATCTAATAAGCGATCTTCCCATATGGCTTGTCTAACCTCTTCCATCATTTTAATTAAGAAGGATAGATTATGAAGGGTCAAAAGACGTAAGCCAAGTATTTCATCTGCTTTAAATAGATGTCTTAAGTAAGCTTTTGTATAAGTTTTACAAGTGTAGCACCCACATTCTGGATCTAATGGCTCAAAGGATTCCGTATGACTGGCATTTTTTATTACCACCCTTCCTCTACTGGTCATGGCTGTTCCATTACGACCAATTCGAGTTGGTAATACACAGTCAAACATATCGATTCCTCTAATTACCCCTTCTATTAAGGCATCTGGGCTACCTACACCCATTAAATATCTTGGTTTATCCTTTGGCATTAGTGGTGTAGTGTAGTCTAACACTTCATACATTAATGGTTTTGGTTCTCCTACACTAAGTCCTCCTACTGCATAACCCGGAAAGTCTAATTCTATTAATTCTTCAGCACTTTGTCTACGAAGGTCTTCGTACATACCTCCTTGAATAATGCCAAATAACCCTTGATTTTCTGTGTTTTTATGGGCTTCTTTACATCGTTTCGCCCAACGGGTGGTTCTTTCTAATGATTTTTTTACATAATCCTTATCGGCAGGATATGGTGGACATTCATCAAATGCCATCATTATATCTGACCCTAGAGCCGTTTGTATTTCCACAGCCTTTTCTGGACTGATGAAATGTTTAGAACCATCCAAATGGGATCTAAACTCTACACCTTCTTCTGAAATTTTTCTCAAGTCCCCTAAACTAAAGACTTGAAAACCACCACTATCAGTCAATATTGGCTTATGCCAGTTCATAAACTTATGTAAGCCCCCTGCTTTTTTGATCAGTTCATGACCTGGACGAAGGTATAAATGATATGTATTACTCAAAATAATTTGTGCTTCTATTTCTAAAAGTTCTTCTGGTGTCATAGCCTTAACAGTTGCTTGCGTACCTACTGGCATGAATATTGGTGTATCTATCACTCCATGGGGTGTATATAACTTACCCAGTCTAGCTCCACTTTGTTTACATTCTTTAATTAATTCATATCTAATTGCCATAGTTCTCACCTTTCTACTTTATCAGCATGGCATCTCCAAAGCTGAAAAACCGATATTTTTCCTGCACTGCCACTTCATATGCCTTCATTACATTTTCTTTCCCCACAAGAGCAGCCACCAACATAATTAAGGTGGATTCTGGTAGGTGAAAATTGGTAATTAATCGATCTATTACTTTATATTGATAACCTGGATAGATGAATATATCCGTCCATCCATTTCCAGCCTTCACTAACCCCTCTGGTGTGGCGGCAGATTCCAACGTACGACAACAGGTGGTGCCTACTGCTAATACCCGTCCACCCTTTTCTTTTACAGCATTGATTTCTTTTGCTGTTTCCTCTTCAATCATATAATATTCTTCATGCATTTTATGTTCTAAAATATTTTCTACTTTAACAGGCCTAAAAGTTCCTAAACCAACATGAAGGGTAATAAACAATACCTTAATCCCTTTTTCTTTAATTTTCTCCAGTAATTCATTAGTAAAATGAAGACCTGCTGTAGGGGCAGCCGCTGAACCTTGATGTTTAGAAAAAACAGTTTGGTATCGCTCTTGCTCCTCCAACTCCTCTGTAATATAGGGGGGTAACGGCATTTTACCTAGTTTATCTAATACTGCTTCAAAAACACCTTCATATTTGAATTCTACAATTCGAGAACCTTCTTCTCCAATACCTATTACTTCTGCTTGTAAAGACCCGTCTCCAAAGGTGAAACACGAACCAATTTTTGCTCTTTTACCTGGTTTCACCAATACTTCCCAAGTATTCAATTGTGTCTGTTTCAACAATAAAAATTCCATTTTGCCACCAGTTCCTACTTTTTCTCCAAAAAGTCTAGCAGGTAAAACTCTAGTGTTATTTAAAACTAAACAATCACCTTCATTTAAATAATCAATCATATTATAGAAATATTTATGTTCTATCTCTCCAGTGGTTTTATCCAACACCATTAAGCGGGATTCATCCCGCTTTTGTAATGGTGTTTGGGCAATTAATTCCTCTGGTAAATAAAAATCAAATTCTGCTGTCTTCATTAACGCAATTCCACCTTTACTCCAGTATAATAATGGGTTAATATTTGATCGAAGGTGAAGTTCAACTCTGCCATTTTTCTTGCACCATGTTGACTCAAACCTAAGCCATGTCCAAAACCCTTACCTTCAAAACTAAAAACTTCTGGACCTGATTCTATCTCTTTATAGCTTTTCCCATTAAACATTTTGATATTAGTTGAATTTTTTAATACTTTCAATCCATCTGCCGTCATCACATGGGCATTAGTAACATTTACTTGACTGCCATCCTTAGATGCAGTTTTTACTGCAACTGACCCACCACCTTGCAATGAAACATTAAACCATGTACTTCTTAAACCAAAAACTCTTCTACTTTTCTCTTTCGTCATGGTTTCTTTTCCTTTTGTTCCTTCAACTATTAAAGTTAAAACCCTTCCATTTACGGAACGTTCTGTAATAGTAATACTTTTAGGTTCTCCTATGAATATTCCATTTTTTTCTAGGGCTTCTTTAATTTGCGCACCTGTAAACGTTACATTCCACGTACTACTAGGAACTCCTAATGAATAGTCATCTTTTACTCCCCTAATATAAGGTAGGGCATTTGACCAAATATTTTCGCTATTTTCTGTATGTCCCCCACTATTGGCATGAAAGTAAGGGATTACTGGATTACCGTTGTAGGTAATTATCCTTGACTTAGTTTCATCAACTGCCCTATTTGAATTAACATGTTCACCATCATAGCCCCCATAAACTTGAGAATTAGTGGTATTACATAAATCAAAACCACTGTTTTTAAATCTTCCCATAGAAGTCACTGCATATCCTCTAGCTGCCACAGCTTGGGCTTTTAAGGCTTCCAATGGCCATAAAGCAGGCATCTCTCTTGGAATTACACCATATAAATATTCCTCTAAAGGTACTTTATTAATGACTGCCATGTCATTTCCGTTCATTCTTTTTACAGTTATTTCACCCCTGTAGTTTTTACCTTCCACATTAACTAATGGGATAGAACCTTTATCTTGAAAAGCTTGGAAATAAATTTGTTCTGTAGCATCATACATGAATAGGACCTTATCTTGCTTATCCAATACTTGTACCCTTGTGGATGATGGTTGAATTACAATGGCTTCTTCCCCCGTATTGGTTTTTATTTCATCTGCTGATTTTTTACTTGATTTCTCATCAATATAAAGACCTACAAAAACCTTCCAACCCCCTTCATAAACCAAATAAGGGTTTTCCTGTATTTTTAATGATGCAATAAATTTTTCTGCTTCTGTAATGCTAGGAAATAACTTACCTACTTGAACATGGAATGGTCCTTGTAGTACCTGTTGTCCCACTCGTTCTTGAATTGGGCCTGTATATTCCACATAGTTTCCACCACTACCTAGATAGAAACCATCTTTTCTAACTATAATATCATCATGACTAACTAAGTTCATTAGTTGAATTCTATCTGTATTACGATGTTGTCTAACAATAAAGCCATTAGCTGCCTTTAAATTTAATGTAGATTTTGCTGAGTTATTAAAGAACAACCCTACTTCCAAAGTAGCAGGTAGTTTTGTTTGATTAGCATAAACTGGCTGTACAATAATTCCTAAAAAACTGATTAGTAACATTATAATAATATATGTTTTTATACTTTTCATATCTTTATCACTCCTAAACTATAGATGAATTTAACATTACTAAAATTCATACAAAGTTAATAAACCTAAACTATTCACCATAAGGAATATTAAAATGTCTATATGCCTTTTCCATCACAATTCTTCCCCGTGGTGTTCGATTAATAAAACCCAACTGCAATAAATATGGTTCATAGACATCTTCTATTGTATTTCTTTCTTCACCGGTGGAGGCGGCTAATGTATCTAACCCTACTGGCCCTCCCTTAAAGTTTTCAATCATAGTTACAATCATCTTTTTGTCTACGCCATCTAAACCTAAATAATCAATTTCCAATAATTCTAAGGCTTTATTGGCAGTGTCTTTTGTTATTATACCATTAGATTTAACCTGGGCAAAATCCCTTACTCGTTTTAAAAGTCGATTAGCAATCCTTGGGGTTCCCCTTGATCGAGTGGCTATTTCTTTAGCCCCTAATTCATCTATTTCTACATTCAATATTCTTGCGGAACGTACAACAATTTCCGTCAACTGTTGGGTGTTATAAAGCTCTAATTTGCATATTACACCAAAACGATCCCTCAATGGAGATGTCAATAACCCCGCTCTGGTGGTGGCTCCTATCAAAGTAAACTTACTTAAATCCAACCGTATTGATCTGGCACTGGGGCCTTTTCCAATAATGATGTCCAGTGCGTAATCTTCCATAGCAGGATATAATATTTCTTCCACAGTACGGTTTAAACGATGTATTTCATCAATAAACAGCACATCATTTTCCTGTAAATTAGTTAATATGGCTGCAAGATCTCCTGCTCTTTCAATAGCAGGGCCTGAAGTAATACGTATATTAACATTCATCTCATTGGCGATAATATGGGACAACGTGGTTTTCCCCAAACCAGGTGGTCCGTATAATAATACATGATCTAAAGCTTCCCTTCTATTTCTAGCTGCTTCAATAAAGATTTTTAATCGTTCTTTAACATTTTCTTGTCCCATATAATCATCTAAACGTTGTGGTCTTAGACCACCTTCTACATCATGGTCTTCTTCCCTTTGTTGACCTGAAACAATTCTATCTTCAGTTTCATTCATTATCATCTATTCTCACCTCTTATTTAACCAGCCATTTTAATGCTTTTTTAATTAATTCTTCTGATGAGGCTGATTCATCAAAAATAGCTTGAATTGCCTTCTCCCCTTCAAGGCGACTATATCCTAAAGCCATTAATGCTTCCAAGACTTCATGGTCTGCCTTCCGTTCTACTTCTTCATACCCTAAGGTTTCTAAAGGTGTTTCCTTAACTTTATCCTTTAGCTCCAGTACAATTCTTTCAGCTGTCTTTTTCCCTACTCCAGGGGCTTTTGCAATAGCATTAATATCTTTATTTGCAATACACGCCCCTAATTTCTGTGGGGTATAGGTGGACAGAATTGCAGTAGCCACCTTTGGCCCTATTTTAGATACAGAGATTAAATGCTTGAAATAGTCTAATTCTTGTCGGCTAATAAATCCATAGAGACTCATTTCATCTTCTCTAACAACTAAATAAGTATATACTAACGTGTCATCTCCCTTTTTTAGCTGACCAGCACTGTTCATTGTACTATTAATGCGATAACCTATACCATTGGTTTCAATAATAATCTTATCTAATAATATTTCTGCTACATTACCTTTTATATATTCATACAAATTTCATCCCTCCAGTGAAGCTACTTTAGTCTAAATAAGTCTTTAAAACTTCCTGAATGAGCATGACATATGGCAACCCCTAGAGCGTCGGCTACATCATCTGGTTTAGGAACTTTTTCAAGGTTTAATAAAGCCTTAACCATCTGCTGTACTTGGCTTTTTTCTGCCCTTCCATAACCCACCACCCCTTGTTTTACTTGAAGGGGCGTATATTCATATACAGGAATATTTTGTGTAGCGGCTGACAACACAGCCACCCCCCTTGCTTGTCCCACCAAAATAGCTGTTTTAGCATTGGTATTAAAGAAAAGCTCTTCTATGGCTACAGCTTGTGGTCGATAGGTTTCAATAATCTGATTTAAATCTTCATAGATTTCCTTCAAACGTAAATCTGTAGTCATACTACTGGGGGTTTTAATTGCACCATAACTAATAACATTAAAGCTATTTCCTTCATAGCTAATGATCCCATATCCCATAATAGCAATCCCTGGATCAATTCCTAAAATAATCATATTTGTCCCCCTGCCAAGTCTTGTTGTTTTACTTTATTTAGTTTAACATAACTTAACTGAAAATGCGACAATCAAAAACAAAAGCCCTCTATATAAGAGAGCCTTTCAAGTAATCTGTTTTATTAATATTTTAAATAATTTAGCCACTATAGTCCTCTAACAATTGATTTACTTCTTCCCTTGTGGGCAACAGTATACCTCGATTTAGTTTGTCTTGATCAAGCTTTGGTAATACTGAAATAGGAATTTGGGTCTTTTCCACTAAATTCTTTTTACCTTCTTCATCATATTTATAAATAGCAATATACCCATCCTCTTGAGAAACTAAGAAATGATTAGGACAAACTTGATTTTTTCTTTGAAATAATACAATTTCATCTCCAGAAAACCGAACCATCTGCCATTCTTTAAGATTTTGAGCTGTATATTCTTTAAAGTCCTTCTCCTTTAAACCCAACATCTCGTTTAGAGGCTTTTTAACTTCATCATTGGTTTCTTGACACTTCTCATATAGAGTACGGAAAACTACTTTTGTATCCTCCCCCACCACTAAGTCATAACTGCTCACTGGTTTTTCTTCTAACTCGTTGTTATTTTCAAAATTATTAATATCAATTCCTTGTTGCCTTGTTTCATCATCTGTATTCTCCTCAACTATATGTAAAGGCTTTTCGCTGTCTCTTTCAGGAGAATAATAGTATCCAAATACAAAACCAGCCACACCGAAGCATAACCATACAACAAAAAATCCAATAACATATGGCGTATTTCTTCTACGTCTCATATTTAAACCTCCTTAGTCTATCTAGGAGGTTATTTTAACCAATTTTTCTTATCTTTATACATTACTGCATTTCATTTATATATTCAAGAAAGTCTATTTTATTAGCTTCTGCATATTCATAGATTATAGAACCTTTTCTCTCAAAAAAATCAATTTTTTCAATAATAAGATTGTCTTTGAGTTGATATAAAAATTCGTCTAAGCCCTTACTATCATCCTTATGATAGTAACAAACCATTAGTTGATTATAGTGATTTAGGAAATAGATAGCTTGAATATCTCCTCCTATATGATAAAGACTTCTTAGAACATGGTTATTATTTTTTCTAAATTCAACAAACATCGTACCTTGAGGGAACTGATATTTTAAAAGATCTTTATTAGTTTTGTTAAAATAATTAAGTATAATACTATCATTGCCTTTAATGTTAAATAATTTTATATACTCAGGATTTTGTATTTCTAATGCAGCTTCATCGGGGGATATGGTTTCATGTTTTAGAACTTTTACATCTATAACTTTATACGTATCTCTAAGTTCTGCAATAAACACCTTCCATTTGATACGGTGGTAGTATTCTTTCTCCTCAACAATCGATTCCACCATATACACATTCTCTTTAATTCTAACACTAATTTTATTCTTTAGTAGCACCCCTGCTCCATCAATGGGGGCATATTTTTTAATGGCTTTATCTTGTTTATGATACAGTAGTTTTTCTATAGCTTCTGTATCCTTTGCAACAGCCCGCATAATAAAAAAATTGATAGCTTGATATGGATGAATTATTTTTTCAAATATTTTTTTATTTAATTCTACTGTTTCATATAAATCTAATTTAACAGAAGCATTTAATATAAAACCATAACCCTTTGGATTTGGTAAAGGTTTTTTATAAAGTTTATTATGTTTTGCAAAGTTTTGAATAAGATGAAATGCTTCTCTACGAGATATATTAACCCTTTCACCGCCAAGACTGCCCATAAATTGTCCTGTATACTTATCAGTTTCTTTAATTAGTGTTGTCTTTACGAAAACATAGTCGTAAATCCCTTGTTCTTCTGCATCCAATAAGAACCATTGTACAAAGTGGGTTTTCTTTTCATTAATCCAATGGATTTTTAGAGCTACTACCCCCATTAGTCTAGTTTTAGTGGCTACAGCAGAATAGAATTTGTATCTGTTATTATTTATATCTTTACCACCCTTTAGTACTGTTAATCTCTTGTTTATAGTCACAATCTTTCCTCCTTAAATTTTTTCAATTACTTTTATTAGGGTGATTGTAGAAGGGAGCAAATATGAAAAAAGAATTGTATCTAATAAAAGTCAATATAAAGTTATTATTAACCGAATTGTTATTTTTCATCAATGGTATTTTCCTATTCGACACTATTCCAAAAGTAGTTCCAACCTTTAGTGGTAAAAGTTCCCATGCTATTTTTTCTTTAAGGCAAGTCATTTATTTTCCCAGGGAATACTTTCTTAGTTTCTTCTGTTTTTTAATGGGTTTAGTTTTTCTGTCGGGTGTTTTAGTACGAGGTTTACTTTACTGTTTTTATCAATGGAAGATAACGGGTTTTATACTTAAATTCTGCTATACCTCATGGAGTTTATCTATTTTTAGTACCACTTTTTACTTATCTTTTCATTTTATGGCTATTGAAGGACTAATTATAGGTTTATTTCTTTGTATAACTTACATATTCTTCTACTTTTCCAAAGTTACCCATATCCACTTATAATCTACATGTATGTTTGCTCTGAAAAGTAAGATACTATTATTGATCACTAAAAAAAAGGAGTTGATTATATATGGATAGATTATCTCTAATTTTAGTAATTATTGGTGCTCTAAACTGGGGACTGATTGGATTGTTTCAATTTGATTTAGTTGCTTCTTTATTTGGAGGGCAATCTGCTTTATTAAGTAGAGTTGTTTATTCTTTAGTTGGTATTGCAGGTGCTTACTGTATTACCTTATTATTCAGAGAAAGAACCACCACAAAAGAATAGTTAATAGATATTACCCCTTTGGGTAATATCTATTTTTTTGCACTTTTTTATTAATATTTTAAAAAATATATTACAATTTATCTTATCTATTTTATATTCTTATGTCAATTTTTACACACAAAAAAGAAGATGGAGAATTCTTTTAGTCTACTATCGCATCTAAGCTCGAACTAATCCTGAATCCTCGTTCTCCATCTTCTTGTTATTATAATGGTTTTTTTTAAGATAAATATACTTAGTATAATTTAGTAATTTATATTACTAAGATAAAATATTTTTAATGAAACGGAAATATCAGTAGGATTAGATTAGCGAACCCCTCGTTCAGCTTTTCGTCACATAGTATATCATATTATAAATCGCTTAAATACTGCATTTTATAAAACATCCACATTGTACTATATCATACTTTTTAGTACCTTTTTTTAAAATCAGTACCCAATATATCAACATCAATCTCTGATAAAGATGTGATTGTACCGTTATCGTTAATAACATGGACATCTGATTTATCCAAATACTTTGTAACCTCCGAAATCATCTCTTTGACTTCCACACCAACTAATATCATATAACCTCACTGAATAATTCTGCATAATTTAATTTTACATCTGATAACTCATTTTTTAATTCCTCATTATCATTATTAAATATATCTTTGTAAAATTGTAAAACATTATCTTCATTCAATAAAGCATATGATTTTTTTTCAATAATTTTTGCTATTTCTCTAGAGAAGCCTACTTTTTGAAGTTCAATAACCAACCTGTCACTTGTACCAAAGTCAATGTATTCTGACCAATCATTATCAATCACATCAACTTTTTTTAGCACCTTATATCGTTCAGAAAACTTTGAAAAATAATTTGATATACTGAACATCAGAACATCTTCAATTGCTATAAGACATTCTATTACTATACTATTATCTTGGTAAGGAGTAGAAGTATATTTAACCTTTTTTTTCTCTTTATCATCAAAAATTTTTCCTGTATCCTTATGGTGTTCAATGCTCTTATCAATTATTCTCCTTACACTATGCCCTCGCATCCATTGATTTAATAAAACAGCATAATATGATAGTTTTTCTTTATTCCCAATCTCTTTCTTATTCTCATACTTACCCCATTGAAATAAATCATATAGATTATGCAAAAAAATTTTTATATTATTATAATCTATTTTGTTTGGATATTTAATTCTATCATTTAAGATCGCTTCATCTAGATTTTTAAGTTGGTCTGCTGTAACATTTGAATCATCATTTATACCTTTTCCCATAAAATTCTTCTTTATTGTATTAATCATATCTTCATTAAGCATCTCTTTAAACAACTTGAAAATATAGTTATTTGTATCACTATCCAAAATACATTTTATTAAAATATTTATTACAAACCTAGCCATACCAAAAGTTCCATATGTCATTTTCCCTTTATCAAGCGTACCTGTCCCATCCATTAAGCTATCTAAAATCTTTCTTTTTAATTTATCATCTAATATTTTATCAATTGATAGATTTTGACTTTCAACTGGTTTTTCTACTAATTCTTTACATCTTTCAAAAGTCTCCTGCGTACTACCACTTGCAGGAATAATATATACATTTCCTACTAGATTATACGTTTTTCTACCCACTCTCCCCATAAGATTTTTAAAATCAGCAGATTTTTTCAAAATATAAGATTTGTTCTTTATAACTATAAACAAATTTTCAGCAGGTAAATTTACTCCTTCTAATAATGTACTAGTGCAGAATATTGTTTTAATAATTCGCTCTCGAAACAAACGCTCAATCTTTGCCTTAACAGTGGATGGAAGATACCCAACGTGACAGCAAATTCCCTTACGTAAAAAATGTACAAGATACGATTTGGGATGAATATCTTTTTTTATATCTTCAATCAGTTCTTTTAGTTCTGGACTTTCATCTTTCTTACTTTTACACCAATAGGCTATTGCATAATTTTCTACGTCCTTCTTATTATCGCAAAAAACAATATTACTACATTCCTTACCTATTCTATGAATAAAATCAACTGCTTCTATATCTTCAGAACAAGTAGGGATATGAATAAACTCTTTAGTTAAATCACTATAAATACTTAATTTATGATTTGGTAAATCAACAATGCTTTTATGTTGATTTACTGGAGAAAATTCAAAAACATCATATGTCTTTTCTTTTTTTTCAATATTGGGAATCAAATTTAAATATACATCTGGATTTGGTATATATGGACATAAAAAGTATATTTTAGTAGCACTATTAACTTTAACCAAATAATTGATTACTTTATAGAAATACGCACTTCTCATACCAATTTCAGATATTTTCTGTGCCTCATCAATAAATACATAATCAATATTTGTATTCTCATGTATCTTTATTTGATAAGAAAGTCTTTCCTGCGTATAAATCATTATATATTTAAACTTATTATCATTTGTTATAGCTGTTGGTGCTGTTATTACTTTATAATTTTCCTCCGATAAGATATTTCCCATCTCGGTAATAAATTCACTTTTTACTTCATTTATTAAAGCCTTACTTGGTACTACAATTACATAATTATATTTATATTTCTTTACAACAAGAGTTTTTATAAACATTTTTACAAGAAAGGTTTTACCCATAGATGTTGGGGCAGAAAAACTATAATAATCTTGTTTTTTTATATTATCAAATGCGATTGACTGTGACGCATCAAAAAATCTATCACTTCCACATTCTTCTGGAAGTCTATATGCTTCTTTTACAATTGACTCAACCAATTCTTCTACTACATCAATATTTCTATAATCGGCACACTTCCCTGTTAATCCAACATAATTATTAACATTGGCTAATACTGACCCCATAAAAACTTTATTTATCTCATATTCTGGATACATCTTATCTATTATGCAAACAATATTTTGTGCTATATTATTATGAAAGGAACTTTTTGCAATATTTGTTGATTTTGAAAGTAAATCTGCAAATCTAAGCAAATGCTTAACTTGTGCCTCTGACAGATAATATTTACTCCGTTGCAACTTATTTGTATATTGGACTATAAGTTTATTATATAGCTTTTTTAAATATTCATTATCTTCAATGCCTTCATAAAGCCATTCTCCAACGGTCCTCTTTTCTTCTATCATATGTACCCACCTACAATATATTTTTTAGAATACTCTTTCTATCTTCTTCTGCATTATTTAGAGGAAGATAGTAGCAATAAAAAGAATACCCTTTCAAATTTAAATCTTCTATTTTCTTTTTTATGGTATTAACTGCTCTCTCTATATCGTTTTTAATTTTTTCGTTAATGGTTTTGTTCCAGATTGAATTTGAAATATCCTCTCCATAACTCCCTGTATAACCAATAAAAACTCCAACTGCTTTTTCATGAATAGCTAGTTCATCTGACACATCTTCGCTAGGCAAAATCAATTGTTTTATAACCTCAGCTTCTTCCATGCTACATACCTCTTTTAAGATTTCCCCAGATACCAAACAAGTTTCTATATCTATTTCATCTATACTATTTTTAATTGAGTCAAAAGCTACTCTGGTAGCATCTAGTATATCATTTTTTATTTTTGACTCTCCAATAATAAATTGATAAATAGGCTTTCCATCATCGTCTTTTGTAAAATATAAATGCACTCCATCTGCACCATATACGTATTGATTTCTAGTAGTCTTTATTTCCATTTTACTTAAGATTTTTGGGGCTTTTAACTGACTTTCTAAGAATAAATATAATAATAATTCCCCTAACTCACCTCCAGAGCCTTTATCATTATTATCTTTAATTTCTCTAAATTTCTTCCTAGCTTGATTATATAGTTTTTGTATCTCAGCTACTGTGTTTGCTTGCTTTACGACATTTCTATTAAAGACATACTGTATTATATTGCCTACGCAAAACTCTGTTAAGTCTCTATAAATAAACCTTCTATTCTCAACTCTTAAATGATAGATATTTAGTTTATTCTCATTTACTAAGTTTAGAGAAAAATCATGTTCTAAAGGAACAAATACCTTATCAAAATCACTCGCTTCTGCTGTTAATGTAAGTAATTCTGGAAATTGCTTATCCACTTTTTTCACCTACCATTTATGTTTTCAAAATAATTCATATTATATCAAATTTTTTACAATTATTCCACAAATACATAGACTTTCATTTGCATTATTACTGTTTTATGACAAAAAACTAATCTACTAGTAGCTACTTGTCATTATTTTATAGAGCGAAGATATTCGCTATAAAACGCCTTGTATCTCAAACCAAAATTAGATACTAGAAAATGATTTAATATATATACTAGTTTTGAAAATTAAAGATAAATTCTCTCAAGGAATATCCCTAAGACAGCTAGCAATTGAATACAACTTAAGTAGAAAAACCGTTAGAAAATATTCTAAAATGAACAATCCTAAAGAAGAAGTCATATATGATAAGTCCAACAGAGGTTACAGCCAACTAGATAAGTACAAAGATAAAATTATTCAATTATCATCCGTAATACCTACTGTAACAGAAATCAAAGTAAAACTAGAAGAATATCATAATGTACAAATATCATATAGCAGTCTTAACTATTACATAAGAAAACATAAGTTAAAAAAACCTATAAATCAAGAGGATCAAACAAATGCTAAAGATAAAACAGCACAATGCATAAGAATTTTACGAAGTAAAATTATAAAGTATATTTTAAGCTGGAATCTAAATAAAAATGAACTAGAAACTATTGAAACCAACTTGACTACTTTAGTTACTAAATATAATATAATTAATATATTTAAACAATTCTATGAAAACTTCAAAAACAGTCTAACAAATAAAGATTCGATTAATTTTAAAGCTATTATGGAAACCCCTTATGAAAATATAGTCATTAAACGTTTTATAAAAAGTTTAATGACTGATTATGATGCAGTTATTAATTCAGCTATGTATAATTATAGTAATGGATGTGTTGAAGGAAATGTTAATAAGCTTAAAAAGATTAAAAGAGATATGTATGGCAGAGCCAAAGTAAATTTATTAAGAAACAAAGTGATTTATCAATCGCTTTATTTTTAGGTTTGATTTAACCGATTATGAGGAAGAACCATATTTAGAATAACAGAAACAAAAGCCACTACTATGCTTTTTATCGTGTTTGCATACTCTTCTTTGGCAACAGTTTCAACCATAGATTTATAAAATTTTAGAGGTTGTTTATTGCCGTTTTTTCTTGATACACTTCTATTAATTCCTTAGTTAGCGATACTATTTTAGGTGGTTTGTTAGGATTACTACCTTGAATTAAGTTAAATTATATTGTTCCTAATATACTTACATAAAAAAGTAGCCTTATAAATGAATAGGGCTACTTCTTTTTTTTATTCATAACTAAATTATAATTATTACTCGACTAACTTATCAAACATAAATACTGGATTAGTTTCGTTACATATATGTGATAATTCTTCTTCTCCTAGAGCCATTTCTACCAGCTTTACAAGAGATTTTCTGTCAATTAGAAAAATATCATGCTTAATCCATAATCAATTGATTCCTTAGTGAATTTGCTAGTGGTCACAAAATAGCACTATCTGCAACACTATCCAACATTGCACCCTGTAGTTTTTGTATTTTCTCTCTGCCAATTTTATTATGCTCACTGTATAGCTTTACTTCAACTACATACTTCATTCCATCTTTATACATTATAATGTCTTTACCACCATCACCAGTTGCCTTTGTAACCTCTGTTTCATATCCTAAAGCATTAAATATCTTGGCAACATAAACTTCAAAGTCTGTAGGCTTTTTTTCAACTTATTCAATAAGTAATTGATACTTCTACCTGCTTTTAACTCTTCTCGCTCTTTCCGTTCCTCAATTAATCGGTTTTGCTTTTCAACATAGAATTTTAGAATTAGTAATAAGATAACTACAAATATCCCTGTATATATTACGATTGGATTTTCACTAATAAAAGTTAGTATACTTCTTATCAAACAAGTGGGATTGCTCTATCCACTTTACAAGAAATTTAAAAATATTTATGTGGTCTTTAATCGTCTTTGATGCTAGATTTTCCAACGTCTTGTCACGAACAAAGTCTGTATGAAATTCAATGAAATCTTTAACTAACAATTCCTTCTTTAAAAGTTGGTCGTTTTTCACAGTGGTTTCAGTTCTTTTTCTTCCCTTCATAGAAATTGCCTTTTTCAAATACCTCCATAGATTTATTTTTAGAACAAATCCACCATTGAACCTACTGGTCATAACTATTTTCAAAAACGAAAAAAGCTACAACATAAATTGTTGTAACCCTTATAATTACTCTTATTGGCGGGAGTACGTGGGAATCGAACCCACCTAAGAGGCTATTAACCCCTCAAACTGGTTTTGAAGACCAGAGGCAACACCAGCCACCATCTACTCCCATATGTTATTAATTATTGACACCAAAGTATTATAACATACATAATTTACGTATACAATAAAAATATAATGTTTTGTCGATTAATGCATAATTAAATATTTATATTGGTTTATACACAATCTTCCACTCACCAAAATCGTTTATAAATAAAAACTCCATATCTTTATATTCATAAACATTCCCATTATTTAATTCTTCAATATAGTCAAGTATAATTTTACCACCTTCAGGTGTTTTAGTCATGTTGTAAGTAGTAATAGATATTTCTTTTACATTAACTTTACTACTCCTCATGAAATGGAAAAATATTGCATAATCTAAATCATATTCCAAGGGGCGATAAATAAGATCAAAAGCTCTTCTATATTCACCCTCTTCTAAATGCTTAAAATAATCATGTATAACTTCAATAGGAGTTTGAAATGGTTTACCAATAATTTTTTCATTTCGACTATAGGGTTCTTTTAGGGATAGATATTTATGATATGTTTGCAGACGTTCTCCTTCTACTAAAATTTGAACTCGCTTAACATTTCGTAATTCTGTTAAAGAATTTACAATGGAATAAATTGTTGTTGCTTCAGTCTTTTCTCCACCAAAAAAATTAGTTGCAAATTCTTTAGATAAATTAACGTAGCTGGTACCATTTACTGTAGTGACAGAAAATAGTCTTGTTTGTTGGGGAATAGTAAGGGAATAACTCTTTTCCCTAGGACCATTAATTAACTCTTTTAAGATTACCTCTTCTGTAGATTCTATAGTTCTCTCGATAGCCCGTTTCTCTTTAACTAAAAATTCATTATTTTCATTACCAAAATAAAGATTAACTAGTTCTACTGTTCTTTCGGGATATGGTGCTATTTCTATAGGAGCTTCTCCAATTTGGTTATCAAAAAACTGTACACTAACACAACGGGCCATTAATGTAATAAAGAGGAAGATTAAAAATAAAAGTAACCAAATATTTTTTCTCATAGTACTCACCTACCCTTTACCTTATCTACCTACTAATCCATATGCCGGTTTTACAATAAACTTCTATGGATTTAACTCCATTGGCAATTTAATAAAAAAAGTTGTACCAACATTAACAATGCTCTCCACCTCTATAGTACCCTGATGTAATCCTATTATTTGATGAGATATTGAAAGGCCTAAACCAGTTCCACCTGTTTTCCTCGATCTAGCACTATCAACTCGGTAAAAACGTTCAAAAACATAGGGAATACTATCTTTAGGAATACCGATTCCATTATCCTCTACCCGTATTACCACATAATTGCCTTCTTTAAAAATACTTACAACAACTTTACCACCATCGTCTGTATATTTTACAGCATTATGAATGATGTTCATTAGGGCTTGGTATATTTTCCCTTTATCTAAAAATATTTGAATTTTTTCCCACTGATTAATAAATAATTTGATATTTTTTTTATCTGCCAATGGTTTTATTTGGCTAACAACTTTCTCCACTAAATAATTTACATAGGATAACTGATAATCTAACTTAAGTTTTTCTTCATTCAAATCCACCATAGATAAAAGACTTTCAATAATTTCATTTAATCTATCGATTTCAGAATCAATATCAGTTAAAAATTCTTGATATATTTCTACAGGTGTATTAGGTTGAGTAATTAGAGATTCAGACAATAATTTCATAGAACTTAAAGGTGTTTTAAGCTCATGGGATACATTTGCCACAAAGTCCTGCCTTTGTTTTTCTATATGACTTAATTTCGTACTCATAAAGTTATACGCTTTGGAAAGTTGTCCTATTTCATCATTACCCTCTATATCAACCTTTTCATTAAGTTTACCTTGAGCAGTTTTTTTCATTGCATCCGTTAACTCTTTAATGGGTTCAGAAATAAATTTTGAAAATAATAGACTAATAATTGTAATTAGAATTAACGTTACAATTGATATAAATATTAATAGATTTTTTACATTATTAATTCTTTGGTAAGTATCTTCTAGAGAAACAGACAAAAAAACCACGCCTAGAATCCTTTCAAAGTATATAACTGGCACTGCAACATACATGACTTTTCCATATTTAGGTATTTTGTAACTATTAGTTATAGTTTCACCTTTAATAGCCCTTGTTACTTCATATAACTCTGTATGTTGATTTTTCCAGTCATGGAAAGAATCGTACATTACTCTACTTTCCCTATCTACAATCATAATTCTACCATCGATTAAACGACTTACTTCCTCCATCATCTGACTTAAAAGTAATTGATCGAATTGTTTATTCTCTTCGTTAATTGCAAGCCTGACTCGATTAGAAAGAATATTAGCTTGTGTTATAAAACTTACTTCTTTTTCAACAATATAACTTTGTTTTATGGTTTCATAAACAAAAATATTAATGATTAGCAATGCAATAATAAGCAATAACAAATAGGTGGATAGTAACTTCCACCTAATACTTATAAACTTGCTATTTGTTCCTAAAATAGTACCCAACCCCCCATTTTGTTAAAATGTATTCGGGATGACTGGAATTTTTTTCGATTTTTTCCCTCAAACGTCTAATATGAACGTCCACAGTTCTCAAATCACCAAAATATTCATATCCCCAAATTATTTCTAACAATTCCTCTCTTGCATACACTTTTCCTGGGTTAGAGGCTAATAACAATAATAGATCAAACTCTTTTGCTGTTAGATTAATATCTTTATCTCTAATGGAAACTTTTCTCCCTAAAGTATTCAATTTAAAGTCATCTATCTTAATTACTCGATCAGCTGACCCATTATCTGAATTTTGAAAACGTCTAGATACTGCCTTAATTCTAGCCTTTAATTCTAAAATATTAAAAGGTTTAGTTAAGTAATCATCTGCACCATATTCTAGTCCTAAAATTTTACTAATATCTTCTCCCTTTGCAGTTAACATAATAATAGGTGTTTGCTGATCCTGTCTAATTCGTTGACACACTTGTAAACCATCAATTTTAGGTAACATTAGATCTAAAAGGATAAGATCAACTTTTTCATTTTCTGCCTTTTCTAAAGCTTCTTCTCCATCAAATGCAGTTATTATTTCGTATCCGTCCTGTTCTAAACTATATTTTAAACCTTTAACCAATAAAGGCTCATCATCTACTATCAAAATTTTAATTGCCATTATCCATCACCTCATTATTATTATTCCAAAATAAAGGTATTTTATTGTATTAAGGATATATAACCTTTGTTTTATACCTACATTATATATAATATTCTTATGATTTAAAAGGAAAAAAACTGGACAAGTCCAGTTTATATAAATAAATACGATTTTATTAAAAAAGAATTCTTTGATCTTCATTTTTTCGTGTAATTCGACGATTATCGAAATACTCTAAAATTGCTAAAGCATACTTTCGACTAGTATTAAGTAGATCTCTAAACTCACCTAAAGTAATACTACCCTTTTGCTTAATAAATTCAGTCATTTTTTCCTGTGCTTGTGTAACCGTCCTACTATGAAGAATGATTTCCGAACTAATTTTTAATAATTCATTCCCCATAAGTATTTCCACCACTTGCTCTACTTCTTGTCTTTTATATGGAATAATCTTTATTACTTCCTCAATTTTAGGTGGGCTGTAGGGCTCTTTTAAAAAGGCTTCCTCTAATAATTGTTTAATTTTTATTTGGGTTTCATTTAACTTAATTTCAAAATCATATAATGACACAAACTTCTCAGATATTTTAATTATTTTATCCTTTTGTACTTTTTCTATTAAAGCATCAATTACCTTACCTTTTTTCTTAGAAAACAATTTACTTTTTAACTCTTCCTTCAACATTCCTATTCTTAAAGGATTGTTAAGATGATACTCAGAAAGCATCTGAATAATCTGATGCATAAGTTTGTCATAGTATTTATGATGAACAATATAACTATCCTCCAATAAAAATACCCGTTGTTTTTCTATTAACGGTTGAAGTAAGTTTTCTATTTCAGATGTTTGTTGTCCTGTCCATTTTGCTAAAACTGATGGTTCTGGGAAATCATCACTCATTCTTTCTATATGTTTTTCTAATATTTCCTCTGGCGTGCCTTTTTCCTTCTCAATCAATTCTTGAACTGCTTTTTCATCAAAACGACGATGTTTTTTAGGTTTAGCATCAATTACTACAATGCCACCTATTGTCTCCATAGGTGAGTATAATCGAACAACCATATGATCGCCTTTTTTAGCAGCCGTTGCCTCTTCTAGTCTTAACTGTACAAAAGCCGATTCACCAGGTTGCAGTTCTTCATTACCTAACAATGCTACACGGGCGAAAATTTCTGTTGAACCATGATATAACCTTACCCTATCCCTATTTTTTAATTTTCTAGGATAATCTTTTAATAGTTGTAGTTTACCATCTAGCATCATGGTGGTTTCCATTGAGTTTTCTTGTACTAATATTTGTCCCCGTTCTATCTCTTCTTTTTTTACATTGGCTAAATTTATTGCCACCCTTTGACCTGCAAAAGCTGTTTCAACAGATTTACCATGAACTTGAATACTTCTTACTCTAACCTTCACCTGTTCTGGTAATATTTCCAAAGTTTCCTCTAGAGCAATTTTACCTTCCATTAAAGTACCCGTTACAACCGTTCCAAATCCTGTAATTGTAAAAACTCTATCTATTGGCATTCGAACAGGTGCTTGTATATCTCTACTTTCTGTTTCATCTGTTAATTGATCAATTCTATCAATTAGCTCTTTAACTCCTAGCCCCTTAATAGAGTCTACCGTTAACATATCTGCATCAGCTAAAAAAGTTCCTTGAACTTTTTCTCTTATATCTTCCTTAATTAATTCCAACCAATCAGCATCCACTAAACTTGCTTTTGTAATAACAATTAACCCCTTTTTAATCTTTAACAAAGAAAGTATATCTAAATGCTCTTTTGTTTGGGGCATTATCCCTTCATCCGCTGCAATTACCAGCATGACAATATCCATACCCCCAACACCAGCCAACATATTACGAATAAACTTTTCATGTCCAGGCACATCAATAATTCCTGCCCTCTTACCACTGGGTAAATCAAAATGAGTAAATCCTAAATCTATGGATATACCCCGTTTCTTTTCTTCCTTTAGTCGATCTGTATCCCTTCCTGTTAGGGCTTTAATTAAAGTAGTTTTACCATGATCAATATGTCCTGCTGTTCCTATTACAACGTGTTTCAATGATATTCCCCCTTAAATGACAACACTTCTTAATGCCTCACAAATTATAATGAAATCCCGTTCTTTTATTGTACGAAGGTCTACTATTAATTTATTATCTTGTATTCTAGTAATAATTGGAGTCTGATATAATCTTAATCCTTCCTCCAATTGATTCACCGAAAGTTTACTTGATGTGATTTGTAGAACTTTTGTTGGTAATTTCTCCAATGGAAGTGAACCTCCACCCACCTGTGAATAGTCGTCATTAATTTCTATATCGATTTGCAAATTTTCTGCTTCTATCCTATTCAATAAAGTTATTGCTCTTTTATGAATTTCTTCAATTCCCTCTGTAATCATCTTTAATGTTGGTAACTTTTTTATGGCATCTTCTTCACTTAAGTAGATTTTTAATGTTGCTTCTAAAGCCGCCATAGTTAACTTGTCCACTCTAAATGCCCTTGTTAGAGGATTTTTTTTCATTTTCTCAATCCACTGTTTTTTTCCGATAATGATTCCCGCCTGTGGTCCCCCTAATAATTTATCTCCACTAAAAGTAATAATATCAACACCTGCTTGTACACTGTCCTGTACAGTTGGCTCATAGCTTAACCCATACTTTTGTAAATTAATTAGAACCCCACTTCCTAAATCCTCAACTACTGGTATGTTTGTCTTTCTACCTAACTCCACCAGTTCTATTAAGGTAACTTCTTTAGTAAACCCTAATATTTTATAATTACTGGTGTGTACTTTTAATAAAGCAGCAGTTTCTTCTCCAATGGCTTTTTCGTAATCCCAAATATGGGTTTTATTTGTAGCCCCCACATCTACTAACTTTGCTCCACTTTGCTCCATTACTTCTGGAATTCTAAAGGATCCTCCAATTTCCACCAATTCTCCCCTTGAAACAATCACTTCTCTATTTTTAGCCATAGTTCCTAGCACTAATAATACAGCAGCAGCATTATTATTTACCACCAGTGCATCTTCTGCACCAGTTATTGTTTTAATTATTTCTACCACATGACTATATCTGCTTCCTCTTTTTCCTGTAGCTACATTTATTTCTAAATTGGAATAGCCCGATGCAACAGACCAAACTTCATCTTTAATTTCATCACTTAGTAGGGCTCTTCCTAAATTTGTATGTAAGACAACTCCAGTTCCATTAATAACTTCCTTTAAATTCATTTCCATAAATTTACAACAAGTAAAAACAACTGATTTTATTAGACTATCTACTTCTATTTTATAAGTTTCTAATTCATTATCTTGCATCTGTAAGATTTTATTTCTTTCCATTTGAATACATCTTCTTATTTCTTCTAAAATAACCTTTCTAGGTATATCTTTCAATAATCTAATTATATCTTCATTGTTTAGTAATTCATCAACTGAAGGTAGCGTACTTAGTAACTTCCCTTTATTCAATGTACTTCACTCCTTAAGTATAAATATTCAACTAAATTATAACATATTTTAGCTTTTAGTATACCTCCTTCTGTTTTCTTTATCTCTTTTCTTTATCTCTTTTCTTTATTATTTTTGTTCTGCTAAATTTTTTTAATCTTTATTAAAAAATTGTTTTCATTTATTTAATCTCATGTTAAAATTAAGTTATTACAATTATTAAATTTTTATTAAGTAATCTTAATTTTTACAGTCTTTATTTTAGTCTTTAAAGAAGTACATTAAATGAAGATTAATTTATTAATGATTGGTCATACTAGTTTTATAAAGGGAGGTGTAGGTATAAGTTACAATAATCTTATTTTACTTAAAGTACTATGTTATAAGGTTTTTACATCATAGATTTCATATTAGAAAGGAGCGTTTATCATGCTAGGTTTTGTAAATACAGTTGCAGAAATTAATGATTTTATTAACGGTCTTGTTTGGGGCCCTTATATGTTAGTCTTACTTGTTGGTACTGGAATATATTTTTCTTTTAGAACTAATTTCCTGCAAGTTCGCAGATTTGGTTTTACTATGAAAGAAACTTTGATGAAAATTTTTGAAAAGCCAGAAGCCAGCGAAGAGGGTGATATTACCCCATTTCAGGCACTTTCTACTGCATTAGCCGCAACCATAGGTACTGGTAACATTGCAGGGGTTGCTACTGCTATTGCTTTAGGTGGACCTGGTGCTATTTTCTGGATGTGGGTATCGGCTTTCTTTGGTATGATGACCAAATTTGCCGAGGTAGTTCTTGCTATTCAGTATCGTGAAAAGAATGAAGAAGGCAGCTGGGTAGGAGGACCAATGTATTATATTGAAAAGGGTCTTGGTTTAAAGTGGTTGGCTGTTATTTTCTCAATCTTTGGTGCATTAGCTGCCTTTGGTATAGGAAACATGGTACAGTCAAACTCCGTTGCCGCAGCTTTAGACTCAACCTTTAATATTCCTCCTTGGATTACAGGAATCGCATTGGCAGTAGGAGCTGGAGCTGTTATTCTTGGTGGTCTAAAACGTATTGCTGCCGTTACCGAAAAAGTTGTTCCTTTTATGGCTGTATTTTACATGATTGGAGCTCTAATTATATTAATTTTAAACATTAGTGGTATACCAAATGCTTTTGCATTAATTTTTGCCAATGCTTTCTCTCCTGCTGCGGCGGCTGGTGGTTTTGCTGGTGCTGTGGTAATGCAAGCAATGCGTCGTGGTGTTGCTAGGGGGGTATTCTCTAACGAAGCTGGATTAGGTAGTGCTCCAATTGCCCATGCTGCGGCTAGAACTGATCATCCAGTTCGTCAAGGTTTATGGGGAATCTTTGAAGTATTTGCTGATACCATCGTAATCTGTACTTTAACTGCTTTAACAATTCTTTCTACAGGGGTTTGGCAAAAAGTTGCTGGTGTTAATGAACTAGGGGTTGAATTTGGTTTCACTGGTGCAGCATTAACAACAGAAGCCTTTAACACAGGTTTACCAGGTCCTGGTGGTATTATTGTTGCTGTAGGTATATTATTCTTCGCCTTTTCTACTATTCTAAGTTGGGCTTATTATGGTGAAAAATGTGCAGAGCATCTATTTGGCTCTAAAGTCAATAAAATTTATCGACTTGTTTGGTTACCTTTAATATTTGTTGGAGCAATCGGAAACCTAGAATTAATTTGGGATATTGCTGATACATTAAATGGATTGATGGCTATTCCCAACTTAGTTGGATTACTGGGACTAAGTGCTGTAGTATTTAAACTTACAAAAGAGTTTTTTACAACTAAAACAAATTAAAAAAAATTTAAAAAAACTAAAACTAGAATTAATATTTTATAAAAAAACAATATTTTACAAATAAAAAACAGGTGGGGAAATCTCCCTACCTGTTTTTTATTTGTAAAATATTATATAAATTTGTAAATGTTTTATTATCTTAAATATATAGCATAATCTTTTTTCTCAATTACTTTTCCAACAACTGAATAACTATTTTTATTTATTTTTTCTAAAGCTTCCAGTGCCACAGCTACATCATTTTCATCTATAGCTATTAATAAACCTCCAGATGTTTGAGGATCATATAATAGATCTTCAACCACTTCTTTTATTTCTACTTCTTTTTTCACTTGATCTTCTATGTGCTTCTTATTAGCATACATTCCTGCTGGAAGAATACCCATTTCTGCCAACTCAACAGCTCCTTCAATAATTGGCACTTTACTACTTTCAATTTCAATACTAACGTTACTACCTTTAGCCATTTCATAAACATGACCTAAAAAACCAAAACCTGTAATATCTGTACAAGCAGAAATATTTAAATCAACAACAGCTTCTAACGCATATTTATTTAAAGTTATCATCGTATCCACCGCCATAGAATATTGTTCTTGTGTGGCAATATCAGCTTTAATTGCTGTATTTAAAACCCCTAAACCTAAAGGTTTTGTTAAAATTAATATATCACCAATTCTTGCTGTCTTATTGGCTAACACTTTGCTTGGATGAACTATACCAGTAACTGATAGACCATATTTAGGCTCTTGATCATCCACAGTATGACCACCCACAAGAATAGCTCCTGCTTCAATAATTTTATCTGCTCCACCCCGTAAAATTTCCCCCAACATATCCATTGGTAAACAACTGGGAAAACAAACAATATTCATTGCCATTGTAGGTTGTCCCCCCATAGCATAAACATCACTTAAAGAATTGGCGGCTGCAATTTGTCCATAAGTGTAGGGATCATCCACCACTGGTGTAAAAAAATCTAGGGTTTGTATTAAAGCAGTATCTTCATTTAATAGATATACCGCTGCATCATCAGAGGTTTCTAACCCTACCAATAGCCTTTCATTTTCAGTTTTAGGTAAACGACACAGTACCTGTGTCAGGACATCTGGTCCTATTTTAGCTGCTCAGCCAGCACTACTGGTCATTTGAGTTAATCTTCTCACTTCTTTCATTGTCTTTCCCCCAGTCTGATGTAATATAATAATCTAGTTTTTATCATTAATTGATTGAAATATACCCTTTAATTTGTTCAAATTTTTTATCACCTATTCCACTAACCTTTTTTATCTCCTCAATAGATTTAAAAGAACCCTGCTGTTGGCGATATTCGACGATACGTTCTGCAAGAGCATCACCAATTCCATTTAATTTAGTTAGTTCTTTTAAACTAGCTTGATTAATATTAATTTTTCCAGAACCTACAGTGGTATTCCTTGTTGAAGTTGATTTATTTTCTTGGACATTATTATTTTGTTGTGGTAAATTAACCTCAGCCACTTCTCCCTTTGCAGGAATGTAAATTTTCTCTTCATCTTCAATTTTCATGGCTAAATTTATCTGTTTACGGTCTGCTTTTTCCGTTAAACCACCAGCTAATTCAACAGCATCGAACACCCTTGAATTTTCACTTAGTTTATATAATCCTGGAGACACCACTTCCCCCTCAACATGTACCATTATTTTTACTTCTTCTTTTTCTACTATCTTTTCTTTTGTAAAATCAGTAACTTCCACTACTTTGTCTAATTCTATACTATTTCCTTCTTCTTTTCCACTAAGTTCATAAATAATCCCGTTTTCCTTTCGATGATTGAAATAAGATATAGAGCCTAACAGTAAACCAATGATTACAAAGATGATCCATTTCTGTCTTTGGGAAATATTCATTACAATTCTCTCCTTATGTTTAAATTTCAAGTTTTATAGTAAGTATTTCTATTAGTAGTGTTATTTTCCCTTTTTTTTAGTTCTTATTTCCCTTAATTTTCTTTGCTTTTTTTGATATAATATATATTAACTAGAAATTGCAGATAAGGGGAATTAAAATGAAAAAAATCACTAGCTGTTTTTTGTCCATGATATTAATTACGATTTTATTCACCAGTGCTACCTATGCTTCTACACCACAAGTAACTGCACCTAACGCTATACTAATGGATTTTCATACAGGAGAGGTATTATTTGAACATAATGCCCACGAGGTCACTTTCCCCGCCAGTACAACAAAAGTTTTAACCGCAATACTAGTATTGGAAAATGCTAATCTTGATGATGTGGTATCCATTGATTATGATTTAACCGTTGGTGGTGCCAGTATGTATCTTTTAAAGGGAGAATCCTTTACTGTCAAAGAGTTACTTCATGCTTTATTGATTCGCTCCGCCAATGATGTGGCTGAAGCCTTAGCAATACATGTTTCTGGGTCGGTGGAAGAGTTTGCTAAGTTAGCGAACCAAAGGGCAATGGAGTTGGGAGCAACCAAAACTCACTTTACCAATCCCCACGGTATGCCAGATGAAGCCCATGTTACCACTGCCCATGATCTTGCAATCTTTGGGAAACACGCTATGGGTTTTCCAGTTTTTAGAGAAATTGTTTCCACCACTAATGTTGTTTTTGATGAAACAGCCCAAACTCCAGCTAAAAGATATTATCGTAGCTCTAACCGTTTTCTTTGGGGTACAGGCAGTTCAAACAAAATACTATATAAGGGTCAATATATAAATATTAAGTATGACCTTATTGATGGTGTTAAAACAGGGTATACTAGAGCCGCACAGCAGTGTCTAATTAGTTCTGCTATTAAAGATGACCATAGGTTGATTGCAGTTGTGTTAGGAGCACAAGGGTCTAATGTATATTTAGATACCCGTACATTAATTGATTATGGTTATGAAAATTACAAAAGTCATCCACTTATTGAGGCTAACGAATTGGAAACTGAAATTCCTATTAAAAATGGTATGAAGGATTCTATTTCACTTTATACAGAATCTAATTTGAAAACGATATTACCAATAGATCAAGACCCATCTACAATTACTAAAGAGGTGTTAATAGATAAGAATATTACTGCCCCCATACATATTGGGGATACCCTAGGTAAGATTGTTTATACTCAAGGTGATAAAACCATTGGGGAAGTTAATTTAATTGCCCAAGAAGAAGTAGAAGTTAAGCCTTTATTAATTAAAGCTAAAACACCCTTTAAGTATTTAATTTATATTGCACTATTATTTATTATTTGGAAATTATTTGTATATTATCTTCGTTTTCAAAAGAGAAAAAGAAAGTTTATTGTTGGAGAAAAACGTCCCTCTTTAAATTTTAGTAAAAACTTATTAAAAAGAAGATAGGAACAGTCCTATCTTCTTTTTTACACTTTATTCACCTAATATTTCTTTTTTAATCCTCTGTCCAGTTGGTGTTCCTGCTAAACCACCTATTGCACTTTCCCTTAATTCAAAGGGTAGTGATCTTCCTACACGGTACATTGCCTCCACCACTTCATCAAAAGGAATAATACTGATTACACCAGCTAAAGCCATTTCAGCAGAAATTAATGCATTAGCTGCACCTATGGCGTTTCTTTTTTCACATGGAGCTTCTACAAGTCCCGCAATGGGATCACATACAAGACCTAATACATTTTTTAAACAAGTTGAAGCAGCATGTAAAGCAGCCTCTGGAGAACCACCCATCATTTCCACCACTGCCGCAGCAGCCATTGCCGCAGCAGCACCAGTTTCAGCTTGACAACCACCTTCTGCACCTGCAACAGTGGCATTCCTTGATATAATTAAACCAACAGCACTGGCGGTCATTAACCCCTGCAATAAAGCTTCATCATCAAGAGAAAATTCTTCTGCTATAGTAATTAAAGTTCCTGGAACAATACCACTGGAACCAGCTGTGGGAGCAGCCACTATTTTACCCATTGCAGCATTAACTTCCAATACTGCCATAGATCGGCTAATGGCTTTACTCATTAAAGGACCACAAATTGACCTTTCCTTTTCATTTCTTTCATTAATTTTTTTTGCATCTCCACCGATAAGACCACTTACAGATTTTATATCTTCCGTCAAACCTCTTTCGATGGCATTTTTCATAATCTCTAAGCTTACTTTTAGTTTTTCTTTAATTTCATCCTCCGTTAGTCCTGAAGATTCTACTTCTTTATTCAACATTACTTCAAATATTTTCAAATTATTTTCAT
>CALJEQ010000004.1 GCA_938074565.1 uncultured Alkaliphilus sp. | reverse complement strand
GGACTTAGCAAGACTATTATCAGACGGAAATATAGAGTTTTTAGGTAGATTAGACCACCAAGTAAAAATTAGAGGATATAGAATAGAATTGGGAGAGATTGAAAACCAACTTCTAGCCTTTAATTCAGTAAAAGAAGCTGTTGTGGTGGATAGAAAAGATGAAACCGGTACTGCATATCTTTGTGGATATATTACTTCTGATGAAACTATAACCATAGCAGATATTCGCCAACATCTATCAAATGAATTACCAGAATACATGATTCCATCATACATTATCCAGTTAGATAAAATGCCATTAACCCCCAACGGTAAGTTGGATAGAAAGGCATTACCAGAACCAGATGGGAAACTGACACAGGCAACGGAATATGTAGCTCCAAGAAATGAAACAGAGGAAACTTTAGTGGAAATTTGGCAGGAGGTTTTAGGGGTTGATGGTATTGGAATCAACCATAACTTCTTTGAATTGGGAGGACACTCCCTAAAAGCCACCAGCATGATGACTAAAATTCATAAAAAACTTAATGTAGAGATACCAATTATGGAAATCTTTAAAGTATCAACCATTGAGGGATTAGCAGCTTATATAGACTCTCTTGAAGAAGGTGCATACCAAGAGATACAACCAGTGGAAGAAAGAGATTATTATGAGATGTCATCAGCTCAAAGAAGGATGTATCTACAACAAGAGATGGATCGAAACAGTATAAGCAATAATATGACAGGAGTTATGGAGCTTGAAGGGGAAATTGATGTACTAAAGTTACAAGACACATTTATAAAATTAATAAAAAGACACGACTCCTTTAGAACAAGCTTCAAGACAATAGAAGGTAAACCGGTACAAATAATCCATAAAGATGTAGAATTTGCAATGGAGTACAGGGAAACTTCTACGGAGGAAATAGATGGCATATTAAAAGAATTTATCAGACCTTTTGATTTACAAAAAGCACCGCTGCTTAGGGTTGGTCTTATCAGGTTAGATAATGGTAAATATATACTTCAATATGATATGCATCATATAATATCAGATGGATTATCAAAGGCAATATTAGTAAAAGAATTTGCTAGTTTATACCAAGGAGAAATTTTACCAGATTTGAAGCTTCAATATAAGGATTATTCCCACTGGCAAAATATGTTACTTATGTCAGATAAGATGAAAAAACAAGAAGCTTATTGGTTGGATGTATTTAATGGAGAAATTCCTGTACTTAATATGCCGACAGATTTCCAAAGAACTAAAATAAAAACCATAGATGGAGATATGGTGGAATTTGAAATAGGTAAAGAGCTAACAAGTAAACTAAAGAATATAGTAAAGGAAACAAGAACTACTCTTTATATGCTATTGTTGGCGGGCTATAATGTATTATTATCAAAGTATAGTGGTCAGGAAGATATTATAATAGGAAGTCCAATTGCAGGAAGGGTTCATGGGGACTTAGACAACATCATAGGCATGTTTATTAATACTCTTGCCATGAGGAACTACCCAGTAGCAGAAAAAACTTTTAAAGAATTTTTAATGGAAGTTAAAGATAATGTATTACAAGCATATGAAAATCAACATTATCAATTTGAAGAATTAGTGGAGAAATTAAGTTTATCCAGAGATTTAAGTAGGAGTCCATTATTTGATGTGGTTTTCTTAATGCAAAACATAGAAGTAAAAGAATTAACATTACCAAACATTAAAATAAAACATTTGGGTATTGATATAACTACTTCTGAATTTGACATGCTACTGACGGCTGTTGAAAATGATGAAACAGTAAGCCTAACGATGCAATATTGTACTGCACTATACAAAAAAGAAACAATGGAATCAATTGTAACATCCTATATTGAAGTATTAGAAAGGGTAGTTGAAGACATAGACAAACCTTTGATAAAATTAAGCCCTAATAGCAATATAATTGTTGCTGAAGTAGTAGAAGAAGATGATGTGGATTTTGATTTTTAAATGGTAAATATTTAAGGACTATGTGCCTTCCCTAATTGAAGGCACATGGTGAAATATTTTATCAATTTGAATTTTGGGGGAAATTAAATGAGTAAAAAATTTGAAAAACATATTATGATTACTCAAGAAGAATTTCAGAAAGAAAGATCATATTGGAAAAATAAACTTGATGGTGAATTACAGCAATGTAATTTTCCATATGATAAATCCATAAACAAATTTACAGAAAACATGGACAAGATACAATTTAGTTTTCCAAATGAATTATATTTGAAATTAAACGGATTAAGTAGAGATGCTGAAAAAAACTTGTATTATATACTTTTATCGGCTGTAGCGGTATTAATACATAAATATTCCCGTTGCACTGATGTTATAATTGGTACTCCTATTTATAAACAACAAGTAAAGGGGAATTTTATTAACACTGTTTTAGCTATTCGAAATGAAATAAGACAAGATCTAAGTTTTAAAGAGGTTTTATTAGCAGCTAAAGATTCTATTGTGGAAGCAGTTAATCATCAAAATTACCCCCTTGAATTAGTGGTTGAGGAGTTGGGGGCAGGTGACTTAAGTGGAGTTGCTACGTTGCTTCAAACAACTGTACTATTAGAAAACATACAAGATTTAGAATACTTACAAGACACTCATTCTAATATAGTGTTTTCTTTTTCAAAATTAGATGGTATTACGTGTACCCTAATATATAACGCAAATTTATATAAAAGGGAAACCATTGATAGAATAAAAAATCATTTAGTTAATTTACTGGAAATAGTGGTACAGAATGTTAACATTAAACTTTCTCAGGTGGAGATATTAACACCCCTAGAAAAGCAACAGCAGTTGGAGGACTTTAATAATACGGCTGTAGATTATCAAAAAAATAAAACCATTAATCAACTGTTTGAAGAACAAGTGGAAAAAACACCAAATAGTGTTGCCATTGTCCATGAAGGTCATAGTTTAACCTATGGACAATTAAATGAAAAAGCCAACCAGTTGGCAAGGTTATTAAGATCTAAAGGTGTAAAATCTGATACCATTGTAGGAATTATGGTGGAGCGTTCATTGGAAATGATGGTAGGTATTATGGGGGTTTTAAAGGCAGGGGGAGCATATCTGCCTATTGACCCAGAATATCCAGAGGATAGAGTTTCTTATATGCTGGAGGATAGCGGTACAACCCTTTTGATGACCCAATCTTGGTTGAAGGATAGGGTTGTCTTCAATGGTAACACCATTTCATTGGATGATGAATCTTTGTTTATTGGTGAAACACAAAATTTAACAATAAATAATAATATAAAAGACCTTGCCTATATAATCTACACCTCAGGTAGTACAGGGAAGCCAAAAGGAGTAATGATTGAACATGCTTCTGTAGTGAACTTTATAGGGGCTATGGAGAAAAAAATCGCCTTCCTACCAGAAAAAACAATATTAGCATTAACCACCATTTCTTTTGATATTTTTGTATTGGAAACACTACTACCCTTAACAAAAGGTTTAAAAGTAGTAATGGCAACAGAAGAACAACAGGTAAATCCCCAATCATTAAGTAGGTTAATTGTTGGAGAAGGTATAGAAATGTTACAAACCACCCCTTCAAGAATGAAAATGTTAATGGAGGATGAAAGAAATTCTACTATCCTTAATAATTTAACAGAAATCATGTTGGGGGGAGAGGCTTTACCTGTAGGTTTATTGGAGGAAATAAAGGGAAAAACCTCTGCAAAAATATACAATATGTACGGACCAACAGAAACAACTGTTTGGTCTGCTGTGGCAGATTTAACAAAAACCAATGAAGTAACCATAGGAAAACCAGTGGCAAATACTCAAATATATCTATTGGGAGAAAACAATAATATTCAACCTATAGGTGTGGCAGGGGAATTATGTATTGGTGGAGATGGTTTAGCCAGAGGCTATTTAAATAGACTAGAACTAACAGCAGAAAAATTTGCAGACAACCCTTTTGTTGATGGAGAAAAAATCTATAGAACAGGGGATTTAGCAAGGTGGTTATCAGATGGAAACATAGAGTTTTTAGGTAGATTAGACCATCAAGTAAAAATTCGAGGATACAGAATTGAGTTAGGGGAAATTGAAAATCAACTAATAGCATTTAATTCTGTAAAAGAGGCAGTAGTTGTAGCTAAAAAAGCAGAAGATGGAACTCTGTATCTTTGTGGATATATTACTTCTGATGAAGAAGTGACAGTTTTGGAGGTACGTCAGTATTTATCAAAGGAACTACCGGAATACATGATTCCTACGTATATTATTCAGTTGGATAAAATGCCATTAACCCCCAACGGTAAGTTGGATAGAAAGGCATTACCAGAGCCAGATGAAGCCTTAATGTTGGCAACGGAATATGTGGCTGCCACAAATGAAACGGAAGAATTATTAGTGGAAATTTGGCAGGAGGTTTTAGGGGTTGATGGTGTAGGAATTAACCATAACTTCTTTGAACTGGGGGGACACTCTTTAAGGGGAATTACTTTAGCAACAAAAATCCATCAAAAGATGGGGGTAGAAGTACCATTAAATGAAATTTTTAATCATCCTACAATAAAAGGTATTGCAGAATACGTTGAATCAGCAGAAGAAAGTATCTATTCCGCCATTGAAGTGACGGAGGAAAGGGAATATTACCTTGTATCATCCGCCCAAAGGAGAATATATACCCTACAACAGTTTGATAAGGAAAGTGTAAGTTACAATATGCCTGGGGCTATAGTGTTGGAAGGGATAATTGATAAAACTAGAATAGAGGATACTTTTAATAGATTAATTGAAAGACACCAAACCCTAAGAACTTCCTTTGAAATGATGGAGGGGGAACTGGTTCAAAGGGTACAAGATGTTGTTGAACTTCAACTGTCAGTTAAAGAAGAACTAGATGCATCGGAAGATGAATTGAAACAAATATTGAAATATTTTGTAACACCATTCAATTTACATAAAGCTCCTTTGTTAAGGGTAGGTTTAGTTAAAATAACCCAAGAAAAACATCTAATGATGTTTGATATGCACCATATTATCTCCGATGGGGTATCGATGGGGATTTTAATTAAAGAGTTTGTAGAACTGTATAGGGGTGACATGGCGAAGCCATTAAGAATCCAGTACAAAGACTTTACAGTATGGCAAAACCAATTATTTGCTTCTGAAAAAATAGAAAAGCAAAAAGAATATTGGCTACAACAATTTGAAGGTGAAATTCCTGTATTAAACCTAATGGGGGATTATCCAAGACCAGCTATTCAAAGTTTTGAAGGGGATAATATTGCCTATAAATTAAATAATGAATTAACTTCAAAGTTAAAGGAAATTTGCCAACAAACAGGGGCTACCTTATACATGGTATTACTGGCAACCTATAACGTGTTACTTTCTAAGTACACTTCCCAAGAAGATATAGTGGTGGGAAGTCCAATAGCAGGCAGACCCCATGGGGACTTAGATAATATCATAGGAATGTTTGTAAATACCTTAGCCATGAGGAACTTCCCGCAGGGAGAAAAGACCTTTAAGGAGTTTTTAGAAGAAGTAAAAACCACTGCCCTAAAGGCCTATGAAAATCAAGATTATCAATTTGAAGAATTGGTGGAAAACTTAAATGTAACCAGAGACATAAGCAGAAATCCATTGTTTGACGTGATGTTTATTATGCAGAACATGGAAATGTCTAACCTAGAGATGGAGGGTTTAACCATTAAGCCCTATGAAGTAGAAAA
>CALJEQ010000003.1 GCA_938074565.1 uncultured Alkaliphilus sp. | reverse complement strand
CCTCGGTTCGGTGCTTTGCCTCCAGCTTCCTTCAGATTCCACCTCACGATGGACACCCTTGCTCTTGGCTAACGGTTGGCACTACCAGCCCCCGTACTGGACTTTCACCAGCAAGTTCGCGCCCATGCTGGGCGCACATTAAAAAGGCAGGTATTTACAATAAATACCTGCCTAATAACTCTCTTGATTTTTGTAACTTCTAAAAAATAAAATTAGTGATTAGAATGTTTCTCACCCGTTACAATAGTTGTAGATGTAAAATGCCCGCATGAAGTACACCTGTAAGTAGTAGTTCTATAATAAGTTGTAATTATACAGTTCTTATTATGACTACACATTCCTGGGTAAGATACCTGTGAGTAGTTCTCAACATTGTATTGCTTGTAGTAATGCACACCAATTCTACAATTCGAGTCTGAGTGTGGGTGTATGTCAGCTGCAATACTAGAAGACGTAAAAGCGAAAATAAACAACAATACTAACACCAAACTAAACATTTTTTTCATTTTGATCATCCTTTCACTTTATTTATTTGAATTCGTATAAATCATAGCATATTAAACAAAAAATGTAAATAACGGAATGTATTTTTTTAAAAAATGACTTTTTTTAGTTGGTATTTATAGCAGTCTGTAAGTTTTTCACCCTGCGTTTTTGCCTTAACGTAGGTTTTATTAAAAATGTTGTCAAGACTTAAATAGTAATTCTCTAAAGAAAATCATTTTCTCTCTCTTGCTTTTTGATTGTAATGGCCGAATACAAGGCAAATATGAGACAAGCCTAACCTATGAGATAATATATTTAAATAATATTGTAACCCTTACAATATAAATACTTCTCTATATAAATTTTCATATTCATATAAGCTCCCCTATACAAAAGAAGCTCTACTAATCCTTTTAAAGGTACAACCTTTCTATAGTTGGTAAAATATTTACTTACTTAAATACCACAGAATGTAAAATACTTTATTAGTGATATGTATGCTTCTTATGTCAGATTAGCTCGTGCATTTTTTTCTAAAGCTAAAGATTATAATTAATAAATTTCAATTTGTAAGACAAGTTATGTGGCTTTAGAGGAATTAGAAAGCGAGTTCAGAAAGACTTAGGATCTTAGCTTTGACAGGTATTTTAAGAAAAGAGGAAAACTATTACTGACTAAGAACTGTCGTCTAAAAGATGGTTCTAATATTTAGATCCGTTTTTTTACAGTCAGTCGACTACAACTGACTTATTTGTCAGCAAAATATGGTGAAAAACATATAAGATAATAATTTACGAGTATTTTGATTATAATTAAGAAAGGACAGGTATTTGAAAGAAAACCCACCCCAACCATTGACATAGTACCGCAATATTCAAATCAAAAGAAAGCCCACCGACCTCAACGTATGTCGTGATACGTAAGGGCAGTGAGCTTTCACAGTCACCAAGAAGACAACGACTATCAGCCTATAAGGCATCCTCTACTGAGTGAGTCTGTTTTGCATAATCATCTCAGTAACATCTTCATTGATATTTAGACCCATATATTCTGCTACAATCTCTCTAAATATAGGAGCGCCATAACCACCCGAACCACCTTGGAATATTAATACCGAAATTGCTATTTCAGGATTTTCATAGGGTGCAAAGCCAGTAAACCAAGCATAGTTATCATAATCACTTTTAAAACGATCTATATCAGCATTTTTAACCCGAGGGTTTACTTGCTTAATCGCTTCCCTCATTAAATATGCCTCATCATAGATTCTTGGGTTTTCTGGATCTGTTTCTTTGATAACTTCCATTTGTTGATACACGGTTGCCTCAGATACTCCAAAATCCTTAAAGTGCTTCTTCATATATTCAACTTCATCCACTGGAGGGATTTTTCCAGATCTTTGAGCCGTTCCAGTTTTGGCTGCAACTTGAATTGGAAAACGAGTGAAATAACCCCTAGCTGTACCGGTTTCCGTAACCTGTAACATTCCATAATTTACTTCATCTAGATTTTTGTAGTCATTCATCTGAATCCTTTCAACTAATTCAGGAGGATGATCACTGATAATATTTCCTTGATAATCCTGTATTTTATTCAGTACGCTTACATTATAACGGTAACCACCATTTGCCAGAATAGCCATATAATTTGTCATTTGGATAGGTGTATAGGCATGTTCACCCTGACCAATGGAAAAGTTCATTGTATCAGCTTTACTCCATCCAGCTTGACCAAAATAGTTATACTTAGCTACATCGGCATATATATTGGCTTTATCTTCTTTAAAACCTAAATCCATCATTCTATTAATAATGACACCTCTAGAAGGATTTTCTTCTGCCCAACTAACAATTTCATCTATTATTTCATTAATTATTTCGGCAGAAGGACGAGTCATTGTTTCAACAAAATCATCTGACCTAACCTGTCTTTGTAGATGTCTAGTTAATAAGGCTTTAATAGTTCTAGTCTTACTTTCTATACTTGGTACGCCACCAGATCGTTCCCTGGGGACATCAATTTCGATTCCAGTTCGATCATCCAAACCAAATCGGTGACTATAGTCAATAAAGGTATTTACATTCAAAGAAACTGGTAGTGCTCTTCCTATTCCATAATCATGACCAGTACCAAGAGAGTAGAAATAAAAGTTATTAGAATCGGCTATAGCAGCATGTAGTCCTTGCCATCCCATCAATCCTCTATTCTGATTCCACAACCAGTTACCGAAGGAGTGCCCCCCTACTTGAATAAAGCCTCTATCCAAAATTTTGTAGTGGGGACTTAAACCTTGTTCTATGGCAGCTAATCCCACCAGCATTTTGTAGGTAGAACCAGGTTGAATGGCAGTACTTAAAGCTATATTATTTAAAGGTCTAGGTGCTAATGGGTCCCTTTCATTTTCTGGCATTAAATTCATCCAGTCAGTCATGCTAATACCAGTGGCGAATAAATTAGGGTCATACGCTGGATAGTTAGCCAATGCTAAAACATCCCCTGTCTTTACATCCGTCACCACCACTGATCCAGAAGTGGCGTTTCTCATAGGTCCTTTTGTCCCCATTAATTTATTACTACCCCATTGGGTTTCATAAACTCCACCAACTTGAAGGGTTTTTAATACGTTTTCAAGGGCTTCTTCAGCTTTCATTTGTAGATTCATATCAATAGTTAAATACAACGTATCACCAGGGATTGGTTCTTCCCTTTCTAAAACGTCAATTAATCTACCCCTAGAATCTACAATTACTTTTTGAGAGCCATCTTTCCCTTTTAAGGTTTCTTCAAACTTGTGTTCTACACCTGTTTTACCGATAATATCACTGGTGTTATAATTCAATTCTTTAACGAAACGATCTATTTCATTTTGTTGTGATATTTTTCCTAAAGTACCTAATACATGGGCAGCAGCTATTCCTTCTGGATAATACCTAATTGGCTCTACAGCAATGTTAACTCCTGGTAAATCAAAAATGTTTTCTTCAATTTTAATTACGGAATTCTTTGAAATATCTTTAGCGATTCTTACAGGTTGAAATTGTAGATACCCCTGTTTCCTCAATTGCTCCCTTATCACCATTATTCTTCGTGCTTCTACATCAGAATAATCCGCTGGTATACGATAAGGTTTGGTTCTAACCCTTTGAAAAGCATCTTTAGCAGTAACAGGTTCTTCGTCGCGAATATTATAGCTTTCCAACCAACTTTCTTTTTTCATCTCTTCAATAAATTTAAAGTGACGAACAGAAATTGGAACAGGTGAAACATGTTTCAGTAGCTCTTGTTGAGCTTCTAAAACCGTTTCTTCTTCAATTCCATAACGCTCCAACAGTATATTAAAGGCTTCTTCTGCTGTTTCAACACCTTGTAAATCATTTTTTTCTTTCCAATTTTCTATTTCTTTGTCGAAGGTAAAATAGTACTCTCCATCTTCTCCAAATATAACAGGAAAATCATCTTCATATCGATCACCATTACTTTCAAAAATACTAATCAATTGAAGGGCTACTTCATTAATCTTTTCATCAACAATTTCATTTTTCATAATTTGAACTGTAAAACTTGGTCTATTTCCAGCTAACAATCGACCATAACGATCCCGTATTTCTCCTCTAGGCGCTGCCAATTGGATACTTTTAAAGACCCTATTCTCGGCTTGTTCCCGATAGGATTCTCCATCTACAATCATTATAGATGCTAATCTAAAAATAATAACACAGAATATTATTACAAAAACCACACTAACTACAAAAAAACGATCTTCAAATTTTTTAATAAACATAGGCTTCACCCTATCTTCTAATATCTTCTTTTCATTAATTTTGTTTCAAACAATTTAGTTACATAAATATAAATAAAAACGGAGAAAATAGAATTGTACAACACTTCAACGATTAACATTTTTTTTAATATGTTGAATAATTCTATTCGATAACCTAGTAAATAAATGAATAACATATTCACACCCTCATAAAAGATTGTTGCTAAAGCAGTAAGGGCAAAGGGAATTAAAAGATTGTCTTTAAAAAGTTTACGGTTAATTAGTCCCACAATATAGCCAGTTAACATAAAAACTAATGCATTTAACCCAATAATTCGACCAAAAATAATATCTTGAAGAATACCAACAAAAAAACCAATAACTGCTCCTTTGTTTTTACCACTATAAATAGCAAATGATATTACCAATATTAGTCCCGTACTGGGTAATACATCAAAAATCTTAAAATATTGAAACAATGTTGATTGTAGTATTAAGTTAATGACAATGATGATTCCAATGATAAAACTTTTCACCTTTTTTTCCCCTTTTTATTATTCATAAATTACACTCGGAGTCATAACAAAAACTTTACCCATACTCTTAAAGTTTACAGAAGGTTCAACTGTTATGGTTTTAAGAAGTTGATCACTAGACTTAGAAACATCTACTACTTCGCCAATAGGTACCCCCTTTGGAAATATCCCCAATCCCGAAGTAATCAACTTATCCCCCACCACCACTTCTGCTAAAGGATCAAACATATAACCTGTCAATTCATTACTAATACTCCCCGAAAGAATTCCTTGTGATTCTGCATCCCTTAAAATTTGAAAACTAACAGAACTATTGTTATCAATTATAGAGACAACTTTAGCCCAATTTCCACCTATTTCATATACTCTACCTACTAATCCATTTGATGCCACTACAAAACTATTATTTGTTATTCCTTGACTTTCCCCTACATTAATGGTGAAAACATTAAACCAATTACCCGGTGCTTTTCCAATCACGCTGGCGGTAATAGACTTGTACTCCATTTCATCATCCACATAATTTAGTGCGAATCTTAAAGCCCTTAATTCATCTAACTCATCTCTATTTAGACGATATTCGATTACTTCTTTTTGTAATTCTTCGACTTCTTTCTTTAAAGCTGTGTTTTCCCTTTTAATTTTGTTAACATTAAATACTGATAAAAATCCATCGCCTATGGTGGTAACACCTGTGTTTACCACCTGTTGAACTGGGGAAATTATGTTCCCCAACCACTTTTCAACGACAGTTAATTCCTCCCTTTGTCCTGCTGTATAACCCATAATCACAATAAGAACAATTACGACAATTGCCACAATCACTCCTGAATGATCTTTAGCACCTCGTTTGCCCATATATCATCACCAACTTTATCCTAATTTCTTAGGTGTAATCAAAACTCGCTTTAATGTATCTATTTCTTCTATGGTTTTACCCGTACCTAATACAACACAATCCAAAGGTTCATCAGCTATTCTTACAGGCATACCAGTCTCTTTTCTTACTAATTGATCTAATCCATCCAGTAAAGCACCTCCACCCGTCAGCATAATACCCATTTCCATAATATCAGCTGCTAACTCAGGTGGTGTTTTTTCTAAAGTATATTTAATTGCTTCAATGATTTGGCTTACTGGCTCTCTTAATGCTTCTAAAATTTCTGTTGATGTTACCTCTAATGTTTTTGGTAATCCTGATACTAAATCTCTACCTCTAACTAACATTTTTTCTTCCTTTAGCTTTTTAAAGGCTGATCCAATGGTAATCTTAACTTCTTCAGCAGTACGCTCTCCAATCATTAAATTATATTCTCGCTTAATATAATTCATAATGGATTCATCTAACTCATCTCCACCAACTCTTATAGACTTTGCGGTAACAATACCACCTAAAGAAATAATTGCCACCTCTGTTGTTCCACCACCAATGTCCACCACCATACTACCCGTTGGTTCTTCCACTGGTAACCCTGCTCCAATAGCAGCAGCCATAGGTTCTTCTATTAAATAAGCTTCCCTTGCCCCTGCTTGATAAGCCGCTTCTTCTACTGCTCTTTTCTCCACCTCGGTTACTCCAGAAGGTACACAAACTACAACTCTTGGTTGAATTAAAGTTCTTCTAGAATAAGCCTTCCTTATAAAGTATTTTAACATACTTTGGGTAACATCAAAATCTGCAATTACCCCATCCTTCATTGGGCGAATGGCAACGATATTTCCAGGCGTACGCCCAATCATTTTTTTAGCCTCTTCCCCTACAGCCAATACAGTTTTTGTGTCATTTTGTATTGCCACCACAGAAGGTTCTCTTAAAACAATTCCCTTACCATTTACATAGACTAATGTATTGGCTGTTCCTAAATCTATACCCATATCCTTTGAAAAGAATTTAAATATTCCCATTATACTGCTCCTTCCTTTACATTAAATCATTTTCTTTTAAACTATAATAATTTCCATCTCCAATAATAATATGGTCTAATACTGTGATCCCTATTAACTTGCCAGCTTCTTGTAACCTTTGTGTAATTTTTATATCTTCTGTACTGGGGCTTGGATCTCCACTGGGATGATTATGGGCTAATACAATAGCAAAACTACTTCTTTTTATTGCCCTAACAAAAACCTCCCTTGGATGTACTATAGAAGCATTAAGACTTCCCACCGAAATATTTTCAATGGCAATAACCTCATTTTTTGTATTCATTAAAATAATATTGAAGTGTTCCTTTTTTAAATACCGCATTTCTTCCATCAGTAGATTACTAACATCATCTGGAGTCTTTATTCTATAATTATTAGCTTTTGTAGCCAATGCTATACGCTTTCCTAATTCAACCGCTGCAATTAACTGAGACGATTTTGCTAAACCAATGCCTTTTATTTGACTCAATTCCTCTACTGTACTATCAGTTAAAAATCTTAAACCTTCTCCATTATAATTTAGTATATTTTCTGCTAGACCAATGGCCGACTTTTCTTTAGTACCTGTAGATAATACTATGGCCAATAATTCAGTATTAGAGAGTCTTCGTACACCATAATTTAAAAGTTTTTCTCTAGGTCTTTCATCTCGTGGCATATTCTTTATTGTAGTATAACCTTCTAGTTTCATCAGATCCACCTAACCATATATATATTATTCTAATAAAGTTTTATTAAAATCTTTTTTAAGAATTTCTTCTATTTTAAATAAAGGTAGTCCAACAACGTTAAAATAGTCGCCTTCTATTTGCTTTACAAATAAGGCGGCTCTTCCTTGAATACCATAGGCTCCAGCCTTATCCATTGGTTCGCCTGAATTAATATATTTATTGATTTCTTCATCGGTTAAGTCCTTAAAACTTACTTTAGTTGTAACAGTTGTTACTACTTTTTTATTTGTTGGCCATTCTAAAACAGCTATGCCTGTTATAACATCATGATTAGTTCCCGATAAGGATTTCAACATTGTATAGGCCTCTTCTTTACTACTTGGCTTACCTAAAATTTGTTTGTTATATACGATTGTGTCAGCTGCAATTATGATTGCATCTTCTTTTAAATACTCTACACAAGCTTTAGCTTTTCTAAAAGCATTCTCAGAAGCAACTTCTTGAGGATCTAAGTGGGTTTCTTTTATTTCTTCAACTTCTTTAACTATAATATCAAAATTTACACCTAAATTCATTAGTAATTCTTTTCTTCTAGGAGAATTTGATGCTAATACCAATTTAGTCATTAACTTATGCACCTACAATCTATTAAATATTAATACAGCCAATAATAAACCTATTAAACTAGCTACATTAATTTCTATTAATAAAGTAACATGAAAAAAGAGTACACCTAAATTAACCTCTAAGTTTTTTAATCCCAACGGACCTGGCCCATAAGATAATAAAGGTACTGTTTTCCCTAAGGATGTTCCTATTAAACTGCCTAATACAACCCCTGTAATTAATAAAAGTATTAACAACCAAGGATTTCTATACTTGCTCATAACAATCCCCCTTAGTTATTTCTATTATATCCCTATCTTTTCATTAAAATGTAATCTAGCTTTAGTAATTGTGAAATTTGCAGTTAATCCAATAAAAACCCCTGTAAAAATACTTGTAATCATCATTATTGGAAGATAAATAAACATCCTGGGGTTATTAATAATTAGACTAGCCACAGTTAATTGTGCAATATTATGACCTAATGCACCAAATACACTTACACCTATTAAACTAAAATATTTTCTTAAATACTTATATACTAAAAACATTAATAGCGTACTTAATATTGCCCCAGACATACTATACATCATTGATGTAACAGCACCAGAAGCAAGCCCACCGATGAAACATCTTAATAAATTTACTCCCAATGCATATTTAAAACCAAATAGAACTAAAGTAATTAATGCAATAATATTGGCAAGCCCCAGTTTTGCCCCAGGTGCTAGTCCAATGAAAGGATTTGGTATAAAAGATTCAATAATATGAAGTGCTAAGCCCAAAGATGTCAGCATTGCCAACTGTGTCAATTTCTTAGTTTTCATCGTCTATCACTCTTTTCTAAATATAATAGCTTATATGGGACTATTTTTCCTCATCTTTACCTATCTACCTACGATAAATTTCAACACGTTATATAATATTTTAACATACAATACAAAAATAATATAATTTTTTAAACCATTATTTTTTAAATAGTTATATTTTTTTATGGTTAAGTATTAAATGTAAAATATTCCCTAAAATTTGATATTCTTGTACAGCTCACTATTATTAGGGAATCATTAAAAGTTTAACATTAAAAAATTCATCTTACAAGTAGTAATTAATTCTATTACTAATCTTTATTCAAAATCCTATTGCAATAAACAAAAACTGCTAAAAGAGTTTCTTTTTAGAAACTCTTTTAGCACTACAGCTTATCTTTATAACTTTTCAATAAATATTTATATATTATTTAAAGTTACACAACATCTTTCTTATTTTTATCTCTTCTTTCAAAATTACCTTCTATTGCTTTAGTTGGACATTTTTCTACACAAACAAAACAATTAGTACATTTTTCATAATCTATAACTGCTAAGTTGTGTTCAAAATCAATGGCATCGTAGGGACATGCCTTTACACAGATTTGACATCCAATACATCCAACGCTACATTTTTGTCTGACTACCTTGCCTGGCTCTTTATTATTACAAGTAATTACTACATCTTGATGATAAGGAACCATATCAATTACATTTTTAGGACAAACCTCAATACACTTACCACACGCTGTACATTTTTCAGGAATAATTTTAGCTATTCTTCCATCTACAATTTCTATAGCGTCGAAGGGACATGCCCTTACACAAGTTGCTAATCCCAAACAACCATACTCACAGGATTTGCTGCCTCCCGCCACCATAGTAGCAGCAACACAATCTTGAACTCCCTGATACTCAAAACGTTCCTTACATCGAACTGTATCACCGTTACAGATTACTTTAGCAACTTTTTTAGATGCCTCTTTAGCCTCTACACCCATAATTTTTGCTAACGCACTGGCACATTCCGCTCCACCAACTGGGCATCCATTAACAGGAGCTTTTCCTTCATAAACTAACTTAGCAAAACTATCACATCCTGGAACTCCACAACCTCCACAGTTGGCACCAGGTAAAGCATCTCTAATTAGCATTAGTTTAGGGTCTACTTCTACACCAAACTTCTTAGAAGCATATGCTAAGCCTGCTCCAAAAAGAAGTCCCATTCCTCCTAAACTAAGCACAGGATATATAACAACTTGTAAATTCATATGATCCCTCCTTTACACAAGTCCGGCAAAGCCTAAAAAAGCCAATGACATTAAACTTGCTGTAATCAAGGCAATAGGAAATCCTTTAAACACCTCTGGTACATCATACAGTTCTAATCTTTCACGAATAGCAGCAAAAAGTACGATGGCTAAGGAGAAACCTATTGCTGCTCCAATAGCATGAATTACAGCTTCAATAAGATTAAATTTCATTTGTATATTAATTAGTGTTAAACCCAATACAGCGCAATTTGTAGTAATCAAAGGTAAATAAACCCCCAATGACTGATACAATGTAGGACTAGTCTTCTCAATAACCATTTCAACAAATTGAACCAATGCAGCAATTACCAAAATAAAGGCTATTGTTTGCAAATATTCTAGTTTTAATGGAATTAAGATAAGATGTTGTATAATATAGGTTAATAACGAAGCCAATGCCATAACAAAAGTTACTGCCATACCCATTCCAAAGGCTGTCTCAACTTGCTTTGAAACACCAAAGAAGGGACAGATGCCTAAAAATCTTGATAAAATAAAGTTATTAACTAAAATTGAGCTAACTAAAATTAAAAATATCGAAGAAACTGACAAATCCTACACCTCCTTAAAGTTCATTTAATTCCTTTGATGTAATTTTGTTAAATAATGCTAACAATAACCCTAGTGCTAAAAAGGCACCAGGAGCTTGAGTCATAATTCTAGCTGGTTGATAAAATTCACCTAATATCGTCATTCCAAAAATAGTTCCCGCTCCTAATAATTCTCTAACAATTCCTAAAATGACTAAAGCTATTGTAAAACCTAATCCCATACCCGCTCCATCAATAGCCGATGGAAAAACGGTTTGCTTTGATGCAAAAGACTCTGCTCTAGCTAAAATTAAACAATTAACAACAATTAAAGGTATAAAAATTCCTAACGCCTTGTCTAAATCTGGTAAGAAAGCCTTCATCAACATACCCACTATTGTAACAAAGGTGGCTATAACTACAACGAATGCTGGAATACGTATACGACTAGGTATTAATTTTTTTATTAATGATATAACCATATTTGATCCTATTAATACTGCTGTAGTAGCTAAACCCATTCCCAGTGCATTTTTAGCTGAATTAGTTACTGCCAAAGTGGGACACATACCTAATAATTGTACATAAACTGGGTTATCGAAAACTATACCTCTTGAAAAAATTCGACCAAACTTCATCCTTTCACCTCCGACGACCTATCGATTTTTCAAAATATCTTCAAATAGTTGTGTTGCACGGTTAATACCTCTATTAGCAGCCTCACAGGAAACTGTCGCTCCTGTTATTGCTTGAATATCAGCATCTTTTACAGGATTATCTTTTGTTAAACTAAATTCTAAAACTGTCTCTTTATTTGTGTATTGATTAATAAATGCCCCATCGGCTATTTTAGAACCTAAACCTGGAGTTTCTGTATGTTCACCAACTTTAACTCCTACTATCTTTCCATCTATTGACATACCAATTAGCAATTCAATACGTCCGTTATATCCTTGTGGGTTAGTTTTAACAGTATAACCAACAATTTCTCCATTTTTTGTACCTTCGTATACCTGTAAAATCTCTTCGCTATTTATTACATTCTCATCTTCAACTCTAACAAAGTCCTCTGCTTCTGGTAAAAGAGCCCTAATATATTCTATGTTTTCCAGTTCAGCTCTTTCTACGATAATAGCTTGAGTAATATCATTAGTGATTCCTAAAACAAAAGCAGCTATCGAAGTTATAATCAACAGAATTAAGCCTAATTTAATGATATCACGCATTTTGCTTCACCTCCCCAAAAACCTTCGGGCTAGTGTATTTTTCAATTAACGGAGCTGCAACATTCATTAGGAGTATTGAGAATCCAACGCCCTCTGGATATGACCCATAAAACCTGATGGCTGATGTAATGATTCCACACCCTATAGCAAATATCACACGACCTCTTTTTGTAACTGGTGACGATGCATAGTCAGTAGCCATATAAATAGCCCCCAACATCAATCCACCTGAAAACACATGATATAACATAAAGGTTAAGTTAAATCCCCCATATAACAATGATAATATACCTACAGTTCCTACATAGATCAACGGTACTTTTAGTGAAATTACGCCTCTATAAGCTAAATAAAGTCCACCTAATATAAGAAGGATTGCAGAGGTTTCTCCCATACTCCCTCCTATATTCCCTATAACCGTATCGAATAAACTTGGAATATTTTTAGGAACAACACTAGCTCCCTTCATTAAACCAAGAGGTGTTGCTGTGGTTACTGCATCTACTCCGGGTTTAATCCACCCTGACATATTTCCCGTCCAGGAAATCGTTAACATTATTCTTGCAGCTAATGCTGGATTCATAAAGTTTTGCCCTATCCCACCAAATAATTGTTTTACTATAATAATAGCAAAAGCTGAACCAACAACTGCAATCCACCAAGGAGCTGAAGCAGGAATATTTAAAGCTAACAATAGACCTGTTATAACAGCACTAAAATCGCTAATTGTAGAATCTTGATTTCTTATTTTCTGCATTCCCCACTCACAAGCCACAGCTGTAATTATCGCTAATGCAATTAGTATTGCAGCATTTACTCTAAAGTAGTATACAGCAGCTATTGTGGCTGGTAATAAAGCGATAACCACATCTAGCATTATTTTAGAAGTTGTATTCTTAGACCATATATGTGGAGAAGAAGATACCATTAATTTTTCCATATTATTTCATTTCCCTCCCATCACAAATTAAACTTGCTTTCTTTTCTTCGCAATAATATAACGTTTTGAAACTCTTATTGATTGTAACAACGGAATTTTTGCTGGACAAATATATGAACACGATCCACACTCAATACAGTCTAAAGCCCTATACTTTTCGGCACTTTCCATCATATGATTAAAAGAGAAATTACTAATATGAAGGGGTTGTAAATAAGCTGGACAAATATCAACACATTTTCCACAACGGATACATGCACTAGGTTCTGGTGCTTGAGCCTCTTCCTCAGTAAAAAGTAATAGACCAGACGAACCCTTTGTAATACTCACATCATCAGAATATTGAGCTAACCCCATCATTGGGCCACCCATTAAAATTTTACCAGGTTTCTCTGCGTAACCACCACACTGTTCAATAACACTATTCACTGATGTACCAATTTTTATCAAAAGATTTTTAGGTGTTTTTATTCCTTTTCCAGAAACTGTTGTTATCCTTTCAATTAGAGGCATACCCGTTTTTATGGCAATAGCTACTTGAGCAGCAGTGCCAACGTTATTAACAATTGCCCCAACATCCATTGGTAGACCACCTGAAGGTACTTCTTTTTTTAAACAAGCATAGATTAATTGCTTTTCTGCCCCTTGTGGGTATTTTGTTTCTAGAGTAACTACTTCTATGTTGGTGTGTTTAACCACCGCTTTTTTCATAATTTCTATTGCATCGGGTTTATTACTCTCTATGCCAATAAAACCCTTTTCTACACCAACAGCCTTCATCATAGCCCTTAAGCCAAATACAATGTCATCTGGTTTTTCCAACATTAATCGATGATCAGCCGTTAGGTACGGTTCACATTCAGCCCCATTTAAGATGATTGTTTCAATCTTCTTATCTGGAGGTGGTGATAATTTTACATGAGTAGGGAAAGTCGCACCACCCATACCAACAATGCCTGCTTCTTTGATAATACCAACAATATCAGCTGGCTTTAAATCTTCTATTCTTCCCTTTGGAGTAACAGAAGGATCTACTTCATTTTGTCCATCAGACTCAATAACAATTGATACCACTTCTCCACCACTGGAGCTAGGCATCTTAGCAATGGATTTTACCACACCAGATACACTAGAATGCACTGGAGCTGATACAAACCCCTTTGCTTCGCCTATTTTTTGACCTACCAGTACTCTATCCCCAGCTTTAACCGTTGGTTCGCAAGGTGCTCCAATATGTTGTTGCATTGGTATTGCCACAAGACTAGGTTCGATAGCTTTCTCAATAGGTAACCGCTCTGTCATTTCCTTAAATTCAGGTGGATGTATTCCGCCTTTAAAGGTTAAAAATTTCATTGTTATTTTCACCCCTTACATAAATTATATCAGATGCCACTATAACTTATTCTACATAAAAATACAAGTTCCTTCTTAAAAATAACAAAAATGCGCAAACATAATACTGTATACACAATTTTGTTTGTTATATTTTCTACAAAGTTAATATTTTTCCTTAAAAGTTCACCTTGATAATTATGCAACAATAAGCTATAAATATTAATTAGGATTTCTAACATGCTTCCCAATTAACAAAACAATTTTAAAATAGAATCCGTATTATTCAATAATGCTTTTATTACAATAATAATTCTATATTACGTATTATCTTATTATAAAAATTATATTTTAACAAGTCCTTTTAATCCATCATTTATATGTTCTTTAATCCACCCAATTACTTCGATATTTGTAATTGGCAGTTCTTGAAGGACTTTTTTAATTTCAATTGTACTAAAAATAAATTTTTCATCATCCCTTATATGGGTATAAGTGTATTCAATTTTATCATCTGCCAAAATTAAAGTTATTATAGTATCAGCCATATTTCCAATTGGCATACGGTCAATATGATCATATTTAAAAGTTGCTAGAATGGTTGTGCCTTCACCTTTTATCGAATCTATTAGCAAATTCCCTTCACACTCTTCTGCGGCTGCTTTAAAAAGGGGTAACCCTAAACCAACTCTTCTAGTGGTCCTAGTAGTAATAAATGGATCTAAAACCTTCTTCAAAAAGTCTTGATCCATTCCAAATCCATTATCTTTTATAATTATAGTCAGTTTATTATTTTTTATATCTTCAATAATGTTTAATTCTACCATAGTAGCCTCTGCTCTAATGGAATTTTCGGCAATATCTAAGATATGTAGTGATAATTCCTTCACAGCTCATCACCTCTCACAATTTATTTTTATCTTATGGATGTCACTTTTTACTTAGAAAATTTATAACAGCTTCTACAGACAATTCACTTACTTCTATAAATGATTCTCTTTCTAAAAGACTCCCTAAATCATGGGCATCTGAATTGCTAATCTTAATTAAGTGTTCTAAATAGGGGTGTTTTTTTTCAAGAAGTGGATAATCACAGGATTGAGTAATTTCTACAGTGGTAATACCTAATTCAGGGGAGATAAAGCCAAGATTAGAAAGAATACTAAAACTCTTACGATTAATATGGGCAGGAATTGCGACTCCATTAACTTTATTAATAGCTTTTATCGTTTCATGTATATTTAAATTTATAGCATTAAGCAACAAAAAACTATACTCATCAACTACTTCATCTAATTCATTATACACCAGCTGTGGTCCGAAGACTTTCTTATTGTTAGGTATTTTAGGTAATTGATCATCTAACACTTTTTGAAATTCTAAAGCTCCTTCTAAATCCCTAAAGAGACCTATTAAGTGTACTTCTTCTTTGGTGGTTACTTCCACTCCAGGTATAAATAATATATTGTTTTGTTGGGCTACTTTAGCAAAAGCAGATAGGTTTTTTACACTATTATGATCTGTAATAGCAATAGCATCTAACCCTTTAATACTAGCCATTGCTATAATATTGTTTGGGGTCATATCTTTTTCGCTGCAAGGGGAAAGCCCGCTATGAATATGTAAATCTATGGCTATTTTCATAAGTTATTAATTACCTTCCAATTTACTAAACATCAATGCTATTTCGTAAGCACTTAACGAACTTCTAAGTAATGGTATGTTTTCAGCATTTGCCTTTTCAATGGTATTTTCATCGATTTCAGCATTTTCAGGTATTATAACACAAGAAGCCTCTCCTAACAGGGCTACAGCAATGACATTTACATGGGTTTGAATCGTTACCCAGCAATTTCCCTTATCTATATTAGCCATAACCCAACTTAGTAAATCGCCAATATACATCCCATTAACTTCAGTTTCTAAACCACCAGCTCCTGCAATGATTTCTAATTGTAATTTTTCCACCACTGACTTCACTTGTAACATTTAAACCCTCCTATCTGTTTACCTATAAGTACAATACTTATATATGAAACAATTATTTTAGTTATTTTTTTATCATTATAATAAGTAATTTTAATAAGCAAAACAACTTAATTACCAACACAAGGAAATAGTTTCCAAGCTTTTTCCTATAATAACAGAAACATAAATTATAAAAAATACTTTAGTGTTAGTTATATCTATCATTAAATATTAACGATTATTGTTATTTCTGTAGGATTTCCTAAGGATGAACTAATATGAAATTCATCTGCACAGCGTTTCATATTTGGCAAACCCATTCCTGCTCCAAAACCCATTTCTCGAACTTCATTAGGTGCTGTAGAAAACCCTTCCTTCATTGCCAACTCTACATCTTTTATTCCTGGCCCTTTGTCTACAGCTTTAACCTGTATTTTTTCTGGTGTCACCAATAAATCAATTCTACCTCCATCTGAATGAATAACAATATTCATTTCAGCCTCATACGTAGAAACTGCTATCCGCTTAATAATATCCGCAGGAATTCCCAATTGTCTCAATACTTTCTTAATATTACTAGACGCTTCACCAGCTTTAGAAAAATCACTTTTAGCTATATCGTAACTTAACTTTATGTTCATCACCCCTTAATGTATATTTAAGGTTACTTGTGTACAATCTCAGCTCCTGCCAATCCATTTTTATATAGAATTCCACAGCTGGTATATAAAATATACTTTGTTATTAAAATTACAATTCCATTTTCCTCAGCTAAATTCAATGTTTCTTTGTCTGGCATTTTACCTCTCACAAAAACAATTGCATTAATATCCATCATTTCAGCAGTTCTTATTGTATGGGGATTTACTAAGCCAGTTAAGAGTAAAGTTTTATCTTCTACAAATGCTAAAACATCACTCATTAAATCACATGCAAATACGGTTTTAACTTCTCGATCAATATACTCCTCCCCAGATAATACTTCTGCGTCTAGGAGTTTCTGTATCTCCCTTAAATTCATAGAATCCCTCCTACTTCCTCATCATTTGATTATTTCTACTATTCTAAATAAATTATCCAAGAATAAACTGTGTAACCGATGGGCATTATCTACTTCATTTTCTTCATATAATTCTAAGGATCGTTTTATATTACCTTCCTGATAAGCAATCATTTTTTCAACAATACCTTTTTTAAAGAATCCTTCCGGTAATTCAACGCCTGATATTTTTTCTGACAACTTCACCAATAAATTCTGTTGTATTTTTAACAATTCTACATAATTATCTAAACTTCCTTCACTTACAAAATAATTATACCATGCTTCACCCTGTTTATCCATTGTTTTAATTACTTCATTTAAATCAGTAATAATCGTTTCAAGTTTTTCCGCTCTCTCATCTTGAGGATATTCGACATTTTTAACAAGAGGATGAACTTCACTAATATAAGCATCTGGGTAGAGGGTTTTTACCTTTACTAATTCCGTCTCAACGTGGGTACGTTTTGTTCCACCCGAAACATATACCTTATAACTATTATCCGTCTTATATATAAGATGGGCTAGTTTTTGATCATTTAATGCTCCAATAAAATCATCAACATTCTTGTTGTCTGCTAAACTGGCAATTTGAATTGTATAAACCGAAAATGGTTCTATCTCCGCCTTAATATAATTAATTTTATTATTGTTTTTATTTTCCTCTGTTGTTTCACTTTTATTGTTATCTTCACCGTTATCCTTAACCTCATTGTTCTCCAAAGCTATAATTGAATTTCCCTCCTCAGAATTTAACACAGGTGAAACCCACATTTTTGTTATATGTAATCCTATATAAATAGCCATCACTGGTAATATCATACCAAATATCAAAACTAATAATATATTGCCCCGTCTTTTGTTTCTCTTCAACATCATACGATTCTTTTTCATTTAATTCCCTCCATCTCATATGTTTAAATTATTTATTTACTATAATTATTTAGATACTTGTCTCCTTATATATATAATATAAAATAATTTAAATTATTCTATTTCTGAAAAATATTAAGTTATTTCATTTAAGACAAAAAAATTATTTGCGCTGGTGTTGTTGCAATTGATAACATATAAAAAAATAACATGCAAAATAATCCTAGTCACAACAAAACCCAGTAGTTAACGTATATCTAACGTCAACTTACTGGGTTAAAGAATAATAATGAATATGTTTTTTACAGTCTTATTGCTTTTATGTACCGAGTATTATAATATCCTTCATCTAATGATGAAATCATTACTGCCTGTCTTGCTGAAGATGCATGAATAAACTCGCCATCTCCTATATAAATACCCACGTGTGTAATTGTTTTTCCTATTTTAGCATCTGTATTAAAGAAGACTAAATCCCCTAATTTCAAATCTGATTTATTAACATTGGTTCCAACTGTTGCTTGATCCCTCGAAGATCTTGGCAGTGTAATACTCTTAGCCTTTAGATACTCCCCATAGTAATTATTTAGAATATAATAAGCAAACCCTGAGCAATCAAATCGGTCTGGTCCGGCTTGTCCCCAACCATATTTCTTTCCTAAATATTTTTTTGTAATTTCTGCAACATTATTAAAAATGTCCGCTCTTTCTCCAGAACGACTAACTGGTCTTGTTACATTGATGGATAGTTCTGCTTCATCTTCCATAACCCAACCTTCAACAAACTTATCTGTTACGATTAAATACCAACCCTCTTGATAGTTTTTAATAAAGATTTTTTCATCTTTTTTAAATGTTGTTATTGTTTTTGAAGATGTAGACTTGTTTTCCCTTAGTGAAACATCGTTTTTTGTAATAACTCCTTGTGGATGATTTGGGATTAATCTTACAAAATCCCCATGTACCCATGCATTTGCAGCTTGCTGAATATTTATCTGATACCATTCATTTCGACTGTCTATAATAGTAACCTCTGTACCTTCACTAAGTTTTGCTACAATACTTCCGCTTGTTGAAGGTTGACTTCTAACATTTAAAACAGAAGCTGTGGTTATGCCTTTTTGAACTTTATCGTTCATTTTGTCTAATGCAACAATATCTTTAAACATCCAACCTTCTACTTTTTCATCTTCTAACTTTACTCGATGCCATTCACCCACAGTCTCTAAAACCGAAACTTTTGTACCTATAGATGCAGTTTTTATCACTTCTCCACTAAAATTAGAAGCTTTCCTTACAATACCCTCCGAAGCGATAACAATACCATTTCTTTCTGAAGCAAATGTAAACACTGTAGATGATAATATCATCCCCATTATTAAAGCCAGTACTTTAATGTTCTTTCGTAGTTTTAATTCCATACTCCACCACCTATCTAAATTATTAACATAAGTAGTATAATTCTATTTTTTTCCCTTTTTTCCTCCCCTAAATATAAAATTTTAATAAGTATTTTAAATAATAGCATTAATTTAACATTGTAACCCTTGATACTACAGCTAAGTAGTAAATATAGACTAATTAAAATTTTCCCGCAATTTTCTACAATATATTAGAAGTAATTTCTCTTTTTCTACTTTTTTAAGAGGCATTATCAAAATTTGAAATAGTTTAAAGAAAGGCTATTTAAACAAAAAAACAGCAAGAAATGTACTTAAAAGATAACATTTACTTGCTGTGTTTGACTATTTGATTATATATGAATTTGCTTGAACTTTTTTTCATAACAGATAAATATCTAATAATCATTTACCGAAAATATCTTTACTCAAATATCTATCAGCTTTATCAGGAAAAACAACTACAATATTTCCTTCATTCATATTATTAGCTTTTTCAATTGCGGCATGTAGGGCTGCTCCAGAAGAAGAACCCACCAACAACCCTTCTTTTATAGCCAATTCTTTTACTAAATAAAAGGCTTTTTCATCTGTAACCTTAATCACTTCATCAATTAATTTTTCATCTAAAGTGGCAGGAATAAAGTCATTTCCTATCCCTTCTATTCTATAACAACCTTCCTTGCCACCACCAATAATAGACCCTACAGGATCAGCCAATACCCCACAAACAGAAGGATTTCTCTCCTTTAAATATTTAATAACACCTGTAAATGTCCCCCCTGAACCAACACCTGCTACAAAAGCATCAATTTTGCCATCCATCTGCTGATAAATTTCTTTACCTGTAAAAAGATAGTGGGCTTCAACATTATCTAGGTTATTAAACTGATCTGGAATAAAAACATTTCCTATTTGATTTTTCAAGTCCTCCACTTTATCAAAAGCACCCTTTAAACCATCTTCTGTGGGGGTATTTATTATTTTTGCACCCAATGCTTGCATTATTATTTGTTTTTCCACAGAAAACTTACCAGGTACTACAAATATTACTTCGTACCCTTTATTTATGGCAGCTAATGCAATTCCTATTCCCGTATTTCCTGCCGTTGCTTCTACAATTGTATAGCCTTCCTGTAATAAGCCTTTTTCTTCTGCTTTTTGGATAATCCATTGACCAATCCGATCTTTTACAGACCCTCCTGGATTATAATATTCTAATTTGGCATATAGATTTACACCTTTAGGAATTGTAAATTGATTAAGCTTAATCATTGGCGTATTACCGATTAGTTCAGATATATGATTTACTACTTTCATTTTAAACACCTTTAGTGGGGGTTAAATCTGCAATAAGATCATCTATATCTTCTACACCAACAGAAAGTCTAATTAATGTATCTGTAATTCCTATTTTACTTCTAATTTCCACAGGTACAGACGCATGGGTCATTTTAGCTGGAACAGAAATTAAACTTTCTACTCCACCAAGACTTTCCGCTAAAGTAATTACCTGTAGATGCTTCATAATATTATTAAGGGTGTCTTCATCCTCTACTTCAAAGGAGATCATACCACCATAACCCCTCATTTGACCTTTAAACTTATCAATATTCTCTGTTAAACCTGGATAATAAACTTTTTTGACCCATTTTTGTTTTAGTAGCCATTTCACCATTTTTTCTGCATTTTCACAATGTCTATCCATTCTTAGGGGTAGAGTTTTTATCCCTTTAATCAATAACCAACTATCCTGTGGGCCTAATATAGCTCCAACAGCATTCTGAATAAAATGAATTCTTTCAGCTAGTTCTGGTGTATTAACTACTATTAACCCGGCAACAACATCACTGTGCCCTCCTAAATATTTTGTAGCACTATGAAGAACTATATCTGCCCCTAGTTCTATTGGTCTTTGTAGATAAGGGGTCATAAATGTGTTATCTACAATAAATAGCAGGTTAAGTCCTTTTGCTTTTTCAGCTAAACCCTTTAAATCTGTTAGTTTCATCAAAGGATTTGAAGGTGACTCAACTATTATTGCCTTTGTATTGGTTTTCACCACTTTTTCAAGGTTAGATGGATCGGTGGTGTCTATAGCATCATATTCAATGCCCAAGTGTTTAAATACCTTATCCACTACTCGAAAAGTACCACCATACACGTCATCTCCAATTATGATATGATCACCAGCCTTAAAAAGCATCATAACTGAAGAAATGGCTGCCATACCAGAGCCAAAGGCAAAACCTTTGTGACCACCTTCAAGATCTGCTATTAGTCTCTCCAGTGCTTCTCTAGTAGGATTACCCGTACGGGAATACTCATATCCCGTATGTTTTCCTACAGCATGTTGTTTATAAGTGGAAGTTTGATAGATGGGAACTGTTACAGCACCTGTTTTTTTATCCCCATCTATACCCCCATGAATTACTAAAGTATTAAATTTCATACCAAAACCTCCCGATAGGTTTATTCTGCCTTATATTTTCCTTCTAACTTCTCTAATACTTCCCTCGAATATTCTTTAGCTCCAAACAAAGACATATCTTTGTAATTACCGCATTGTACTGGATTTAAAGCTGGAACTTCCTCTGAGTCTGTAACTTTCTTTAAAGTATTTATTAACGCATGAGCTACCTCTTCTTCCGTAGATTCCCCTAACTTAATTAAGTAGAAACCAGTTCTGCAACCCATAGGAGAAATATCAATAATATCACTTAGTTCTTCCCTTAAGTACCCTGCCATTAAATGTTCAATAGCATGAATAGCACCTGTAGGCATAGCCTCCACATTAGGTTGAGTAAACCTTAAATCAAATTTTGTTATTACATCACCCTTAGGTGTATTAATATGACTACACTTTCTAACAAAAGGTGCTTGAACTTTAGTGTGGTCCATTGTAAAACTCTCTACTACTATTTTCATATACAGTCCCTCCCAATTTTAAAACATATAATTCTTATCGGTTTACTTGGTATTAATATAACACTCATTTTTTGCCGGGTCAATACTTAAATTATTTCTGCATTAAAAATGTTATTCCTTTATATTTTATGCAAATAACAGTTGTATTAATTTATATTATTATTTTTTCTTTTATAATTGACATTTATTAGGTTTAATGATATTATAAAACCAAGTAAATTTATAGGAATACTTGTATATGATTTTATTATAATATAAGATTTGAAGGAGTGTTTATATATGTTAGAATTTAACGAATTATTTGATCAATGGGCCCCTGTATATGATCAAACTGTATTTAACAGGGATAATGAATACAATGAAGTTTTTGAAAACTATGATTTATTGTTAAAAGAAATATGCCAACAAATTCGTGATAAAAAGATTGGATTAACCCTTGAAATTGGAGTTGGTACTGGTAATTTATCTAAGGAATTATTAAAGGAGGGTTTTAGTGTTATTGGAATAGAACCTTCTGATGAAATGAGACGTTTAGCAAAGGAAAAACTACCAAATTTAGCTATATTAGACGGGCATTTTTTATCCATTCCTATTATTGAAAAATTTGATAGCATTGTAACGTCCTATGCTTTTCATCATTTAACTTATACCGAAAAGAGAGATTCTTTAAAATATTTAGATGGCTTTTTAAAGAAGAATGGTAAAATAATAATAGCTGATACAATGTTTGAATCAGAAGAATATAAATCTAATTTATTAAAATATGTAGCTGAAAGTAAAGCCCATAACCTACTAAATGATTTAAATACTGAATACTATGAATATACAGAGGAAATTTTAAGGCTATTTGATGAACTAGACTACACCTATACTATTAAGAAAATGAATAAATATGTTTGGATGATTATTGCAGAGAAATAAAAAAAGGGCTATCCATTTGGGTGGCCCTAAAACATTATTACTTTTTTTTAATAAATACTTTTTTTAGTTTGTTCACAAAAGCAAATTGCTTATATCCTATAATCCCCAACAGCAGATTACTACCGAAGAAAACAGAAGCAATCTTCACCGCTGTGTCATTAAAAAAGTCCTCTGGGAGCATTTTTATTAACAACTCGGTATTTGGGTCTAACAGCCATAAATCATTGGTAAAAAATATCAAATGGAAATAGGTGAAATAACGATAAAAATCCAACCTCATTAATATATACAGCATTAGCATTAATAAAACATTAACTACTGCCACGCTTATAAGGGTTTTAGACAGTTTTTCCTTCCAAAACCTATCCTTCTTTAATAAAACAGCAGTTAGAAGTAAGGCAATTATTATTCCACCATTTCGCAATCTCTTTCCACTAACGAACAATTCCTTTACATCAATCATATGAAGGATTGCCCTTTCACCAAAAGCTGGTATTATTTCTCCATTAACTTTTCTAGTTGTATTCAGTAATTGACGATCGTCTTTAAAATATAATAATACATCATTAATTATTTCAATTAGCTCCTCTTTTTCTAAACCTGTTTCTTTAGGAATATTATATTTATCAAACATTTCCCTATAATGATTTTCGTTAAAAGTAACTACTTCAACTGCTGTCAATAATAAAACAATAGATAATATAATTCCAAGTAATAGATAGCCTGCATTTACTCTTTTTATCATTTATTCATCCCCTTTTAGTGCTTTTTAATACTAAAGTCGTTTAGTTTTTCTTAATTTGATATTTCTCCATTCTATAAATTAAAGTATGCCTACTTATATTTAATAATTGAGCTGCCTTTGTTTGGTTATAGTCTGTACGTTCTAAAGCTTGAAGTATTAAATTCTTTTCTAATTCTTCTATAGAAATGCCATTTTCAGGCAACTTATAAGAATCTTTTATCTCTGTGGAAGTAATCTCCTTAGGTAAATTATTTATTGTAATTATATTATTGTCACATAAAATTACCATTCGTTCAATCATATTTTCTAATTCACGAATATTACCTTTCCATTGGTGGTTTATTAATTTTTCTTCCACATCTTTTTCAATGGTCATTTTACCTCTTCCAGTTTCATTACTAAAGTTATCCAAGAAATATTGAATTAATAGAGGGATGTCCTCTTTTCTTTCCCTAAGGGGTGGTAACTGAATAGGAATTACATTTAACCTATAATATAGATCCTCCCTAAAGTCTCCCCTCTCCACCATTTTAAATAAGTCTCTATTGGTGGCAGCCACCACTCTAACATCAATCATGATAGGCTGATTTCCCCCTACTCTTTCAAGTTCTTTTTCTTGAAGAACCCTTAAAAGTTTTACCTGCATACTTAAATCTAATTCTCCTATTTCATCTAAAAAAATAGTACCTCCATTAGCTCTTTCAAACTTTCCGACCTTTTTTGAAACTGCTCCTGTAAAAGCTCCCTTTTCATAACCAAACAATTCACTTTCAATTAAATTTTCTGGGATAGCTCCACAGTTAATCTTTACATAGGGCTTATCTTTTCTATCACTTTTATTATGGATGGCATTAGCAATAAGCTCTTTACCTGTACCACTTTCTCCAAGTATCAATACTGTAGCATTGGTTTTTGCTACCCTATCCACCATTTCTAATACTCGTTTAAGTTCTTCACTACTTCCTACTATCGGTTTTCCTAAAGAAATTTCTAACTCTTCCCGTAGGTAGTTTACTTCTTCTTTCAAAGCACCAAATCCTAATGCCTTGTTAATAATTACTTTGAGTTCTTCCACCTCAAATGGTTTAGATATATAGTCCAGCGCCCCAAGTTTCATAGCTTCAATTGCCGACTCCATTGTACCGTGGGCTGTGAGCATAATGATTGGGATTTCTTCCTTTAGTTCTTTTAACTCTTTTAATGCCTGTATTCCATCCATTACAGGCATCTTCAAATCCAATAACACCAATTGTGGATTAACTTTTTTAAACATAGTTATAGCTTCTTCTCCATTTGAAGCTTCATATATTTCAAACCCTTCTTTTCCAAGTGCTTTACCAATAGCCCATCGCATATTCTTTTCATCATCTACTACCAATATTTTTTTAGTCATTTTTTTCCTCCTTTTTTGGTAAAGGTAAAGATATTTTAACGATTGTACCTTCTCCTACCGTACTTTCAATTTCCATTTTACCCTCATGTTCTTCAATAATACGATGGGTGATGGATAAACCCAATCCCGTCCCATAATCTTTCGTTGTAAAGAAGGGGTCATATATTTTATCAAGTATTTCCTCGGGAATACCTAACCCTGTATCTTCAAATGTTATTACTGCCCACTGGTGATCTATTGTTTTTAACATTATATTTAATACACCACCTGTTTCCATTGCTTGTATTCCATTTAATACTATATTGATAAAAGCTTGTCTTAGCTTATCTTGATCTCCTTCAACAATCGCTTCTTCAACTCCTATTACATTAACAGCAACACCTTTTTGTTCTCCATACTTCTTTGTTAATACTAATAACTCCCTCAAAAAATTAGCCAAATCTAGCTTCTTAACTTGATACTTGTAGGGCTTCGCAAAATCTAATAATTCTTTTATTACTTTATTAGCTCTATCAACTTCATGAATAATAATATCTATTCCCTCTTTTATATCCGAATCTTTTACATCATGAACAATGGTCTGACTGATGGTTTTTATAATCCCCAGTGGATTACGTACCTCATGGGCAACACCAGAAGCTAGTTGACCAATAGCTGCCAACCTTTCACTTCGTTTTATTTGATACCGCAGTTCTTTAATATCAGTAATATCATCCAGCAAAATTAGTACTCCTTCTTTTTTTCCAGTAATATTATTAATAGGATAAGCCATTATTTTTAGATTAATTTTTGTTTGATCATTTTTGTAATGAATACTTTCCATTTCTATAGTATCTTGTGTCCCATTAAATATTTTATCAATTTCCTTTAATAAGTTTACTTTTTCAAAAAATTGTAAGATTTCAGTTGGATTTTTAAAAAACGTTAGAGCTTTCCTATTTGTAGATGGTATGTGATATTCCTTATCTAATGCTATTACGCCACTGTGTAGGCTATCCAATATATTATGGGTATAATTCTCTAAATTTGCCAACTGTATAATTTGAAATTCTAACAATTTCCTTTTGCGATAGTCTTTTTCTACAAGATAGCCAGTTATCATTCCTATAACCAAAAACATTCCCAGTTCCAAAAACTGATTAATAACTTGTATGTTTATTTCTCCAAAATAAAATATCAAATGAGGGGTATAAAACAACGCAACTATAAGGGAGGTAAGAAAGCCTCCCTTAAACCTATATTTAAATGCTGCTAAAATAATTGGCAAATAATATAGTCTCCTATAAAAATCGTGAATTGGCCAATACCCTTCTAAAGTAAAGTAGTGCAATGCTGATATGATTAAAACCAATATACTAATAATATATTTATCTTTATAATTCTCTAATTTCAAATTATCACCTTTTTTCCATAATAATACCACAAAAAATAATAACCAAATAGGATATAAGTTGGCTTATATTTACATATTTTAATGTTTTTCAAATTAGCACTTCTGTATATTTTATAGTATAACCTTATTAACCAATTGACATCAACAATTTTAGATAACCATTATCCTACACCTAAAGTGGCATATGCTACATTAGATTAATGGAGAACCCTATGGTTCTCCATTAATTATACAAAATAAGGAACTAAATTTTCAAAGGGAGGTAGAAAAAATTAATTCCTTAGGAGACTTCTAATCAAATAAAAATTCTGTCTTTCCATGTTGTTAAGCTATTTGACTTAAAACCTTATTGTTTGTTAGATTTAAACATAGACGCCATCATTACAAAATGAATTAACGGACATATTAAAATCATAGCAAAGGGAGCATATTTTGCTAACGGTCCTAAATCAAAGCCCATACGAGGTAAAAAAGCCAGTAATAGTAACGGTATTAAGCAAAATAACAACATTAATTTTTGATGTTTCTTACACTGTTTATGTTTCATATTGAATCCTCCTGTCGTCTTTCTTATTTAAATTCAAGTAAAAGACTTTTTTATTTTATTCACTTCTAAACTTAACCTATAATATATATTAGCAAAATACGTGCCAATTTTTATTTTATCAATAATTTTTTAAAAAGAAAAAAGCCCTAAAAGGATTAAGGCTTCTTATTTTTGAATACTATTTACTTAATTTAAGTTATTATATTAAAAATTGTATTAGTAAAGTACTTACTCTTTTCCATCAGCAAATTTATTTTCTATATAGTTTACAATTTTGTTTTTTTCTTCATCTGTAAATTCAAAACCATGTACATTTACTCCATTGTCTACTAATTCTAAATAATCCAGCCTCATATCTCCATATTTTCTATAAACTGCCCATATCTTTGGTTCTGACAACTCCCATCTGGAGGCTACATCAGGTTCTATTTCAACATTAATAATAATGTCCATCAAGCCTTCATCGTAACTTACTTCATTTACTTCTTCAATATTCTTTATTCTCATGTTATTGGCTCCCTTCACTATTAAACTACTATAGTTAATTTGAGCCGTTATGACATAAAATATAATTTAAATTTTTGTCAAATCCTCACTTTTTAGTTCCTTTAAAATTTTAGCTGTGTAGACAGCATCATTTAAAGCCCTATGAAAGCAATTATCTATTTCTATATTAAGCAGGTCTAAAGCATTTTTTAGCCCTATTTGTTGTCCTTTTGGTAAGTTCAGTTTATTCATGCATTTTCGCTGTATATCGCAATATTGAGATATCCAATCAGTTGTAATTTTATGAAAACTACAGTTTCTGTTTAATTCATTAATATCGTCTTTCCCCCAAGAACATAAAACAAAATCGCCGTCACCTATCCATTTTTTAAAGGCTTCTATAGCATCTTCCAGTAATATTCCACTTAATAAGTCTTCATTAGTAATTTGAGTCTTTTGTTTTACCTTTGGATGAATTTTAGTATACAATTGTGGCTTAACAAACAATTTGAAGGTATCTTCTACTTCTATTGAATCATTTGTTTTAACTGCCCCTATTTCTATTATTTCCTGTGGGCATAAAGGATTTGTATCTCCCCTCATTAATTGTTTTGTTTTTCTATTAATTTTAAAGGCTGAATTAAATTCTAGATCAAAAATAATATATTTCATATGTCACCTATATTCTTATTTATTTTTTATTGTTATAACTTTATATTTTTAATTTACACTTTAATATATGTATGTTTTTTGTTCTTTTTCATCATTTTTTTATTATGTTGGGTTTATAGAATACAGAAACACCCCCTTATTATAATGTACTTTAATAAACATTAAATAAGAAGGTGTACAATGTAATTGTAACCATATAATAGTATAGCATTTTATTTATTGGTAAATCAAGGTATGTATGACGATAAAAAAACTAATTCCATTTAAGGTTTATAAACTATACATTTTGTATTCGTTTTTTTAAACCCACTAAATAACCGATTATAGAGCATATAGCTATTGGTGTAATTAATGAAATAAAAATTAAAAAAGAGCTTCCTAATGATTTATTAAGAAAATAATATAAAGCATACATTGGAGCAAAAATAACGTACATAGGAAATATTATTAATGGGGTATCGGAGAAATAATGTTGAAAAATCACTATTCCTATATTAGCCCCCCAATAGATAAGAGTAAAGTTAATAAAATTTCCTCTTCTATTGTATCCCACATGAAAGCCATAAATAGTCCAAGCCCCTAAAAATAAAAGGGTTGAAATAATATTTAGCACTGAAACACTGTTTGCAAATGCTGAATCCAAAAGATTTGTAAATAAAGTTGGAAATGCTACTAATAATGAGAATACTATATGTTGTTTATAATGTTTCACTCAAATACCCCTTTTTTTGCAACAGATATTATCTATTTAACTTCTAGTGTTTTCTGTAACTCGGTTATGTAAGTTTTCTTATATATTATACTGCTTTATATTCTTTCCCACAAACAAGTGCAATTATAAAAAATATAACACTTATGGGATATAATATTACACTTGATGAAGGCATTAATCTATTTATTCCAACGAAGGCTGTTATAAAAGAAATTATTATGGCAAGCACATTAAAAATTAGTATTTTCCTTCTGTTTTTGTGTTTAGTTATGTATGACAATATTATGCCTGTACAAAGAATAACTATCGCTATTTTCCAAAACATTCCGCTTTCCCTAGATAATACATACTTCCAATAGTCGTGGGGATTACTCCACATCTTTGAAGGATATAAACCAACAATTGGAAATAAACCAACGATACTTAGAATACCTCCTGCTATAATAATTATTTTTGTAATTATGTTTTTCAAGATGTTACCTCCTGTTTATTAGTTTTATTGTTTAAATGATTAACACTTTAAAATTTATATATCTTAAAGATTTTTCCTCTAGTTTCTTCTTAAATTCAACTTTTTCTGTACTTTCGTAAGTTGCTCTAACAATTTCATTAAATATTTCACTTTGTTCGTCAGTCAGATTAAATTTTTTCTTATAATATCCATCTAAGTCTTGAGGGTGTACAGGCATTTCTAAAGTTATAATAGAGTGTAGTATATTTTCAAATTGTGATATTAATTCTAAGTTTTCAATTTTATTATTATCTTTAACACCATCTAAATGATTAATCACCCTATTTTCATCCCAAATACCTTTATATAAATAATATATAATTCGATGAGCAAATGTTCTATATTCTACACCATCAATAGTAATCCAAAAATTTTTATATCCTCTTTGGTGTGTAGTTTCATATCGTCTGTATAACCAATCATTCTTTAATATAATAAGTTTTTTATTAAATTGATCTATTATTATTTCCTTAATTTTAGCAATGTCTTTCTCTTTTTTATATCTCCAAGTTCCATCTTTTATGTAATTCATAATTTTCTTTACAGCTATTTTATATTGAATATTTTCTTCAGTAAAGTTATATCTTTCTTTACATTTTTTATATATTACACCTTCACATTCTATAAATAATCCCTTATCAAAATATTCCTTTACAGTTTCTAATTGTTTTAGTGTATACTTAGCCATAATTATCTCCTCTTATTACCTTCATTAATTAATTAATTAATTCTACATAAGATATTTATTTTTGTAAAAATTAAAAATATCATGAAAATTAGGGACTATACTAAAATTTATTATTTAGTTTGTTCAATTCTTCTTTTATAAAATGTCACTTGCAATATCAGTTGTTTCATAAGTGACATAATCCCTAAACCTTCAATTGCATATCTCTAACCAAAGGAAATTTTGCTGTAAATTTGAAGTAGTTATCAAAAATCTGCCTAATTGGCATTGTTTTGAAATGTAAATTAAAAAGAGGATTTTTGCATCTATTGTAAAACTTAATTTAAAATTTCTTAAAAATACCACTTTTAATAGACTTTCCTATTATGCTTTGATTTTTCTAAGTTTTACACATCTAATTATGCTATTACTCATATATTATTTAGTATTTTATTTTTCTTTTCCAAAAATTCTTCTTCGGTAATTAATCCTTGTTCTCTAAAATTACCTAGCTTCTCAATAACGCTCAACTGTTTTAATATATCTATATCCTCATCTTTTATAATCTCTACTATTGTTCCATTCGCGATTAATCCAGTTCTATTATTGGTAAATTGTGTATAATCCATATCAACACCTATAATGGCATTTCCACCTTTTAGTACCGCATCTTTTTTTAACTTACTAAAAGCTACCTTCTTAGTTTCTGCTAGTTTGGTTTCAAATAAGGTTGATCTCATACCCATTAAGTCATTTATCTCCGTGATAGACTCACTAAAAATACCCGTACCCATTACTATTTCGACACTATGTATATCTATATATCTTTTTATCTTGTATCCATCAATATGATTAGTAGTAGTAATAATGAGAGTTCTTAACTTTTCTTCTAATCCCTCTACTTGAAAGTTATCTTGATTTTCTTTTTGGTAAGCACTAACCAATTCTTCAAAAGACACATTAGAATTATTTAATCTATTTCTTTTATCTTGATTCATAGTTTCTATTACTTTAATTTGAGTTTTAGCATACTCAGTTTCTTTTGTATTTGGAAATTCTATAATTATCCTATTATAAATTTTTAATGCCTCATCAATATTTTCTTCTTCATAGTGTAATTTGTAAGCAAATTTATATAATTTACTATTGTCCATAATCGTCCCCCTTATCAATTTTATCATATATGGTATAGGTGTTACCTCAATATAAAATACATAAAGCTTTAAAAAACCTTACCTATATAATACTATCATACAACTATATTTATTTGCAGTATAAGTCGCTATTAATGCTAAAGAAAAAATTTCTGAAAAGGATATTGCTATAAACCATAATGTATCTCATTCTACTGTCAATAGAATCATTGACATCTTTTACTATCATTATAAACCTAAATATAATGACCTACCTCAACACTTGTGTTTTGATGAATTTAAATCTGTTAAATCTGTAGTGGGGCTATGTCTTTTATATTTTGTGATGCTGATTCTGGTAGGATTACTTAAAGATGTCTCTAAGATTGATTACTCCAACTACAATTACCATCGCTGTTTTAAACGCCAATTGCGTAAAATTGATATAATTAATTATAAACTGGATTTAGATACCCAACTAAAGGCTTCATATGACCTATAACATAATATTAGACACATTAGACACTGCCTTAATACTAAAGATACTAAACAATTAAATAATCTTATATATGCGTCAAACAAGCAAGTTTCTAACTACATGAAAACTTCCATCAAAACGATTAAAAAAGATATGGAGTACGTTGAAAACACTTTGTTTTATAGCTATACTAATGGTGTTTTAGAAGGTATTAACATCAAAATTAAAGTTATTAAAAGGATTTCCTTTGGATATAGAAGCTTTTATCATTAAAAATACAGGATACTTATTACCCAAAATTTAGTTACATTAAAAACAGCTTAGGGTGATTATTTAACCCCCTAAGCCACTTGATTATATTGTTGAGTTCTTCTGTCTTAATTTTTTTAAAATTTTTCACCAACACCAGTTGACAAAGAACCCAAAGAACCAAAACAACAAAAGACCTCGAATTGGAGGTCTTTAAAAGTATGCATTAAATTAATCTTCTTTACTTGATGCGTGTTGTTCCTGACCGTCAATAATAACTTCTTGAATAGTTTTATATTCTTGATACTTTTGTTCTAAAAGTTTAAAATCAACAGTATTTTGAAGATATTTTATGTCTTTATAATTATTTGATTTTTGGTTATATAGAACTCTTGCGTGATTTTCTTCTAGTAACTGTTTATTTTTTCTAATATATCTTATCTGATTTTGAATTAATAACTTATACTTATTATCTTTAATGTTCTCAACATCCAATAAAGATAATTCGCTATCAATTACAGGGATCATGCTAGAAAACTTTAATTTACCAAGAAAATTTTCATTATTCCCACTACCAACAATAATTCTATGTATTGGTACAACGCTTTTTCTAACCCTTTTTACATTTTTAATAATTACATAATCACTTTCTTCTTTTGGTGAACTAAGAGGTACAAAATAATTAAATGATCCTATTTGAAAAACTATACCTACATATTTTCTAGTGCTACCATCTTCTTCGTTGATCATTACCCTCTTATCGAATTTTCTTAAGTAATTTATATAGTCAGTATTGATAATATAAATCTCCACTTAACACCTCTTCAATATAAAAAGCAGTCATTTGACTGCTTTTTATTGTTCACTTATTGGTAGAACCTCACCTGAATTTTTATTGTTCACTTATTGGTAGAACCTCACCTGATATATGAAATGTCTCCATTTCTTAATTCAATTATACGCCGACATATGGCGACAGTCAAGCTTTTATGAAACTTTTTACCAACTTTTATTAAACTAATTGTTTATATGTAAGCGTCAATTCCAACCCACATTTTCGATGGGTATAACCCAACAATTGGAAATAACCCAACGATACTTAGAATACCTCCCGCTAAAATAAGTATTTTTGTAAATATGTTTTTCAAAATATTACCTCCTTAAGTAATTAACGTCTTTTACTTTATAATTTAAAAACAACCATCAACTAGACAAAAAATCACCTCCATACATAAAGGTTTAAAATTAAACATTCATATATGAAGGTGTACTTTTATTTATTATTCTTCCTCATTCCAATTATGATGAACTTCCTGTACATCATCATTATCTTCAAGCATATCAATTAACTTATTCATCTTCTTCACATCGTCACCTTGTAGGGTGGCTTCTGTTTGGGGGATATAGACTACATCAGCGTTTAAAAAGTTGTAGCCTTCTTTTGAATGTTTATCATTATTCAGTTATATTATTTTCCATAGTTCACTTGTAGTATATCATTATTCAGATTGGAAAATCAAGGTTTGAACTAAGGTATACATACTTAAAATTTGAGTATTATGATATATATTAATGTTATCACCAAAAAACAAAAAAGGGACTAAATTAATAGCCCTATTCATCTTTCATTGGATTATGTTTAGTAAAGAAATATGTCGTAATAGCACTTAAAGCCCCTACCAATGCAGTTAAGATCGTACTGATAAAATCTGTCTCTTTAAAATAAAAAAGTGCTATAGATAATACTAATATCAACATAAAAGCAAATATGTATTCAAATCTAAGTAATTTTTTTCATTCTAACCCCTCCATCTCGCTCTACTTCCTCTTACATCAACATGTGCAAAAGTTTTATAGATACCGATTCCATTAAAACCGATTTTTTCAGCTATTTTTGCTAATTCATCTGGTGTCATTCCTTTTACTTGTATATCGCATGCAGTACCTAACATATGTTGGCTATTAGGACTTCCCCCTACTCTTTTATTCCATTCTGGTGTTCTGTATCCACTTGTAATTGTTATAGGTCGCTTAATTTCGTCTCTTAACCTCTGTAATAGTTCAATTAATTTACTATCTAGTTTTACTAAATGACTACCATTTTTACACTCAAATTCGTTTAGATAGAAATTTTCACTAATTTTTATTTTATTCATTTTACTTTCCTACCTTTCTTTTTTTACGATATTTACGTTGCAATTTTTTTCATTTACTGTATTGCTTTAATTCCAATGCTTTGTATAAACCAAAATAAAAAACCTAACAAATAAGTCACAGACATCATTACTAATGCCTTCATCCACCATGTTAGTTCGTCTATTTTATTAAACAACGTCACCAATCTCTCACTAAAAGTCGCTTCTGATATTTCTAATTTATGTATTCTCTTTTCATGATCCCTTAGCGTTTCTTCATGACTTTCACAATTTTGCAATTATCCCACCTCTTTTCTATCCCCTTAATACCACACCAAAAACAACAAAAGACCCCTTTGTGGAGTCTCTAATGATTATTTTTTAAATTATACAATTTTTTCAATCATAGGCTTTAATTTTTCACCCAACTCTTGCATTTGTGTAACAATTAGTCCAGCTTGAGCCAAACCATTTGGAATTTTTAATATAAAATTTGATATTCCTTGATATGCTTTTTTAAATTTAACATATTTGGGATTTTCATTAGCGACTTGTTCTTGAATAGTTTCTAAATCGTCTATAATTTCTTCTTTTAGCTCGTTTTCAAAACTTTGGCTACCTATCAAGCCCTTTAATGATTCAATCAGTTTAAATATTTCTTGACTATCAGTTTGATTTATATTATTTATAGACTGAATATTCCCTTCGGCATAGTTAACCGTACCACTATTACCTGCAGCATTAATATTGATTTCTCTCTTTCCATATTCCATATTAACTACTCCCCCTTGTTCATTAAATATTATATTGTAAACAGTACCATTTTTTTCAAAAATTTCTTTTAACGAAAGAATATCTTCTTGTTTGGTATCATTTTTTATCAATTTTGATTTTACAGTTTTTTTTTACATGTTCTTTATATTCATTATTAATATAAAAAATAGGATACACATGATTATATGTAATATTTATTTCTTTTCCACACATCTCACAAAATAATTCTTTTTCTAATAAGGAATTATAATCATCCACTGTTATTATAGTATTTAAATCTTCTAAGCATCTAATTTCATATTTTAAATCAATCTTTCCATCATCTCTTAATCTTGATAATTCTAATAAAACTATATCTAATGGAATATTTAACTTTCTACTGACCGTTTGCGGATAAAACGCGTCTTTTCTAGGGTTTTTTGCCATTTCTTCTACGTAATCCTCTATTTCAGCGGAATTTACATTGAATCTAGACATAATATCTATCCCTCCCTCAAATTTACAAAACTCGTTCCCTTATATAATTTATTACATCTTCCGTTACTGAACTTTTGAAAACAATACTATTAGTTTTAATACCAATCCTCATTGTATATTGCTCACCATTAGGTGTAGTTTTAAATCTAATGTAACTACTATCCTCTATAAGATGATCTTTTAAAATAGCATATAACGATTGATTGCTCATATCGTTTTCGCTATCATTTCTAATTTTCATACCAACACTGTCAACGCCAGCTAATAGTAAGCTACTCAATGATAGTCCGTCTAGGTCAAATTCTAGTTCATCTAGCCTTGATAATAATATTTCTGAATTTTTTTCTTCAAAATAATCGTCTATTATCGCTATCATATTAGCAATTTTTACACCATCTTCTTCTGTTAACTTAATAAGTTCGCTCGGTACAGCTTTATAATTTAAATGAAATCCATCAACTAAACTATTTTTAAAGTCATTAATATTTACATAGTTTTTTAATATTCTACTACCTGATAAATTAACCAATCCTAGCCTAACTTCCAAAATTCTAATAATCTTATTACAACGTTCATCGTTGGCTCTTATTTCAACCCAACAGTTTTCAACATTAATCTTAACTATTATATTTTTCATTATCATTTCTCGTTTGGACACTATACCATTATTATGTCTTTTATAACCATCAAATATAAATACTTTTAAAGTATAAACATCTCCATCACAAACAACACTTGCAATGTCATTACTAATATTTGAACTTATTCTATTTCCAACATCTACATCAAATCCAAAATCTTCGGATTGTAATTTTTCTATCAATTTATCTTTATTAATATTTTCGTCATATGAATATTTAAACCACTTAACAGTAACTTGACCAGCTAGAACTTTATTTGTCAAAATACTATTAGCTTCTTGATTATCTTCTATAGTATTGATTCTTTCAAATAGATATTCATACTTATCTTTATCCTCTGGAATATCTATATCTAATATATCTGTTAGCCTTGCAATGTCATCTGTTGTTAAGTTTAAAAAATCCACCTGTGTATATAAATTTTTAAGCATTTGAATGTTCCCCCTGAGTATATTTAAAATTATTAAATTTAAATATATTTTACCATAATTTAACTTGATTATCAATTTTTATAAAATTATTATATTATACTGTAAAATAATAATATAAATAGAATTATGCTGTAGAGGTCTTTTATGTATTATTTATTAAAAAGATATTAATTTCTCAACATTATCCCAAAACCAAAAAACAACGCCTGTAAACCTTACAAACACTGCATCTTAAAATTCAATAATGACTATAAAGTTGTTACTTTATTAGTAGCAAAAGTCGGCTTTTACACCGACAAATTATTAAACATGATAAGCAATCAAATGTTCATTTAATTTTTGCTCTAACTCTTGTCTTGTATTAAACTCGTTGCTACTATTTTTTACCCCCTTATAACCTGCACGCCAAATTAAATTACCTATATCAATATTAGACAAAACCGCCCCATTTGCTGATAGTATTTGCAATGTATTTGTATTTAATGGTATTAACTCAATAAAGTCATTGTTACTATTTGTTCTTATACCTATACTTGATGTAAACCCATTTTTACCTGTTACACGAGTTGAATCGGTAACTAATTGACCCTTAATTTCTCCTGCAAATTCTCCCCCAGTTGCTTTAATAAATCCAGTACGGTTAGCATTATTGGCGACTAATTTTCCCGCATTATCAACTCTGAAATTGCCATTACCAATATTGATAGTGCCACCTATAAAATCAGATGCTTGTACTTTTCCTTGAAATACTGTATTTCCATTTATGTCCATAAAAATAACATCTATTTATTTTTACCCCCTCCCCTTTAACACCGTTCGTGGAAAAATTTTTCACGCAGTAAATTTCGAGTTGCCCCTTCGGTCTTTATGCATTTGAATATCAACATTTTTATGGGTGGATATTAATTAAAAAATTATTTTAATTTTCAACTTCACAAATAGCAATTAAGACTCAATCACTTTTACTTTAAGTAATCAAGTCTCTTCTTGTTTATCTAATGCCAGATGATTTAATCACATCATCTTCTTTAATAGTCATCATTCCCAGTCTTCTTTTCCAACTTTAATTAAGTTATCTTGACTATCAACCATCAATCCTTTTCTAGTAACACTTACCTCTCTCTTCTTACTTAATCCATGCCCTTCATTTCTATCATGACACTCCTTGCACTCAAACTTTAAATTATACCAATTGAGTGTTGTATTTGTCAATTGAAAATTCCCCTATTTTTTAATTAAAAATTCCCCTAGAGGAGTAAAAAAATTATTGCTCTGAAAGCCAGCGTTTTGTCTCTTTTAATCTGTACGAATTCCCATTCATATTTACTATGTAAGATTTA
>CALJEQ010000002.1 GCA_938074565.1 uncultured Alkaliphilus sp. | reverse complement strand
GGATAATGGTGTATCATTAGAGTAGTCCATAGTGTGCACCTTCCTGTAATTGGTTATTTTGTGGTGATCTAATTATATTACAGTTTGGTCCACTATGGATTTTTTTCTATTAGTTCAATTTAATTATACAATGAAGCAACTTTTAAAAATAGATGAATGTACAAATTAATGTATCAAACAAACATTAATTAAGAAAGTGGAGTTAACTATGAAAATAACAATATCATTTCTGTCATTAAAGGATAAAAACATATTTTAATATTTTAGCTAGATTAATTGGATTGTATTATGCAGTCCAATTTTTTTGTCTTTTTTAGGTTTTACGACAACTGGTTTCAGTGAAGAATTTTTAATGAAATTTAAAGCATTCTTTTTGCCGTCAGAAAATATTACTAATACTTTAATCTATTTTACTAATTTGAATACAGAACTTAATTGATAAAAATTAAAATAAATGTTACATTAATGATATAGAATGGTGTTTTATGGTAATAATTATGGGTAAAAGAAGTGATAAGTAAATTTTTATTAGTTTGACAAAAGAAAATAATACATATACAATAAACTTAATGCGATTGATAATCATTATCGCATTAACGAGTTTACTTATCAAAAAAATAAGGAGGTTATACCATGAGTCACATACATTTACCAGATGGTATTATATCACCTATCTGGTGGGTTACAGGTTACTTATTATGTTTTACAATACTTTTCTTTATTTTAAGGAAGTTAGATGGAGAAGAAATAAGACGGAAAGTTCCTATGATTGGTATTGTTTCAGCCATAATGCTGTTGGGAATGTCTGTCCCACTGGGGATTGTACCAGTACATTTAAGCTTAGCTGTTTTATCGGGTATTTTGCTAGGTCCAGGTTTTGGTTTTATTGCTGCTTTTGTAGTGAATCTATTATTGGCCCTCATCGCCCATGGAGGAGTTACTTTGATAGGGTTAAATACCCTTATAGTAGGGACGGAAATTTTTGTTGGTTATCATCTATTTAAAGCCTTTAGTAAGAAATTTAGTCAAATGCCAAGTACTGTATTTGCTACTTCCATTGCATTAGTGGTTTCTATGGCTTTAACGGTGACAATTGTTGGTGCTACAGCAGGATTAGTTGAAGTAATTCCCCATCATCATGACCATGGTCACGTAGAGGAAGAAATTTTAATAGAGGAAGGAATAGAAGAAACGGTGGTTGAAGAATCCATTGTTTCAGATGTTAAGTATATGGTATTTAGCGGTTGGACGGCTTTATTTTTAATCCTACTAGTAGGTAATGCATTAGAATCATTTGGTACTGCTTATATAGTCAGATTCTTTATGAAAATTAGACCAGACTTAATTCATCAAGTCAAACAGTAATATAAGTTTAATAAAAAGTGGGGATTAAAATGCATATAGCTGAAATAGATCAAATAACCATAAATGGAGATAGTCCTTTGCATAAAGCAAGGGCTATCTCAAAACTAGTATTAACTACATTATTATTAACTAGCTTTATTGTCTCTAATGAACTATTAAAGTTAGGGTTACTTATAGGACTAATACTGATATTTTATGTAATAAGTAAAGTTCGATTTAAACAAGTGGGACACTTAATTATTTACCCCATTATTTTTAGCTTTATCTTTGCAATTATTAGACTACAACAGTCTTGGGATTTGGGATTAATCATCTTACTTAAGTCATTGGGAAGTGCAATGTCAGTGGTGCTATTAATCTTAACTACCCCTTATGTGGATATTTTTGCTGTGTTCTCCCTTTTTATGCCTAAATTGCTAGTAGATATTCTGTTGTTTACATATCGTTCTCTGTTTATATTACTGGGGCAGATTAACAACCTACTTAAAAGTATAAAGCTACGGGGGGGTTATCATCCCTTTAATATTCTAAAAAACTTAAGAAATATTGCTGGTGCTTTTGGGGTACTTATTATACATTCCTTTGAAATGAGCGAACGTATGTATCGTGTGTATACGTTAAGAGGTTATGATGGGGGTATTCCCTTGACTGTGGACTTATGGCCTTTAAAAAGAATAGACTATATAATTATAATAATTGGAATTATTACATTGTTGGGGACGGTGACATCATGGAATCTTTAATTAAAGTACAATGCTTGAAGCATATTTATCCTGACCGTACACAAGTTAATATTTGTGGGTTAGACTTTATTGTAAATACTGGAGAAAAAATAGTAATACTTGGCCCCAATGGAGCAGGGAAAACAACTTTACTTTCCCATGTTTTAGGGTTGCTTTCTCCAGTTGAGGGAACAGTTGAAGTTATGGGGTTAAGACCTGATAAAAACTTTAATATAATCCGTAAAGTGATAGGTGTTGTTTTTCAAAATGTTGATGAACAAATTATAGGGCCTAGAGTGTATGATGATATTGCCTTTAGCCTACGGAATGAAAGAATGGATAAAAAAGAAATAGACGAAAGAGTAAAAAATGTTGCTAATAGTTTAGGAATAGGTAACTTACTAGATAAGATACCCCATTACTTAAGTGGTGGGCAAAAGAAAAAAGTTGCTTTAGCAGGGGCTATGGTTATGATGCCTAAAATATTAATATTAGATGAACCCTTTGATTCATTAGATCCAAAATCTAAAGGGGAAATGGTTACTTTACTAAAGCATCTAAATGAGGTTCATGGAATTACATTAATTATCACCACCCATGACATTAATGTTGTTCCAGAAATTGCTGATAAAATTTATGTTTTAAACAATGGAAATATTGTCACCTACGGAACCCCTAAAGAAGTATTCAGTGATGTAGAAGTAATGAAGGAAGCTAATCTTGAACCTCCCATACTAACTGAATTATTTACTCGTTTAAAGAAAAAGGGATATTCTATTGACATACCTGAAAATTTAGAGGAAGCAGAAGAATTACTCATTTCGTTACTAAGTCAACAACAAGTACAGGCTTCAACATAAAAAATATAAATATTTTTTTAAGAACTCTGATGTCAAAGACTCCGGGTACTTTTATAATAAGTGTAGGGTAATCGGATAAAAAGGTTGTAATTAATACAACTATATGATAGATTATTAAATGGACAGTTCGTAAGCCTCCTGTCCTTAAACAAAACTAAGGCATAAATACATATGAGGATTAATCACCTTTCTTTACTAGTTTAGCGGGGGTGATTTTAACTCGTCTAAATTGAAATTAAGTCTCTATCACATTTGATAAAAGGGACTTAACTACATATTTATTTGTGAGCCCTCTAATGTCAATGTCTATGCTTAGTTTATTAATATAATAGTTTAACAGTAAAGATACGAGGCTACCTTTTTTTAAGGTGGTCTTTTTTTATAATATTTTTTGTTAAGGATTTTTTAAATAAAATTATATATTTTAAAAATGATTTCTTCACGATTTTGAAAGGAGTTCTACTATGAAAAAAGTTGGTTTAACTACAACCGTTCCAGTGGAGGTTCTGTTTGCAGCAGGGGTTATTCCAGTGGATTTAAATAATATTTTTGTTACCAGTGGGAAGGCTTTAGAATATATAGAGTATTCAGAAGTAGAAGGCTTTCCCCGTAACTTATGCGCTTGGATAAAAGGACTATATGCCACTGCTTTATTAGAGGATATAGACATGGTGGTGGGGGTTACAGAAGGGGACTGTTCTAACACCAAAGCCCTTATAGAAGTATGGCAGTCCAAAGGCAAAGAGGTTATTCCCTTTGGTTTTCCACAAAATAAACGTTACGAAACAATGAAGGAGGAAATTAATCATTTAATGGATTATTTCAGTGTAGACCTTCAAGCAGTGGAGAAAGTTAAAGAAAAGCTTTATCCTATAAGACAAAGGATAAAATATTTAGATGAACTAACTTGGAAAACCAATCAAGCCACAGGTTTTGAAAATCATCTTTGGCAGGTTTCTTGTAGTGACTTTAATGGAAATCCTATAACTTTTTTGGAAGATTTAGAAAACACCATAAAAGAAATCGAAAAACGACCAGCTACTTCATCAAAGGAAATTCGTTTGGGTTACATGGGAGTACCACCCATTATTGAAGATTTATATACTTTAGTGGAGGGTAATGGTGGTCGAATTGTTTATAACGAGGTGCAAAGGGCATTTACCATGGCTAAAGAACCCATAGACACAGACATTTATCAAATGTATTTAAATTTCACCTATCCCTATGACCTTGAAAGACGTTTAAATGAAATTAAACATGCAATAGAGGAAAGACAATTAGATGGTATCATTCATTATACTCAAAGTTTTTGCTATCGAGGAATTGAAGATATTTTAGTAAAACAAAAAATTATTATACCCGTTTTAACCATTGAGGGCGATTTACCCGGAAGAGCTGATGCAAGAACTAAGCTACGACTGGAATCATTTATGGATATGCTACAGGATTTAAAGGAATAATTAAGAAGTTATTTAGAAATATTTGTTGGAAATACTAAAAGAAAAGTGAAAATAGGATATAATAGTATAATCAAGATATTCATTGAACTAATGAAAATTCAACAACACTAAAGGAATGATAGATATGTCAAATTTTTTACCCATAAGTCAAGAAGATATGAAGGAAAGAGGATGGGATCAGTTAGACTTTATACTGGTTTCTGGGGATGCTTATGTAGACCACCCATCCTTTGGAGCAGCAGTTATTGGAAGAATATTAGAAAACAGAGGATATAAGGTGGGGATTATTCCTCAACCTAAATGGAACACTACAGACGGTTTTAAAGTTCTAGGAAGACCAAGACTAGGATTTCTAGTTACATCAGGAAACATAGACTCCATGGTGAACCATTACTCAGTAGGAAAGAAACGAAGAAAAGATGATATTTACTCTCCAGGTGGAAAAGGTGGAAATAGACCAGATAGAGCAACTATGATCTACTCCCACAGGTTAAGGGAGGCATTCAGTGATGTTCCTATTATTTTAGGAGGAATAGAAGCCAGTTTAAGGCGTTTTGCCCATTATGATTATTGGGATAATAAGGTTAGAAGATCAATCCTCTTAGATGCTAAGGCAGACTTAATAGTGTACGGCATGGGGGAAAGACAGATTATTGATATTGCAGAGGCTTTAGAAAGTGGAATACCTGTATCTGAAATAACTTTTATTAGGGGAACGGTATATAAAACTAAAGATAAAGAAAGACCCTATCAACCATTATTTTTACCCCATTATGATGAAATATTGGAATCTAAGAAGAAATACGCAGAAAGCTTTATGTTGCAATACAATAACATGGATGCAATAGTGGGTAAACTCTTGGTTGAGCCATATAAGAACTACTTTGTAGTTCAAAACCCACCAAATGAGCCAATGACCCAGTCAGAGTTAGATGCTGTATACGCACTACCATATATGAGGACTTATCACCCCATATATGAAAAACAAGGGGGCATACCAGCTATAAAGGAAGTGCAGTTTAGTTTAATCAGTAATAGAGGTTGCTTTGGAAATTGTAATTTCTGTGCAATAACCTTCCATCAAGGTAGGGTTGTTCAATCAAGAAGCCATAAATCCATATTAGCTGAAGCAGAAAAGTTTGTATGGGAGCCAGATTTTAAAGGTTACATACATGATGTGGGAGGGCCAACTGCTAATTTCCGTCATGCTGCCTGTAAAAAACAAGAAAAACATGGGGTTTGTACCGATAAACAATGTTTATTTCCAAGCCCATGTAGCAAGTTGAAAATTGACCATAGTGACTATTCAAAACTTCTAAGAAATTTAAGACAACTACCAAATGTTAAGAAGGTTTTTGTTAGGTCTGGGTTAAGATATGACTATCTAATCCATGACAAAAATGATGACTTCTTTAAAGAACTGTGTAAACACCATATTAGTGGTCAGCTTAAAGTAGCACCAGAGCATGTATCAGAAGAAGTTTTAAATATAATGGGAAAACCCCAAAAAGAAGTATATGAGAAGTTTGTAAGGAAATATGAAAAAATTAATAGAGATTTAGGGCTAAAGCAATACTTAGTACCATATCTTATGTCAAGTCATCCTGGCTCTACACTAAAGTCGGCTATAGAGCTTGCCGAATACCTTAGAGATTTAGGTCATATGCCAGAACAGGTACAGGACTTTTATCCAACACCAGGTACATTATCCACCTGTATGTATTATACAGAGTTGGACCCTAGAACTATGGAGCCAGTATACGTACCTAAGTCAGCCCATGATAAGGCAATGCAAAGGGCATTAATTCAATATCGTAAGCCTCAAAACTATAGTTTAGTTTATGAAGCATTGGTTAAAGCCGAAAGGGAGGATTTAATTGGTTTTGGTAAAAATTGTTTAATAAAACCAAGACATGAAGTTCAAAGATTTAGATCTGATAAGCCAAAGGATAATAGAAATAAGTCTGATAATAACAGATCAGATGGTAATCGAAAAACAGACAACTATAAAGGTAAAAGTAGCAAACCACAGAATAATGAAAAGGGTAAAAGTAAAGACAACAGAGGGAAGGATAATAAGCCTTCAAGTAATAATAAGCCAAAGGGTAACAAACAGGGAGATCCAAAAATTAGAGGTAAGAAAAGATAAAATATTGTTAAATAAAAAGTTGTAATTGCAATGGCAATATGATAAATTTAATAATAGACAGTTCGAGAGCCTCCTGTCTTAAAATAAAACTAAGGCATAATATCATTAGAGAAAAACCATAAATTACCTGGGGAATATTTACTGGGGTTATTTATGTTGTTTAGTTATTTGTATTATTCTCAAATGATTATGCTTAGTTTATAAATAAAAATAACAATAGAAATTGAGGCTACCTTTTTTGAGGTAGTCTTTTTTAGATAAATAAACCCTTTGTAGCAAGCAGGTTGATTTAAGGAGTGATAATATGAAGGTTTTAGGAATTGATATAGGCAGTAGAGCTGTTAAAATTGCAGTATTAGATGAGGATCGATTTATAAAGACCGACATAATCAGTACCATGAGATTTTATAGAGATTATAGTCGTACCATAAATAATGAGGTAGTGGTGGATTTACAGGCAATTGGTTTAGCAAACGTAGATAAAGTAGTCAGTACAGGATATGGTAGAAATAATATACAAGTGGCAGGGGCAAAGGTGATTAATGAATTAAAGGCCCATGTATACGGTGCTTTATTTCAAACTGGTTTAAAAGACTTTACCCTGTTGGATATTGGGGGGCAAGACTTTAAAGTTATTAAAGTAGAAAACGGAATTATGACAGATATGATATTAAATGATAAATGTGCTGCCTCCAGTGGTAGGTATTTAGAGAACATGGCGGCTATTCTAGAAATCTCCATGGAAGAACTAAAAAAAGAATATAGTAACCCTGTTCAACTTAATACAACTTGTGCTGTATTTGGAGAATCGGAGCTAATTGGTCAAATTGCTTTAGGGCATCCAGTCAATCACTTAGCGGCAGGCATTAATTATTCTTTATATAAAAGGATTAAACCCCAAATACAAAAACTGAAAAGTAAGGTATTGGTTTTAACTGGTGGGGTTGCTGAAAACGAAGCAGTCATTCATTATTTGAGGGAAGACTTTAGTGAAGTAACAATACCTAAATTTCCACAATTAAACGGAGCAATTGGATGTGGTTATTTGGGTTTTCTCAAGGAAAGGAAGGGTTAGAATGCATAACAAAACAATTGATGTAACGAAGATATTTACCTTCGACAGTGCCCATAAATTAGATAACTATGAAGGCGATTGTAAATATTTACACGGACATACTTATAAATTAGAAGTAACATTAAGGGGTAAAGTAGACTACAGAGGGATGGTAATGGATTTTAATGATCTAAAAGCTATAGTTAATGAAAAGGTACTGGATAGGTTGGATCATCGTTATTTAAATGATATATTTGAGTTTAATACCACCTGTGAAAATATGCTGGTATGGATATTTCAACAACTGGATGAAGCTATTTCTGGTGAAGGGGTTAAATTACAGAAACTAGTGTTATGGGAAACCCCTAATAGCTTTGGGACTTTAGAAAGGGAGCATTATTATGCTGAAAATTAATGAGATCTTTTTAAGCATACAAGGGGAGGGAATTTCTACGGGGTATCCCACCACTTTTGTAAGATTGTCCCATTGCAATTTACGTTGTACCTACTGTGATACTGCGTACTCCTATAATGAAGGTACAGAAATGACCATTGCTGATATTATAGACAAAATTAAATCTTTTGGGTATAAAAGGGTATGTTTAACAGGGGGAGAACCGTTATTACAAGAAGAAGTACAAACGTTAATTGATGAATTAGAAGAGTTTGAAGTGAATATAGAAACCAATGGAACTGTTGATATAAGTAAATTTAACCTTAAAAAAAATCATCGTTTTACGATGGATATAAAAACCATTTCTTCTGGAGAATCGGACAAGTTATGTATAACTAATTTTCAATTTCTTAAGGAAACAGATGAAATTAAAATGGTGGTAGGTAGTCGAGAAGACTACGAATGGACTAATAAAATTATAAAAGAACATTATAAAAAAGGGATTCTTACCTATTCACCCATTTTCGGCAAAATTGATCCAAAGGAAATGGTTCAGTGGATACTTGAAGATAAAATAGATGTGAGATTTCAGTTGCAACTTCACAAGGTATTGTGGAGTCCTGAAGAAAGGGGGGTCTAAAATGAATGAAGCAAGGGTATTAGATGCCATTAAGGTTATTTTAGAGGAAATTGGAGAAGATCCAAGTCGTGAAGGGTTGGAGGATACACCTAAAAGGGTAATGAACTTATTTAAGGAGATTTACGGAGGGGTAGGCACTGATCCAAAGGAAGAACTAAACGCAGTGTTTGAAGAAAACCATAAGGATATTGTTGTGGTGAAGGAAATCCCTTTTTATTCCATGTGCGAGCATCACCTTGTACCCTTCTTTGGAAAGGTGCATATAGGTTATAAACCCAATGGAAAAGTAGTGGGGCTAAGTAAACTAGTACGTTTAGTGGACAATGTTTCAAAAAGAGTTCAAGTACAAGAACGAATGACTAATATGATTGCTGATGCTATTCAAGAGAAACTAGCACCAGAGGGAGTTATTGTTGTTATTAAGGCAGAGCACTTATGTATTAGTATGAGGGGAATAAAAAAACCTGGTAGTCAAACCACCACCATCACGACTAGAGGGGTTTTTGAAGAAAACGAAAAGTTACAAAACAACTTTTTTAATTTACTCAAGGTATAGGAGGCAATTAGAATGAAAAAAGCTGTAATATTATTATCTGGAGGTTTAGATAGTACCACCTGTATGGCAGTGGCTAAACATGAGGGTTATGAACTATATCCAGTTTCTTTTGATTACAACCAAAGACATAAGCGAGAGTTAGAACTAGCCAAAGAAGTGGCAGCCTACTTTGATGCTAAAGAACATAGAGTATTTACAATTCAAAATGTTGGCGGAAGTGCTTTAACCGACCCATCAATTGATGTTCCTGAATATGAAGGGGATGGAGAAATACCAATAACCTATGTACCTGCTAGAAATGTACTATTTTTAAGCTATGCGTTAGGTTATGCAGAAGTGATTGGTGCAGAAGCCATTTTTATTGGTGTTAGTGCTGTTGATTTCAGTGGTTATCCCGATTGTAGACCAGAGTTTATTGATGCATTTCAACAGGTGGTAAATGTAGGAACAGCTGCTGGGGTTAAGGGAAATTCCATTAAAATTGAAACACCTATCATCAATTTATCTAAGGCTGAAACCATTAAATTAGGTCTTAAATATGACACTCCCTACCATTTAACCACCAGTTGCTATAATGGAGGAGAAAAGGCATGTGGAGTATGTGATAGTTGTGTATTAAGGTTGAAGGGTTTTAAGGAAGCAGGGGCAGAAGATCCTGTTGCTTATGTATAAGTTAAAGTTTAGTATATCTATCGTTTAAAAGAGCCATTTTTTGGTTCTTTTTTTAGTTTAGGCTGAATAATAAATGACATTTTAAAATTGAATAGTTTTTAATAAGAAGCAGAAGAAACCACAATGAGAGTTTCTTCTGCTTTTATTTTACTGTTAATTTCTAATAGCAACTAAAAAATCTAATCTCCATTAAATCAATACCAATAAATCTCCATCCTCTACCCCAGTATTGCCATCCTGCCACTGATCTAGGCCCTACAAATATAGGATAAAACATAAATCTTCTACCAGTAACCAGCTCTACAGTTGTAAATCTATATAAACAAAATCTTATTGCACCTGGGTCCACTGCATAGGGAGCAAAAAAGTCATCTAATGGTGGTGGTGGACCAACAGGGGGTTGCCCTATAGGTGGCTGAGGAAATCCTGGTGGTTGATCAAATGGTGGTCCGCCAAAAGGGGGTCTACCAAAAGGAGGTCTGCCGAAGGGGGGTTGTTGATTAGTGTTTGTGTTATTGTCCAAGTTAAAACACCTCCATAATTACAGTTATAAAATAATTATTATAGTTACTTAAATAGAGAACGTGACAAGTGACAAGAAAGAGTACTAACTATCAATAATTCTTGCTCTATTATATTCAGATGTAATTTTATTGATACTATTAAAACAAATAAAGTGAACACCCTTTCTAGTAATTCTGTATTGTAGAAGGTTTTTTATAACATGACGTAACGGACTTGGTTACATTATGAAAATTTAATATAAACAGATGTTATAGGATAGTAAATGAATAAATAAAAATAACAAACTGTTGACGAAAAAAACTAGTTCAAGTATAATAATAAAGGTTCAGTTGAAAATGATAATCAATAACAAAATACATTGATTATCATACTCAACAAACACATACATAAAACAAGTTAAGGGGGATTAAAGTTGAAGAAATTTATTACTGTAATTTTGATTTTAACATTATTGATACCAACTCATGGGTTTGCATCACAACTAACGCCATCTGCTGGAATGTTTTATAAAGATTTAATTCAGCAATCAATTGTGGATACAATCGAAGATGATACACTTCCCATTAGAAATGTATCGGAAGAAAGTGATGATGAAGTAAGAATTTTTGTTAATGTCACAAAAGGAAAAAAAGAATATGTTTTAAAAGAAATGAAAAAAAGGGGAGTAGACTTCTCCATAAAACATGATTTTGATGAAATTATTTATGGTTTTAGTGGTACAACCTATCAAAAAGATATTAGAAAAATAGAAGAATTAGCCCATGTAGAATCAGTTAGAATAGCTAATCGACACAATACACTTATTAGTGAAAGTAAAAAAATTATTAATACAGGCAAAGTAGTGGATACAGAATACTCCCTCTATGGAGATGGTATGTTAATTGCTATTTTGGATTCTGGTATATATGTCGAACACCCAAACTTAACATTACCCTCCAACGCAACTCCTAAATATACCCAGCAAGAAGCTGAATTGAAACTTCAAGAAAAAGGGTTGCCAGGAAGGTATTACAGCCCTAAAGTACCAATCGGATATGACTTTGCAGATAAAGACAATGATATTTATCTTAATTTATTTGGAGATATGATGGACAGTCACGGTACCCATGTGGCGGGAATATCAGCTGGTAGTGGAGAATTTCCTGATGCACTACAAGGAATAGCACCACATGCACAGATTATGGGACTAAAAATATTTGGAGACTTAGATCACCATAATGCTTATGAAGATGACATTGTTGCAGCTATTTTATACGCTATAGAAATGGATGCAGATGTAATAAATATGAGTATTGGTGAACCATCATCCTTTACAGATGAAAATGCACCAGAACATATGGCAATAAAGAAGGCTGTAGATAAGGGTATTATTGTTGCTGTAGCAGCAGGAAATGGTGGTTATTCTACCATGAGTGTTGGGAAACCCCTTGCCATTAACCCAGATATTTCAACTGTTGAAAAACCAGGTATTTGGAAGGATGCTATTCAAGTAGCATCAGTACACAATACATCCATTATTGGGCCTTTAAAGTACTTTACTACCGACGGAACTGTTGAAGAAGTAGTTCAGTTTCAAGAACAATCAAACGAAACACAACATGTACCAGATATAGTAGAAACATTAGGCTCTGGTGTTTATGATGTTGTTTATGTTGGAGATGGACAACCTGAATATTATGAAGGAATAGACGTAAGAGGTAAGGTGGTTTTTGCATATCGTACAGGAAATTACTTCTATAGAGATATACAAAAAACAGCCGAGGAAAATGGTGCAGTGGCCCTTATTATTCTTCGTAATTCCACCCACACAGAAAATAGAGTTATAAAGTTGGTAGATCCACAAATACCAGTGGTTTGTTTTAGAAAAGATGATGGCTTAAGGCTTTTAGATGAGATACATAATAAAAATAAGCAAATTAAAATGCAGTTTGGTAATGTAAAAATTGCCAATGAAAATGCTTATAAAATGGCGGCTGATAGCGCTTATGGTCTTACACCAGATTTACAGATGAAACCAGATGTTTCTGCACCAGGAGAAAAAATTTGGTCATTAATCAGTAGAAATAAGTATGAATTAATGAGTGGTACTTCTATGGCTACCCCCCATGTAGCTGGCGCTAGTATTCTGCTATCTCAATATCTTCAAAATGAAAAAGGGATGATTAAAGATAGATCATTGGTGGAGGAGGTTAAAGTTCGACTAATGAATACTGCTTTACCAGTGGAAGACCCTGACAATATCAATAACACAGGAGTATTAAGATTACCTTATTCTCCAAGAAGACAAGGGGCAGGGCTTATTAATATTGATGAAGCTATAAGAACCAACACCTTAATTTTTACCACTTTAAATAATGGAGAAAGGGTAGGTTCTATTGCCTTAAAGCAAATTAGTAAAACCACCAACTTTACTGTAAATATAGACCATCAATTAGTTGATGAAGTGGAATATAATGTTACCAGTATTATTCTTACTGATGGTAAGGCAGGCCAAAGATTAAGTATGGAAACAAATATAGTTTCTAATGGTAAGTTAATGCTTAACGGGACTGACATTACTAAGAGTCAACATAAAATAACTATTGGCAGTGGTATTAGCCAGTTACAATTCTCCTTAGATGTAGGAAGCACACCAACTGAAAATTTTGTAGAAGGATTCATCGTTTTCTCACCTGTTAATTCAGATGAGCCTGTTTTATCAATACCTTATGTTGGTTTTTATGGAGATTGGAATAAACCGAGAATTATTGACCCTTCAGAAGCCCACGCCAGTAGTTTTACAGGTATTACTGGATTATATGACCCTGACTTCTTAAAATTATTTGAGTCTTCAAGCAACCCAATTCACTTAATGAAAAAACAAGGTAAATTATGGGGTTTCACACAATTAGGTCGTAGTTTATATGGGTCTACATACAATGAAGCCCAAAGTGGATTTTCTCCTAATGGAGACGGAAATAAAGATCGTGTAATGCCTGTTTATACATTACTTAGAAATGCAAAAACTTTCCGTATTGAAGTACAGGATGTCAATGGTAATTTGATTAAAACAATCTTCTATAATATGCAATTTGAAGATGGTTCTAAAAGAATTGATGATTATATTGATGATGAAGACTTAGAGGAAGAGTATGATGATGACGAAGACGAAGAACATGATCACGATGCAACAAAAGAAAGTCAGTATCGTTCTTTAAAATATGGTATTGCAAAAAATGTTACTAAATATGGTAGGTGGTATACCAGGGATGCCAAGTTATTTTCATGGGATGGAACAGATGAGGCTGGAAAAGTCGTAGCAGAAGGACAATACTTCATTGTAACAAAGGCAACAATAGATTTCCCAGGAGTACAACAACAAATCTATAAAATGCCTGTAAAAGTTGATTTAACTAAACCCGTTGTTACAGATATTACAATTGATGCCGAAAACAAAAGAGTTACTTGGAAATGTGCAGATACTGACATATTAGGTTTTGGTGTATTTGTTAATAACAAGCATATGGGTTCAACTGATCAGTTAAGCATGAATGTTTCATCAATTAAAGAAAGTGATGAAGTTGTTATTTTAGCATTCGATCATGCTGAAAACTACGCTATTTACTCCAATGTTGAAAACGCAGACATATCTGGGGCATTATTCCATGGAACTACTACTTCAAGTCAAGAGGGTAAAAAGGGTAAACCTGTTGAAATATCCGGTACAACAGTTATTCCTGTTAAATGGAGTATGACCCTAAAAAACCCAGTGGGTGAAATAGTTTCCACCACTGAAGTTAATGAATTAACAACTTTGTTTTACTATATATGGAAACCCAAGGCTAATGACATTAACGGCAAATATACAGTAATACTTGAGGCAACCGATGCCTATAACCGTATAACTACTAAAACTTGGACATTTAATCATAAACAATATGACGTTATTTATCTTAATTTTGATACTTATAATGAAGGTAGAATTGTAGAGTCCAATATATTTAAACGTAACGAACTACCTATGGTGGTAATGGCTTCTTCTAAAGATATAAAAACAAGTCATCAGTATATTTTAAAATTAATTTCTCCAACTGGAAAGGTTACCTTTATTCCAGTTACCTCTAAAACAGAGGATTTGTTAGAATGGGAGTATCAATTCCCTCAACATAGTGAGATAGGTAAATATACAGTGGAACTATTTACTTGGGATTCTCTAGATAGTATGAATATCTTATCTAAAAAAATGACCCGTACTGTAACGGTACAATAAAAAAGGAGCGAAGAAATATAATGAAGAAAACTGCATGGTTAATAATTATTTGTTTAGTATTTTCATTTATACCAGTAACATCTATAGCCCATGGAGGTGCAACTTATCAAGTTACTGTATATACTTTAAAAAATGCCTATAACATAGGGGAAGAAGTTCAAATTAATGGTACTGTTACCCATAACGGCAAAGGGGTTGCAGGTAGCGAATTGGCTCTAAAAGTAACTTCTTCTGACGGAAGCATATTATACTTTATAGATCAACCAGTTACAGATGCCGATGGTAAGTATGTTTCAAAATTTATTTTACCTAGTCATATAAAAACAAATGGTCTTGTTACGGTAAAGTTTATAGATCAAAAAGCTACAACAACCGTTACTTTAAGTGGTGGGACAGCAGTAGCACCCGTCCCAACAACCCCTCCTCCAATGGGTGGCTTTCCCGTTGGAGACATACCATTACTTGTAATAACCGAGCCAATAGAAGATTTATTGGAGGATGAACCAGCAGAGGAAAATAAAATACCATCTTCTGAACTTGAGAAAGTTACAGTTAATGGCGTAGAGGTATTAAGATACAATGTAACTTTAGAATCTTTAGAAAAACAAAATAATAAAGATTCACAAGTTACAATTTCATCTAAAGTAGATCAGATTTTTTTACCTTTGCAAGTTATAGAACAAATAAAAAAAGATAGTACAAATATTATACTTGCACTATCGAACGTAACTGTAAAAGTACCAGTAGAATCTTTATCTATGCATTCACAAGTTTTTAATATTAAAGAAGAAACCTCAAACTTAAAAACAGTAAAATTGACCCATCAAATATATAGAAATAATACATATCAATCAGTAGCAAATAGTGAAAAAAACTACACTGTAGAACTAAAGATTGATGCTAATAAATTAAATCAAGTAGATAAACGTAAGGTAGGAGTATATTTAATAGATGAGAAAACTAATAAAGAAACTTATTTAGGCGGTATATTAAGAAAAGATAATACCATTGAGGTTGCTACAAAAGAATTAGGTAAATTTGTAGTTAGAGAAAATATTAAAACCTTTGTTGACTTAAATACTTCAAAATGGGCACAAGAAGAAATTGAAGTATTAGCTGCTAGACATATTATTGGTGGTATGTCAGAAACACAATTTTCCCCAAATAACAATATTAATAGAGCTCAATTTGCTGTTCTTATTAGCCGTATGCTAAACCTTCCTTTAGAATCAACAACAGGCTCTTTTAAGGATGTTAGTAATAATGTTTGGTATGCAAAAGAAGTAGAGGCTCTTAATAAAGCAAATATAATAAAAGGCTCTGGCGAAGGTGTTTTTGAACCTAATAGACCTATTACCCGTCAAGAAATGGCAACTATAATGGTAAGGGTACTGGAATTCAAAGGACAAACCCTTAACAAAGGAAATAATGGAAATTTTGCTGATGCTGAAAATATTTCACCTTTTGCTAAAGAAGCTGTTGCTATAGCAGTTAATCATGGAATTATTAAAGGAAGACCAAACAATCAATTTGCACCTAAAGATTTAGCCACAAGGGCAGAAGCGGCGGTAATGTTATATCGTCTATTAAATGATTTAGGTGAGCTACCCAATAAATAATAAAAATATTATATAAATTTAGCGAATTATTGGGGAAGTAAATAATTGAAAAATAATTAATAATTGAGGAGAGAAGTTATGAAGCATTCTTTGGTTAAGAAAATACAAAGTGTAGCCATTTTGTTAGTATATTTAATAACATCCTTAATGCCCATCACTACTTATGCTGAAAATAACTACCCAGTTGATGGATATAATGAGAACATAGTTCAAAAAATTATTGAACTAAGGGATAGAGACGCTTTATTAGTGGAAATAGAAAATGAGGAAGATGAAGAAGAAGAGATTCAGGTAATTGTTGAGTTAAAAGAAAAATCTGTACTTGAACAACTAGAAGGCTTATCTATTGAAGAATCTTCTGAAGAAGAGTTGAAGGTTGCTTATGAAAAAACAAAGCTAACACAAGATAGTTTTTTCATTGAAATTGCAGAAAACAATATACCCATAGAAGTAAAACATGAGTATCAAACTGCATATAATGGAGTAAGTATTAAAGTTGCTAGAAAACATATAAACGTTATAGAAAACCTATCTAGTGTAGTGGCTGTACATATTGTACAGACCTATGAAATAGATATGACACAGGCAAGAAGTTTAACAAATGTGGAGAAGGTATGGGAAAATATTGATACTAACCTAAACTATAAAGGTGAAGGTATGTTGGTGGCTGTTTTAGACTCTGGAATAGACCCAACCCACAGGGACTTAAAATTATCATCAGGGGTTGCTAAAAAAATTCCTAATGCTACTAAATTACAAGAGATAATTAATAATCTACCAGATGAAAGTGAATTTAAGAAAATTCCCCTTCAATGGTTTAGTGAAAAAGTTCCCACTGGCTACAACTGGGCAGATCAAGACCATGTAATTTGGGAAAATAACGTTTTAGGCACTAATGACCATGGTATGCATATTGCTGGTATTATTGCCGCCAACGGAAATGAAGCTCAAAATGGAATTAAAGGGGTTGCACCAGAGGCTCAGTTAATCTCTCAAAAAGTTGTAAGCAATAGCCCTACTGCATCCACTATATCTGATGATGACTTAATAGCTGCCATCAATCATTCTGTTGTTTTAGGGGTTGATGTTATTAACATTAGTAGTGGACAACCGGCTGGAGAAGACAGAGGAGAACAACATCCTTTAACTGTGGCAATGAAAAATGCTGCTGATTCTGGGGTAATTATTATAAAATCAGCAGGTAATAGTGGTCATTTTAGTCATACCACTGAAGGTAACTTATTTCCCTTTGCCAAAAACCCTGACATTGGTGTGACTGACCCCACTTTTGAAAAAAACTTAGTTGTTGCTTCACTAGAAAACACCACCAGTAAAGTTAGAGGCTTTCGCTATACATTTAATGGTGCAAGTGGCTTAGTAGAATATGAGTTGCCAGATGTAGGACGTTACCCAGATATTCGTAATTTTATTCAAGTAGGCAATAGCGTACCTTTGGTGTATGCAGGTTTTGGAACACAGGAAGAACTTGCTAAACTAATTGTTGATGGAGTTAAAATTGAGGGTAGTATAGTTATGGTTAAACGAAGTCCTGCTGCTGATAAAATGCTGTATTCAACAAAGGTAGAAAATGCCCATCACTTTGGAGCGGTGGCGGTTATTCTTATAGATGAGCAAGGAAGAAATCTTGTTACACCAGGAATGGGTACATATGAGCCGTTAATTCCTTATGTTCTAGCCACCTACAATGATATTAATCCAATGTTTCAAGCTATGGGAAGAAACCTAATGCCTAATGGGCAAGCAGGTACTTTAGGGGCATTAACAGGTCTAAAGATAGAATTCGGAAGTGAATTTTACAAACAAATCACTAATGGTTCTCAAGGGAAAATTTCTGACAGTAGTACATGGGGTACGACGGATGACTTAAGATTTTATCCAGATATTACTGCCCCTGGTACTCAAATTTGGTCTTTAAAAAATAATAATGGTTATACAATGAAAAGCGGAACAAGTATGGCTGCTCCCCATATTGCTGGTGTTTCAACTTTGGTATATCAAGCTTTTTTAGAAAAATATCCTAATATTCAAAGAAAAGATTTAATTGAGTATGTTAATAAAGCAATGATGAATACTGCTAAGGTAATAGAGGAGCAAGGGGGAGTTCCTTATCTTACACGAAGACAAGGAGCAGGTTTGGTTCAAGCCGATTCTGCCATCGAAACACCAGTTGTGGCAACTCCTAAGGTGGAGTTAAAGTCATTTCAGTCTAATTCTAAAACTTTTACAATTACTTTAGAAAACTTAAGTAATGAAGTGCTAATGTATGAGGTTAATAACAGCAAAGTCTTTACCAACGAAAAAGTAGTAGTGGATGGTTATCATAGATACACTGGTAGAGCTACTGAAATAGTTGGTGCTATGGTTGAACCTTTAATGGCTAGTAATATAATTGATATACAACCAAAAGGTACTAAAACTATTACTTTTGAGTTAAAGGGTTTACCAAACCAAAATTTTAATCAAGAAAATCCTGGTCAATTTGTTGAAGGTTTTGTTAAGTTAATATCTTTAGAAGGTAATCCAACTATTTCAGTACCTTTTATGGGTTTTCATGGTGATTGGAATTTGCCAAGAATTATAGATAAACCTTTTTATAGAAATGATTCCTTCCATAAGCATACAGGCTTATATGGGGTAACAAATCGTAATGAAGTGTTTAAGCTAGGATACGATTTTGATGAAAAAGACTTTATGGCGGACTTGGTTGCAATATCCAACCATAAGGACTACAAACGCCCAATTCAACCTTTGCTTTCCTATTTACGTAATGCTAAGGAAACAGAAATAAGTGTATATTATGCTGAAAAAACCACTAATGGTTTTAGAAAGAAAGAAAAAGTTTATGATATATCTAAAGAAGGTCATATAAAGAAAAACTTTACCCGTGGAACAATTGCCAGTCAAAGAATGAAGAAATATGATAATTGGAGATGGGATGGTACTTTTTATGACATTAATTCAGGAAGAAAAGTTCCTGTTTCAGATGGTTGGTATTTATATGAGGTAAGAACCATCGGAACTTATCCAGATGCCCAATGGCAAACGGAAATTTATCCTTTCTTAATCGATTCAGTTGCTCCGACTATAGAAAGTGTAAGTCATAATATTTTAGCCAACGGAAATATCGAGTTATCTTTTTCTGCTAAAGATAACTATTTAGGAACAGGTATTGCAGGTTATTACATTGTTATTAATGATGATTTTGACAATCCTGTAAAAGTAAGACCGACCCAAGTGGTAAACGGTAAATATACTTTAAATAAGTCTGTTTTTAAGGCAAATGGGGAGTATAGAATTAATGTAGTGGCGTTGGATTATGCTGGTAATGGTTCTTTCTTAGAATTAAATAAACAACCTAAGGTTATTATTTCTGGGATTGCTGAAAACCAACCAGTTTTTAGAGCAGGTGAGTTTATTAGACTAAACAAACAATACCCTGAAACAATTTATGTATCTAAAAATGAGTTACAACTTTCATATATCTTAAGGGATAACGTTAGAAGGGTAACTGTGAAGGTAATCGCAGAAAATGGCATGGTTACCGAGGAAACACAAATAGGAACAAATTTATCTTATACTGTAAGAAGTTTAAAGGAAGGTAATAACACTGTACTGCTTATACCTGCCACTGGTACTGTAGCTAATCCAACTGACTTACCAGATAACGCTATTAAGTTGAATGTTTTTTTGGATACTGTTCCACCTAATATTTATGTAACAAGGCCAAGTGCCAATGATAGTTTTAATAGTTGGGAAGTAAGGTTAGATGGTAGACTTTCAGATTTATCTCCAATAGAAATATTTGAAATTAATGGTCAACCTGCTACAGTAGATGATAGAAGAATGTTTCAAGTATTTGTTCCTTTTAATGAAGAGGGACTACACAATATTACTCTTTATGCAAAGGACAAAGCAGGAAACGAAGCTTACTTTTTATTTCCTGTTAACATTGATAGATCTAAGCCTATCTTAAAGTTAGATGCCAGCAGTGATCCATTACAATCAAGGGTTGTACCTCTTTCTAAAAATAGATTAGAGTTAAAGGGGACTATTAGGGATGAATACACTCAAGCAGCATTATATATTAATAATAACAATGTTGCTAAGGCAAATTTACAAGATGTAAAGAATAAAAAAGAAATCCCCTTTGATGTAAGTATACCTTTAAAGGAAGGTAAGAATGTTATTCTATTTGAACTGTTTGACGGCGTTGGAAATGCTTACATTAAACAATTTATTGTTATGAGGGGTAACCAGTTTTCGCTACCTACTATAACAACTGTTGATTTAATGGAAATTAAAAGTGAGGTTTCCAGTCAAAAGCCTTTATATATTAGAGCCAGAAGTAGTGAAAATATAAATTGGTTAGCGAAAATTATCAATGAAAAGCAAGAGGTTGTAAGTCAAATAGAAATAAATGATGTTATGGATCTCTCGGAAAATTGGGTTCCTTCATCATTAATTAAAGATGGTGACTATCAAATACGTTTAGAGGGTACTTCTTTAGATGGTAGAACAATAACTCCAATTGTGCATAGTTTTACTGTAAAAAACTCTTTATTAACTGTTAATAAAATGTTTTTATCGGGTTTAAATGGTGTTGAAAAAAAGGATTACAATCATGGTGAACAGGTTGTAGTACATGTAGATTTTAGTAATGAATATAAAGAAAGTTTAAGGGGAATAGGTTTCATACAAATTAAATCTAACCGAGGTGAAGTAATCTACATTGGTTTGAATGAGTTTAGAATATTACCTTCTGAAACTCAAAAATTAAAAAATGGCTTTACTATGTTACCTTCATTACCTAAGGGTGAATATACTGTTGAATTATTTATGTGGGATAATGAAGAAAATATGAAGATTCTATCTTCAAAGAGAAATAAACAAACTTTTAATATTAGGTAAGTTTAGTGAAGCACTAAAGGGTTGGGTAAATTTAATCCTTTAGTGCTTTTTTTGTTCTTTGTTATAGTTGAGGTGGGTAATTCTTTGAATAAAAATCATCTATTTCTATTCCCTGATTCATTATTTTTGTATGAAATTTAATTGACACACTTATCCTTATAGCAATTAATTTATTAAGTTAATGTAATTCCTTTTTAAATATAAAAGCATAATTAAAGGGTGTAGACTTATGTAATTTTTGTATTTATTTACAATTAAAGCAAATGCGTATTTTTTCTTAAAATTTGAAATATGTTAGTTAACTTAAAACAAACTTAAATTATTACATAATATTAAAGATGATAGTCTGAAATTAAGATTAACAGATATGTAATATGACTATTTAAAAGAAACTATAAGAAAACTAGTAAAAATGAATAATAACTTATGTCTTTATAAAATAATAAATGAAAAAGAAGTTAATCTTTTTATTACCCTATTAAGAGAAATTTGTTTTGTAATTTTTTCTTTGAAAATTACAAACGGTAATTATTGGTAATTACGAAATGAGTTTACCTATATATACAAAACAGATTGAGTTATTATATAAATATAGAAGATTAGCATCACTAACAGGGAATCTACTAAATAATGGAGTGAGAGTAGAATGAAAAAAAAGACTAGTATAAGTATTATAATGACTGCCTTACTGGTTATTGGTTTAATTATAATACTCTACTTTAGTTACAGAGACCTGAATATTAGAAATTTTATTACAATTTATATCATGTTTATTTTTATTTTTGTGTTATATCATATAATTCTATTTACTATATCAATAAAAAAAACAAACATGGACAATATTTTAAATAAGTTGTGGAGATTTATTAAAGTTTTTGCTTTCCTTCTTATAAGTGGGTTATTGTTTAATTATTACTTTAAAGAAACAATAGATTACCTTAATGTATTTTCAATAGCATTTGGACTTTCTTTTGGTGTAGCCTTCTTTGACTTATTATCATCAAAAACTAAACATTAGCGTGTTAAAGGGGATGGTTCTATCATCACCTATATTTGAGAGTCCAAGGTCAAAGAATATTAAATCATTGTATTGAGAGTTAAACTTTACTAAAGTATTCTAATCAGGGGACAAGGGAACTTGTCTCCTTTGATTTACAAAGTAATGTATGAATGTATGACTAACTCTTCAAGTATTGTTGAGCAACCCTTTAACTATGACCAGAGGTGTAATAATATACTACTACCACATTAATGGACTAGGTTATAGTATACCTAACCGTTGGAAGTGGTAATTAATATCAGTTAGACATAGAATAAGTTAAAAGTATCAGATAAAAATAAAAAGTTATAAATAGTATATAAAAAATAACTTTACACCGAACTTATGTTCTATTATAATAGAACTATAAATAAACGGAACTAATACGGAGGTGTAGGTTATGAAATTTTTTATTTTTTCTGGTAAGGTAAAGGATTTACGTAATTATTTAAAAGAGTGGAGTCAAGAAGAAAAATATTCAAAACTTAACAAGGCAGGATAAACCCTGTCTTTAAAAGTTATAAAATTAAACGAGGAATCCTATAGGTTATGTCGAATAGGTATAGTGAGACTTAATGAAGTTGCAATTTAAGGAGGTTACACATGGAGGCTGAAAATTTTAGAAACGAACTGTTAAAAATATTAAATAGAAATTTTTGATGATTATTGGATGTATTATCAAACTAATGATATGACAGAAGGTAATGTTCCTTATACTAATATAAAAAATTATACGGAATATAAAAAAATCACTCCAAGTATGGATGATGTAAAAGATATTCCTGAAGATGAACCTATAGAAGAAGATGCAGATTAATTGTGAGAAGGATGAATACAAAATGGCAGTAAATTTAACAGTTGAACAATTAAAAATGAAAGAATTAATTAGTAAAACAGACTCTCAACAATTATACCCTTTTCCATCAACAAGGTTTCAAGGTTCAAAATATAAAATTACTAATTGGATATGGGAGAATGTTAAAGATTTAGAGTTTAACACTGTATTAGACGCTTTTGGAGGTACTGGTAGTGTATCCCATTTATTTAAAAATAAAGGTAAACAAGTTACATATAATGATATTCTAAAGTTTAACTTTACTATTGGTAAAGCTTTAATTGAGAATAACCATGAACAACTATCAAAAGAAGAAGTTGATTTTATTATAACAAAGCATAATCAACTTAATTATCCAACCTTTATTCAAGACACATTTCATAATGTTTTTTATCTTGATGAAGAAAATCAATGGTTAGACTATGTTGTTACTAATATTAAAAAATTAGATAATGAATATAAACAAGCTATTGCTTGGTTTGCACTATTTCAAGCTTGTATTATCAAAAGACCCTATAATCTATTTCATAGGGCTAACTTATATGTAAGAACAGCAGATGTGAAAAGGGGTTTTGGAAATAAAACCACCTGGGATAAACCCTTTGAAGAGCATTTCATAAATTTTGTTAAAGAAGCCAATAAAGCAGTTTTTAGTAATGGAACAAGTTGTAAGTCTATCTCTTACAATGCTTTAGATGTACCCAATGTAGAAAAATATGACTTAGTTTATATAGATACACCTTATATATCTGCAAAGGGAGTCGGTACAGACTATTTAGATTTTTATCATTTTCTTGAAGGAATGTTAGATTATGACCAATGGAAAGAACGAATATTAGAAAAGTATAAGCACTTACCCATAGAAGGTAGAGGTACTAATGAGTGGACGAAAAAAAACAAAATTTATAATGCATTTGATGAGTTATTTAATAAGTACAGTAACTCTACTTTAGTTGTCTCCTATAGAAGTGATGGAATTCCTTCTGAAAAGGAAATTATTGAATTATTAAAAAAGTATAAAAATAATGTAATTGAAGTTCATAGCAAAGACTATCAGTACGCACTAGCCCATAAAAAATCTAGTGAAATTCTATTTATCGCAAAGTAAAACAATATACTCAAGAAGAAAAATATACAAAACTCAACAAGGCAGGATAAATCCTGTCTTTTTTTATGAAATAATTTAAGTTATAATATATAGATGCAAATAAGTTAATAATAAAAATAAGATATGGTAATTAGGGAGGAAACACAGTTGAAACGAGAGAACAAATACGAAGTTACTTCGTTAGACATACAAAATCAACAGGAATTTATTGAAGCTATGAAACAATATAACCTTCAAGAATTTGCTAAAACACAAAAAGTTAAAAAATATATCGTAGTTACATATGGTTGCCAAATGAATGAACATGACTCTGAAAAATTAGCAGGTATGCTACAAAACATGGGTTATGAAGAAACAGATGATAAGAAGGGTGCAGATTTAGTCATCTTTAACACCTGCTGCGTTCGAGAAAATGCCGAGTTAAAAGTTTATGGTAATTTAGGAGCTTTAAAGAACATAAAGAAGAATAACCCTGACATGATTATTGCTGTTTGTGGTTGTATGATGCAACAACCTCAAGTTGTAGAAGCTATAAAGAAAAAATACAGACATGTGGATCTTGTATTTGGCACACATAACTTACACAAATTCCCAGAGCTATTGGTGAACGTAAAACATTCAGAAAACATGCTGGTGGATGTTTGGGAGCAGGAAGGGGAAATAATTGAAGGTATTCCCTCTATACGAAAATACGGATTAAAAAGTTTTGTAAACATAATGTATGGATGTAACAATTTCTGTACTTACTGTATAGTTCCCTACACAAGAGGGAGAGAACGTAGTAGAGAAGTAAGTGATATTGTAACAGAAGTAACTGACCTAGTTAATAATGGATCTAAAGAAGTTACCTTATTAGGGCAAAATGTTAACTCCTATGGTAAAACTCTAGAAGAAAAAGTAACCTTTGGAGACTTATTAAGGGAGTTAAATAAAATAGAAGGTCTCGAAAGACTACGTTTTATGACTTCCCATCCAAAGGATCTATCGGATGATTTAATAGATGCCATTGCTGAATGTGATAAAGTTTGTGAGCACGCCCACTTCCCATTTCAAGCAGGTAGTAATAAAATATTAAAAGAAATGAATCGTGTGTATACAAAAGAAGACTATCTGGAATCTGTAGAAAAGTTAAAGGCAAAAGTTCCAAATATATCTTTAACCACTGATATTATTGTTGGTTTCCCTGGAGAAACAGAGGAAGACTTCCTAGATACATTAGATGTGGTTAATCAAGTACGCTTTGATGCTGTATTTACCTTTATATATTCCATTAGACAAGGTACTCCTGCTGCTGAAATGAAGGAGCAAGTTGATGAAAAAACCAAGCACGAACGTTTTAATCGTCTAGTTAGTAGAATAAATGAAATATGTGGAGAAATTAATCAATCCTACCAAGACCAAGTGGTGGAAATACTGGTGGAAGGCCCAAGTAAAACTGATCCTAAAAAGCTAATGGGTAGAACACGACAAAACAAACTTGTAAACTTTGTTGGTGATGAATCTCTTATTGGGCAAATTGTAAAAATAAGAATTATAGAACCTAAAAGTTTCTCTTTAAATGGTGAGGTAATACTTTAAAAATAGAATATAGAAATAAATTTTATAATTTGATAAAAGACTTTTTCTGAACTATTATAGAAAATCAGCGCTATAACGTATTTAATATACGTTACGATGGGGCTGTTTTTTTTCTTTTGCCTATTTATAGGTATAACTTGAAAACTATAGTAACAAAACTATATAATATGTGGTAAGTGGTATTTTATAGAGTAGATAAAATATTTGTAGAATATAAAAATAGAATGTAAAAATAGAATGTAAAAAAAGAATGTAAAAAAAGAATGTAAAAAAAATTATAGCTAAAGGATGTTATTCTAATGATAAAAACTGAAAAAGAAAAAATGATAGACGGTGAACTATATCTTTCTGGCGACAAGGAATTGATGAATGAAAGGGAAAATGCTAGAAGATTAACAAGAGAGTACAACCAAACACTGGAAACCGAATATGATAAACGCACTGAAATAATTAAAGAGCTATTTGGGTCAACTGGTGAAAGTATTTATGTTGAGCCTACCTTCCGTTGTGACTATGGTTATAATATTCATGTGGGTGAAAACTTTTATGCTAATTTTGATTGTATTATTTTAGATGTCTGTGAAGTTCGGATGGGTGATAATTGCTTTATTGCACCAGGGGTACATATTTATACAGCTACTCATCCCCTAAACCCCTATGAAAGAATTTCTGGTGCAGAGTTTGGAAAACCTGTTACCATAGGGAATAACGTTTGGATTGGCGGAGGAAGCATTATTAATCCAGGGGTAAAGATAGGGGATAATGTTGTTATTGCCTCTGGCTCTGTGGTTACTAAAGATATTTGTGATAATGTGGTGGTGGGGGGAAACCCAGCAAAAATTATAAAAAAGATTGAGGTATAATTTCAAACATATCTATCCCTAAAAATACAATTAAATTATTTGATTGGAGTAGATTACATGTACAAAATTTTAATTATTGAAGATGACGAAAAAATCTGTAAAGAGTTAAGTAAAAATCTTAATAAGTGGGGATTTGATGCTAAAACATTAGAAGATTTTAATAATATACTGGGTGAAGTTAGCCAATATAACCCCCATCTTATTTTATTAGACATAAATCTTCCACAGTATGATGGTTTCTATTGGTGTGAGAAAATTAGAACCTTTTCAAAGTTGCCTATAATTTTTATTTCCTCAAGAAGTACTAATATGGATATTATTATGGCAATTAATATGGGGGGAGATGACTTTGTAACTAAACCTTTTTCTTTAGAATTATTAATAACTAAAATTAAAGGATTACTAAGAAGAACCTACTCATATCAAGATATAGATAACACTATTATTGAGCATAAGGGTACTATTTTAGATATTAAAGGCTCTACACTAAACTATAGAGAAAATACCATAGAATTAACTAAAAATGAGTTTAAAATATTACATATGCTAATGGTGAGTCCGGGTAAAATAGTTAGTAAAGAAAAAATAATGGAAGCTTTGTGGGACGATGAAAGTTTTATTGATAGTAACACCCTAGCAGTTAATATTAATAGACTTAGGAAAAAATTAGCAGAAATAGGTTTAGATGATTTCATAAGTACGAAAAAAAATCAAGGATATGTTATACAATGAAAATAAAACACTTTCTTTTAGATAAACTTTCTTTTATAATTTTTTATATTATATTAATGACTTTTGTTTTGGGTATGATTTTTATTACTATAGATGGAACAGCTACTTCTAATCTATTGTATACTGCCATTGTTTCTCTAATTTTATTTATTTGCTTTTTGATTTATGAATATATAAAAATAAGACTTTATTATAATTCGGCGGAAGACAGTTTTTTAGAGGATTCGTTGGAATGGATTAATAATCTGCCGACTCCTATTACCTATGAACAAAACTACAGTAAAGAACTATTACAAAAAGCATATCAACAGTCAGAAAAAATAAATTATTCTCTAATCCAACAACATAGGGAAAATATTGAATTTATAAATATGTGGGTACATGAAATTAAAGTTCCTGTGGCTGCTACTCAATTAATTATTAGTAATAACTTAGAAGAACCTTCAGAAATGACTTTAACAAGCATAAAAGAAGAAATAGAAAAAATAGAAAAATTTGTTGAACAGATCCTCTATTATTCAAGAATTAGTGATTTTTCAAAGGATTACTTAATAACCAGTAGTAATATGAGTGAAATAATTAAAACATCTATTAAGGGTTTTAAAAAACAATTTATTGGTAAGGACATTGCTGTTAAACTTGATAATATCGACTATATTATTGACACCGATAAAAAGTGGGTTTCATATATTTTAGACCAACTTTTATCTAATGCCCTTAAGTATACCCCTAAAAATGGAGAAATTAAAGCTTATATGGAGGAAACCCCACAGGAATATACATTAACCGTTGAAGACAATGGGATCGGTATACCTAAAGATGAACTAAAAAGGATTTTTGATAGGGGGTTTACAGGCACAACTGGTAGAACAAATAGAAGTTCTACTGGCATGGGCTTATATTTAGCACAAAACCTATGTCAAAAATTAGGTTACCTCATAACTGTTGACTCCAAAGTAAATATAGGCTCTAAGTTTACAATTCATTTTCCTAAATGGAATGATTATCTTATTAAATGACGTAAATGTAGACTAAATAAAATGTTTATCAAACTTAATGTTTATCAATCTTAATCCTATCTTACAATTTTGTAAGGTAGGTTTTCTATTTTGTAATGTTGGCGAAATGGTACAAATTCTACAATCGTATTATAATTTAACTATCAACCGAGAACATCCAACAATACATAAATTTAAATTATATAAATAGGGAGGCGTTTTATTATGACGGTTTTAGAGGTAAAAGGTGTTGGTAAGGTATATGGAAGTAAGGGTAAAACAACAACCACTGCTTTAAATAATATTTCATTTACTATGGAAAAGGGGGAGTTTTTAGGTATTATGGGTCCTTCGGGTTCTGGTAAAACCACTTTATTAAATGTTCTATCCACCATCGATAGACCAACATCTGGTGAAATTAATATTAATGGGAAAAATATTGTAAAGCTAAAAGACAAAGATATGAGCGATTTCCGAGGAGAAAATTTAGGTTTTATATTTCAAGACTATAATTTATTAGACAGTTTAACCTTAAAGGACAATATACTGCTACCATTAACCCTATCTAACCACCATAAGGTTGAAGAAATGGAAAATAGGTTAGATAAAATATCTAGAAACTTAGGTATTTTAGAAATTTTAGAAAAATACCCCTATGAAGTTTCTGGTGGACAAAAACAAAGGGCAGCGGCGGCTAGGGCTATTATAACAAACCCAAAACTTATTTTAGCCGATGAGCCAACGGGGGCTCTAGATTCAAAGTCTGCTAAGGTTTTATTGGAATCCATTACAAAACTTAATAAAGAAGATAATGCCACTATTTTAATGGTGACACATGATCCTTTTTCAGCCAGTTATTGTGACAGAGTTTTATTTATTAAAGATGGTGACCTATATACCGAAATTAGAACTACAGGAGAAAGAAAAGACCTATATAATAAAATACTCAATGTTCTTTCAGTAATAGGGGGTGTTGGTAATGAATTTGCTTAAACTTGCAACTAAAAACATAAAACATAATTTCCGGCATTACCTTGTTTACCTAATAAGTATTTCTTTCTCAGTGGCAATATTTAATCTTTTTATTTCAGTTTTTATGGATGAAAAAGTACAAAAGCTAATATCAGAAAACCAAAACTATGAATCAGTATTTCAAGTTTCTGCCATTGTGGTGGCCTTATTTTCAGTAATATTCGTATGGTATTCAAATTCATTCTTTATTAAATCCAGACAAAAAGAAATAGGTTTATATTCCCTATTGGGGGTAAGACAAGGAAAAATTGGAAGGATGATGTTTTATGAGACTATTGTATTGGGCTTCATAGCCATTATTACTGGCTCTATAACAGGTATAACTTTTTCTAAGTTTTTTTCAATGTTACTTTTAAAAATACTAAATTTAGATACTAATATAGACTTTGTTTTCTCAATTAAACCATTGCTTATAACTATAGTAGTATTTTTAGGTATATTTATTATTGCCTCTTTACACGGCTATTCATTAATATATCGCTATAAACTAATTGATCTATTTACAGCAGGTAGAAAAAGCGAAAAAGTAAAAAGACCCAACATAATAGTTGCTTTATCGTCTGTAATTATGATAGGTTATTCATATTATTTAGCGTTATCCTCCAGCAGTGAAGAATTCATTAAAAATAGCCTTGTTGTTATGGTTTTATTAATAGTAGGTACAATTCTATTGTTCTCAAGTTTCTTTGTATATTTAGTTTATCAGCTACAAAAAAATAAAAACTTCTATTATAAAAATCTGAATGTATTTAGTATTTCTCAAATTGTTTACAGAATTAAAGGTAATGCCCTAACGTTGGCAATTGTGGCAATTTCAATTACTATGGCAATCTTTACTTCTACATTCACCTATCTTTCATATCAAAATACCTTAGCAATGACATATTTAAGGTCACCCTTTAGTTTTGTCTATAGAAGCACCAGTGAAGAAATAGATGGGAAAGTATCGGAAATTATTAAGGAAGATAAAAAGCACAAATTAATTAATAGCTTTGAGGTAAATGCCCTTGGGGGTATGATGAACCTACAGGATCAAGATCGCTATGTCCATATTATTGATGAAACCACCGCCAATAATATAATGGAGCATCATAATAAAGAAAAAATAAGAATAAAGGATAGTAAAAGTATATACTATTTAGAATTCCTGAAAAATCCCTCAGGTAACCAATATGTTGATAAATCAATTAATTTATTAGTAGGGGATAAAGGTATAGAAAACCTAAAAATAGAAGGTTTTTATGATAACTTTAGAATGATAAACGAAGGTGGGGCATTATGGAACTACGTTGTGGTTAGTAACGAAGCTTATAACTCACTATATACCAATGAAGAAGGTTTACTAAAAGAGTATAGGGTATTTGAAGTTACTAATGCCATAAATACAAAGGAATTAACTGAAAAAATAAGTAATATAGTTAGTGAAGAGTCTAATTTTGATAGTTTTTATTTAAAATATATTGAACAATTTCAAAGTAATGGCATGATGTTGTTTATTGGTGGTTTTCTAGCTGTATTATTTTTAACAGCCATGGGGAGCATACTATATTTCAAACAGTTGATGGATGCTAATAATGACCACCAAACCTATATCACTTTAAAGAAGTTAGGTGTTTCTAAGACTATTATTAAAAAGTCGTTACTAAAACAAATGGCATTTATATTTATAGCTCCTTTAATGGTGGCTTTAGTTCATAGTTTTAGTCTATTAAAGGTAATGAAGGAATTGGTGGAGGTGGAAGGAGTTTCTGCCAATGGTTATACAGCAGGGGTTATCCTTACCTTTGTACTTCTTTATTTAATATACTATTTAATGACGGTTCAAAGTTTCTATAAGGTGGTTTCTCAAAAACGTTAGATAGTAAGACTAAAACTAAAAAAGATACTGTATCATATTAATATTGAAAATTATATTTAAATAGAGTTACACCCCTTATGCTAGATATTATAAAATAAATCTAAAGTAAGGGGTTTTTTCATACTTTTGTTTGTAAAGAAATTTAGATGGCGTTATAATATAAACATTGCATATTTTAGAAAATTTGATTTGTTTATTATCCTGTTACAATAAATATTTAATACATTATTGGAGGTTAACAATGATAAAAACCTATAGAGTAAGGGCTTTTACTAAAACATCAATTGGTGGTAATCCAGCAGGTGTAGTTTTAGATGCAGATAAACTAACAGTAGAAAATATGAAGGATATTGCTAAGGAAGTGGGTTATTCTGAAACTGCATTTGTATTGGATTCAGAAAAGGCAGATTTTCACCTTCGTTTTTTTACTCCAGTAGAAGAAGTTGATTTATGTGGACATGCCACCATTGCAACTTTTAATCTTTTAAGGGATTTAGGTAAGATAAGTATTGGTGACTATACGCTAGAAACAAAGGTAGGAATACTAAAACTAAAAGTTACAGAGACAGAAGTTTTTATGGAGCAGAAGAAACCAGAGTTTAGAGATATATTAGATTTAAAAGAAATGATAGATTGTTTTCAGCTTAAGGAGGATGATGTTCTTAAAAACCTACCTATACAGGTGGTATCTACAGGTTTAATGGATATTTTATTACCTGTAAAAGATATTGATACATTACAACAGTTACAACCTGACTTTCAAGCCATTAGAAAATTAAGCGAAAAATATAATGTAGTTGGAATACATGCCTTTACATTAGATACGCTACATAACTCCACCTGTCATTGCAGAAATTTTGCCCCTTTATATGGTATAAATGAAGAGTCTGCCACAGGTACTTCCAATGGGGCTTTAGCCTGTTATCTAACTAAGTATTGTAAAGAACTTGTTACAACAGATTTTGTTTTTGAACAGGGCTATAGTATGAACCAACCCTCTGAAATTAAAGTGAAACTTAATGTAGTAAATGATGAGGTGGAAGATGTTATTGTTGGGGGTAAAGCTGTACTCATTTAAATATACAGCCTATTTTATAAGTTTTGAATATAGAAAAATAAGTAATTATGAATAAAGCTAAATAAATTAATTTGAATATAATTACTCACTTTATAATATGGAGGATAATCTATGAATAAAATTTTAATTGCAGGCTTAATAAATATAGAAACAACCTTAAAAATTGACGGATTTCCATTGGAATATTCTCCTGTAAATTATCCGTTTTGGGGCATTAGATCAACTGTATCGGGGGTAGCCATAAATGTGGCTAAGTCATTATATACCTTAGGGGTTCAACCTAATGTTTTATCTTTAATTGGAATTGATGGGGGAGGTAAACAAGTAATAGAAAATTTATCTTCAAGTAATATAGATAATAAATATATTATTAGGGCTTTAGAAGAAACTCCCCAATCGGTTATCCTTTATGAAGAAGGGGGAAGACGACAAATTCATTGTGATTTGAAGGATATACAAGATAGGACTTACCCAATAGCGGTTTTTAAAGAAGCATTAAGAGAAAGCTCTATGGCTATTTTAACAAATATTAACTTTTCAAGACCCTTTCTGAAGATAGCACGGGAGGAAGGAAAACTTGTGGCTACAGATGTTCATGTATTGTCGGACATACATGATGCCTACAATAAAGATTTTATGCAATATGCCAATATCCTTTTTATGAGCCATGAAGGTATTAACGAACCGGTTGAGGACTTCGCCATGAAGGTTATAAACCAATACCATAATGACATTTTAGTTATTGGTATGGGGAAAGAAGGGGCATTATTATATGTTAAAAAAGACAATTTTTTAGGAAGATTTCCAGCAGTAGAAACTAGAAAAATTGTAAATACCATTGGTGCAGGTGATGCACTGTTTTCTAGTTTTATTTACTTTTATAATCAAAGTCAAGACCCCTACATATCATTAAAAAAAGCTATTGTATTTGCTTCTTATAAAATAGGTACGAAGGGAGCAGCAGAAGGTTTTTTAGATGAAGAAGGTTTGAATGCACTGTATAAAGAAGTTTACGTAGAATAGATGATATAATATAAATAACTCCCTCATTTAATAAAGGCAGTTATTTTTTTTGCAGAAAAATTAATATAATTATTTTAAACATGATTTTTAGTACTTTGCTTGTATGGCTATAGGATGTGTATATAAGTAATTGAAGGGAATAATTTACTGTTTTTTATTCACAAATGTAACTTTTGATTGTTTTATAAAAAAACTATTTTAAGTAATATTAGTGTTATTATTATGTTATATAAGTAAACTTTTTTTATGGCACAACATTTAGGGTTCTACATATAAATTAATTTACAGTATTTAATTCTAAGAGTTGTTTCCTTTTTAAAAATTACTAGGAGGTTTTTAATGGAGAAAGAAAAATGTATTAATAGTATAGAGAATTCGATAGATATTTTCAACGTAGCCCATAGCTCAATTTATGATGGACCTGGGATTAGAGTAGTTGTTTTTTTTCAAGGTTGTGTTGCTAACTGTAAATGGTGTCATTCTCCCCATTCTAATTCAAAGCAGTCGCCTTTACTTTTTAATGAAAATCATTGTTTTTACTGTGGCAAATGTGGTTTCGCTTGTCCCAATGGTGTTCATAGCATATCTAATAAAAAACATTTAATCAATCGACGGGACTGTATACAATGTGGTAGATGTATTTATGCTTGTCCATTATCATCAAAGTACCGTCCGTCAAGTGTATTGTATCTTCCAACTATAACCTATTCTGTTTCTCAACTTTTTAAAAAGTTAAAACCCCACTTATCATTAGTTCAAAACAGTGGAGGTATTACCTTAAGTGGGGGAGAAGCCCTTATACAAAAGCCTCAAGTAAAGGAATTACTATCCTTATGTAAGGAAATGAATATTTCTACAGCAATAGAAACTTCGGGGTTATTACCTATAAACAGCTATACTAACCTAGAGGGGTTAGTAGACTTTTGGTTGTTTGGGATGCGTTTTACAACAGATGGTACTTCTGTAGACCATGCAAAAAAAATATATGATTCCTTAAAAACAATAAAAAGTTATAACAAACCTATTTTACCTAGAATTCCTGTAGTTCCAGGGCATACCGATACTAATTGGTATTTAGAAAAATGTATGAAACTGTTAAAAAGTAATGATATAAGCTCTGTATTTCTTAATCCGTGGAACACATGTACTGATCATTATTATCGTTTAAGTGGCATAGATTTTATGATGAGCTTACCTTCAAAAATTAGTTATCTTGATAGTGAATCTAAAATGAAATCCTTTTTTGAAAAAAAAGATATTTCTATATTAAATATAGAAGATATATAAATCACAAATAACTGAGAAAAGAGAGTGGAAAAATGGAGTTTAATAATGAAATGACAAATCGAACAAAAAATATGTATGATAACCTCATAACAAGAAGTTTAGGTGATCGTTCAGATGAATGGTTTCGTAAGGATATTCTTCCTGATATTGCTCTGGAGCTTCCCGATGAATCTGTATTAATCCGTCGATCTAAAGCAATAGATGCAATGCTAAAAATTATGACTAACAAAGACTATTCTAAAACAACTTTAACGGCTGAAATACTACCAGGAGATTTACTACTGGGAACACTACCTATGGGTTCAAATGGATTAGGTAAAGTATTTCCTAATTATTTAAATGATGATGAAAAAAGAGCAGGTTCAATTACCAATAGAGGATCGTTATCATTATTAGGTCATAATTCCCTTAATTATTCCGACTTAGTAAACAAAGGGTTACAAGCTGTTATTGATGAGTGTGAAATCAAAAAAAATTCGAATGCAATACATTCCAATGACTCTCTTTTAGAAAATCATCAAATACGTGACAACCAACAGAGTTTTTATGAAGGTATACAAATTTCATGTCAAGCAGTAATCGATTATGCTCACCGAATGGCTAATGAAGCTGAATATCAAGCACAAAATACTGAAGATAAGACTAGAGCAAGTGAATTAATTGAAATGGCTAGAATTGCCCGTAAAGTACCCCAACATAAGGCTGATACATTCCATGAAGCTGTTCAAAGTATCTGGTTTTTTCATCTAGCCCTCCATGCTAGTACAAATTTTATTTCACTGGGGCGATTAGATCAAGTATTGAACCCTTTTTTAGTAAAGGAAGAGGATTATAATAAATGTCTAGAAATATTTGAATGTTTTATGATTAAAGCTGCTTGGCGATTAAACTTAAATCTTACATATGAAAATATAATAAAACAAGATCACGTAGATAATAACACTGTACTAGGTGTAAGTCCTTATTTAATTGATCAAATGGCTGGTGTTAATAATTTTCTACAGAACATAATAATTGGTGGTGTAACCCCAGATGGAAAAGATGCTACAAATGATTGTACATATTTAATTTTACAAGCTTTTTCAAATGTAAACCTATCGACACCAGGGATTTATGTGCGAATAGGTAAAAACAATACACCAAAGCTAATGGAAGCTGTTGTTAAGTGTTGGATGAAAACTAAAAATAATCCATCTATTATAAATGATGATGTAATGATTTCTGCAATGAAAACAGCACTAAGCCAAGGGATAGATCCAGATAATCGTGAAAAGATAAAGGAAATAGAAGAACTTGCTAACGATTTTTGTGTTGATGGATGCTGGGAACCCATTCTTAATGGAAAAAGCGACTGGACCTTCTCTATGTTAAATGCATTAACACCGTTTGAATGTGCTTTAAATGAGGGAGCAATGTTATCGGATGAAATTGAATTATTAAGGGGAGCTAAAAAAGCTCCAAGATCACAAAAACCTAGTAATTATGACGAACTTATAGCCGCCCTTTCTGATCAATTAGGATTTTTTATAGACCAGTCTGTAATGGCATTATTTTTATATTATATGATTGATGAATATTCATGTCCTTCACCTCTTCTATCAGCCTATTTAGATGGTTGCATAGAGCGGGGTAGAGATAAATCGTGGGGAGGGACTAAGTATAATATTGGTGGTGTGATATTATCAGGAGTACCTAATTTAGTAAACACATTAGCTGCAATAAAAAAATGGGTGTTTCCAGAATCAGGAGATGGAAAATATACTTTAGATGAAGTTTGTAATGCTTTAAGGTATGATTTTATATCTAAAGATAAACAAGACATTAAGAAACAAGAACTTTTTGATAGCATTAAAATAGATTTTTCAACAAATACACCAACCTTTGGAAACAATGATGATTTTGTAGATGACATAGCAAAAAATATATTAGATATCTATTATGATAGAGTTATGAAATCTGCTGATTTTGCAAAAAAAGTTTATCAGTACACACCTTCACAAGAAGATGAGGCATATATTATTGGATTACGTAGTATTTCTGGATATTATGGTCTATGTTTAGAAGAAAAGTTTAGAGAATTTCATATGAAGATTACTGCTGGTTTAGGCACTTTTGAACAGTACAATTGGGTAGGATTAGGAAATGCTGCTTCTGCCGATAGAGGTACTGGAAAACCATTAGCACCAAACTTCTCTCCTACGTCTGGAACTGTTACAGAAGGCATTGGTGGTATTTTTGCTACTTTATCTAAACTTGGTTTAGACAGATTTGCAGCAGGAGTCATCACCGACATATGCTTAAATACTACGGAAGCAAATGACAAACACCTAATTGACCTCTTAAGTACATTTATAGAGTCAAAGGGTGGAATGATGACTTTAGCCATAGGTGATAAAAAACTATATCAAGAAATTTATGATGAAGTAAAAAAAGCCCATGCAAGTAAATCAGAGGAAGAAACCATAGCTATTCTAAAAAAATATGCCCATGTAAATGTACGTATCGGTGGTTGGCAGACACCTTTTATAACACTACCTATGTCCCATATGGAAAATTACATTCAACGTTCTGCTAGATTTTAATCTATTTTTAAATAACTACCAATTTACTATTTTTACATCTATTAAGTAGAGATTACAATATACAGCATTAATATTACATTTAATTTATCGAAACAACTCCCTGTCTAACCAAAAGGGAGTTGTTTTTCGTGTGCCCAGCATGGGCGATAACTTGGCGGTGAAAGTCCGCTGTGGGCTTGGTAGTGGGAACCACTAGCCGAAGGCAAGGGTGTCCACCGTGAGGTGGAATCTGAAGGAAGCCTTAGGCAAAACCTCGGTCTGAG
>CALJEQ010000001.1 GCA_938074565.1 uncultured Alkaliphilus sp. | reverse complement strand
AAAATGAGATAAAATTATTTCTTGCTTCTCCATTAAACTTATCATCCCCTTAGCCCCCTATGATGTCATAGGGTTATTATATATTTCCTCTAGAGGATTTTTCAACTATTTCAATGGGGTAATTTTAGATTATCATAAACACCCTGGTCCTAAATCGTATGGTACTAAAACATCAAATGATAAATGGATGAATGTAATGGAATGTGGCTGTGGAGCAAGATTTCAACAATATAAGTGGAGGAAGTACAAGGATACAGAAGATGTTGTAAAAGGCTATGCATGTAGAAATAGAGTTGGAAACAATACAACCAAATACAGGCAGGCAAATGATTTACCTTTGGAAGGTGTATGCGACAGGAAGTCGATAAGTGAATGGCATCTAGAATTGATGATAAAAGACACACTTGAAGAAATGTGGGGGTTCCGTAAAGAGTCAGTATTAAAGGCTTTTGAGTTGATTAAAGATAACTTCGTAGATGATGATGTAGACAATAGTAATAGAGTAAAAGAACTTGAGTCAAAGATTGATAAGAATAAACAAAAATTAAACAAACTGATTGATTTATATACAGAAGAAAACATAGATAAGAAAGAGTTTAATGAGAAACGGGAGCAGTATACCCGGCTAGTCAAAGAAGCAGAGGGTGAAATAAGAGTTCTAGTAGGGGGCTTAGGCTTAGCTGAAAAGAACCTCGAAATGAAGTTAAGTCGTATAAAAGAGACACTTGAGCAATTAGTAGATTTTGATACAGAAAAATTAGAAAAGGACCTAATCAACCAGCTTGTTGATAAAGTTATAGTTAGAGGAGATTGTGACTTCGAATGGCTTTTAAATCTTTCAGACATTGAAACAAATGACTTATTCAGTTTTTATCTGAATGAGAAATATGAAATAAAGAGACAAAAAAGCACTGAAATTAGGGATTCAAAGTACACACTAGCTTTTAGTTCAGTAATAACCATTGATAGGGCACGGGAATACAGAAGAAAATACGGTAAACATATAAAACCTAGAAGATGGAATGATATAAGCTATGAAGTTTATGTGAGATAGACTTAGAAAATCAAAAGCAGAAATGGAGAGGGGTAAAGATGAAAAGAAAAGAGAAATCATTGTTTGAGGAATTGTTTGGGTAAATCATGAAAATGTAGTGACATTAGAGAGGGAAAAGTTGGAGGAAATCTTTATACTGGAAGAAGATGATTCAAAACCATATGAAATTATATTAGGAGATGTGAAAATTTTAAATGTGGCATACATAGGGCGTAATGGAAGAATCTATTTGAATGTGAATGTAGCAGATATCATAATGATATGGTGTTGCTACGTGAGGAAGAAATAAGAGACTTTAATCCAGATAATGATTGCTCTTACTGTAAACGTTAAACTATAGAATAAAAATTAATACTACATTTAATTAAGAAAGAGGTTATTTAGCAGACTCTTTCTTTTTTATATCATTTCATTTGCATTGTATGAGGAAACAATTAAACTATCAATATTTGATAGAGAAACACCAAGACTAGAGGGGAATTCTGGAATTCAGTAAAACCATCGAAACTATAAAACTAACAAAGGTATCAAAAGAAATAAACAGATTTTAACTAACAATTGAGATATTATTTAGTAAACATACTGAGTATTGTAGCTCAATTTCATTTATGATTTTGAGTATAATTACTTATTTTTCATTATCCATGTCGAAATAAGACGAACAAAAAATGGAGGGATTTGTAACAATATAATGAAACATATAAAATAAACAAAAATTTGAAGCATTCACGTGCAATAAAAGTCGAGTATATAATGTGGAACAATGAGTATGTGCCCTTTTCTCTTCAATTTTGAGTTTATCTATTTATTAAGCTCACATGAAAATATAAAGGAGGATTAACATTGAAAATATCATGGATACATATAAAAGGATTTAGGAATTTTAATAATGCACTAATTAACTTTTCAGATAAAACTTTGCTCATTGGTGCAAATGATATTGGAAAATCAAATTTACTTTATGCGTTAAGATTGATATTTGATAGAACACTAAGTGATAGAGATTTAGAACTTTCACCTTCAGATTATAATGCTTACACTAAAACAGAAAATATTGAAATTACAGTTTGCTTAACAGATATTGAAGAAGATTGTTTAAAAAGTACCTTTGTAGGTGCCATTGAGAACAAAACTACATATATCCGTTATACAAATAGCAAAGATGGTGAATATGCAATAAGTTCTGGTCCCGATTTGGAACTTTTAGAAATCAAGCAAGGCCGTTTTTATTTAAAGAGAATAAGCCTTGAATATGTAGATACCAATAGAGATTTATTTGCTTTTATTAAACGAGAGAGAATAAAGCTTCTTGAGATTTCAAAGAAACTTTTATCTGAAAAAGCATCTGAGGCTGATAAAACATCGATTGGCCAATTGCAAAATGACTTAACTAATTTGAATGATAAAATCGACCAATTAAACTATGTAAACTCTGCTCTCAAAACAGTAAACTCTGAATTAAGCAAATTATCTATTCACAATGAAGACCAAGATATTAGATTTGTCGCTGGAAACAGTGATGTAAATAAATTGCTCGATAATTTAGAACTGAGTTACTCAACTAATGGTAGTCCACTTTTTCTAGGAGGTGATGGTCGTAATAATCAAATTTTTATTGCTACATGGGCTTCAAAACAGATTATTAAGAGGTCAATAGAACAAGTTACAATCTTTGCAATTGAAGAGCCGGAAGCTCATTTACATCCACATCAGCAACGAAAGTTATCTAAATATCTTGTTGATATTTTTGAAGAACAAGTATTCCTAACATCACATTCTCCCTATATTGCATCTCAATTTAAGCCAGATAAAATAGTCAGATTATGTGCAAAAAATAAAGTAAGTGAAGCAGCACAATGTGGTTGTAATAAAAACTTAAAACTTACATTTGATGATTTTGGATATAGATTAAATGCAATAACTGCAGAAGCGTTTTTTTCTAACGGGGTATTTCTAGTGGAGGGGCCATCTGAGAAACTATTCTATTCTGCAATTGCTCAGCAGATGAATATTGATTTAGACAATCTAAATATTTCAATTATTTCTGTTGATGGTATTGGATTTAAACCTTATATCAAGATATGCAAAGCATTAGAAATTCCATATGTAATGAGAACAGATGATGATGTTTTTACAAAAGAAAAAGATGGTGAGAAATTAGAATATTTTGCGGGGATATCACGTGCCATAGGTATATATAAAGAACTTATTTCTGTTCAACCTAAATCAGATGAGTTATTGAAGTATTGGAAAACTAACAAAGACGATAACGAATGGCCAGCTACGGATAAAGATTACCCCCAAAAAGCTATAGCTTTAAATGATTACATACGTGACCAATTAAATGAATTTAACATCTATTTATCAATAAATAACTTAGAAGAAGATTTAGTTGCTTCAGAGCTCAAAACGAGTCTTTCTGAATTTTATCAAGAAACTGATAATGCAAAACTGATTGCTGCTATGCAGAGAAGGAAAGCCGAGAACATGCTGCACTATCTTGAATACTGTGAAGATGCATTATCTGTACTTGAAGAAGATGATATCTTACTACCTCTTACGCGTATTGTTTCCTTGGTAGAAAAAGAGGTACGCCCCAAATGAGTATTCATATCCAAGGTCCAACAGAAGAACAACTAAGTGCAATAAATGATAAGAGTAATCTTGTTATTACTGCAAAACCTGGAAGTGGAAAAACATTTACTGTAATAGAAAAAATAAATAAAATTACTGACTCATTACATGAATATCAAGGGATAATTGCTATCTCTTTTACAAGAAAAGCAAGTCACGAATTATCAATACGCGCAAAGAAAAAAGGAATTTCAATAAAACAATCATTTTTTGGTACGATAGATAGTTTTTACATTAGTGAAATAATCATACCTCATGTTAAGATACTAACAAGAAAATTAAACACCTTAGAGGTCTGTACTAGATTGAGTGATTATCCAAAGTACCAAGAATTAATAGCAATTAAAGATGGCATAAGCAAAAGTGCAGAGGAGTTATTATTACGGTCATTGGAAGAAGGCTATATTTTTTTGGATATATGTGGAGAAACTGCACATTATATACTAAAAAATGTTAAAGAATGTATGGAATATCTTAAGGCAAAATATACTCACATTTTTATTGACGAGTATCAGGATTGTGGTGATATTCAACATAAAATATTCATGACTTTAGTTGAAAATGGAATAGTTGGAATTGCTGTTGGAGACTTAGATCAAGCTATTTATGCTTTTAGCAATAGGTATTCTAAGTATTTATCGTCATTAATTTCAAATCCACTGTTTTCTCATTATGAGTTAAGCAAAAATCATAGATGCCATAAATCAATTTCAAATTATTCATTACGACTCATGGGCGGAGGGATAGATACAGTCGATGAGTCAAGGATATTCAAAATAAGGGTTAATGGGTGCGAACAAGAAATTATGCAAGCAATAAATTCTAAGCTCCCAGTAATTAAAGATAAATATAAGATTAAATATAACAATGAAATTGCAATCCTTTGTAGAGGAAATGCCACAGCAGAAAAATGCTGTGAATTTTTAGATGCACCAACAAAATTGTTTGTTGATACTGAACTAGATAGATACTCAGCATATTGGGCACGATTTTTTTGTGATTTTCTACAGTGTTATTATGATGAAAGTGTTTATAAAATTGATTTTGTTGAGAAATATATAAACAGTGAGTATGAGCCTAAAATTTTTCAAAGAGCATTGAAATTAGTAGATAAACTATTCGATATACATGACACAAACTTGATAAATGAAATTAATGATGTTGTAATGCTTGCTAAAATTATCTATCCGGAGTATGAGAACGCTGAGATAGTAAAGATACTAACTGAAGTTTTGAGCAATGAAGAAAAATTGCTAGGGTTTAAGCCTGCGTCACAAGGAGAAATATGTGTATTAACACTACACAAGTCAAAAGGTCTTGAATATAAAGCTGTCTTTCTTATGGATTTGTATAAATGGGTTTTCCCGTTCGAGGGTTGCTCAGAAGAAGACTACATACAAAGTTTGAATTTGCACTATGTAGGCATTACACGAGCCATTGAAGTATGCTATATCATGCAAGGCAATCTACGTTATCGCCAAAAACAAAATGATTATTTTAAAGCTGAAGAGTCACCGTTTTTATCTTTGAATGGGATTTCTAAATTGAGAACTAATGCGAGTTGGGATATAACTTAAGCACACACGCCAATATTTCACAAAAGAGATTAATCTTAATTTTACCGATAGTTGATGTTCGCAGTATTAATGAAGAGTGAGTGTTCCATAATAGTAAAAAAGAGTGATTGGTCTATTTTGATAGCCGCCACACATGCTGCGATTAAACACGAAGACAAATCAAAATAAAGCTTAAAATAGGAAGGTAAAAGCTCCAAAGTATTTATATGAAGGGTTTAGCGGATTTGACATGAAATAAGTAAGGGTATTATTTCTTAGTAATTTAAGAGATAATACCCTGTTTCTTATTGTTCTTTCATTTTAATATAGAAGAAAAATTATAAAAAATTATTAAAAATTTATATGCTTTTAAGATCATACAGGCTGGATATTTTAAGGTTAAGCATCTGAATGATTACTAGAACTTCCCTTGTTGATGGTCTCAACTTTAACTGCGACGAGATAAAGTAATATATACATGATAAAACCAAAGGAACGTGTATTATTACCATAGTAAATTGACTATCATTTTTAGAATAATTGCAGAATGAGGGTAGATACTATTCAAGAAAAGATCTTATTATTTAAATAAGAATTGGAGGAATTACAAATGGGAAATAAATTAGTTGAGGCTTTATCTTCAATGACTACATCATCTGAGGAAGTTACTCCAGACATACTAGTTATGAATTTTACAGTTGTAACTGCCTGTTTAGTTGGAGATACAAATGAGGGGGTAGGCGAATGGGTACTTGTAGACACAGGTCTTGAGAATTCAGCAGATTTTATACTGAAATCAGTTGAGAAACGATTTGGCAAAAACAGTAGGCCCCAAGCTATTATTCTTACTCACGGGCACTTTGACCATATTGGATCGGTTATTAAACTTTCCGAGTTATGGGACGTTCCAGTATACATACACCAGTTAGAAATACCGTATATAACAGGAAAAAAAGATTATCCTGTGGCAGACCCTACTGTGGATGAGGGCATGGTAGCAAAAATGTCACCAACCTTTCCCCATACAAGCATTGACGTTGGTTTCCGTGCTGTGGCTCTCCCGAATGATGGTACTGTACCCTACATGCCGAATTGGAAGTGGATACATACTCCTGGTCATACAGAAGGACATATTTCACTATTCCGTGAAAAAGACCGCGTACTTATCGTCGGAGACGCTTTTTCTACCACAAAACAGGAATCTTTATCATCTGTAGTGTTGCAGCGTGAACAAATAAGTGGCCCTCCAAAATATTTAACTACAGACTGGAAGGGGGCAGAAAATTCAGTACGCCATCTTATGGATTTGAAACCTTCGTTAGTAATCCCAAGCCACGGAAAACCCATGAAAGGTGAAGAAGTTACGCAGCATTTAGAAATACTAGTTAACCATTTTAATGAAATTGCGAAGCCTAAGCAAGGCCTTTTTGTTAGTAAACAATAACTAGTAAATGCCACAGCAGTACAGGTATAATGATTGAATGCTAGCTCAAAACTTCTTCCACATGAAAAACCCCACTGAAATCAGTGGGGTTAGTTTGAAGTAAATTATATTCTATATTATAGAAAACTGACTTACTTAGATATAATATAAAAGACATAACTATACTCAGAATAATACTTGTGGTATAGATTAATTTCTGCCTGTAATATATTAATAGCCTGTTTTGCAACTTCATTACCTGTATACTTTTGAAGCATACTATTTAGATTAGCTTGCAGCGGATTATAATAGTTATCAGTCCAATCTGTAACAGGTGCAATAAAATGGGATTTATAACTATATCCTGCATTTTTAATTTGATTTATTTTGTTTTCTATAGTATCAATTTGTGGATAATCATTACTCCAAAAATTATAAATTTCTTCTGAGGGGTTATTTACTATCCAACTGATCTCACTGCAAATTAGATATCCCTCATCTCTAAGAAATCTCTTCCAATCATGAAGTCCATTTTCAAATCCAGCTATGTAAATAGCACCCTCTGACCAGATTAAGTCAAATAAATTATCTTCAAATGGCATTTCAAACATAGAAATACACTTTCCTATTACCCTATCAGATAATCCAAGTTCTTGTGCAGTGTTATTTAAGTTATCTATAAAGGACATATTATTGTCTATTGCAGTAATTAAGGCATTTGGAAATTCCTGTGCTAACAACATTGTGTGAATGCCGTTGCCACAACCAATGTCTAAAATTTTAATTTGATCTTTCGAGCTATGAAACATTGATATTGCTTTTAATGTAGAAGTTTTGCTACCAGGACCCATCCTATCTAAACCTTCAAATGCTTCAAAAAAATATTTTTCCATTTTATAATCCTCCAGTTAGTTATTTTATTTACACTGGAATGCAGGAGGGGATATAATAATTATAAATTATTTGAAAGAGCCCTCCTGCTTAAAACCGACTCGTTTTTAATATTCTTATACATAAAAAACATCCTTTCTGTTGTCATTTATTTATTATCATAGTCTATTATATTATAAACTAATGACGTAGTCGATGTTTAAAAATTAAAACTTTCTTATTTAGATTATAAAAATCTATGATAGAAACTCTGAATATGAATAACAAAGTATAAAGGTAACTTTAATTTGAACTCCACTGTTTTTCGTGTTAACATAAAGAAAACTATAAAAGTGAGGATGTATCATGACTAAACATCGTATCTATACAATGAGTTTCGCAAGTGTCTATACCCATTATGTCACTAAAGCGGAGAAAAAAGGACGTACAAAAACAGAAGTCGATGAAATTATTTGTTGGTTGACAGGATATAGCCAGGAAGAGTTAGAAGCGCAACTGGAAAAACAGACAGACTTTGAGTCCTTCTTTTCGGAAGCTCCACAACTGAATCCTTCGCGGGCCTTGATCAAAGGTGTGGTCTGCGGTGTCCGAGTGGAAAATATTGAAGAACCAACTATGCAGGAAATTCGCTATTTGGATAAGCTAATTGATGAGCTAGCAAAGGGAAAAGCGATGGAGAAGATTTTACGGAAATATAATTAAAACAAAAAAAGACCTATCCTATTTATCTGAGTCTAAAATATCCGTACACAGGCCACTGTGAAACACTAAAGAGCAATTGAAATGGGGCTTTGAAGCGGTTGATTTACAGAATGTATTGTATGTGAAGGATATGATTGATTTTGTACAAAATAAGAAGGAGAAAGAAAAATGGTTGAAAGTATACTTAAAAAAATAAAAAATAGTTCTTTTAATAGTCCTGCAACAAATATATTAATTTCTTTAAATGTTTTGAATTTTATAATTATATATATATTTCCTAACTCAGGTAAAGTTTTGTTACTGGATCCTCAAAAACTAACACAAACACCTTGGACACTAATATCAGTATTCTTTTCACATGAAGTTTTATATCATCTTCTAGTTAATATGGGATTACTGTTTATATTTGGTGTAGAACTTGAAAAGGCTGTGGATGCTAGAAATGTCTTTTTCATTTATGTCCTGACTGGATTTTTAGGAAGCATAACCATTGTATTATATTCTGTTATTATACAGTGGACGGGACCAGTTGCTGGAGCATCAGCAGCTACCTTTGGTATTGCCGCAGCATTTGCTGCTATTAGCCCGAATAATATTATACTAAAAGGGAAGGTAAAGCATTGGGTATTATCATTGTTTATTGTAAATATTATAGTAACTATGTTAAATCCACAAGTATCTGTTGCTGCGCCTGTCCATGCTTTAGGAATAATATCAGGATTTATCAGTGGGTTATGGATTAAGAGAAAAAATTTTACTAAGAAACAATAATAATAATGTACCTATCATGCGACGTAAAAGCAAGTAATTACTCCCATCGTCAGATCAATTACCAGACTGATGTAAAGTACCTAAAAAAAATTAATCTCCTGCACTCATACCTGTCAAGACATGGATGCACTTAGAATCACATTCTATGCTATGCAACATATAATAATGTAAGATAATGCAATGATATTATCTTGTATTATTTAAAGGAGGTTTTGACATGACATCTAACGGAGATAAAACAAACCAATGTTATATTATATATGATGATTGTAAAGGTAATTCTGTTGAGTTTCGATGCTTTAGCCGACGTCCAAAGACATGCAAAAAATGTCCGCCTGGACCAAAAGGCCCGCAAGGTCCGAAAGGCCCACAAGGACCCGCTGGCCCACAAGGTCCACAAGGTAATGAAGGTCCCACAGGACCCGCCGGCCCACAAGGTCCACAAGGTAATGAAGGACCCACAGGACCCGCTGGCCCACAAGGTCCACAAGGTAATGAAGGACCCACAGGACCCGCTGGCCCACAAGGTCCACAAGGCATAGAAGGTCCCACAGGACCCACTGGCCCACAAGGTCCACAAGGTAATGAAGGTCCCACAGGACCCGTCGGCCCACAAGGTCCACAAGGTAATGAAGGCCCCACAGGACCCGCTGGTCCACAGGGTCCGCAAGGTAATGAAGGTCCCACAGGACCCGCTGGTCCACAAGGTCCAGAAGGTAATGAAGGTCCCACAGGACCCGCTGGCCCACAAGGTCCACAAGGTAATGAAGGCCCCACAGGACCTGCCGGCCCACAAGGTCCACAAGGTAATGAAGGCCCCACAGGATCCGCTGGTCCACAAGGCCCACAAGGCATAGAAGGTCCCACAGGACCCACCGGTCCACAGGGTCCACAAGGTATTGAAGGCCCCACAGGACCCACCGGTCCACAGGGCCCACAAGGCATAGAAGGTCCCACAGGACCCACCGGTCCACAGGGTCCACAAGGTATTGAAGGCCCCACAGGACCCGCCGGTCCACAAGGTCCACAAGGTCCAGAAGGCCCACAAGGTCCAGAAGGCCCACAAGGCCCTGCAGGATTAGCAGACTTTGCAGATTTTTATGCATTAATGCCTCCTGATAATGCCGATACGGTAGCACCGGGTACAGACGTTGACTTTCCTCAAGATGGACCTACCAGTGGTACTACAATTACTCGTACTGGGCCCAGCACCTTTAACTTGTCTGAAATTGGCACTTATCAGGTCTTGTTTCAAGTTAGTGTAACCGAGGCTGGACAACTAATTTTAACTCTTAATAACGCTGACCTAGCTTATACGGTGGTAGGGCGTGCTACTGGTACTACTCAGATAGTAGGTGTGGCACTTGTAACTACAACAGAGATAAATTCAATACTAACTGTACGGAATCCTGCTGGTAATCCAACAGCTTTAACCATCACTCCTTTAGCAGGAGGGGCAAGACCTGTTTCAGCACATCTTGTTATTACGCAACTGGCATAAGAGCTTATGACTTAAATATAAATGTAACGTCATATACAACCCACATATGAAATAAGTCCTATCTATGAGATAATCATCATAAATAGGACTTATACTATTTTTTAGAGGTAAATGTTGTCTGGCATTCTTCAGGCAAGGTTTTTGGTAGCTCACACTGACCATCCTTTAGAACATTACTTAATAGTTTCCCAAGATTTGCTGTCCGTAGGCTTTCCATTCTTTGTGAGAACTTTAATAGTAGTTATTGGTGATTGGTCTATTATGATAGCAGCAACCCATGCAGCGATTAAACATGGTGAATAGAAAATAGAAAGATTCTACCCTCTATTATTTCATATAATGTTTTTTCCAAAAAGTCAAGGTATAAAAAATAAAAAAATGTAAAAATTATGTAATGACAGAAAAAACCTTCGGTCATAAAGGATTTTTACATTAAATATAGTATATAACAATATAAATTCCATTTAAGGAGTAATTCATATGACCGTAAAATTACGAGAAATAACAGAAAACTTTGAAACTAAATATTTATCAGAGTATGCTCAACTAAGTAGACAAACAAGAGGAAGAGAAATGAATGAAGAGGAATGTGATATTAGAACTGTTTATCAACGGGATCGTGATAGAATCATTCACTGTAAATCATTTAGAGCATTGAAGGAAAAGACTCAAGTATTTATTGTCAAGGATGATTTTTTTCGTACTAGGTTAAGTCATACACTAGAGTTGAGTCAAATTGCTAGAACCATTGCTAAGGCATTGAAACTTAATGAAGATTTAGTAGAGGCAATTGCCTTAGGACACGATTTAGGTCATACATGCTTTGGACATAGTGGAGAAGAGGTATTAAATCAAATAACAGGGCATTTTAAACATAATGAACAAAGTCTGAGGATTGTAGATGTTCTGGAAAGAAATGGTAAGGGTTTAAATCTTACTTATGAGGTAAGGGATGGAATTCTAAACCATACAGGAGAAGATACCCCCATAACTATGGAGGGGAAGTTAGTAAAAATAGCAGATCGTATAACTTATCTTTGCCATGATATACAAGATAGTGTTAATGTTGGAATATTAAAAGAAGGGGATGTACCAAAGAAAATAATAAATATTCTAGGGGATTCCCACAGTAAAAGAGTAAATACATTTGTTATAGATATGATTAAAGAAACTTCCAAACAGATTCGTTTAGGTAATGAAATAAATATCTATCAAAGTAAAATAATAAAAGAGACAATGCAAGAGTTTCGTGAATTTATGTTTAAGTCTGTTTATTATGGTGAAGTTTGTGGGAGAGAAAAGGAAAAGGCAACATTTATTGTTTCAAATTTATATAAATATTTTTTAGAAAATCCCCATGAGCTTCCAATGGAATATCAATTGTTAATAGAAACGGAAGGTTTAAGCAGAGTTGTAACAGATTATATTTCTGGAGCTACAGACTCCTATGCAATAAAAGTATTTCAATCTAAGTTTATTCCTTCACCTACATAAACAATAGCGTAATTACATGAATCAATATTCTGAATATAATTTTTTTAAATTGAAAGGGAGGAATTAAGGAGATTTGTGTCGAATAAAGTTCTTCATGTCATTAAGAAGGGTTTATTACTATGAAAATAATAATTGATGCAGATGCTTGTCCAGTAAAAGATATAGTAGTTAAATACAGCGATTTATATGGTGTTAAATTAGTTTTCATACATAGCTTAGACCATATTTCCCACCAGTATAATCATGTAGAAAAAATCATTGTAGATAAGGGTTTTCAATCTGCTGATATGGCAATTGTCAATTATACCAGTAAAGGAGACTTAGTGATTACTGCTGATATAGGACTGGCTGCAATGGTCATTGGAAAAGGAGCTTATGTTCTAAACCACTGGGGTTTATTCTATACTGCTGATAATATTGACCAGCATCTACATCAGAGATATATCAATTTTAAAATTCGTGCTGAAAAAGGAAAACTAAAGGGGCCTTCTAAACGAAAAAAGGATGATGACGAAAAGTTTGCCAATAAGCTACAATTTTTTTTAGAAAACCTATTAAAAAATGAAAAAGTGAAATCCATAGAAGGAGATTAACAAAATAAACAGAACTATTAAAGAAAGTAAACTTTAGGGGATGAATTATGGGAAGTTTTTTTCCAGAAGAAATTCTAGACGAAATAAAAGATCATAATAGGATTGTAGAAGTAATATCTCAATATATACAAGTTAAATCTTCAGGGGGTGCTACATATAAAGCACTTTGTCCCTTTCATAGTGAAAGAACTCCTTCTTTTGTAATAAATGATCAAAAGCAAATTTATAAATGTTTTGGTTGTGGGGAAGGTGGAGATGTAATCCACTTCATTATGAAAATAGAAAATTTAGACTTTATAGATGCTGTTAAATTTTTAGCAGAAAAATCAAATATCCCTTTAGAAATAGAAAATCATTCAAAAGAGATGAAAAAAGAAATACAACAAAAAATGTTATATTATGAGATTAATAAAAAAGCTGCAATCTTTTATTATAATAATTTAATAAGAGGGCAAAATCCTGCATTAGGCTACCTTTTAAACCGAGGATTAACTACTAAAATAATTAAATCCTTTGGAATAGGGTATTCATATAATACATGGAATGAATTACTAAACTATTTAGTAAAAGATGGTTATCAATTAAAGGACATCGAAAAATGTGGTTTAATTCTTCCAAATAAAGAAAATACAGATCACTATGATCGCTTTCGTAATCGAGTTATATTTCCAATCTTTGATATAAGAGGAAATGTTATTGGTTTTGGAGGAAGAGTTTTAGACAATGGTTTACCTAAATATTTAAATTCACCAGAAACCATTTTGTTTAATAAAAGTAATACCATATATGGATTGAATTTTTCTAGAAAGCATATTACTGATGGAAAAATTATTTTAGTTGAAGGATATATGGATGTAATTGCTTTATATCAAGAAGGATTCAAAAATGTAGTTGCAGCCCTCGGTACCTCCTTAACCAAAAGTCATGCACAATTACTAAAAAAGTATTGTAATGAAGTCATTATTTGTTTTGATGGAGATGAAGCTGGGGTGAAGGCTACAATACGAAGTATAGATATTTTAAAAGAAGCAGAACTTAATTGTAAAATTTTATTATTACCACCAAATCAAGACCCTGACGATTTTATTAAAGAAAAAGGGAAATATGCTTTTGATGAATATTTGGACAAGGCAGTTAGTCCAATTGATTATAAAATAATTCAAGCTAAGAACAAGCACAACTTAGCATTACCAGAGGGTAAAATTGAATTTGTTAAGGAACTTGCTGCAATCTTAAAACAAATAAAAAGCCCTGTTGAAAGGGAAGTTTACGTTCAAAAAATTGAAAATGAAATAGGTGTCTCTAAACAAGCAATACATATGGAGATATATGGAAATAAAGGTACAATTTCTTATGAAAAGAATCTAAAGTATAGTTCTAATAACAAAAGAGATAATAAATATATAGAAGCTGTACCACCCGCTGAACAAAATGGTCATATTATGGCTGAAAAGAAGCTTATTAAAACAATGTTAGTTAAGCCAGACATTTTGACATTAATCATAAAAAAAATAAAACCTGAGGATTTTTCTAGAGGAAATCATCAATTGATTGTTGAATATATATTAAATCATAATATTGGGGACCAAAATCAATTAGTAAAAGATTTACCTCATTTAGAAAAAGACATTGAAGACATATTAACAACTGATATTGAACACTTGGATGTGACGAAAATATTAGAAAAATATATTGTAAATTTAAAAAGATTTAAGTTAATGTATCAAGCTAAAATGCTTCAACAGGAGCAGAAAAAATTGATGGAAAATAACATACTAAATAAGGAAGAGGTTGAGAAGGAATTGCTTAAAATCGGCATGGAAATTATGAAAATTAATATTGAGATACAGCGATTACAGTTTTAATGAAGGGAGGGGACTTAAATTGAGCGAATCACAAGAAGCTAAGAAAGAATCGGTTAAAAAACTGATTGAAAAAGGAAAAAAGCGTGGAATGATTACTTATACCGAAATTATGGATACGCTGGAGGATATAAATATTGATAAAGATCAAATAGATGAACTATATGATCATTTAGCCTCTTTAGGTATTGATATTGTCGGGGATAAGGATGAATTAGACATTGAAGATGGCGATGTAGATGTTGATGTGGATTTAGATGAGGTCGATCTGGAGACAGATGATATAATTGAAGAGAGTATTGAAGACGATGTGGCTTTATTAAAAGGTATTAATATTGATGATCCTGTAAGAATGTACCTAAAAGAAATAGGTAAAGTGCCTCTATTAACTGGTGATGAAGAAATTGAATTGGCTAAAAAGATGGAAGCTGGTAGTGAAGATGCTAAAAAACGACTTGTAGAAGCAAACCTACGTTTAGTTGTAAGTATTGCAAAGCGTTATGTAGGTAGAGGAATGTTGTTTTTAGATTTAATACAAGAAGGTAATTTAGGATTAATTAAGGCTGTTGAAAAATTTGATTATCGCAAAGGATACAAATTTAGTACCTATGCAACTTGGTGGATAAGACAAGCCATTACAAGAGCAATTGCTGACCAAGCCCGTACCATTAGAATACCAGTTCATATGGTGGAAACAATTAATAAGTTAATACGAGTATCTAGACAATTACTACAAGAATTAGGTAGGGAACCAAAACCAGATGAAATAGCAAAGGAAATGGATCTTACAGAGGAAAAAGTACGAGAAATTTTAAAAATAGCACAAGAACCTGTTTCTCTTGAAACTCCCATTGGTGAAGAAGAAGATAGTCATTTAGGTGACTTTATTCCAGACGAAGATGCACCAGCTCCTGCCGAGGCTGCTGCCTTCTCTTTATTAAAAGAACAGTTAATAGAAGTTTTAGATACATTAACTCCTAGAGAACAGAAAGTTTTACGACTACGATTTGGATTAGATGATGGTAGAGCAAGAACTTTAGAAGAAGTAGGAAAAAAGTTTGATGTAACCAGAGAACGGATTCGACAAATAGAGGCAAAAGCATTAAGAAAATTAAGACATCCAAGTCGAAGCAAAAAGCTTAAGGATTATTTAGAATAAAAATAGATTCGCTATACAGCGAATCTATTTGCCTTTTACCAATAAAACTTTTGTTTAGCATATTCTATTTTTTTCTTTTTCTCTAGTTCCGTTTCTTGATCATCGATTTGGTCTTGAAGGGTATGCATTATTTGGTCGGCTTCTTCTTCCCATTCTTGTGTACGTCCACCCCATTTAAAATGAACTAAGTCTTCATTTTGAACGAATTTCTTCTTTTTTTTATCAATATGTGGCATCCTATTGCCTCCCTTATAAAGAATTTTCTAGATGTAATAATAGTTTTTGGAGATAAATAAGAAGTATCATTAATATTTTGAAATAAAGGAGTAAATTATATGCAGGTAAAATTAACCCCTAGATTAGAAAAGATAGCTAGTCTAGTTAAAAAAGATAGTAAAGTTGCAGATATTGGTACGGATCATGGCTATATTCCACTGTTTCTTTTGCAAAATAATATTAGTTCTTTTGCTATTGCCAGTGATGTTAATAAAAAACCACTGGAAAGTGCTGAAAATAATATTAAAATCTATGGATATAACGAAAAAATACAAACTAGATTAGGTGGTGGGCTAACCACTTTAAAAGCAGGTGAAGTGGATACAATCATTATAGCGGGTATGGGGGGGCTTCTAATAGCTGATATATTAGAAGCATCACCAGAAATATTAAACACCGCAAAAACCTTCATATTACAGCCAATGCAAGCCCAAGAAGAATTAAGAAAGTATGTAGTACAAAAGGGTTTCTCAATTAAAAAAGATCTGTTGGTGAAGGAAGATCATCGTATTTATGAAGTGATGGTTATTGAAAAGGGGATACAAACGGTAGTGGATGAAATATATTATTTAATTGGATTCCATATTAAAGACAATCCAATTCCCCTAGTAGAGGAATTCATTCAAAGAAAATTAATGACTTATGATAAAATAATACAAGATGTTAAAGGTCAGAAAACTGAATCTGCCACTGAAAAATACCAGATGGCTGTTAGTCGATTAAGTAAACTAAAGGAGGTGCTATTATGGCTGAAAAAGTAAAGGATATTATTAATATAATGGAAGAATTAGCTCCTAAAAAAGCAGCCATGTCTTGGGATAGTGTAGGTCTACAAGTGGGTAGCCAAGAAGACGAGGTTAAGAAAATAATAGTTTGTTTAGATATTACTGAAAAAGTGATGGAGGAAGCTATTGAAAAAAATGTAGACTTAATTATTTCCCATCATCCTTTTTTATTTAAACCAGTAAAAAACATATTAAAAGAGGACAGCAAAGGTAGGATTATTTATCAAGCCATAAAAAATAATATTAGTATTTATTGTGCCCACACCAATATAGATGTGGTAACTGGGGGACTTAATCATCAACTTGCAATGAAACTAGGTTTGAAAAATTTACAAATTTTACATGTAACAGATCAGCAACAATATGTTAAGTTGGTGGTGTTTGTTCCAGAGGGACATGAAGAAGAAGTTGCCAATGCTTTAGCCACTACTGGGGCAGGGCATATTGGCAACTATAGCCATTGTAGTTTTAGAGGTGATGGAACAGGAACATTTAAGCCATTAGAAGGGTGTAATCCTTTTATTGGCAGTAAGGGAGTACTGGAAAAAGTAAAGGAAGTTAGATTAGAAACTATTGTTAAGAAAGAAAACCTAAACAATAGTATAGCTTCAATGATAAAGGCACATCCCTATGAAGAAGTGGCGTATGACATCTATCCCCTTAATAATACAGAACCAACGGCAGGAATAGGTCGAATTGGTTATTTAGAGAATCCTCTAAAAATAAACCTTTTTATAGATGAGATAAAGGCAATATTAGGAATTGATAAGTTGAAATTTACAGGGGATGTAAATGCTTTAGTTGAAAAGGTGGCAGTGGTTAATGGTAGTGGTGCAGATTTAATTGTAGATGCCATTAAAAATAAGTGTGATTGTCTTATCACAGGAGATGTTAAGTACCATGAGGCACAAATGGCTTTAGAACATGGGTTAAATGTCATTGATGCAGGTCATTTTGAAACTGAAATATTTTTTGTTGATTGGATAACAGAATATTTGTCTAAGATATGTAATGAAAAAGAATTATTGGTGGAAGTGATTCCTTCAGAAACTTATATTAATCCATTTCAATATTTTTAATTTGTAAGTTGCAATTGATAATTATAGGGTTTTCTGTTAAACTATATACTTATGAAAGAAAGATTGTTATTGCATTTTATTTTATAATTGATACTAAAAACTTTAAGTTTTTATAATAGTTTTAAGGGAGTGGAGTGCATGAAAGCAGTTATGTATAGTGATGGGGGTTCAAGGGGTAACCCAGGGGAAGCTGGAATTGGTGTTGTGATTCAAGATATAAATGGTGAAACAATTAAAGAAATTAGTCAATACATAGGTAAACAAACTAATAATATTGCTGAATATCAAGGACTCTGTAAAGGTCTAGAGGCTGCTATAGAGTTAGGAATAACGGATATTACTTGTTATTTAGATAGTGAGTTGGTGGTGAAGCAAATTAAAGGGGAATATAAAGTGAAAAATGAAGGATTAATTCCAATTTATCAAATGATTTTGCCTTTAATTAAAAAGTTTGAAGCTTTTAAAATTCAACATGTTCGTAGAGAACATAATAAAAGAGCTGATGCATTAGCCAATTTAGCAATGGATAATAAGTAATTCCAAATATTGCATTTTGACAGTTGTTTAAATCTATGTTAGAATTATATTCTCGGTAAGACAAGTTAATATTGTGAGTAAGTCAGATGGTCGCGGACACAGTTTAACTGTGGACGAGGAAAGTCCGAGCTCCATAGGGCAGGGTGCTGGGTAATACCCAGTGGAGGCGACTCCAAGGAAAGTGCAACAGAGATATACCGCCCGTTCTATATATAAGGTTTAATTACGTTATATATTGAAGGGGTAAGGGTGGAAAGGTGAGGTAAGAGCTCACCAGCAACTAGGTGACTAGTTGGCTATGTAAACCCCATCTGGAGCAAGACCAAGTAGGGACATGAAAGCGGCTGCCCGTCGCGTCCCGTGGTAGGTTGCTTGAGCCGTCTGGTAACAGCCGGCCTAGATAGATGACCGTCAGATACAGAACTCGGCTTATAGATTTACTCACATACAACTATGAAAACCCAATGCTTAACGGCATTGGGTTTTCTTTTGCTTAAAATTGAAAAACAAACTATTGAATATCAAAAACAGTTTGCCCATTCTCCAATGAAATAGTAAAATTCAGTGTTGTACTAGGGTTAATATAGATTGACAAATCAATTCCTGGAGAGGCTCTTCTTGTTCCTGGAGAATATCTTAAATCATATGGAATTCTAGCTTTAATTAATAGTGCCTGAACTGCGTTAAGTTGAGCAAGTTGTAAGTTACTAGAGCTTAATATCTTTTTAAAAATATCTGTTGATAGAAGTGATAAAAATTCCTTTTCAAAAGTAGCCATAGGCAAAACCCCTTTTACATCCATTGATAGTCTATTTATATAACATAATATGAACAATAAATAAGATAAGTGAAGTTTATATAGTTCAAGAAATTACACTATTACTAGTTAGCTTATATTTTTTATACTATTAGACATTGAACAATATGAAGAGAAAGTACTTCATGAATTAATTACTTAAAATAAAATATGCAATGTCCTCATTTAATCAATAATTTATCCTATGTTTTAAGTCCTAAAAATAGGGTTTACATGCCATAGCTACACCATTTGCCGCCAACATACCAGTTTGTAAAGCTCCTTGCATCCATGCCCTTGAAACAGACACATGCTCACCAGCAAAGAAAACACGATTACAATATTCTAATTCAATTGAAATCTTTGAAAACAGACTATTTTGTTGAGGTGTGTAAAAAGTAAAGGCACCTAATGACCACGGGTGGTTGTTCCATTGAATGGTTTTATGGTCTACAACGATTTTATCAAGATATCCTTTCGGAAGACCATGGACTTCTTCCACCTGTCTCATTACAATCTTAGGAATATCTTCTTCTTTAAAATTTCCTAACCTAATAGAATCTTGCGTCCAGTTATAGGAAGCCGTAAATACACCTGGACTTTGGGGTACTGCTCCTTTTTTTAATGACCAACTACAAGGATAACTTTCAAAACAACCTATTTTTTGAGAGGCTTCTTGGTTAGAGATGAATTGTGCATGGTCTGATGGGTACCAAATAGTGTTGATGACTAGGTCTGTAGCAGATCCACCACCAATAATTCTTTGTTGGGGTGAACCTTCTTCCCAAAAACGACGATTACAAAGAAAAATTGTTTTTTGAGAAGCTTCCATATTTAATACTCTTATTGCATGCATTTTTTTACTGCTGAATAATGGATTTAATTTAAGTAAACGGAGATTTGAAAAGGGGATTGCGCACACTACAAAATCAAAATGCTCATGGTGATGATGAAATTGGTTAACTTTTTTATAGTGAACTGCGACACAGCCATTCTTTTCATTTTGACTTAATCCAATTACTTGATGTCCAGATTTCCACTGAACCTTTCCCAATGCTTCTTGTGGTATAGTAGGTCCATATTCACAAGGATAAGGGTTTAAAAGGGAGTGATAGAAAGCCTCGGGTAATTTAACTAATCCTCCTATAATCTCATACATAAAAGCAAAATTAGCTGCATAAACTTCGTTCAAAATTTCAAAATAACTATTATTTAAAAAGGCGCCTATAAAAGGATTGACACTGCTGAGCATTTCAATAGCTCCATCACTTAAACCTGACTTCTCCATCATTTGTCGTATATTGAAGTAATCGGCTTTGTTTATCTCTGGTGAATAAAGCTCTTTTATCTGCAAAATTTCCTTCCTAATTTCTGGTGATAATTCTAGTAAATAAGCCTCGAAGGCTTGTGATTCTAATGTTGGCCACAGTATGCTTCTTTCTTCAGGTGTTAAATCAAATAGTGGATAAATGCATTGTTGAACAGCTTGAGGTTGATTACGAACCCTTATACCACGAACATATCTAAAGGCATTTTCATTGGTTTGAATAAAGGGTCTTGTATTTAAGTTAAACAGATTGATATAATGCCAAGTGGTTTGGTGGCTAACTGGAAAACGCATAGGACCTAATTCTCCATAGAGGTGATTACTTCTATCAAAAAAATGAGTATAAACTCTACCCCCAATACGTTTTTTTTCAGCTTCAAAGATGGTTACGTCGAAGCCCAATTTACGAAGCTCAAAGGCAGAAGATAAACCTGCTAGACCACCACCTAAAATAGCAACTTTTATGCCCTTACAAGTGCCAGCTGGTACAACAGTAGTTATATCATCAGGGGGATTTAATAACTTAACAATGTTGTTGAAATCTTCTGGTCGTTTATTAATTTCCAGTGTATAGTTTAATAATTTATAGCGTTCGGTAGTAGATGGGTTATTGGGTTGATAGGGTATGAAGGTTTTCATATTAATAGTTCTCCTTTCATTTTAAGAAACGTTATTTCAATATATGAAAAAAATTACTAAGTTAGTTTAATTTTTTAAAATCCATAAAAAAGTTATTTATAGTGCAAAAAAATAATAGTTTTTCATTTTTTTGAAATAATAACTAAAGATACTAGAAATGAAAGGAGAGTATAATGTGACAAAGTATATGAAAAAACTAACGATACTTATTTTAATTTTTACATTACTTATACCAATAGGATGTGCTAGAAGGGATGAAGCACCAACAAATCCACAGCAACCACCAGAACAAGAAGAACCACAGGTTCAAATACCCGCACCAGAAGATATGATTCTTGCAGCTGAAAATTGGAAGGAAGAGTATCCTATGATTTATGAATCATTTATACGCACTTCTAGAGTACAAGACCATAAAGTAGAGGAAACTGATTTAGGAGGGTTACATCCCATCAGTTACTTAAAAAAATACCCCAATATAAAGATACTATATGAAGGTGTGGGTTTTGCTAAGGAATATTATGTGGCAAGGGGGCATTATTATGCCCTTGAGGATGTAATTAATACAGCTAGACCAAAGCCCGGGGCTTCATGTTTAGGATGTAAAACAGCTGACTATGAAAAACTTTATGTGGAAAATGGACAAGATTTATTTAAAATGGACTTCTATGAGACATCGCAAAAAGTGGACAATGCCATTAGTTGTTATAATTGTCATAGAAACGAACCTGGTACTGAAATACAAATTACAGCACCTCATTTTGCTGAAGGTGTCAGAAAATTAGATAATGAACCTAAACCAGGTACAATGGCATGTGCACAGTGTCATGTAGAGTATTATTTTGAAAAAGAAACAGGTAAGATAGTATTACCTTGGGACAATGGCATTGAGATAGATGAAATTGAATCTTATTTTGATGAAATAGAACATGCAGACTGGATTCATCCTAGAACGGGTACTCCCCTTATAAAAGTACAACATCCAGAATTTGAAATGTATACGGGTAGTGTGCATGATAAACTGGGTACTTCCTGTGCCGACTGTCATATGCCAAATGTAGTGGAAGAAGGTCAAGAGTATCGTTCCCATTGGGCAAAAAGTCCGTTGAAAACTGTATCCGAATCCTGTGGACAGTGTCATAAAGAAGAACCTGATGCATTAATTGCTAATGTACAAGGTTTACAAAAAGAAGTTGAGGCATTACAGGTGGAAGTTAGTGATATGTTGGTTAAAATAATAGAGGATTTCGGACAATTACTAGAAGATAGAAAGTTAGAGGATGAAGAGATTATTAAGGAGCTTAGATCTTTACATCGAAAAGCCCAATATAGATGGGATTTTGTATTTGTTGAAAATAGTACAGGATTCCATAACGTAGAAAAAGCAAAACAAACCTTAGAAAGAGCAAAGGAATATGCCCAACAAGCGCTGGAAATAATAGCAGAAAACAAATAATATAAAATTGACAATTTTGAAAAACTAACTTGTAATGCACAAACTACCACTTATATATGTATATAAAAGTGGTAGTTTGTCTATATTCTATATTAAGTTGAATATTGCTATAAGGAGTAGATCAAAATGAGCATAATACATAAAGTAATAAAACAAGTTAAGTCGATGAAATTTGGTATTTTTTTGTTGGCATTACTTGGAGGATTATCTGTATTTGGGTCAATAATACCTCAAGGGAGGGAAATTCCTTTTTATCATAGTCGCTTCTCAGAAATGAAATCTAATTTAATTTTATCTCTTAAATTAAATGACATTTATCATTCTTGGTATTTTATAGGTTTATCAAGCCTGTTAAGTATTAATTTACTACTATGCAGCATTTTAAGATTAGATACAATAATAAGAAAAATCAAGGGGGTACCCTCAATAGGAAAGGAAACCTATATAGAAAACATTACGTTTAGGCAAAGTGATAACCTTGAAAACTACATAAATAATTTGTTTGATAATTTTGGTTTTAAAAAGGTTATTAAAAAAGATAAAAATGGAGATGAAATATACTATAGTAAAAAGAATAGTATTGGGTATTTTGGGTCGTGGTGTATTCATTTGGGAATTTTATTAACCATTATTAGTTACGGTTATGGTCAGTATACACATTTTTCTAGTGAAGTTTATGGTGTACCAGGCAGTGAAGTAGAGGTTGAAGGCACTGAATTTACAGTTTCAATTGAAGATTTTAGAATAGATTATCGAGAAGATGGCACTGTGGGTCAGTACTATACAAATATGAAATTGTTAAATGATAAAAATGAATTATTGAATTCTAAAGAAATTTCTGTAAATCATCCTTTGAACTATAAGGGATATAATTTTTATCAATCCGCCACTGGCTGGGCAACAAACATACAATTTATGAAGGATGAAAAAGAAGTAGTAGAAGACCTATTATATGAAGGTACCTTTTTTGTGGATGAAGAGGAGGGCTTGGCAATACAATTTACAAAGTTTTTTCCTGACTTTGTTGCAACAGAAGGTGGATTATTTACTAGATCCCATGAAACCAACAATCCTATGTTTTTATATGCTTTGTTTTTTAATGGAAGAAGGGTAGGAATGAACGTTGTAGCTCCAGGAGACGTCATTGAATGGAATGAATATGATATCATTTTAGATAATCCAAAAATGTATACATATTTGCAAGTAAACAAAGTAAAGGGGAAATTGGGTGCAGCATTAGGTTCGTTGTTGGTAATGATAGGGTTAGTACTAGCATTTTATATAAAACCAGTAACTATGATGGTTAAAAAAACCGGGAATAAGTTACTGGTTTACGGTAACGGTCTAGAAGTAGTACAATCTAAAACTTTTATTAATAAACAAATTGATGTATATAATGAATATCATTAGGAGGTAAGGTATGCTTATAGAAAATCAAAGCTTTAATATTACATTATTACTATATTGTATTGCTATGGTATGTTACTTCGTGTTCTTCATGCTTAGAAAAGAAAAACTAGCAGACTATGGAAGCTTAATGATAAAAATTGGGCTAGTGTTTCACACCATTTCCCTCACGTCTAGGACTGTGGAGGCGGCACGTTTACCATTAAGTAACCAATATGAATTTGCTACTAGTTTCGCTTGGGGCATAGCTATATGTTATTTTGAATTTGAGAGAAGATACAAGTTTAAGGTTTTAGGGACTTTTGTAACCCCCCTTTTACTTATTGTCATTTTCTATGCGGCAATGCAATCTAGAGATATTAGACCTCTAATGCCTGCACTGCAAAGCAACTGGATACTTATCCATGTTAGTACTGCTATTTTCAGTTACGGAGCCTTTGCAATTGCTTGTGGTATCTCTATGATGTATCTATTAAGGGATAAATTTAAGCAAGATACTTTTATAACAAAGAATATGCCTTCTCTACAAATGTTAGATACAATAAGCTACCGTGCCATTGCACTAGGATTTGTAATGTTGACAGTAGTAATTGTTAGTGGTGCCATATGGGCTGATAAGGCATGGGGAAGATATTGGCAATGGGATCCTAAAGAAACATGGTCCTTCATAACTTGGGTTATTTATGCAATTTATTTACACGTAAGAATATCCAAAGGTTGGAAGGATAAAAAAACAGCTTGGTTTGCTATAATAGGTTTTGTCTCCATCTTATTTACCTACGTTGGAGTAAATACAATTTTATCGGGCTATCATTCCTATGCAATGTTGCTATGGAATATGTTATAATAAGTTTTAAGTATAATATAGGTAGGTGAATAACATGAAGAAGAAAAGAATAGTCGGTATGATTATTGTCCTGATCTTCATATTGCTCATGGGCGGATGCAAAGGTAATAAGATTATTGATCAGACTACAAAAGATCAAGAACAGGAAAATTTAACAACGACTAATCCAAAACGACAATATAAAAAGATTACTTTGGATCAACTGGAAGAGAAATTAATGGAATCTATAGGGATAGAACTAAAAAGCACAGAAAACAATGCTATTGGTTATTTAGAGAAACGTGAAGAGATTATTCGGTTTGTGGAAGATTTATTTGAATACCCCAAGCAAGAGGAATTTCCCAATGATTCCTTAGCAAATGAAGTAGTTGGCCCTTTAAATTTTTACTTTAGTAACGATGATGATATTTATGGTTTAGTTAAGAATAATTATATCTATATTGAAGGATATTATTTTCTTATAACTGATAGTCAAGTAAAAACAATAGAGACACTATTCAAAAATAGAATGTTAGAAACACCTGTTAGTGAAAACTAGTAGGTGTTTTTTGTTATTATGCAATTTCCTCAAATAAAAACAATAAGTATATTTTATAGAATGATTTTAAAAATTTATGAATAGTAAGGTAAAACAAGCATATTTATTAAATAGGATATATTATATAAAAATTTAATATGAAAAAAAATTGTTATACGATTTTGAAGGTAATTTAAATTAAAAAGCGAATTAACTAATAGAGAAATTTAACGAGCAAGGGGATGAATGCTGATTGATAAGGTTAAAAAAGGAAAAACTACTAATTCTACTATTGGTCATTGTCACAGTTATTACAGGATGTAATGCAAAAAATACACAAAAACAAGTTAATTTAAAAGAGGAAAACATTGAGAGACATCTAAGTTTTCTTACTCAAGAGGAACTAGAGGGTAGGTTTATAGGTACAGAAGGTAATCAAAAGACAATAAACTACATAGAAGATTATTTTAAGGAAATTGGTTTATTGGGGTACAAAGATAATAAATATAAAATGAATTTTAGTACCATTCAGCCACAAATGAGTCAACCATCCTTTCAAGTAATTAGTGATAAAGGTGAGTTGATAAAGACATATGCATATATGGAAAACTATCATATTCCATTTGATGGTTTAAGTGTTGGGGGAACTTTCACTGGTGATATGGTTCAGATCAGTCATTATACTGAGATATTAAAAACTGATGATCGATTTGAAAATTTAGCAATATTAATTGATTACAGTAACGATTCAATTAAGAAATTGAATCATAATCCATTAGCAATAGATGAGCGTCTCCATTCCGAAAAGGCTTCGGTGGTGATTTATCCTGAAGGTGGGGAAATAGGAAGACCTAATTTCAAACTAGGAACAAAAATTAACTTCATACCTGAAAGAGGAATATTAAAACTAGGGGTAGAGAAAGAAGTATATGAAGAACTGGTATCCTATCAACATAAAGGGTATAAAATACAAATTGATATTCCTTTGTTGTTTAATCCCGTAGTCAGTAGCAATGTTATTGGAATGATCCCAGGTAAAAGTAAACAATATGAAAACTATATTATTATTGCAACATCTATGGATGGATTAGGAAAAGATGTAGGGGGAAGAGTTTATCCATCAGCATCAGATAATGCTGCTTCGCTGTCACTATTGCTAGAGCTGGCGAGGGAAATGAAAGAGCAGGATATTGCTTTTGACGCTACGGTATATTTCATGGTATTTAATGGGAAACATACTGGAAATGTTGGGGTTGAAAATTACTTTAGTAATTACTTAACTCCATCAGAAAGAACAAAAGTAATCTTTTTAGATGAATTGGGGGGCGAAGAGGAAAAACCTTTAACAGTTGCTACCTTTCAAAACCCAAATGCCACCCGTAAACGTTCTTTGTCTTTAGTTAATAGATTAGCTAAATTAGGTAATGAACTTGAAATTGATTTATTAACAAATTCTTCTTATGGAAAATCAGAATATATATCTTTTAGAAAACGTGGAATTATTGCTTCTGTATTAACAAAGGAAGGAATTCAGTGGAAGGGGACTCCTCTAGATACAATGGACTCCATTAGTATAAAAGAACTTTCAGAGGTTGGTAATTTAGTTTTAAATTATACAACAGCTTATGGAAATGTAGATCTTTTACAAGAGATAATGGTAATGACTAGAAGTGGTTGGTGGATGTTATTATTACTTATTTTCATTACATTATTTAAAATCTATTATTACAAGAAAGATAGAAATATACTTAATCCATACCTTAATAAAATATTAAGTTATCCAATAATTTCTCTTTTCATTTTGTTAACAATTTTGTATATGGTACTAACACTACAAGTATGGTATATTGAAATGGATATACAGGGGGTAGTAGAGTCACAAGTAAACTTATCTGCTAATATTATGATTCATAATTTATTATTGAATTTTTTTGCTATGGTTGTAATGGGCTTTTGGTTTTGTTTTAACCTTGGATATGTTGTTATGGCAGCGCTACCAATTATGTATTATAAAGAAAAAATGAATAATAAACTTTATCTTTTATTATTAACTATTACTGGGGCTATAGCCTATTATTTTCCTTTCAAAAATATGTACTCCGCTAAACTTAATGTATTAATCCCTGAAATATTATCTCCACAAAATATCACAGTTTTGGTACCTATCGTAGTTGGGCTATTAAGTTTTATTATAGTTTTGGTATATATGAAGGAAAAGGAATTGACGTCTAATAAACCTGTTAAAAAAGGGAGAATATTATTAATTTATCTTATAGTATTATTTATAATCACAGTCTTTGTTTATGCACCTTACTTGTCTTCTAAAGAAGTATCAGAGTTGCGTAGTTTAAAGAAAAGTGTATCTTTTTAAGTTTGGTAATAAATTGAAAAGATATTAACAATTATTAATATTTTCAAATAACAGTTGAATTTTCAGTTAATTTTTATTAAAATTATAAAAAGTCTAAAAAGTCAGAATTCAATTCTAATATTTTTTTTAGACATATAAATTTTAAAATTTAAAAAAAGGAAATTAGTAAGTTTTATCGAATAGTATAAATTTAGAGAATAATTTCAAGATTCTACTTAGTTTATTTATTAGAAACAATAATGATGCTAACGGATGTAAGGACAATCTAAGTTCTACTTCTGTTACTATAAAAAATCTTTAAAGGGGGAAAAAACAGAATGATGAAAAAAAGTATTATTTTATTGTTAGTTTTTTCTTTAGTAGCTTCTATGTTCTTAGTAGCATGTGGCCCTAAAGAAACAACTACTACAGATGGTGGAGACAGTACAGATGTAGCAATCAACAACCCAGCTACAGGTAGAGGTAATGTATTAACAATTGGTGGTTCTAACTGGAATGGTTCTTTCAACCCAGTTACTTGGTCAACAGCATATGACCACTATATCGTAGGGTTAACATTTGACCCATTATTAAGCTGGGAAGCAGATACTACCTTAACTACTAAGGGTGGTCTACTAGAAAGCTATGAAATGTCAGATGATGGACTTGTGTTTACTTTCAAATTAAGAGAAGGTATTAAGTTCCATGATGATACTGAATTAACAGCTGAAGATGTTGCCTTTACTTATGATGTTATTATGAGACCTGACTACAAGGGTAGATTATTTAACAACGTAAGAGATATTGTTGGTGCAGTAGATCGTAAAGATGGTAAAGCTGAAGTTGCTAGTGGTATTGAAGTGTTAGATAAATACACAATTCAAATTACTATGACTACTCCTAAGGCTACTAACTTAAGAAATATTGCTACACTACAACCTATGCCAAAGCATTACTATGACAAAGCTACTTTTGACGAAATGGCTGAGTTAGATAGAGATCCTATTGGAACTGGTGCATTTAAAATGAAAGATCACGTTATCGAGCAATATATTGAGCTTGAAGCAAACAAAGAGTACTGGCAAGGAGTACCAAAATTAGATGGTATTATCTATAAGCACGTTGCAAGAGCTAATGAATTATCAGAGTTTGAAATTGGATCAATTGATGCAGTTAACTTTGAAACAGCTAAAGAAAATTATGAAATCATTCAAGATTATGAGCATGGAAATCTAATTAATAACTGGAACAATGGTTATGCATATGCTGGTTTCAACTTTACAAACCCAATCTTCCAAGACCAAAGAGTTAGACAGGCGCTAGTTTATGGTGTTGACAGACATGGATTCGTTGAGTCATTCTTTGGACCAGATGGTGCATTTGTTGCTCAAACTCCAATCTCACCAGTATCTTGGGCATTCCCAGAATCTGGATTAAACGAGTATAAATACAATCCAGAAAAGGCAGCTGAATTATTAGACGAAGCTGGTTGGAAGCTTGAAAGTGATGGATGGAGATATAAAGATGGTCAAAAGCTTGCATTTACATGGAAAACTTACCAAGAAGCTGCTTGGGCAGTTCAATTCCCAGCTTTAGCTAAGGAAAACTGGAAGCAACTTGGTATCGATGTAGATATCGAATTAATGGACTTTAACTCTCTTGCTACTTTACTTACTGGTGAAGAAAACAAAGGAGCTTGGGATATGTTCAACATGGCTTGGGGTTTAACTACTGACCCAGACATGCAATCAACTTTTGGTAAGAGTAATACACCTCCAGGAAACAACAGAGGTTACTACTACAACGAGAAAATTGAAGAATTAATGGAAAAAGGTGTTCTTGAATTAGATCAAGCTAAGCGTAAAGAAATTTATAATGAACTTGCTTTAGAGTTCAATAAAGACTTACCATATATCTTTGTTTATATGAGAACAAACCCATGGTTAGTTAACAAGCGTGTGAAGAACTTCAATCCTACTGAGTTCAGATATTTCTTCCAAGACGCTCACTTAATTGAAATTGTTCAATAATCTAATTTAATAAATTACGTATATAGCCTAGGTTTACTGGGCTATATGCGTGATTAACACTTTACATTATTTGCTAAAGGAGGAATGGACTTGGGTAAATACATTATAAGACGACTACTGCAACAAATTCCGATTCTCGTTGGAGTTAGTATTTTATTATTTGCAATTTTTCAAATGGCACCTGGTAATCCATTGGCACAGTTTTTTAACGATCCCAATATGACTGCGGAGCAACTTCAACAGTTGGAAGCTGCTTATGGATTAGACAGACCTGCTTACTTACAATATTTTGACTGGGTTACAAAAATGGTGAGAGGTAACTTTGGTTATTCAATATCATTGAGACAACCAGTTTCATCATTGATTGCTGAAAGAATGTGGACGACTTTCTATATCGCATTTGTTTCAATGTTATTAAGTTTATTAATTGCTATACCTTTAGGAGTAATATCCGCTACTAAACAATATTCTATATTTGACTACGGTGGAACAATCTTTGCCTTAATGGGTGTGTCAATTCCAGTGTTTTTCTTTGCACTATTGTTAATTAAAATTTTAGGTGTTGATGCCAGATTATTACCTATCTCAGGGATGAGAACAGCTGGGGCTAGAATGGCTTTCCCTTATAACTATTTGGATATTTTTAAACATAGTATTATGCCACTAATAGTTTTAGGGTTAACTGGTGCAGGTAGTTTCATGAGATATACTCGTTCTAGTATGTTGGAAATTATTAGACAAGACTTTATTAGAACAGCTAGAGCAAAAGGGTTAAAAGAAAAGGTAGTAATTTACAAACATGCCTTAAGAAATGCACTGATTCCAGTTATTACGTTATTAGGTTTCTCTTTGCCAGTATTGTTTTCGGGAGCCTTACTGATTGAAATCGTATTCATTTGGCCAGGAATGGGAAGAATGCAATTCCAATCTGTAATGAATAGAGATTATCCTTTAATGATGGGTATCAACATGTTTTTAGCAATATTAACATTAAGTGGTAACCTATTGGCGGATATTTCCTATGCATTTGTAGATCCTAGAATTCGATTTGACTAAAGGGAGGGCTGAAAATGAGTAGTGAATTAAAAACTAAAAAACAAGTGGATCCCAATGCTGGTGCAAAAAAAGAAGATGTAATGGGCCCTTGGAAAATAATTTGGAAACGGTTAAAAAAGAATAAATTAGCAATGGCTGGGCTTTTCATCATTTCATTAATGACATTGGCAGCTATTTTAGCGCCTTTTCTAACTTCCCATGGAAGAGATACTGTTAATATGATTAAAACCAATGCAAAACCAGATTCAGTTAATCGTCTAGGTACTGATGATCTTGGTAGAGATATACTTACTAGGATGCTTCATGGTGGAAGAATCTCTTTAACTGTAGGTTTGGTTTCTACTGGTTTAAGATTATTAATTGGCGTTACATTAGGTGGAATTGCTGGTTATTATGGAAAAGGTGTCGATAACGCTATTATGAGAATAGCTGATGTCTTCTCATGTTTTCCATTCTTACCAATTGCTATTACATTCGTAGCTATTTTAGGTCCAAGTATATATAATGTAATGATCGTTTTAGCATTACTTGGTTGGCCGGGAATTTGTAGAATTGTTCGAGCTGAAATCCTATCCTTAAGAGAAAGAGAGTTTATGGAGGCAGCAACAGCTTTGGGAATTAGTGACTTTAGAAAGATTATGAAGCACTTATTACCAAATACTATGGCTTCTATTATTGTATCTGCTACTCTAGGAATTGCATCCGCAATCTTAACGGAGTCTTCTCTAAGTTATTTAGGTTTGGGTGTTTCACCACCAACTCCAACATGGGGTAATATGCTCTCAGGTGCACAGCAACAATATGTATTGAGACATAGATGGTGGCAGTGGATTCCTCCAGGATTAGCTATTTTCGTTGCGGTTATGAGTTTGAATCTTCTTGGAGACGGTTTGCGTGATGCACTGGATCCAAGACTGAAACAATAAGCTGGAGGTGTGAGACTATGAAGAACTTGTTGGAAGTTAAGAACTTAAAAACGCACTTTTACACAGAGGACGGTATAATACCGGCGGTGGACGGTGTAGATTTTAGCCTTAAGCCAGGCCAAACACTTGGAATTGTTGGTGAGTCAGGTTGTGGAAAAAGCATCACTTCCATGTCAATAATGAGATTAATTCCAAATCCTCCAGGTAAAATTGTGGATGGGGAAATTAATTTTGACGATAAAAACTTATTAACATTATCAGATGCAGAAATGAGAAAGATCCGTGGGAATGACATTGCCATGATTTTTCAGGAACCAATGACATCTTTAAATCCTGTATTCTCAATTGGATCGCAAATTATGGAAGCTATCATGCTTCATCAAAAACTTGATAAAAAAGCAGCAAGAGAAAAGTGTATTGAAATGTTAAATCTTGTAGGTATTCCAAGAGCAGCTGAAGTAGTAGATGATTATCCACATCAATTTAGTGGTGGTATGAGACAAAGGGTAATGATTGCAATGGCCCTGTCATGTAACCCTAAATTATTGATTGCTGATGAACCTACAACAGCATTGGACGTAACAATACAAGCACAAATTCTTGAATTAATGAAAGAATTAAAAGAAAAGTTAAACACAGCTATAATGTTAATCACCCATGACCTGGGAGTAGTAGCTGAAATGGCAGATTATATTATTGTTATGTATGCAGGTAGAGTTGTTGAAGAAGCAAATGTATTTGACTTGTTTGAAAACCCTAAGCATCCTTATACATCAGGATTAATGAATTCTAAACCAAATTTACAAAGAAAATCTAGTAGATTAGATGTTATACCTGGTAGTGTACCTAATCCATTGGCAATTCCTCCAGGATGTCCATTCAATCCAAGATGCCCCCATACAATGGATATTTGTAAAGAGAAAATGCCTGCTTTAGAGTCAATTGGAGGAGATCGTAAAGTTCGATGTTGGCTCTATAGTAAGAAGGAGGGGGTAAAGTAATGAGTGAGATTATAACTGAAAAGAAAGAACTTATAGTTGTAGAAAACTTAAAGAAATACTTCCCTATAAAGTCTGGTTTATTTAAAAAGACAGTAAAATATGTACGTGCAGTTGAAAACATTTCCTTTACCATTAAAGAAGGAGAAACATTAGGTATTGTTGGTGAGTCTGGTTGTGGTAAGTCAACAACGGGAAGAACCCTTCTTAGGTTATTGGAGAAGACTGAAGGTGAAGTATACTTTGACGGCAAACCAGTTTTTGATTTGCCAAAGGATGAATTAAGGAAACTTCGTACCGATATGCAAATGGTTTTTCAAGATCCCTACAGTTCTCTAAATCCAAGAATGACGGTTGGAGAAATTGTTGGAGAAGCATTAAGTGAACATGGTATTGCTAGAGGGCAAGAAAATGTTGAGATGGTAAAAGACATCATTGAAAAGTGTGGATTAGCTCCGTATCATATACGCCGTTATCCCCATGAGTTTAGTGGTGGACAAAGACAAAGAATTGGTATTGCAAGAGCATTAGCCTTAAAACCAAAATTTGTAGTTTGTGATGAACCTGTTTCTGCACTTGATGTATCTATTCAGTCACAAGTATTAAACCTTTTAATGGATTTACAACAAGAGATGGGACTAACCTACTTATTTATTTCCCATGATTTAAGTGTTGTTAAACACATAAGTGATAGAATTGGAGTTATGTATTTAGGCTCAATGGTGGAATTAGCTCCTAAGGATGAATTATATGACAATCCATTACATCCATATACACAAGCCTTATTATCAGCTATTCCATTACCGGACCCAAGAAATAGAAGAAAACGTATTATTTTGAAGGGGGATATTCCTAGTCCATCAAATCCTCCAAGTGGATGTCGTTTTCATACTAGATGTCCTTATGTTATGGATCAATGTAAGGTTGAAGTTCCAGAGTTTAGAGAAGCAAAGCCAGAGCATTTTGTTTCTTGTCATTTAATTAAGTAAAAAGTTAGGGGTGATATGAATGTTGAAAAAAAAAGCACAGCAAAGTATCTCGCATCAGTCGGAGTTTGAGGCACCTCGGGATGACATAGAATTTGACTGGACCGATATTGTAGCATTTACAATTGCAACTTTTCAAGTCTTATTACCCTATGTTTTATTAATATTCGGAGGCCTTACAATTACAATGATTTTATTTCAATTAATATTCACATAAAAAAAGGAGGAGGATCTAAATCCCCCTCTTTTTTATTTTTTACAACGATTATTTTGTATACTGTTATAAAGTAGTATTGCAAGTAATTATAAAATATCAGAAAATTATTACATTTAAGATAATAATGGGTGGTAAATATTAAATAAAATTCATATTCATTCATTTCTCTTGTCTAATAATTCAACTGATTATATAATATTCTTATAATTTATAACTCATAAATACTATCTGCTAGTTATAAGTTTTAATAAGTATTTAGTTTTGCCACTGGCAAAAAAAATAATAAAGGGGGAAAAATAATGAAAATCAACAAAAAATTATTAACATTAGTGAGTTTAATGTTAGTACTAGTTTTAGTAGCAGTTGGATGTGGAAAAACAACAGATGCACCAAGTACTGGTGACACTGGTGCTTCAACAAAGGATACAGTAATCGTTGCTCAAAACTCTGATGCAAAATCACTTGATTTACATGCAACAAATGACAATGCATCTTCAAGAGTATCTAAGCAAATTTATGAAACCCTTGTGTCTCAAAATGAAAAAATGGAAATCAAAGAAGGTTTAGCTACTTCTTGGGTTGCAATTGACGATTTAACTTATGAATTTAAGTTAAAAGAAGGTGTTAAGTTTCATAATGGTGAAGAACTTACAGCTAATGATGTTAAGTTTACACTTACAAGAGCTTTAGAATCTTCTCATGTAGCCCACATTGTTGATGCTATTGATGCAGAAGGTATTGAAGTTGTTGACAATTATACAGTTAGAATTGCAACAAAAGAGCCATTTGCACCAATTTTAGCTCACTTAGCCCATAGTGCAGCTGGTATATTAAATGAAAAAGCTGTTACTGAAGCTGGAGAAGACTATGGTCAAAAACCAGTTGGAACAGGTCCTTTTATGTTAGACAAATGGAATACTGGTGACAGCATTGAATTAGCTAGATTTGCTGATTACCACGGAACAGCTCCTAAAATTGAAAAAATTGTATTTAGAAATATTGCTGAAGGAACAAGTAGAACAATTGGTTTAGAAACTGGTGACTTAGATATTATATATGATGTAGCACCAACAGACGTGTCTAGAATTGAAGGAGATGATAACCTTCAATTATTAAGAGATGATGCTATATCTACAACATATGTAAGTTTTAACCTTAATAAAGCACCTTTTAATGATGTTAGAGTAAGACAGGCAATTAACTATGCTGTAAATATGGATCTTATTGTAGAAGCTGTATACCAAGGTGTTGGTAAACCAGCTAAAGGTCCATTACCTGCAAGTGTATGGGGTTCAAATCAAGATTTACAACCATATGGCCATGATGTAGAAAAAGCTAAAGAATTAATGAAGGAAGCTGGTTTAGAAAATGGTTTTAAAACTACAATCTGGACTAACGATAACCAACAAAGAATGGATATCGCAGAAATCCTTCAAAATCAATTAAAAGATATTGGTATTGAAGTAGAGGTTAAGGTTATGGAGTGGGGTGCATACCTTGATGGAACAGCAGCAGGTGAGCATGATATGTTTATCTTAGGATGGGGAACTGTAACAGGAGATCCAAACTATGGTTTATATCCATTGTTCCACACTTCAGCTCATGGTGCAGCTGGTAACAGAAGTTTCTTCTCAAACCCAAGAGTTGATGAGTTATTAGATAAAGGTAAAGTAACTATCGACCCTTCTGAAAGAGAAAAATACTATTTAGAAGCACAACAAATTATCCGTGATGAAGCTCCATGGATTTTCACATGGGATAGAGAAGAATTATCTGGTCTAAGAAGTAATGTTAAAGGTTTTGTTCACCACCCAGCAGGACACCATGCATTATGGACAGTTTACTTCGAATAGGCAAGTAAAGATTAAGTAAATTAAGAAAAACTATTAAATAAGTGATGAATTGTTAATATAGGGTCATATGCTTATGACCCTATATTAATGTAATTAAGCGTGGTAAATTCAGGAAGGAGGACATATTATGCATAAATATATTTTACGTCGACTTCTGTTACTGATCCCTGTAATGATAGGGGTAACCTTCATCGTATTCACTATGATGTACTTTACACCGGGAGATCCAGCAAGAATTATGTTGGGTGAATCAGCGCCAGAGCATGAAGTAGTAAAATTAAGAGAAGAATTAGGCTTATCTGATCCATATATTGTTCAATTCGGCCGTTATGTTTTTAATGCAGTAAGAGGGGATATAGGTCGTTCTTATGCAACTAAGAGACCAGTAATGAATGAAATACTATCTCGTTTTCCTGCTACATTGAAATTAGCAGCAGCTGGAGTATTGGTGGCGGTGGTCTTGGGTATTCCAACAGGGATAATCTCAGCTACTAAGCAATATTCTCTATTTGACAACGTTGCCATGGTATTGGCATTAATCGGAGTATCTATGCCTAACTTCTGGCAAGGTTTAATGCTTGTATTATTATTCTCAGTACAGCTTAAATGGTTCCCATCATCTGGATTCAGTAGCTTTAAGCATCTTGTCTTACCAGCAGTTACGCTTGGAACGAGTTCAGCAGCAATTATTACTCGTATGACAAGATCTAGTATGTTAGAGGTTATTAGGCAAGATTACATTCGTACTGCAAGAGCAAAGGGTCAAGTGGAATCTGTGGTAATTAATCAACATGCTTTAAAAAATGCATTAATACCTATCATTACAGTAATTGGTTTACAGTTTGGTTACCTTCTAGGTGGAGCTGTATTAACTGAGTCTATATTCTCAATTCCTGGAGTAGGTAGATTAATGGTTGATTCTATTAAATCAAGAGACTTCCCCGTTGTTCAAGGTGGGGTATTATTCATTGCTATTACATTTAGTTTTGTAAACTTATTTGTAGATATTCTGTATGCCTTCGTAGACCCTAGAATTAAATCACAGTATAAGTAATAAATATTAGAAGAGGAGGTAGGCATATGTCAAATGCTAAAACACTTCAAAAACAGACTCTTGAAAAAACTTCTCAACCAGCTAAAAAGAAAAGAAGTCCTTGGGTTACTGTTTGGATGAGTCTTAAAAAGAATAAGTCGGCTATGTTTGGTCTTATCATAATATTAATTTTAATATTTTGCGCACTAACGGCTGACTTTATAGCACCATATGGCTTTGATGATCAAGATTTAATGGCACGTTTTCAAACACCTAATAGTAAGCACTGGTTTGGTACGGATAACTTTGGTAGAGATATTTTAAGCCGTGTTATTTATGGGTCTAGAATATCCTTACAAGTTGGTTTTATCGCTGTAGGAATATCAATGTTTACTGGTGGTGCTTTAGGAGCTATTGCTGGTTATTACGGTGGTAAAATGGATAACGTTATTATGCGATTCATGGATATATTATTGGCTATTCCTGGAATTTTGTTAGCTATTTCTATTGTTGCGGCACTAGGTCCAGGACTACAAAATGTTATGATTGCCGTAGGTATTGGTTCTATTCCTTCCTATGCTAGGATAGTTAGAGCGTCAGTGTTATCAATAAGAGATCAAGAATTTATTGAAGCTGCTAAAGCAGTTGGGGCGAATGATTTTAGAATTATAACTAAACATATTATACCTAACTCAATGGCACCAATTATTGTTCAAGCTACACTAGGGGTAGCAGGTGCTATATTATCTGCTGCTGGTTTAAGTTTTATCGGATTAGGTATTCAACCACCAACACCAGAGTGGGGAGCAATGCTATCAACTGGTAGACAATTCCTAAGGGATCATTGGCATATTGCTACATTCCCAGGACTTGCGATTATGATAACCATCTTCGCACTAAACCTTCTAGGTGACGGATTAAGAGATGCACTTGATCCTAGACTAAAGAGCTAACATAATTAGGATAGGAGTGGGAAAAATGAAGGATAATAAAAATCTGCTAGAAATAAAGAATTTATCAATTCATTATGTAACAGAAGATGGAACTGTTCGGGCAGTTGAAGATATGTGTTTAGAAATTGGTTCAGGAGAAACCTTAGGTTTAGTAGGGGAAACTGGAGCTGGTAAAACCACAACAGCTTTGGGGATCATGCAATTGATACCAAATCCTCCTGGTAAATTAGTTAATGGTGAAATTTTATTTGAGGGTGAAGATTTACTAAAGAAAACACAAGCTGAGTTAAGAAAAATAAGAGGAAATAAGATTTCAATGATTTTTCAAGACCCTATGACTTCATTAAATCCTGTAATGACTGTTGGAGAGCAGATTGCAGAAGTGGTTAAGCTTCATCAAAAAGTAAATGCAACAGAAGCCATTGAAAGAGCTAAATTAATGTTGGAGAAGGTTGGTATACCTGGAGGAAGGGTAAAAGACTATCCACACCAATTTAGTGGTGGTATGAGACAGAGGGTTGTTATAGCCATTGCTTTGGCATGTAACCCAACTTTATTAATTGCTGATGAGCCAACAACAGCACTGGACGTTACAATACAAGCACAGGTATTAGATTTAATGAAGAATCTAAAAGATGAGTTTAACACCTCTATGATTATGATTACCCATGACTTAGGAGTTGTAGCAGAAGTGTGTGATAAGGTTGCTATTATGTACGCAGGTAATGTAATTGAGTATACAGACGTAAAAAGATTGTACACTTCACCAAAACATCCTTACACTGTAGGTCTATTTGGTTCGATACCTGACATCAAGGAAGACGAAGACCGACTAAAGCCAATTAAAGGTCTAATGCCAGACCCAACCAATATACCTTCTGGATGTCCATTTCACCCAAGATGTCCTAAAGCTATGGGTATTTGTTCTCAACAGAAGCCAAAGAATATAGAGATCGAGACAGGTCATTTTGTTAAATGTTTGTTATACGAAAACCCAAAATAGCTAAAATGTAAAATGGAGGTGAATATTATGCAAGAGAGATTACTGGAGGTAAGAAATCTAAAGAAACATTTCTCAACCAAAAAAGGTATGCTTCATGCAGTTGATGGGGTAAACTTCTTTATAAATAAAGGTGAAACGTTAGGTCTTGTAGGAGAGTCTGGATGTGGTAAGTCTACTACTGGAAGGGTTGTATTACGTTTACTGGAGGCAACAGAAGGGGAAATTATCTTTGAAGGTAAGGATATTTTACAGTATAATAAACAACAACAAAGAGAAATGAGAAAAGAAATGCAAATTGTTTTCCAAGATCCATTTGCATCTCTAAACCCAAGAATGACTATTTCTGAAATTATTGCTGAACCACTGGTTGTTAATAAGGTTTTTAGTAGTAAAGTGGACATGCAAAAGCGTGTTAAGGAATTAATGGAGACTGTAGGTTTAGCAGAAAGATTAATTAATGCGTACCCCCATGAACTAGATGGTGGTAGAAGACAAAGAATCGGTATTGCAAGAGCTTTAGCATTAAAACCTAAGTTTATTGTTCAAGATGAGCCTGTTTCTGCACTGGATGTTTCTATACAAGCACAAATATTAAACTTAATGGCTGATCTTCAAGATGAGTTTGGGTTAACATATCTATTTATTTCCCATGACTTAAGTGTTGTTAAACATGTAAGTGATAGAATTGCCGTTATGTATTTAGGTAAAATAGTGGAATTATCCGATTATTCATCTATGTTTAATAATCCACTTCACCCATATACACAGGCTTTATTATCTGCTATTCCAATACCAAGAATCGATATAAAGAGAGAAAGAATAATCCTTGAGGGAGATGTACCAAGTCCAATTAATCCACCAGAAGGATGTCGTTTCTATGGACGATGTAGATATAGACAAGACATATGCAAAAATAAAACCCCTGAATTAAAAGATATGGGTAACGATAAATATGTAGCTTGTCATTTTACCAATAATTTAAAACCTGCTACTGTATAAAATAAGGGCCACGACGCCCTTATTTTATTTTTTGATTTCTTAATTTATCGTAATATAATTATATCATAATCGTAATAAAATACAACACTAATATTAAGTATTCATAATATTGCTATTGTGGACTGATGAAGTGGCCAAGTTTTTTTATATAAAGTCAGCAAACTTCTCTATATTTATGGGGTTAAGCTTGCTGATTTTTATTGTGATAATAATATATAGTATATAAACAGTATAAATTTCATTAGTTTCTAAATATATTTCGTTTAGCATAGACTATTTAATGGGTAAAATAGAATATACACTATAAAGGGAGGCGAGTACATTGAAAATTTATACTAAAACTGGAGATAAGGGAGAAACTAGTTTATATGATGGAAAAAGAGTTAGTAAAGATGATATAAGGGTTGAAAGTTATGGAACAATAGATGAGTTAAACTCAATATTAGGTTTTGCAAGAAACTTTATTGAAGATGATGAAATTATAAATATTATCTATAAAATACAAAGGGAGTTATTTGATGTGGCAGGGGAATTAGCAACAGCCAATAATGAAAAATTCCCAGAAAAAATTAATGAAGAGCATATACTCTATCTAGAAAGAGTTATAGATGAATATATTTCCAAAGTGGAACAGGTGGATCGTTTTATTATTCCAGGAACAAATAAAGCATCTGCCAGTTTACATATGGCTAGAACTGTTTGTAGAAGAGCTGAACGAAGGATATTAACACTAAATAAACAAGAGGCAATAAGGGAAACATTAATAAAGTATGTAAATAGGCTTTCTGATACAATCTATGCTGTAGCACGTTATTTAGAGTCAGACCTAAAATACGTATATTTTGTTAGTGAATAATAGGAATTGACGCAATAATACGTATATTTATTATAAATTTAATAAAAACGTTCTGAAAACCCCCTCTTTATGTTATAATAAATTTGTCAAAACTTTAAGGAGTGATAAAATGAATAGAGAAATTCATGAAGTTCTTTTTTCAGAAGAAATTATTGCACAAAAGGTTAAAGAATTGGGGAATAAAATAACATCTGATTATCAAAAACAGGAAGAATTAATAGTTATAGGTGTACTAAAGGGTGCTAATATATTCTTAGGAGATTTAGTTCGTCAAATACAGCTATCTGTATATATTGATTTTATGGCTGTATCCAGTTATGGCAACTCTACCTTTAGTTCGGGTATAGTAAGAATATTAAAAGATTTAGATTTAGAAATAGAAGGAAAGCATGTTCTTATAGTAGAAGATATTGTAGATACTGGGTTAACTTTAAAATACTTAACAGAAAATTTAAAGTCAAGAAATGTTGCCAGTCTCAAAATCTGTTCGTTGTTGGATAAGCCATTTAGAAGAAAATGTGATCTAAATTTAGATTATATAGGTTTCGAAATTCCAGATGCCTTTATTGTAGGCTATGGAATTGATTATGCAGAAAAATATAGAAACCTTCCCTATATTGCAACAATAAAGGAATAACCGTGGATGATTTTGATTTTTTTGTGAATAGATTAACTTTGAATATTACATACTATCATTAAAGTGATTTTAAGGAGGTATGTTAATGAGCACAGTAAATTTTGATGATGTAAAAGATAAGTTTATACAAGCTGATGTAGAGGGTAAAATAGAGATTTATACAACTACTCAAGGATTAACTGTAGAACAATTTAAAGAATTACTTAAACACTTTCCTCTACAACATCTAGAAAAACTTGAAAGAGCAATGGGATAATAAAACCCACAAAGTCTCCTTATTATAGGAGGCTTTTTCTAGTGTGCCCAGCATGGGCGATAACTTGGCGGTGAAAGTCCGCTGTGGGCTTGGTAGTGGGAACCACTAGCCGAAGGCAAGGGTGTCCACCGTGAGGTGGAATCTGAAGGAAGCCTTAGGCAAAACCTCGGTCTGAGGTACACGAACTACATTTGAGGCTCACTTAGAAAGGATGAGTTTGCGAGACAAAACGAAGTCCAACACTACCCGAATTCTAAGGAGTAAATGTAGCAGATATATGAGGTGAAGGTTATCGCTCTTACCTGGGGAGATCTCAAGGATATGTCTTAGAAGTTTACGAACTAACGGACAACCTATGCAGTGATGTGTAGCTGAACCTTGAGAAGTCAGCAGAGGTCGTATTAGCTAAAGGGTCATGAACCTTTAGTGAAGGACTGAACATTAGGAGGTTTTCAACTTTGAATAACTTAGAACAATTACAGAGAAAGCAGACAACTAAACATTTAGGTCGCCTTGAGGAAGTAGAAGTGGAACTTTTAGGTAGTCAAGGGGCGCTTAGTGATGTTCTTGGAGGCTCAAAGAGAGAAAGAGAAAACGATGAACTAACTGATACTAGTGACCTGCTCGATAAAATCCTAGCAAGAGATAATATGTTGAAGGCTATGAAACGAGTGATTGCTAATAAAGGAAGTCATGGAGTTGATGGCATGGGATACGATGAACTTCGTGGATTTGTCGTTAATAACTGGCTGAAAGTAAAGGTAAAGTTACTAGAAGGAAAGTATATTCCATCCCCCGTTAGAAGGGTAGAAATACCAAAACCTGATGGAGGAGTAAGATTACTAGGAATACCAACAGTGCTAGACAGAATGATTCAACAAGCGATAGCACAAGAGCTTAACAAAATCTATGAACCAACCTTCTCGGATAATAGTTATGGATTCCGTCCTAAGAGACAGGCTCAAATGGCAATCTTAAAGGCAAAGGAATACATCAATGAGGGAAATCACTGGGTCGTAGATATGGACTTAGAGAAGTTCTTTGATAAGGTTAATCACGATATACTGATGGAACGTTTATCTAGGAAAGTGAAAGATAAGAGAGTCCTCAGTCTAATAAGAAAATATCTACAAAGTGATATTATGATAAATGGTTTGAAGGTGAGTAGTGAGGAAGGAACACCTCAAGGTGGACCCCTTAGCCCCTTGTTATCAAATATAATGCTTGATGAAGTAGATAAGAAATTAGAAGGTCGAGGACATAAGTTCTGTCGCTTTGCTGATGATTGTAATATTTATGTCAAAAGCAAAAAGGCAGGACTTCGAGTCATGGAAAGTATGACGAGATTACTAGAAGGAAAACTAAAACTCAAAGTCAATAAAGAAAAGAGTAAGGTAGACCTAGTGACTAAAAGAAAATTTCTAGGGTTTTCATTTTACTTTGATAGAAATAAGGCTGTCCAAGTAAGAATACACGAGAAATCATATAGAAAATTTAAGGATAAGATTAGAGAAATAACAAATAGAAATAAAGGAATCAGTATGGAATATCGCCTTAAACGACTAAATGAAGTTACAGTCGGATGGATTAACTACTTTGGAATCGCGAAAGCGAAGGCAAGAATCAAGAATCTTGAAGAGTGGTTAAGACGAAGACTGAGAGCATGTATATGGAAACAGTGGAAAAAGATTAAGACTAAATTTATTAATCTTAAGAAACTAGGGATTGATAAATACAAGGCTTGGGAATATGCAAACACTAGAAAAGGCTACTGGAGAATATCCAATAGCCCAATTCTATCAAGAACTCTAACTAATGCTTACCTAGAGAAACTAGGCTATAAAAGCATTAGTAAGAGGTATCAGTTAGTACATTAGTTCCTAGTGAACCGCCGTATACCGAACGGTATGTACGGTGGTGTGAGAGGTCGGTAGATAAAATAATTATCTACCTCCTACTCGATGATTTAATAGAAAAGGATGTTAAATTAAAAATTTATTCTGAGATTTCCACACCTAAAAGAGTGCTTCTAATCCCAGAAGCACTTATATTCTTTATTCTTTACCTCTTAAACTTCCTACAAACCAGATAGGGACTATAGTACTGATTTTTTTTTATCATTATAAGAAGGAATTAATTTAATAATGGAGAATGTTATTAATTAGGGTAAAATGATTGTAATTTATTGGTGGAGGTAGAAAATAAATGCCCCAGGAAAATGCAATTGAGTTCAAAGGCACAAAAAAAGGAATATACGTACAAATTAAGCCACTAAATGATTATGCAATAATTAAACAACTGCTAATAGAAAAGTTAGAAAAAACAAAATCGTTTTTCAGTGGTGCAAAAATTTTAGATATTCAGTGTGATACACTCACACCAGAGGAAAAGGAAGAATTGGAAAATCTCATGGCAAGTCGATACCAGATGCAAATCCATAAAGAGGTAATAATTCAAGACAATACACCAGTTATAGACGAAATCTATCAAGGGATTAATGAAGGAATTACTAAATTCATACAAGGAACTGTAAGATCTGGTCAACGGATAAACTATGAGGGGAATGTTGTCATTATTGGGGATGTAAATCCAGGAGCTGAAATAATCGCATATGGTAATATAGTTGTGATGGGTAGCTTTAGGGGAATAGCCCACGCAGGAAGTAATGGCAATACAAGAGCTTGTGTTGTAGCCTACTATCTTGACCCGACTCAACTAAGAATAGCCGACAAAATTGCTAGATGCCCTGATGGCGACTACGAAAAACCTAAGGGACCAGAGTTGGCTAGAATCAGAGATAATATAGTATATATCGAACCGTATTTAGTGAAAAGGTAAGTCTAATAAAGGAACTAGTTAGGAGGTAAAATTTAATGGCTCAAGTAATAGTAATTACATCGGGTAAAGGTGGAGTAGGTAAAACCACAACAACTGCAAATCTTGGAACAGGTTTAGCACAACTGGGACATAAGGTAGTTGTAGTGGATGCAGATATTGGTTTAAGAAATTTAGATGTTGTAATGGGATTAGAAAATAGAATTGTATATGATGTTGTAGACGTGGTGGAGGGTGTATGTAGGTTAAAGCAGGCTTTAATTAAAGATAAGAGATATGAGGGTCTATTTTTATTACCTGCTGCTCAAACAAGAGATAAGAATGCTGTTACACCTGAACAGATGCAAAGTCTTACAAATGACCTTAAGGAAATGTTTGACTTTGTTCTAATTGACTGTCCAGCTGGTATAGAACAAGGTTTCAGAAATGCCATTGCAGGAGCAGATAAAGCAATTGTTGTTACTACACCTGAAATTTCAGCTGTTAGAGATGCTGATAGAATAATTGGTTTGTTAGAGGCAGCGGAGTTAACTGACCCAGTATTAATCATTAACCGTATCCGAATTGAAATGGTTAAAAAAGGTGATATGATGAATATCGAAGATATGATTGACATTTTAGCTATAGACCTTATAGGTGTAGTGCCAGATGATGAAGCAATTGTTATCTCTACTAATAAAGGAGAACCTGTAGTTACAGACAATAATTCCTTAGCAGGACAAGCCTACCGAAATATAACCAGAAGACTTACTGGAGAAGATGTACCTTTTATTAATATGGAAAGTGATGCTGGTTTAATGGCTAAATTGAAAAAAATCTTTAGTTTCGGTAAGTAATTGGGATGGAAGGAGGAATACATCGTGGACTTTTTTAAATTGTTTTCTAGAGAAAGTGGTACTAGTAAAAATGTTGCAAAAGAGAGACTAAAATTAGTATTAGTACATGACCGCACAAATTGCTCTCCTGACTTTCTTGAAATGATTAAGGGGGATATAATAAAAGTAATTTCTGACTATATGGAAATTGACGAAGGCGGACTAGACATTAAAATAACTAGAACAAAGCGAGAATTTGATGACAGCACAATACCTGCATTGGTGGCAAATATACCAATTAAAAAGATGAAGGATCGTGTTCGATAAATTATAAATGGAGGAAAAAATGAATATAGCACTTATAGCCCATGATCAAAAGAAAGATTTACTAGTAAATTTTGCAATTGCATATGAATACATATTAAACAAGCATAATTTATTTGCTACTGGAACAACTGGTAAAAAAATTATGGAGGCAACTTCTTTAAAAATACATCGCTATCAATCGGGTCCTTATGGTGGAGATCAACAAATTGGAGCAGATATTGCCAATAATAAAATGGATATGGTAATTTTTTTCCGTGATCCAATGACAGCTCAGTCCCATGAACCTGATATTCAAGCCTTAATAAGACTATGTGATGTGTACATGATACCAGTTGCCACTAATCTAGCTACTGGAGAAATATTAATAAAAGCCCTTGAACGAGGCGATTTACAGTGGCGAGAATATGTTAAAGAAAAGAGAAGTAACATTTAATAATAAATTATAAAATCTTTAATAGAACCTCCTTTGGTAGAATTACATTGTCTATCTTAGGAGGTTTTTTTATGGCTGTAATAAATTCATCCCCTTAACAATATATTATAGTATTCAACTAAGGGAGAGGGGATAGAGGGATGAATACGGTAAGGAACAAACAACCACAGATAGGTTTTTTTTCAAATAAAATAAAAAAGAATGAAAAGACTTTATATACACTGGACATTAAATTATGGATGAAAAAAACTGTGATTCAAACAATTATTTGTTTGTTAATACTTTTAATAGTAATTTCATTTAAAAGTATCAATGCTAGTATTACAAACAATATAACTTCTGAAATGTCCTATAGACTAAATCAACAATTTGACTATAAAAACAGTTATAAGATAGCAATGACATGGGGAAAACGCCTTATTAACAAAGGGGAAGAAGCGTTGGAGGCAATCAATTTTGTTGATATGAGTAAAAGACAGTTTATTTTGCCTATGGAAGGAAATATAATCCATTTATTTAATGATATTGATGAATCTAGTGGAAAAACCATCAATGGAATTGTTATTGAAGGAATAGAAGATGAAAGGGTGGTGGCAGTGGATGAGGGGGTAGTTATAGAAGTTAACTTTAGTCAAGTATATGGTCATTACATAGTCATTAAACATAGGGGTGAATTTGTCTCGGTTTATAAGCATTTGAAGAGTAGTAGCGTTAAAGTAAATGCTAAAGTTGCAAAGGGAGAAGAAATTGGTATCTCCTCCGATAAGTTATTATTTGAAGTTTGGCAACGAAAAGAACCAGTTGACCCGTTGGAATATATAGATATAAAACAAATAAATTTATAAGTTGGTAATAAAAATGATAAAATTTAAATTGTTTGGAATAAAAATAAAGCTAAATATTTTGCTATTACCTGTGTTGATTTTTAGTTTGTTTTTTAGCTATTATAAAGAGTTTTTAATGACTTTGGCTATTGTTACCCTCCATGAATTAGCCCATTGTAAAGTTTCTCAACACTATTTTATTAAAATATCAGAAATAGAACTGTTTCCCTTTGGGGGAGTCGTTAAAATGAATGATGAGTTAGGTCTTGATCCAATTAAAGAAATTTTTATTTCTATTGCAGGACCTTTAGCCAATGGAATCATGTTTTTAACAGGGTATTTATTAGGTCAGCTTCTACCAATTAAAGAAGATATATTGGCAATATTTCTTACAGCTAATTTTATCATTGCCATATTCAATCTTCTTCCTATTATTCCATTGGATGGAGGTCGTATTCTTAGGGCAACTATTAGTTATGTTTGGGGGATGAAAAAGGCAACAATAATGACTGTTTTTATTGGAAAAGTCCTAGCTAGCGTACTATTTTGTGTAGGTATATACTATACAAGGCAATCATCAGATTATCTATATATCATACTATTGGCAATATTTTTATATTTTAATGTTCTTAGAGAAGAAAAAATGGTATTTTTCTTATTTATAAAAGATGTATTAAGAAAGAAAAAAACCCTACAAAATAATGGAATAATGAACACAAAATACTTAACTGTAATGGAATCAGTTAATTTAAATAAAGTATTTCAAGAGTTTTCAACGGGAAAATATCACTTTGTAACGGTAATCGATAAAAAGGGTGGTATTTTAGGTACTCTTACAGAAAGTCAAATACTAGATGCTGTAGGAGAACATGGAAATCATATAACGATAGGAATTCTAGTTAATCTAATAAAATTAAAATAAGAAGATGTATAAAGTTATTTTTTGCTTAAAATATTGCTTTTTAAAATAGTTTTGTATATGATTGAAAAAGTGATATTAACATTCATAGAAAGTGTGCAAATATGTTATCATATACATTAAGAGAAATTAAAAACAAAAGAAGTTGATTGGAGGATCATAATGAGTAAATTAGAAATACATGATATATTATACAAAGTTGAGAAACCAGCCAGATATTTAGGAAACGAATTAAATAGTGTACATAAGCAAATAGATGAAAAAACAGTACGTTTCGCTTTTTGCTTTCCAGATATTTATGAAATTGGAATGAGTCATTTAGGTATGCAGATTTTATATCATTTACTTAATAGTCAAGAAAACGTTTTTTGTGAAAGGGTATTTTCTCCAGCGGTGGACATGGAGGAGGAAATGCGAAAAAATAATATTCCATTATTTGGTTTAGAAAGCAGAGAAGCCATTAAGAATTTTGATTTTGTCGGTTTTACCCTACAATATGAGTTGAGCTACACAAATATATTAAATATGTTGGACTTAGGTGAAATTCCATTATTTTCAAAGGACAGAGGCGAAAATGATCCTTTTGTGGTGGTGGGGGGACCTTGTGCATATAACCCAGAACCCATTGCTGATTTCTGTGACATTGTTCTTTTAGGTGAAGGTGAAGAACTACTTGTGGAAATTATGGAAGTTTACAAACAATTTAAAAATACAGATTATAAAAGAGTAGAATTTTTAGAGAAGATTGCTTCTATACAAGGGGTTTATATACCAGCTTTTTATGATGTAAGATATAATGAAGAGGGAATTATCGAAGCTATTACTCCGAATAATCCCAATGCCCCACAGAAATTAACAAAACGTATTATTCAAAACTTAGACGAGGTTTTTTATCCTGAAGAAATTTTAGTTCCCTACATAAATATTGTACATGATCGTGTGATGTTGGAAGTTTTTAGAGGATGTTCTAGGGGATGTCGTTTTTGCCAAGCAGGGATGATTTATCGACCAGTTAGAGAAAAGGGATTTGACCGATTAAAATACCTTACTGAAAAACTATTGTCTAATACAGGTTATGAGGAAATTTCTCTATCTTCTTTAAGCACCAGTGATTACTCAAATTTAGATAAGTTGGTAAGACATTTAATAGATGATTACGAGAAGGACAAAGTGGGGGTATCTTTACCATCCCTTAGGTTGGACAACTTCACCTTTGAATTAATTCAAGAAATTCAAAAAGTTAGAAAAACAGGACTAACCTTTGCCCCAGAAGCAGGTAGCCAACGTTTGAGGGATGTAATTAACAAAGGAGTAACTGAGGAAGATTTAACCAATGCAGTGGAGAAGGCTTTTGATTTAGGTTGGAGTAGTGTTAAATTATATTTTATGATTGGTCTTCCAACAGAGACGTTAGACGACTTAGATGGTATTAAAGAGCTGGCTTTTGATGTTGTAGGTATCTACTATCAAACAGATAAAGAAAAACGAGGTAAAGGCTTAAATGTTACCGTAAGTGCATCTACCTTTGTACCGAAACCTTTTACCCCCTTCCAATGGGAGCCACAGGATGGACTGGAGGAAATATATAGTAAGCAACGTCATTTAGTAGAGAAATTAAAGCGTAAGAATATTACCTTTAACTATCATGATGCTAAAACCAGTTTATTAGAAGGGGTTTTTGCAAGGGGAGACAGAAGATTATCAAAGGTTTTAGCTGAAGCTTTAAAAGCAGGTTGCAAGTTTGACGGATGGAATGAACACTTTAACTTCTCCCGTTGGATGGAGGTTTTCCAAACCTGTGATGTTGATCCTGTCTTTTATGCCAATAGAAGACGGGAATACGACGAGATTTTACCGTGGGAACATATTGATGTGGGTGTTACAAAACAATTCCTTATAAGGGAAAATGAGAAGGCTAAAGCTGGAGAGTTAACACAGGATTGTCGTACAGATTGTTCTGGCTGCGGAGTCAATCATGGTTTTATAGGAGGGATTTGTTAATGTATAAAATACGTTCTAGATTTACTAAAAAAGGAGATTTGATTTTTATTTCCCATCTAGATCTTGTGAGGGTATTTGAAAGGGCTATGAGGAGGGCTAATATTCCTATTTCTTATAGTCAAGGTTTTAATCCCCATCCCATTATGGCATTTGCCACTGCTTTAGGAGTGGGAGTAACCAGTGAAGCTGAATATATAGATATACAGTTGGATGAGAAGATTGAATTAAACGATTTTATTGATAGGATTAATGCTGTTATGCCAGATGGATTAAAGATTATAAAAAGCAAGTATATTGAGTCTACAGAAGATTCTTTAATGGCTATTCTTAAACGTTCAATATATTTGGTAAAAGTAAATTTAATATCAGAACTTAAAGAAGAATTTATTATAGAACAGTTGTCTAAGTTTATAGATAATGAGGAAATAATAGAAATTAAAGAAAAGAAGAAAAAAAATAAGGATAGATACAAACGAGAGCGAAATAAAGTTCAAGAGACAAATATAAGACCATTAATTAATGAACTTATGTTGTTTTCAGTACAAGGTAAAGAACTAATATTAAAAATGAATTTAGTTACTGGTAGTGTAGGAAACTTAAAACCTGAAACAGTGATGAGGAAGCTAGAAGAATTAACAGAAATACCAATGTTGTTGGATTCCGTCAGAATTAATAGATTAGAACTATTAAAAGAACAAAAGGGGCAATTTGTTGAGTTAATGGAGGAATAGCATTAAACAAGTTGGGAGTTGGAATTATGAATAGGATAGTTGTTGATGTTGGTATAGTAGAGACTAGGTTGGCTTTGTTAGAAGACCATGAATTAGTTGAATTATATGTAGAAAGAAAAAATCAAAAAAGAATTGTAGGTAACATTTACAAGGGAAGAGTGACTAATGTTTTACCAGGAATGCAGGCAGCCTTTGTGGATATTGGTTTAGAAAAAAATAGTTTTCTATATGTTAAAGATGCCATACCACAGGAGCAACTTAACGATGACTTGGAGGCTACTAAAGAATTATCAATAAAAGAAATATTAAAGACAGGGCAAGAAATTATCGTTCAAGTTATTAAAGAACCTATTGGTTCTAAAGGAGCTAGAGTAACCACCCATTTAACATTGCCAGGAAGGTACTTAGTATTAATGCCTAATACCGATTATGTGGGTATATCAAGACGTATAGGGAATGAAGAGGAAAGAGAACGCTTAAAGAGGGAAATAGAAGAGTTAAAACCGGGTAAAATGGGGGTTATTGTTAGAACTGTTGCATCAGGGAAAACAAAAGAAGATTTTAGAGATGATATTAAGTTTTTATTAAAGCTTTGGCAAAAAATCGAGAAAGATAAAAAATTGGGGTTTGCCCCTAGATTAATTTATAAAGACTTTGATTTAATTAACCGCACCATTAGGGATGTTTTCAATAAGGATATTCAACAATTCATTATTAATGACAAGGAAGAACATCAAAGTGCTAAAGAGTTGGTGGAACTAATATCTCCGTTACTGAAAGATCGCCTTCACTTGGAAGAGGACGAGGATGTTTTCCAGAACTACAAAATAGATTCTCAAATTAATAAAGGGATTTCTAGAAAAATATGGTTGAAAAGTGGTGGGTATATTGTTATTGACACCACTGAGGCATTAACAGTAATAGATGTAAACACTGGAAAGTATGTGGGCAGTATAGATTTGGATGATACGGTGTTTAAGACAAACTTGGAAGCAGCTACAGAAATCGCTAAGCAGTTAAGGTTAAGGGATATTGGTGGAATTATTGTTGTTGATTTTATTGATATGATTAATGAAAAGTATGATGATGAAGTGTTGAAAGTATTGGAAGAAGCCCTTAGTAAAGATCGTACTAAGACTAAAATTCTTGGAATGACTCATTTGGGTTTAGTGGAAATTACGAGGAAAAAAGTTCGTCAAAGGTTAGATTTTTTATTTCAGAGAAAATGTGATTGCTGTGAAGGAACGGGTAAGGTTTTATCGGAGTATACATTATTACATAAGCTAGAAAAACAATTAAAAAGAATGAAATTACATACAACTTGTCAGGCTGTTATTTTTGAAGTGAATCCTGCTGCTTTAGAGGTAATTAAAAATGAGATAGAGTTGTTAGAGGAAATGCAGCAGGCTACTGAAATTAAAATCTTCTTTATGCCAGATGAAAAACTACATTATGGTGATATAAATAGGAAAATGATGGGCAGTACTGACATGATAGAAAAGTTTTTGAAAGAAAAGAAAGCTTAAAGGGTTGACAAGTATTAACGACTATGATAACATATATTTCTGTAGGTAGCCGCACGAATCGGGTCTTAAAAACGCAAGTTACCTGGCATTCGGCGAGACTGGGTTGAGGAGGTGTAAATATGTACGCAATTATTGAAACAGGTGGTAAGCAATACAGAGTTCAAGAAGGAGACACATTATTTGTTGAAAAGCTAGAAGTAGCTGAAGGTGATGTAATCACAATTGATAATGTATTAGCAGTTTCTAAGGATGGTAACCTTACTTTAGGTACTCCAGTTGTTGAAGGAGCTAAAGTAGAAGCAAAAGTTCTTTCTCAAGGTAAGGCTAAGAAAGTGATTATTTTCAAGTTCAAGAGAAAAAAGGACTACAGAAAAAAGCAAGGTCACAGACAACCATTCACAAAATTAGTAATTGAAAAAATCAATGCTTAGGTTATAACTAATGATATCAATTCTTATAGAGAGAAACGATAACAAAGAAATCTGTAAATTTGAGATTTCTGGTCATGCTGAAGCAGCAGAACACGGACAAGATATTGTTTGTGCAGCTATTTCGGTTTTAAGCCAAACAACGGTTTTGGGATTACATGAAATGGTTAATATTAAAACCAACTATATAATTAATAGTGGTTTGCTAAGTTGTAAAATACCTAATGATTTAACTGAAGAAAAGCGACATAAAGCAGATCTTTTGTTGGAAACAATGGTAATAGGTTTTAAGAATCTTACAGTAGGATATTCTGAATATATAGAGCTTCATGACAAGGAGGTGTAAGTCATGTTATTTATCATGGATCTTCAACTATTTGCCAGTAAAAAAGGGGTAGGTAGTTCTAAAAATGGACGTGACAGTATTGCGAAGAGACTAGGCGTTAAAAGAGCCGATGGTCAATTTGTAAGTGCAGGTAATATATTAGTTAGACAAAGAGGAACTAAAATCCATCCAGGATCAAATGTTGGAAGAGGTTCTGACGATACTCTTTTCGCTATGATCGATGGAGTAGTTAAGTTTGAAAGAAAAGATAAAGATAGAAAGCAAGTTAGCGTTTACGCTAGAGAAGCTCAATAAGAGTTTTGTAAGGAAAACCACCAATGGAAATTGGTGGTTTTTTTTATGGAATATTGTGAGGGGGTTTTAAGAAGAAATGGGTGTATGTTGCCATAGGTGGGGTATGTGGAGTGTGTGGTAGGGATATCAAAGACTTATATGGTATAATGTAGCGATTGCAAGGTGTAGAGGTGGTGTAGTAATTAGGAAGGCATCTATCTTAGGGGTAGGTGTTTGTTATGCTTTGATGTAGATGATCAAGTAAATGAACAAAATTGTTTTATAAAATATTGGTTACTATTTAGAGAGGAATATTAATAATTAGCATAGAATACTTAAGACAACAGTAAATAGAATAAAATTATAGTATAGATAATGAGGTGGAAATGTTGTATAAAAACTTACATAATTTACCTGAACCATTACTTGAAGATATTGTAGAAGGAAGATGTATACCTATTTTAGGTGCAGGCTTTTCAATGAATGCAAGTCTTCCCAAAGGTTATAAAATGCCTCTATGGAATGATCTTGCAGACTGTTTTATTAAACAAATGAAGGATTATCCAAGCAATACAAATCCTTTAGATGCAATTTCTGCATTTTGTCATGAATATTCTAGAGCTAAGATGATTGAACAATTGCGAAACTTCTTAAATGTAGACAGAGCTAATCCTGGCAATGCTCATCTAGCATTTGCAGATTTACCTTTTGATACTATATTAACGACTAATTTTGATTTTTTACTTGAGAGATCTTATGATATAAAAAGAAAGCCTTATTGTCCAATAGTGGATGAAAATCAATTAACGGTTAGCATTACAAAAGGCGTGACACGACTGATGAAAATTCATGGTGACTTAAATCATCCAAGTAACCTAATTGCCACAGAAGAAGATTACGATACATATATTGAAAAAAACCCATTATTGTGTACATATATTTCTAATTTACTTATTTCTAGAACACCAGTATTCATAGGCTATAGTTTTGAAGACCCAGATTTTAGATCATTATGGCAGATTATTGGTGCAAGGTTGGGAAATTTACGGCGTAATGCATATACTTTTGCTGTTGAGGCTAAAAGCTCTGACATAGCAAAGTATGAAAGACGTGGTGTCAAAGTTATTAATTTAGATGGAAAAAAAGCTGAATATGGAGAGGTGTTTAAAGATTTGTTTGAGGAACTGAGAGAGTATTGGTTAGATAAAACTGCCGAGAAAAGTACAACATCCTCAGAAGAGTCCCTTTTTGAATTATCTTTACCGAGGGATTCTCATACACGTCTATGTATGTTTTCTATACCATATGAATTATTATCCTATTATAGAAGTAATATATTTCCTATATTTGAAAAGAGAGGACTTACACCAATAACGGCTAGTGATATAATTGCACCTGGGGATAGTATAATTGCTAAAATTTCTCTACTTATAGATAGATCATATTTATTTGTTGCAGATGTATCTTCTTCTATAGGGATAAGCGAACTAAATTTAGCTCTTAATAAAGGTAAACAAGTTATTATAATTAAAGAAAAAGGCAACAATTTTATGATGAATTCAGTGAGTAATCTAAAAATTTTTGATAGACCAACTAACTTAAACTTAAAAGACACTGATCAGTTTGTCATTGAACTAGAGGGATATATTTCATCATTAGCAAAAGATAGAGACCATTACTTTGATGAAGAACCTCGTCGCTTACTTGAAAAAAATGAATATAAGGCAGCTGTAATTGCAGTTATTAGTTTATTAGAAATGGAGTTAAGACAAATGATTGAAGCACCTTCTGGAGCTTATTCGATGCGTAAATTAATAGCATTAGCAGTACAAAATCATTATATATCTCAGGATAAGATGCAACAAATCATGGAATGGATCTACAAAAGAAATGAATTAGTCCATACAAAAGGTACTATTGCACAAAATATGGCTAAAAATATTGTAAATGAAGTCTTAGAAGTTATTGATAAATTGAAAACAAATAAAAACAATGGAGCTAAACCTAACTTACCTACTTTATTGATTCAACCTACAACATAGTTTTTTTGCTATTCTAAGTAACAGATTAAACTCTGTATTGATATGCTCCTTGTCAAGTAGACAGTGGAAATAATAAAAACTCAATTAAGCGACTAGACCCCTATAATATTCCATTGGGTTCTAGTCGTTTAGCTTTTTTAACCCTTTTATTTTACTCATAATACGGAAAGGGGTATCTGTTTGGGTGTAGGTAGCCTGTTGTTAACTTAAATATATAAAAATATTTGAATTATTTTGTTGGAATTTAGAGGAAAATTTGGGTTAGTGTAGAATTGAATAAGTAGGTTATATTAAAAATTACTTATTAGCAGAGGAGATTGGCTATGAGACTGGTGAAAATGATGATCTCTAATTTTAGATCAATTGGTGGAGATGAAAACAATCCTGGGGTTATAATTGATTTTGATGATGTAAATATTATTTTTCTTGTTGGACAAAACAATGTTGGTAAATCATCTATTTTAAAAGCCTATGAGTATTTCGTTCTAAGTGGTATTAATGCATTAGAAGATGATTTTCATAAAGTAACGACAAAATCTAAAAATAAAGAAATTATTATTGAAGCGTGGATTAAAGGGGAATGCCAAGATGATTTTGAGCATCCAGCTATGAAGACATCAATGTGTAAAGAAACTCAAATAGCAAAGTTTAGAAAGGTATGGGAAGTGAAAAATGCATCAGCTCAAAAGTATACTTACGACACTGTAAAGAGTAACTGGAAAAAGGGTGGTGGAGGTGGACTAGATACACTCCTACAAAATGCATGTCCTGAGCCTATTTGGCTTAAGGGGTTAGATTCTTCAGAAATAATTTTAGAAAATGTTCAAAAACTAATTAAAGAAAAAGTAATGAGTAGAGCTATTGACTTTCCAAGGTTTAAAAAAATTAAGGAAGAACTTGAAGAGCTAAGAAAAGATATAATAAGCGATGATTATGTTAGTAAAGTAGAAAAACGGCTTACCGAGTTAATGCAAGAAACATTTAGTGAGATGTCAGTTTCACTATTTGGTAGTGAAAAGGAAGATTTAGGTAAAAAATTAACGAATTTTATAAGCACTGATATTAATATAACAAATAGTTCATGTAGTGTAAATATGGACAATCATGGGCATGGGTTGAGACGACAATTCCTATTTAATACATTACGAGGGTTAAGTGATATATTTAAAGAATTGAATAATACTAAAGCAAAAAGAAACGAAGAGCTAATTGAAAATATTGACCAAATACAAGTGTTAAATAAAAAAAGAAAGATGTTATTAATAGAAGAGCCAGAACTGTTTTTGCACCCACAATCTGTTAGGCTATTTGCTGATATACTATATAATTTAGGTGATGATTCAGAGTTTCAAATTATGGCTGCCACTCATTCCCCAATTCTTGTTGATTTAAGTCGAGACCACACAACAATAATAAGAACTATTATGACTAAATCGCAAACCAAAATACATCAGGTAAAGTATAATATTTTTGAAGCAGAAGAAAAAGAGCGCATGAAAATGCTCAATTCGTTCAACCCTTATGTCTGTGAAGCTTTCTTCTCGGACTTTGTTATACTAGTTGAAGGAGATACTGAAAGCATAATCTATAGAGAAATTATAAAGAGAATGATTACTGAAGGTATAATAAAGATTCAAGATGTTCCTCTAGTTGTAAATTGTGGTTCTAAAATGAATATTCCGTCTTTTCAAAAAGTATTACGTCATTTTGGCATTAGTTATTTTGTAATACATGACTTAGACGATACATTTAATTCTAATGGAAATATAAATGCGGCATGGACTTTAAACGAAAGGATTTATGATGAAATTACTGAATTTAACAAACTAGGCAAGGAAAAAGCAAGGCGTTTTATCATGGAGCGCAACTTTGAATCTGCCCATAATTATGAATATAATACTACAATTGGTAAACCATTATCTGCATATAAATTAGTACACTCATGGAATATTCAAGACAAGACTATAAGTGCAATTAAAGCTATTGACTTTTGTTTGAATTATGATGAACGAAATGAAAACTTCGATCAAACGTGGGTTGAAGCTAGAGTAAGTAAAAAATCATAATTAAAAGATACTGAAAAATCAATGTTAATACGTAGCGAACAGCTTACTTAAATAGATATTGATATAATATGTCTCCAACTACTGACGGTACAAGGGGACGCTTCAATTGTCTTACAAACACCAATATGCTATTCTACAAAGAACCACAGGGACGGTTCTTATGGTTGCTTAAACCAATATATATATGATATGCTAATCCAGTGTGATAAAATGCCAAGAACTGCAAGGAGTAAAAGTAGTACAGGAATCTATCATATAATATTAAGAGGAATTAATAAGCAAATATTATTTTTAGATCAAGAAGATAAGGAAAGGTTTTTACATACTTTATTGGAATTTAAAGATATAAGCCAATATAAAATATATGCCTACTGCTTAATGGATAATCACATTCTATTTTAATTCATGAGGGAAAAGAAGATTTAGTGATTATAATGAGGCGTATCGGAGCCAGCTTTGTATATTGGTATAATCAGAAATATGATCGAGTGGGGCATCTTTTTCAAGATAGATATAAAAGTGAAGTTGTAGATGATGATATATACTTATTAGGAGTAATGAGATATATTCATCAAAATTCGTTAAAGGTCGGTAAGGTTAAAAGTATAGAAGAATATAAATGGAAATGCTTAGATAGTATTTAAAAGTTAGAAATAAATGTAAAAACATAATCCAGTAGAGTAGGTAAACTTATCCTCTACTGGATTTATTGTATCAATTACTTTATTTTCTTTCTATACGTCAATTCTTTTACGGTTACTATTAGCTAAAATACAAGAAAATATTGAATAAATTTACTGGAATATAGAGGAAATAATGACACAAGTGTAGAAATAGCAATTAGAAATTGAATAAAATCATAAAGAATCACAAGAAAACTGTAAAGCACTGATGTAGAATGAAATAGATAAGAAAGGCGAATAAAATATGCCCACAGAAAGAATTCTTATTGATGGTATTGATAAAACAAATGAAATTGCTAGTTATGAAATTCATGATGACAAATATATTATAGTATTTAAAGGCAATGACTTTCCGTATGCTTTTAGTCATAAAAGTAAAAGAGTTGTTGTTGAACAAATATCAAATGAGCTAAAGGACCCATTTATAGCGTTTACTGAAATTGCAAATAGTATTAAAGTTGGTACTGATTTTTCTGCACTTGGTAAATATTATGAGAAAATAACAATAAAAGAAAATTCCCTATTGCATAAATACTTAAATGGTACTCCATTTGAAACATTCAATGATGATAAGCCTTTAGTGTTTCCATTTAGGTTTAATAAAAGCCAATTAGATGCAACAAGAAAGGTTTTTAAAAATGAATTAAGCATTATTCAAGGACCTCCTGGAACAGGTAAAACACAAACTATACTAAATATTATTGCCAATGTTATGGTAAGAGGCGAGAATATTGCTATTGTGTCTAATAATAATGCAGCAGTCGATAATGTAAAAAATAAATTAAAAGAAGAAGGTTATGGCTTTATTTTTGCTCTACTAGGAAGTAAGAGTAACCAAGAGGAGTTCTTCTTAAATCAAGTATTAGAGTCATCTGATTTAAGTGAGGAGGAATTAGATGATGAAAGCCTTAAGATGTTCCAAAATGAATTAATAGAGTATAGCACACAATTGGAAGATTTAATGGAAAAAGATCGGCAAAAGAGAATAATTAATGAGGAATTGAATGCATTAAGATTAGAGAAAAAATATTACAATAATGCACATGAAGAAATAAACGATTTAGATAATAAACCCTATATCAGCTTTCTTTCTTTGAATCATGTAAAAATAATTAATTTCTTAGTAGATCATCGGATTATGATATCTGAAAAAGAGAAGCTAACGTTTACAAATAAATTTAAGCTTTTTACAAAGTATGGTATATTTAGGTTTAAGCATCTTAAAGAAAGAGATTATGAGGTTATCACCCATTATCAACGAATATATTATGACTTAAAGATTAAAGAATTAGAAGATAAGTTAGCAGAATATACAAAACAATTACAAAATAAAAATTTTAATGAGTTAGCGGATAAACATCACCAAGTCTCTAAAATAATTTTCAATAATTATTTAAGACAAAGGTTTAAAAAGAAGAAGAAATACACAATAGATACGTATAAAACGGATTTCAGTTCTTTTATAAAAGATTATCCAGTAATTTTAAGTACAGCTTACTCCGTGACATATTCAGTAGCATCAGAATTTATGTTTGATTATGTTATTGTTGACGAAGCTTCGACATTAGATCTTGTAAAAGCAGTATTACCATTATCCTGTGCTAAAAAAATTGTTATTGTAGGAGATCAAAAGCAACTACCCCATATACCAGAAAAAATTAATGTAAGCTTTGAAAATGAAGCATATGATTATAAGTCTAAAAGTATAATGGACTCATTAGAATGTTTATACGGTGATGCGTTAGAAAGGACTTTATTACAAGAACACTATAGATGTCATCCTGATATTATTCGATTTTGTAATTTAAAATATTATAAGGGTGACCTAATCGTTTATAATAATTCCTCTAATAGTAATCCAATAAGCGTTATAAAAACAGCTGAAGGGAACCATATGCGTGAACTCACTAGGGGGAGAAAAGGAACTTTTAATCAGAGAGAATTAGAAGAGCTAAATCATCTTATTAAAAAAGATAGTGGATACAATATTAAACTCTACTCTGAAAATTTGAGTGACATTGGATTGCTTGCACCCTACAGGTTACAAATTGAATTTGCTAAAGAAATAAATTCAGAAGAGATTGAAAAGGACACTATTCATAAATATCAAGGTAGAGAAAAACCAATTATAGTGTTTTCCACGGTACTTGACCAATCAGTAAAATCAAAAGTGAAGATGTCATTTGTAAATGATCCACAAATGATTAATGTAGCAGTATCACGGGCAGAAAAGCAATTAATTATAATTACTAATACAGATGCATTTTATAAAAATGGAAATGATGTTGGTGATTTAATAAAGTATATAGAATACCATGATATAAAGAATATTGAAGAAGGCCGAGTTATCTCTGTATTTGATCTACTATATAAGGATTATTCTAGTAAGTTGTTGGCTAGAAAGGAAGCAATGAAACAAGTAAAAAAGAATATAAAATATGATAGTGAGAAAATTATTTATTCAATTCTAATAGAATTACTTGAAGAAGAAAGGTTTCGTTGTTATTCATTTGCTCATGAAGTGAGGCTTTCTGACATCTTTTTAAATCGAGATATATGTACGGAAATTGAGAAGAAATTTATAAAACAGCCTAGAAGTAGTGTTGATTTTATTATATCTAATAAATTTAATCACAATCCAGTTCTTGGTATTGAAGTTGATGGTACGGAGTTTCATTTAAATAACCCAGAACAGTTAGTAAGGGATAAAAAGAAGGAAGGTATATTCAAAAAGTATGATATACCGATATTACGATTGTCGACCCATCAAGCTATTACCAAAGATATGATAAAGCTGGAATTAGCTAAACTTACAGAGGTTAGAACAAAAGAAAATAAGGAGTGGTTAGAAAAAATAAATTAATTTTTTTTATATTAAGTGGCACAGTTTTCTGTTAAAAAATGGTCCATAAATTAATATAAAAAGGGTCACTAGATTTAACCATGATATAGTTTCCTCATATCTATATATCCATCCAAAATATTTTCTGCCAAAATAAAACTATTATGTGTTAAGTGTTAATCATGGTAATTATAGCCATGTTATGCTATAATTGTAAATAAAGGCAATTTGGTTATATCATCAGTTTGTTTGGGTTTTTAAAGAGAGCTAATATAGTTTTAAAAAACTTTGATTAAGATATTGTTTCTTGACATTTGGCAGAAAAACATAAGTCATGCATATTTAAATTGTTACTCATATTAGTTTTAATTTGACTGATTACAATCTAATGTGCTTCATGGAACTTATTTTGAATAATATTTATTTTGGAAAGTGATTAGTTAAGAAAACGATAAAGTGTATTGTCTTGTGTTAAAAGAACAATACTATTAACAAATAAATATAGAGGAAAGGAGGGTTATTATGATCAAAAAACAAGGAATATTGTTTATAGCTATAATTTTTGTGTTAGGTATAAGTCTTTTTACTAGTTTTAGTAACACTCAGTATTCAGACATTCCTACACTTGAAGTTACTTACCAAGGAGAACAGATTAATGTTGGTCAAGGTTCTTATCGTTGGAAGTCGAGAGGCGAAGAAAAATATTTTACTGTTGAAAGTTATGCAAATGTTATAACTAAATTAATACCAGCTGCTAATATAAAAAATAATAGTCAATTACAATTACAATTCGACTATCAACCCGAAACTATTACTATAAGCAATGGAACTACTGTTAATGATATAAAGATAACAAAAGACAATTATATAAATATTCTAAAAGAAGAAAATGGTATGCAAGTATATTTTATAGAAGGTAGGTGGAAAGAGGGTACTGCAACATATGTGGTTGTAGTTCAAGTGCAAGACTAAACTTAAGAAGGTATTTAATTAAAAGCACTGCGTTAATAGTTAGGGTAGGTATTCTTCGGAGTGTCTGCCCTTTATTTTAGGGTTCTTTGTTAAGTAGTGTTTGTGAAAACTTTTAACACAAAACTTAACGATATAATTTATATTGGCTTAAGAGTTAGAGGATTCATAATAGGCTGTTTTTAATGTAGGAGAGTATTATCTACAATGATTTTATTAATAGTAGAATAAGATACATTATGGTTTTGAAAAATTTATATTTTTATCTTAAATTTAATAGGTTAGTATAGAATTATTACGAGACATACGACATTACTTCTTTAGAATATGGTTGTGGTAATTATATTTTATCTGAGTTTTGGTCCTTTGTCTCATATTTTTTGAAAAAAATTAGTACTGGTTTATCCACCAACACTATATATTATAGAACCATTTTTGATAATGGAGAAACTGTGATAAGGATCCTAAAAATATTTTTCAAGTTATTGGGATTTTTACTATTTTATTAAAAATTTTCTTTAAATTAATATACTTGAGTATTAAACATAAAAAACTTAATTTAATGTAGTTTGTTAAAATGTCTTTATCATTTTGAAATGGAAAGTAAAACCTAGTAATATAATCAAGGTCCCTTAGATTTTTCTGTATCTTAACAACAGAGGGTATTAACCGTTAAATTAAAAACTCCTTATTAGCATAGAATTACTGAATAATTCATTGTTAAAAAGGAGTTAATATATTATTACTTAAGTATAGTTAAATCTATAGAATTAATATAGTTTTTCAATATGAGCAATTGTAGTGGTTTTTCTATATGTAAAATTATTTGAAGTTGAAAAACCGTAACTTAGTAAATCTGCTATAGAAACCCCCATTTCTTGTGCGATGGTTGTAGTTACTTCTGTAGTTCCTCTTGTATTTAAATGTACTTCATTATTTATTAATGATGAAACTAATGTAGCAGAAGAATAAGTATAAGTACCGCTAGTTACAGGTCTTGCATAAGTAGCACTCGTATCAATAGAAACAAATTCTCTTGCATACGAACCGTAAAGATAAACAATGCCTGGAACTCCTACTTCAATAACCATTCCACCACCTTCATTTTGCTGCTTATATATTACAACATGATAATATTTTCCGCCGTTTGATGACCAAGAAGTACCCCAGCTAATTGATTGTGTCGATATTTCATCATCATTAGAAGTTTTTTTTGCTTCTTTTAGGCTTCTTTGGTGTTCACTAATTAATTGTTTTGTGATTTTTTCTGCATCTTTTACTGAAATATTTCTAGCTTGGGCAATCATTTCATAGTATTCTTGTGGTGTTACTTCTCTTATTGTTTCATCTTGTTTGATCACAGTGTTAAAATCGTCTTGAGCTACCTCCATAGCATAAGCATTACTACCTAAAATAGTAACTAACAGCATTAATGAAATTAATAAACTAAACATCTTTCTCATTTGATCACTCCTCTTCTTATTATAGACATATAATAACAAATATTGATTATATTGTCAAATTTTTCTTTTTTATATGGAAACAATTTGTATTAGTTTACTATACAGTTAGAATTTTCCTTACTAGTGGAATGATTTAATCCATTGAGAGATTCTGTCCAAGATGATATAATATAAAAGTTAAATAAACATGTTCAATCTGAGAAGGTTACTATAGCTCCATACTATATAAAGTGTAAAATTATTAGAGTTACGTACAGATGAATTAAGATAATTAAACGGAACTATATTTACTTGTGGCACCTAATTAAATTATTAGCAACCAACTACTAAAGGCTCAAACTCTGTATTGAACTGCCCCCTATCATTAACAAGTAAAAAGACAAAAACATATCAAGATAAGGTCTGATTCCTATATTCTATTGGAGGCAGACCTTTTTAATGTAATATTTATAATATAATTCATAAATCAGTGATATTTCTAAAAAAGTATATCACCCTTTAAATATTAATCTAGGCTATTTCAGTTTACATATCAGAAAAAATTTCAACTACAGAATTTAAAGGATTTATTTACTATTCATAATAAAAAAACTTAATCTCTGAACGGTATAATCTTTCAAATATTTTAAATTCATCATGTATTTCTCTTCTAGTGATAACAATACTAGTGAAAAACTCCCATAAAAATACCCATCCACCAATAAAAATGCCCTCATGAAGAACACTTCTAACTACACCTTCATCACCTCGAAAGAAAAAATAGCCCATACTTAAAAGGAAAATTGAAAGTAATAAATAAAAGGTAATCTTTTTATAAAGGTTTGTTTTTACTTTATTTAATCTTTCTAAAGCATAGGCATAGTAGTTTCTATAGGCAGATATTAAAGTGACTTCTTTTTGAGGTTCTTTTTTTGATAAAGGCAAATATAGAAGGATACTCAAATTAAAGTTAACTGGAATATCCTGTGATGAATTTACAATGAAATCATTGAATTCATCTTCTATGTCTCTTTTTTTAAATGGAGAGGCATCCCAGTCATCATAAACATCTTCATAATTGTCCAGAGATACTTCAATTAAGTAGGTTTTACTAGTTTCATCAAATTCATATAGTTTATGAAAATATCTTTTTTTTCTCATTTTATCACCCTAATTTATGTATATGATTAAAAAAGGAGAAGATCAATTAATGTTAATAATACTTTGTACTACTATTATGCTTATAAATATTAAAACATAAACAACAGGTTTACTCCATTTAATGTCAAAAAAAATTTTGTTAATGTTAGCGTCTAAACTATTAAGTAAACTCTCTATTAACTTGAATAAAAGTATATTTTTTTAAATAGGAAGGTGGTCAGCTTCAATACATATTTGCTATTTACAAGGTTTTATGCATATAATTAACAAGTTTTTTAAATAAATTAATGAAATTCGACAAAATATTGCAAATTTCGCCAAAGGGTGATATACTTACTTATGTAATTTATGTTAAGTCAATGAGAATATATACCTAATAATATAAAAAATTCTTTTGACAAATATCAATTTTCAAATATGCAATTAACTAAAAACATACATATAAAAATTAAAATTATTGGAGGGAGAACAATAGTGCATCTTTTTTTATTAATGATAGTTATCATTTTAAGTTTATTGCTGTTTAAGGAAAAATACAAAAAGAATAGTAAAAGTGTCATCATTGATGATAATGAAGAGGATTATACCATGCCTTTGAGTGATGATGAATTGTTAACAGAACCCCTTGATAATAATAGGGACTGTAGTTTAAAGGGTGAAGTATTAAATGACTTATATTTGGTGGAGGGTCTTTTGGGAGAAGGCGGTATGGGGAAAGTTTACTTGTGTCGAAATATAAAGCTAGGAAATTTATGGGCAGTTAAAGTTTTACATAAAAGGGATGGGAAAAATAAAGCTTTATCAACGGCAGAAGAAGATATATTAAAAAAGCTTAATCACATTCACTTACCCCGCATTGTAGACGTTTTTGAAGATAAAGAGGGAACATACATAGTGGAAAGTTACATCGAGGGAGTTTCATTGGATAAGAAATTAAAAGCAGAAGAATCTTTTGAGGAAAAACAAGTTGTAAAATGGAGTAAACAATTGGCTGATGTACTTAATTATCTTCATGGAATGAAGCCTCATCCTATAATTTATGGAGATATGAAGCCCTCAAATGTAATGATTACTCCTGATGATAAAGCTGTACTAATTGATTTTGGCGTGTCGATGGAGTTCAAGGGAGAAGTTAATAAACAGGCGTCTAAATCGACAGTAGCAGTAACAGCTAAATTCGCAGCACCTGAACAATTTAACTGTTATGCTGATGTGAGAACTGATATTTATGGGTTGGGGATAATGATGTTTTATTTATTGAGCGGGAAATTACCAATAGAAGGTATGTCGGTAAAACAACAGTTAACCCATATATCGAAGGGACTCATAGAAATATTAGAAAAATGTCTACACAAGGAAATGGATAAGCGATACCAAACGATGGAGGAATTAATCAAGGTATTAAATAGCCTAGAGAGTAAAAGAAAAGGGCTGTTTTCATCTTTTAAAACAAATGAAACTTATAATGCACCACTAGACTATAAAAAAATTATTGTTATTATGGGTCCAGAATCCACTGGAAAGACTGCTATTGCAGTTAATCTAGCATGGATATTATCTGAAAAAAGGATAAAAACTACTTTAATAGATGCAGATTTTGAAAACAAAGATATTTATTATTACTTTAATAAGGATTTTTCCAATTGTCTTAGTAATGCTGAACCAGACACTGGTTTAAAAGCTCAGAATATTAATCAATACTTAACCTTCTATTCGGAACATAGGGATGTGGATGTGGCTTTAAGCATAGAACAATTAAAAAACCTTATCCTTCAATGTAAAACGGAAGCACAGGTGGTAATTGTTGACTTAGGTAGTTACACCACTGGGGAGGAAATTAACCACATTTTATCTTTGGCAGATCATAAAATACTGGTTGTAGATCAACGGGTAAATTTATTGAATCGGTTACCTAAAAAACTCTACTTAAATAGTAGAAGGTTAGAGGGTGTAGATCTAATCATCAATAGGTATAAAGAAGAAGGTTTTATAAATGAAAGAAATATCATAGGGTTTTTTAAAGATATAGAGATAAAAAAAGATATTCATTTTAATATGAAAATAAATAAAGTCTATAAAGTTAAAGAAGATTATACTGCCATTTTAAAGGGTTTGGAAGAAAGAGTCCCCCCTGTTGCTATTGGGGGGAATAAAATCAAGGAGGATATGGTGAAGTTAAGTCAGCAATATTATAGAGATAATTAATTTTGAAATCGGTGGATAAAACAGGAGGAATACTATGAGTATTAAAGATCAAAAAGTTGTAATAGCTGCCATTTTAATGTGTTTATTGCTGGCTGGTATATTTTATTACTATAACAATATTAAAATACCTCTGGTTAAGATTCAGATAGAATCGATGTTAAGGGCAGAAATGGATGAAAGTGTTATGCCCCGTAGATGGGTGGCGGTGGTGACGGCTGCTGATGGGATTTCCCACTATACAGAAATGACAGATGAAATATTAAATGAAACAATTACCCTAATGGAAGTACCCATTAAGTATTCAGTAGAGGGTAGTATTTCTGATTTAGAGTTGATAAAAGGGATGATTACTAAGTATTCCTTAAGCTATGGGCAACAACTACTGGTAGACCAATTTTATACAGAGGAAAACTGGTATGGAGAACATGAACGACTAAAAGAGTTTGAAGTGGCAAGTCTAGTTGCCGATGAAGTGAAGACAGGTAATATAGTTGACATGATCGTTAATTATGGAAATGGTGATTATGATGTGGTTGTACCTAAAATTAAGGTAAGGAAGATTATTTCTAACTCGACGGAAGAAAATTTAAAAGAAAAAAGTTATACTATTGTGTTGGCAGTGGATGAAATGCAGTATAGAAACTTACTCATGGCAGGGCAATTGGGGGAGTTAGAAACTAGATTATATTTAGATACAAATCAACCTCCTTCATTAATTACATTTAATTATCAGTCAAAAATAGCAGAATTAAGATTAAGAACAGTAACGGAAAAAAACAAGGTGTCTACCAATGTAGAGGATGAAGAAATAAACTATCAAACTAGAGATAATAACTAATGGGGTGCTGATGAATGATTACGATAACTGCTCCAAAAAAGGGGTTAGGTCAGACGGTAACAGCAATTAATATTGCTATTAATATAGGAAATATACTGAAGGATAAGGTGTTGTTAATTGATATTAATCAGTATTGTTATAGTATTGAAGATTATCTTAGTAATACAAAATGGACAAGAGGTTTAGATGAGTTTAAAAATAATATTTTAACGGGTATAGGTCTAGATACATTAGATTCTGAAAGTTGGTGTAAAGGGGTAACCCCTAGATTAAACATTATGGCATCCAACCATTACTTTCATTTAGATAAGGGAGATATAGAGCAATTACAATACTACTCCAAAAAGGTTTATCCCGTTACGCTAATTGATACAATAGCTGGAAAAAATGATTTAACTGATTTGTTTATTGATGAGTCAAAAGTTATTTTAGTTATCTTAAATCAAGATAGGAGCTTAATTCGATTAATTAAGGACAAAAACCTTTATGGTGATCAAAGGGATAAAGTAATCTTTGTAGTTAACCGTTATTTAGATCAATACGATAACGTTAAGGTTAAATATGATATTAAGGAGTTAACTTTAGATTTAGTTCAACTAGGATACAGTTCAAATCAAATTATTAATCTTCCTTTTGATGCTAAATTACTTAATGAATGTAACGATGGTAGTTTATTGAATTATGGAATGATAGAAGAAAACGGTAAGTCTTTATATCACCATCAAGTAGAACTATTGGCAATAGAAATTTTAAAAAAGTGTGATATGTTATCAGTGGAAACAAATTGTCACAAGGAAATAAAGAAAAAGACTATTTTTAATTTCTTCAATTTTTAGGAGGTGCTTAATGGACATTTTTCAACTGTTGGAAAAGATCAATAAAGATATTGAAGAAATATATGGTAGCCCTGATATTTATAGTGAACTATTTCAAATACAACGGAAAGTAGCAGAGACAGAAATAAATCGCTTTGCTGAAATGAAGGACAGAGCTGTATTGGGGGATGAGGCAGCTAGGGCTTATGTTATAAATCAGTATGTGAAAATAATGATGGGTGCATTAGGATATGACAATGAAGAGATTGACAAGGTGGTGGATTTTAATAATTGGTTAAAAAATCCAGTCAGTGTTATTTTTGAAGCACTTCTCTATTGTTTTGATATTTCCTATTTGATAGATAATTTTCAGTTGGAAAACTCTGTTGGGGAAAAAGAAGTAAAGGAAATTGCAGTAAAGGAAATGATGTCGCTAAAAACTACTTTCAATAAGTATTACAATAAGATGCAACTGGTGGCTTCGATGGTTTACGCCAGAGAAGATGGACAAGACGTTATTGATACTTTGCAACATCATAATATCAATGAAGTGGGAGTACTACATAAGGATTATATCTATATTGTCTATAAAGGTAAAAAACTCCATTTGTCATTTTTATCTTTTGAGAATAAAGAAAGAATTATTAATATACAAAAGAAGACTACCCGAAATGCAAAGGTACAATATGATGAGCAAAATCCCACTGTTGTGGCATCAAAGTATAATGCCAGTAGGATAACTGTTGCAGGTTATTCAGCCACAGCTACAGAGGAAGATCTGATTTATAACGAAAGAATCTTTAATATAAAAAAGATTTCTTTAGAAGAAATGAAGGAAACCTATAAAACAATTAATGATTTAATATATAAACTTTTAATAATAAATCAACGGGGGCGGGGGTCTTACCTTGTGTCAGGTAGTGATATGGGTGTGGGAAAATCTACATTTCTAACTGCTACAATGGAAAAAGTTCCAGACTATTGGGGGATCGGTATTTTAGATTCTCAAGATGAACTGCAAGTAAGAAAAAAATATCCCCATAAAAACATTATTACTCTTATGGAAAACCCTAAAAGAACAATTGCTCAACAATTTCAAGCGATGTTAAAAATGGCAAGGGATGTTTTGTATGTAGGCGAAATCACTAAACCAGAAGAAATGAATGAATTAGTGAATTCTAGTTTAAGATTAAATTCAGGAGTAGGTGGAACGATACATTTAATTTCTCCCTTCGAGGCTGTGGCAAATTGTAGGAATTTATTAATGGCTACAGATATGTATGACAATAGTGAAAAAGCAGAAGAGGATATTGCAAGAGGAATAGATATTGTAATACATTTGGCTAAATTGCCCAATGGTAGAATTGTTGTGGACAAAGTAGTAGAAATTTGTTTTGTTAATCAAGACCTTATTACAGATATAAAATTAGAAGGTAAAATAGAAGAAAAGCTCTCAAACACTCTTAATCTTTTGCAACTAGCTTTGTCTAAGTACCTGTACCAAAAATGTTACCAATATAACGAAATAATAAGGTATAACAGAATAACGGATCGGTGGGAACCCGTTAACTTACCCTCACAAATTTACACTAATAAAATGACTGAATATGTTTCTAAAGAAGAATTGGAAGACTTTAAACGTTGCTTTCATATGGAGCAACAAAGGGTAAGGTGATGTATGGTAGTTGTAGAAGTAATAAAGGTATTGACTAATGCTTTACTGAAAAATTTTATTGGATGGTTATTTTTATTAATTAGTATTGGGTTAACCATCATGTTGTTGACTTTTAAAGTCAAAGGATATGTTAGAAAAAGAAAGTATCTAATCAGAAAGAATCCATCTAGCCTTCTAAAAAAAGCGACTAAAATAATAGTTAGGGTTGTTTTGTTTGATAAAATATTAAGTTATATTGCAATTAGAATTAGTGTTTTGAATGATAATTCCTATGAAAAAAATAAAGAAAAATCTGTTGCTGTTTTATTTCTAATAATTGTACTCATTATAGTAAGTTTAGTGGTGGTATTACCAAGTGTTAAAATTATTTGGTATTTATATCTTTTCTATCTTATATTAAGTATTGTTTTTATATTATGTATTCTGTATACCATTCAATTAATATTAAGAATGTATTTTACTAAGTTGTTACCAGATGCATATAAAATACTTAACAGTCGCTTCACCACAGAAGGGGATATTTTAAAGGCAATAGATAAATCATTGGTGGATTTTGACCCTGCCATTAGAAGGGAAATGACGAGAATTAGGAACGTTTTAAGAAAAAATGATGGAGTACAGATTAATAATACTTTTAGACAGATGGAGATGCTCTACAAGAATGAATATTTTACACTATTACTAAATTTAATACAGCAGGCCTACTATAAAGGTGGCAAAGAAAGTATTAAGAGTCAATTTGAAATGGTAACGGAAGAGATATTAATAGATATTGAAAATCAAAAAGACCTGGCTTTAACCAGCAGAATGTATGTTGTTATTTCACTATTTCTACCATTGGGAGTAAAATGGTTAGAGGGCTTTAATCAGAGAGCATTAGGACAGGCGTCGGTGGATTTTTATGGTGGTCCCATTGGGGTAGGTTTCAAAATATTAATGCTTGTTTCTTTGTTATTGTATATTGTTTCTTTACTATTCTTAGAAAGAACTGCGTAAAGGGGTTAGAGGAATAATGACTTCACAGTATGTTTACTTAGTGCCAATATTATTAGCTCTTATTTTAGCCGTTAAATTGTTTTGGCTTCGACGAAATCAATTTAAAATAAAGACTTTAAGGGGACTATCAAAAAGTGGTTACATTGGAAAATTCGTATACTTTATTGAAAAGTATATTGCACCATCTAAAAACTCAAAACTCTATGCTTTTTATGATGGTATATTGTACTATTTAAGATTAACAGTGGCAGAATTTTTTGCCATCAAGATTGCTTTAGTAGTGACGACATTTACATTGCTTTTGCTGATTCATTCAACTAATGTTTCTTATTATACTTCTGAAGTATATAGTAAATATGACTATCGTGTGGATGAACTGTACCACTATAGAAGTCAAGAAGTAGATGAAGGAAAGGCGTTGGAGGAAGAATTGCACTATTTAAAACTTTCTATTAGATATATTTCTAAAAAAGAAAGTCTATTACTATCTAAGGAAGAGGTACAGGAAAAGATTTTAGGTCTAATAAAGGAATCAGAAATAGGATATGAGCTTCCTCCATTGACTATGGCTAATAAGGTATATTATAGGTTATATGGTTATTATTCGGCAAGGTCTGTTAATTACCCTTATCTCACTTGTATTTTAATAGTGTTCTTTTTTCTGCCTGAATTAATTTTAAAAATTTATAATTTTTTTATTCAGACGGATGTAAAGAAGGAACTGCGTTTTTTAAAACGTCTCATCATTTTAAATGGAAGTATAAAACCTGTTAATTTTATGGAAGTACTTTCTATATTGATAGATAAATCCCACTACCATAAAAAATTTCTTAAAGAAATAGAAGTTCAAAATAAGAAAAATACCATCAGCAATACTTCAATTTATAGAAAGTATATTGAAGAAGAGAAGGATATTAATGTTAAACTTTTTCTTGAAAAACTAGATCAGGCAAATAATTATGATTTTGATCAAGCTATTACTAATATAGAGAATGAATTTAACATTGAGAAAAGACAACGAATAAGAAATGTGAAGAGACAAATAGAGTTGATTAATGCATGGGGCATAGTAGGTTGCTTTTTATTGATTGGTCTACTAACAATGTACATGCTTATACCCTGGTTAACGGCCTATGATATGAATCAAATGTTTTAAGAATATTTTCTTAGGGTGGAATGAAATATGAAGAATATAATAGCCACAATTATTATTTCTACGGTACTGTTAAGCCTTTCTATGATAGGGATTGAGTTGTGGAGGAATAATTTAGAGTTAATAAGGGTCACAGCAATAAAAGTAGATGAGTTAGAAAAAGTAAAGAAGAATGATATTTTACCCTTAGGGAAGAGTCAATTAACTGGTGGCGACGTGATTTCAATTATACGTTACTATAGTGCTGATGAAGAAGTAAAGGTGGAGGTGAATGTAGAGGGGGTGGAGAAAGAGTATCAATTAGAAGGTTATCAACAGGAGGGTTTTTATATTCCTTATGAAGCAATATTTGAAAAACAGGTGTTTTATGAGGGGAATAAACTAAGAAGAATAATATTTACTTTAAAAAACCAATAAAAGGGAGAGTTATTAATGGATAAGGCGATAGCAACAATTGTAGGTATAGTTTTGGTTTTAGGTCTTATTGGTTATGCCATACTAGGGCAAGTTTCCGGGGCAAAAGACATGGGAGATCGAGCTGCCATAGAACAACATAAAGTAAGTCAGATGCTACAAAATCCTAATATTGTAACGGGTAGTACGGTTAAGAATTATCATAAACAGTCTGGAAGTGGTATTACTGTCGCTATAAGAAGGCATGATGATACACTAATGACGGCTAGTGATGTGTTAGATGGTGCGTTGTTTGATATGACTAAATCCTATAATGCCAATGGAGAATTATCATCAATTCTTTTTAAACAGGTAAACTTAACTCGATAGTTAAGTTAATAATAATGAAGCTAAATAGAAAGAGGGGAAGTAAATGATAGGGAAAGTAATAGCAGGAATAATAACAATTACTTTAATTACCTTCCTCATTCTTTTGATTACTTTTTATTTCCTACAAGAAAACATAAAAGTGGAAGTAAATCGTATAAACTATCAAACAGTGGAAATTGTTGCCACTCAAGGTTATTTTAGTTCTCAATTATATGAAGAATTAAGGGATCAAGTAAATAAATATGGTGACTATTTTATCCAACTAAAGCTAGAAAGAGTAGTGAAGGATGGGGTTTATGATGTATTTTATCATTCGGAAGAAATTCTTAATCAGCCTCTACAAATAGGGGATCGTATTACAGTTTTTTTGGAAGATGGAAATGATACTATTTTTGCTAGGTTACTAACTACTGCTATGGGAAGTGGTATTAATAGTGGTATTAATCAACAAATAAAATCATTAAAGACGGGAATTATCGCTAAGAATGCAAAGGATATGGTTAAAGGTTATGATGTAATGGCTGATATATATCAATATTCTCAACAGGAGGATGTGGCTATGTTGGTTATTACTAAAATGAATGGAGATGGAAAATATTATGGTTATGGAAGTCATCCTGATGTAGATGTGACTAATCCTTTTTACGGAGATAGTGACGATGAAAGGGGAAATACGGGCATTAATTATATTTTTGATAACGGTAATTTTAATAGGGAAATTAATTATTATTCCAATGGAGAAATAAGGCTAATTACATATATACAACAGTAGGGATGGGATAAGATGGGACAAATAATAGCAATTATCATTATTATAATTATGATAGCTTTTTCATTCATTCCTATGGCTTTATTAAATCATAACCAGTTTCAAGTTGGAGAAATAAAACAAAACTTAAATTTATCTGCAAAAGCCCTTATAAATTCCATTGATAAAGAAGTAGTTAATGTAGATAACATAGCAGAAGGGTTTAATAGAAGCAATGAACAGGAAGTATCCATTAATAAAGATAAATTGTTAAGGGAATTTTATGATGTATTATTTAAAAACTATCATCATGAAAAAAACTTTGCAGGGATAAAATCTAGACTTGTGGTGAAATTATTGGTTTTACATGACCGTTTCTATGTTGCTAATTTACACGACCAATGGAGTCCACCCTTCTATTTTACAGATTACCAGTTGGGGAAACAAATTTATTTTAATACAAGGAATCATACTATCTATTATTATGATGAAACGTCTGAAAAAGTGTATCAACCGATGGAACTGTATGGAACAACAGCAGAAATAAAAAATCAATTAATAATTGATAAAATAAATAGTGTAATAGGAAATGAAACTGCAATTTATAGGGAAGAAGGGCAGTTGGCAATCGAGATACGTAACCAAGAAAGTAATATAGGAGATTATAATAGTAAGTATCAAAACTTTAATGTATTGGAGGGCATCACTTTTTTTGTAATCTATCAGGAAGATTCTAAAATAGAGATTAATCGTGAGTTTTTTCAATATAAAAATTATAACGTGGTGGGGTATACGTTACGTTAGACGGCTGTTTTTTAAAGCCTGCTGAATTATAGCAATGACGAAGAAAATAAAGGCTTTTCATAAGTCTAAGGGGTAGTTAAGAGCTACCCCTATTAGCTGTGGCAATAAAAAGGACTCTGGGTAAAATCTAATTGATAAGTTGAAAAGTTGGGATTATCAATCCCTAGACTATAAATATCAGTTGCCCTAATATCAATAGCTAACATTTTAGAAGCATATTCGTTTTGAGGCTCATATTGATTTATTTTATTTATAATCGGTAGTGTTGCCTTTTCTTTCATTAGCTTTAATAACTCCCGACCTTTCTCATTAAAGGCTAAAACTCGAATATACTGAGGGCCTCCCTGCTGATGAAGTTCATTAAAATCATCCCTTGTTATATCTAAAAGTAGATGCATTAAAATTCGCTGTATTCTTGTTAAGGGATAACGCTTGCTTTTAATACTATTTATTAGGTTACTCATTCCATTGGTGGAAAGTCCACATTGTTTAATTTTATTTTCTAGACCTTCATTAACATCATAAATACGTGATAAACTGGAGGTGGCGCTTCGACGAATAAGGGTCATAATAGACTGTTGATAATGATGACTAAATATTGGCCCAATCTTTTGTTTAAAGGAATCCTCCAAAATAGAATATGTGGTGGAGGGAATAACATTCCTTAACTCATCTAAAGCCCCCAAACCCTTCAAATGTTCCCTAATTGCTGTAGCACTGGCAATATTAGAAGAAATATCGGTGGAATGATATCCAGCCTTTATTCTTAGGATTGTATGGGGGGTGATGGAGCTATTAATGGTCTTTAACCCTTTTAAGTATTCTATAGACAAAATATTATTGGGGTTTTTAATAAGATGATTAATTTTTAATAATTCTTCGGGTGTTAATTTGTTGTCTTTTTGGAAAAAATCCTTCAGGGCATTTTCTCTAGCAGCAGGAAAGGAGATGCCCATTTTAAGGTATTCTTGAAGAAATATGTTAAATTCTTTTGGGGGATTAATTAAAAGGGATGAAATTAATTGTAATCCTTTTAAATTGCCCTCCTCACTACCAAAGCATAGGGAATTAACTACACCAGTAGCATCCAATAGTTTTACTGAACCAAAGGCAAAATGCTCAGCTGTTGAACAGGCATAAACAGTAGGTAACTCTAATACTAAGTCTACACCCCCCATAACAGCCATTTTAGCTCTAGCCCATTTATGAAGCAATGCTGGTTCTCCTCTTTGTAGGAAATTACCACTCATTACAGCGATGGAGTGGGTTGAATTAGTGACTTTGAGGGATTCTTTTAAATGATATAAATGTCCATTATGAAAGGGGTTATATTCTGTAATTAATCCAAGTACCTTCATGGGTTCCTCCTAGTTATATAATATGGTTTCTTTTTCTATGCTAAAAAGCTATACTTTATGGAATAGCCGGTCATACCTTAGTTAATACTTTGTTGTTTTTATAAATTATTTATTAAATTTTAAAAATAAAAACTGTTAAATAATACAATAAAAAAATATATTAATTATTTTTTCGTAAGATTTAATATGATTATACTATATTGTTCTAATAAATAGTTAAATATATGGCATAATATTGTTTAGAATGCAAAATAAAAATATTAGTGTTTTGTATACAATAGGACTGAAATAACTTGCAATATGTCTTGAAATTTATTATTATTGTAATGTCGGATAAAATAATATGGCATATGATTACAATAAGAGCATACACACTATATTACTTTAGGAGGTTATGAAATGAAAGTATTAGTTTTAAACTGTGGTAGTTCTTCATTAAAATATCAATTAATAAATATGCAAAATGAAGAAGTGTTAGCTAAAGGTATTGCTGAAAGAATAGGTCTGCAAGAAGGTTTTGTAAAACACGAAGCTACAGGAAAAGAAAAAGTTGTTATTCAAGAAAAAATGGACAATCATAAAGATGCCATTAGAATTGTACTAGGTGCCGTAGTGGATGCCAACCACGGAGCTATCAAGTCTATGGATGAAATATCTGCGGTAGGACATCGTGTTGTACATGGTGCTGAAAAATTCTCTGGCTCAATTTTAATAAATGAAGAAGTGAAGCAAGCTTTAGAAGAATGTTCTGAGTTAGCTCCATTACATAATCCACCAAACTTAATGGGAATTTATGCATGTGAAGAAATTCTTCCACAAGTTCCAATGGTGGCTGTATTTGATACTGCTTTCCATCAAACTATGCCAAAGTCTTCATATTTGTATGCTCTACCTTATGAATTATACGAGAAGTATAAAATTAGAAGATATGGTTTCCATGGAACTTCCCATAAGTATGTTGCAATGAAGGCATCTGAATTATTAGGAAAATCTTTAGAAGAAATGAAGATTGTTACTTGTCATTTAGGTAATGGTGCCAGTGTTGCTGCTATAGACTGTGGAAAATCTATTGATACCAGTATGGGCTTTACACCATTAGAAGGTTTAGCAATGGGTACTAGATGTGGAGATATGGACCCTGCCATCACTACTTTTTTAATGGAAAAAGAAAACTTAAGCTCTGCTGAATTAAATAATTTAATGAATAAAAAGTCAGGTGTTTTTGGAATATCTGGTGTTAGTAGCGACTTTAGAGATATTGAAGATGCTGCTGCTGAAGGAAACGAAAGAGCAAACTTGGCATTAGAAATATTCTACAAAAGAGTTAAGAAATACATCGGTGCCTATGCAGCAGAAATGGGTGGTTTAGATGCTGTTGTATTTACTGCTGGATTAGGAGAAAATTCAAAAGAATGTCGTGAAGAAGTTTGTAGAGGTTTAGAATTCTTAGGAATTAAGATTGATGATGAGAAAAATAATGTAAGAGGAAAAGAAAGAATCGTTTCAACGGATGATTCAGCAACTAAGGTATTATTAATTCCAACAAACGAAGAATTAATGATCGCTAGAGATACTTTAACTCTTGTAAAATAATTACAGAAATTATAATTATGGTTGGTTGAAGGTAGGGAAACCTACCTTCCCTTCTGTTTTTTATATAAATCATTTCAGCTATCAAGATAAAATACTTGACAAACAATTTATTCATTTGTATAATCTATTTTAGCGATGGTTAAGAGGTGAATTGTGTGAAGATTGATTTAGCAACAATAAAAAAAGAGAAAAAAAATCAAGTAGACTTGAATTTTCTTCTAAATCTTGATACTATTGATTATTATGGAGATGAAATTAAAGTACCGTCGCCTGTTTCAGTAACGGGAAAGCTTTATGTAATTGATGAAAGACTTTATATAACTTGTAACATCAAAGCTGATTTGCAGGTGGGTTGTAGTCGTTGCCTAAAATCTTTTACTTATGAGCTGGACGAAAAAGTTAATGCTGAATTAGTTCGAGAAGAATCAGTTATAGAAAATGATAATCTTGAAGATGACCTTATTTTTTATCAAAATGATGAAATTGAACTAGTTGAAATGATTAAGGAGAGCATTTTTATAAATGTTCCTCTAAAAACCATTTGTAAAGATAATTGCAAAGGATTATGTGTACAATGTGGTAAAGATCTAAATGTTGAAGATTGCCAGTGTGTAATTGAAGAGGAAGAAGAAGAAATTCTAGACCCTCGACTGGCTAAATTGAAGGAATTGCTACAAGACGATTAAGGAGGTGTTAAATATGGCAGTACCAAAGCGTAAAACCAGTAAATCAAAAAGAGATATGAGAAGAGCTTCAAACTCAAAGTATGTTGCTGTTGGAGTAATCAAGTGCCCTCAATGCCATGAGCCAAAGTTACCACATAGAGTTTGTAAGGCATGTGGTTTCTATAAAAACAAAGAGGTAATGGAAACTAAATAGTAATTGAAGCAATAAATAGTAATGAGAAATCATTACTATTTTTTTCATTTTTTGCTTAATATTAATGAGTTTAGGAAAACTTAAGTAATAATCTACTTGATTTATAAAATATATTATTATATACTAATTATTAGTAGCAGGTACTAAATACAAGTGCTAAAAACTAGAGGTGAAGGTAATTGAAAAAAACTGGAAAACTGAATAAGGCAAGCCGGCAAAGAAAACTACTGGAATTGCTAGAGGCGGATCCCTTTGTTACAGATGAAGATTTATCGGAAAAATTTATGGTCAGTATTCAAACCATAAGGTTAGATAGGCTAGAATTAGGGATTCCAGAGCTAAGGGAACGTATAAAACAAGTGGCGGGTAAAAATTATCAGAAAGTCCGTAGCATTGTTGGTACTGAAATTATTGGAGAGTTAATAGACTTAAGTTTAGGAGAAAGAGGGATTTCCATCCTTCAAACAACACCAGAAATGGCCTTTAGCAAAACTAATATTGTAAGAGGTCATCATATCTTCTCACAAGCAGAATCTTTGGCAATGGCAGTTATTGACGCTGACGTTGCGTTAACCGGAGTATCAAATATAAAATACTTAAGCCCAGTAAGGGCAGGAGATAAATTGATTGCTAAGGCAGAAGTAGTAAGAGTAAGGGGAAATAATCATTTTGTTCATGTTAAAATCAATATTAATCAAGATCAGGTTTTTAGAGGCAAATTTATATTAGTGGCCATTAACAGTAAATAAGGAGGTATACCATGAAAATTGTTTTAGATGCTATGGGTGGTGACCACGGCCCAAAGGTTACTGTTCAAGGGGCTGTAGATGCCGTAAATGAGTACGGTATCAATATAATTTTAACGGGAGATAAAAATGCAATAGAGAAGGAATTAAATATAAAAAATTATCCGAAGGATAAAATAGAAATTATTCACTGTAGTGAAGAAATATCTAATGAAGATAAACCTGTGGCAGCCATCAAAAAGAAAAAAGATTCATCAATGGTGGTGGCGTTAAATCTTGTAAAAGAAGGTAAGGCAGATGCTATTATATCGGCAGGAAACACTGGAGCGTTACTGGCGGGTGGTTTGCTAATATTAGGTAGAATTAAGGGTATTGATAGACCTGCTTTAGCACCTACAATACCTACTGAAAAAGGAATTTCCATATTAATAGATGGCGGTGCCAATTCCGATTGTAAGCCTAGAAATTATTTGGAATTTGGATTAATGGGTAGTGTTTATGCCATGAAAATGTTAGAAATTCTAAAACCTAAAGTTTGTCTTGTTAACATTGGAATTGAAGAAGGAAAGGGAAATGATAGTACAAAAGCAGCCTACGAAGTTTGTAAAAATGCCCCCTATCATTTTTGTGGTAATGTTGAAGCAAGGGATATTCCATCGGGCTATGCGGATGTTATCGTTTGTGATGGATTTACAGGAAATGTAATCTTAAAACTAATGGAAGGTGTAGCTAGTACCTTTATGAAACTTTTAAAAGAAGAACTAACTAAGAATACCATTAGGAAATTTGGTGCTATGCTATTAAAGTCAGGTTTTAAAGGGTTTAAAAAACGATTTGATTACACAGAATACGGAGGAGCACCATTTCTAGGGGTAAAGGGTCTTTTGATTAAAGCCCACGGTAGTTCTAATGAAAAAGCGGTAAAAAATGCAATTCGTCAAGCAAAGATATTAGTTGAAAAAGAAGTGGTAATGGAAATAACAACAGAAATTAACAAATTAGGAGCTGATACAATTGAATAAAAGCTATTCAGTAGGTATAAGTGGAACAGGCAGTTGTTTACCAGAACGTGAATTAACTAATTTTGACATAGAAAAAATGGTAGATACAACAGATGAATGGATTCGTACAAGGACAGGAATTTGTAGTAGGCGAGTGGCAGATGATCAAACAGCCACATCGGATTTGTCTACTAAGGCGGCCTTAAAAGCACTGGAGGATGCAAACCTTAAACCAGAAGATATTGATTTAATTATTGTTGCCACAGTAACTCCTGATATGGCATTTCCATCAACTGCATGTATCGTTCAAAAAAACTTGGGGGCATTGAAGGCTGCGGCCTTTGATATTGAAGCAGCTTGCTCAGGGTTTTTGTACGCCTTAACCATAGGGGAGCAATTTATTAAAAATGGTGTCTATAAAAATGCATTAATTATTGGAGCGGAAACCCTTACTAAAATATTAGATTGGGAAGACCGTAATACCTGTGTATTGTTTGGTGATGGAGCAGGGGCAGTAGTAATTGAAAGAACCGAAGAAGGTTATGGTATATTATCTTCATATTTAGGGGCTGATGGGGGTAATGGGGAAGCTTTAATTCAACCAGCAGGGGGATCAAGAATACCTGCATCCCTTAATTCAGTGGAAAATAAATTGCATTATGTTAAAATGGATGGTAGTGAAGTATTTAAATTTGCAGTGAGGGTAATGGCTAAAGCTGCAATGGAAGCAATTAATCGTGGGGGGTTAAATATAGAAGATGTAGATTTTTTAATACCTCATCAAGCGAATATTAGAATTATTGAAGCGGCTTCAAAACGTCTTAATATTCCTATGGAAAAAATATATGTTAACCTAGACAAATATGGGAATATGTCAGCAGCTTCGGTACCAGTGGCATTAGATGAAGCAGTCAAAAAGGGACTAATAAAAAAGGATGATATGGTGGTATTGGTGGCATTTGGTGGAGGACTTACATGGGGGTCAACATTATTGAAGTGGAGTAAATAAGGTGTGCCTGAGGAGGATGAATATGTTTCAAACGAGTTTGTGTGGGTTATTGAATATAAAGTATCCTATTATACAAGGTGGAATGGCATGGTTGGCAACTGCTGAGTTGGCGGCGGCTGTTTCGGAGGCAGGAGGGTTAGGAATAATCGCCGCAGGTAATGCGCCTGCTGAAGTGGTAGAAAAAGAAATAAAAAAGGCAAAGGAATTAACTAATAAACCCTTTGGTGTTAATATAATGCTATTATCTCCTTTTGTGGAAGATGTTATTGAAGTTGTTTATAGAGAACAAGTGGCAGTTATTACAACAGGCGCTGGAAACCCAGGTAAATACATAGATAAATTTAAATCTATCGGTACAAAGGTTATTCCAGTAGTTCCTTCTGTGGCATTAGCAAAGCGAATGGAGCGATTAGGGGCAGATGCAGTTATTGTTGAGGGAACCGAAGCTGGTGGACATATTGGTGAATTAACAACGATGGTTTTAGTACCTCAAGTGGCTAGTGAAATAAATATACCTGTTATTGCAGCAGGAGGAATCGCTGATGGTAGAGGTTTTTTAGCCGCCCTTTCATTAGGAGCTGAAGGCGTGCAAATTGGTACTAGGTTTATTTGTGCAGAAGAATGTGTTGTTCATGACAATTACAAACAAATGGTTATTAAAGCTAAGGATCGAGATGCTGTTGTGACGGCTAGGGCAACAGGCCATCCTGTAAGGGTTTTAAAAAATAAATTGACTAGAGATTTTGCTCAACTTGAAAAAGAAGGAGTTACTAAAGAGGCATTAGAAGAGTTTGGTTCTGGTAAACTAAGGGTAGCAGTTATTGAAGGGGATATTGAAAATGGGTCAGTAATGGCAGGGCAAATTGCTTCAATGGTAAAGGAAGTAAAGACTAGCCATGAAATTATACAAGAAATTATAGAAGGTGCAAAGAAACAACTAGGATTGTTAACTATTTACGACAAGGAGGAGTAGTTTATGGGAAAAATTGCATTTGTCTTTCCCGGACAAGGAGCACAATATGTGGGGATGGGAAAAGAAGTAGTAGAAAATTTCAGCTTAGCTAAAGAAGTATTTGAAGAGGCCAGTGATAATTTAGGCTTAGATATGGAGAAACTATGTTTTGAGGGGCCAGAGGAAGAGTTAGTTAAAACAGAAAATACTCAACCTGCTATTCTTACCACTAGTATAGCATTATTAAGAGTCCTTGAAAAAGAAGGCTTAGATTGTAGTATAACAGCGGGTTTAAGTTTAGGAGAATACTCAGCCTTAGTTAAATCTAATGTTTTACAGTTTAAAGACGCTGTAAGACTTGTAAAGAGCAGAGGGAAATTTATGCAAGAAGCAGTTCCATTGGGAGTAGGAACAATGGCAGCTATTATGGGGTTAGATAGAGCAGCAGTAGAAGCCTGCTTAACTGAATGTAGTGGTTATGGGGTAGTAGAGGCAGCTAATTTTAATATGCCAGGACAAATCGTTATTTCAGGTGAAGTAAACGCAGTAAAGGCAGCCGTAGATAAAGCTACAGAAATGGGTGCAATGAAGGCAGTGTTATTACCAGTTAGTGCGCCTTTCCATTGTAGTCTATTAAAGCCCGCTGGTGAAAGATTACATGAGGAATTAGTAAAGTATGAAGTAAATTCACCAATCATACCAGTAGTATCAAATGTAAATGCTAAAATTATTCAAAGTAAAGAAGATATTATACCTACTCTAGTGGATCAAGTAAGTAAATCAGTTCTTTGGGAGGACTCTGTAGAATTAATGTTGAAGGATGGTTTTGATACATTTATTGAAATAGGCCCAGGAAAAACCCTTTCAGGTTTTATTAAACGAATTGCTAAAAATAACAAAGTAAAAGTAAAAACTTATAATATAGAAGATGTAGAAGGTATAAAAAGTTTATTAAATGGCAATAGTTAGGAGGAGTTTTATTGAACTTAAAAGGAAAGAATGTTCTTGTAACGGGTGGTTCCAGAGGAATTGGTAAATCAGTTGCTTTAACTTTAGCTAAGGCTGGTGCAAATGTGATTATTAATTATACCAGCAATTCAACAGCGGCAGAGGAAACAGTAAAAGAAATAGAATCCTTTGGAGTTCAAGGATTAGCAATAAAGGCGAACATTTCAGATGCTTCTGAAGTTAATAAAATGCTTGAAATGATTGAAGAGAAATTCCATAAAATTGATATACTAGTTAATAATGCAGGTATAACTAAAGATAATTTACTTATTCGTATGAAGGAAGAAGACTGGGATCAAGTAATGGAAGTAAATCTTAAAGGAACTTTTCTTTGTACTAAGGCTATCGCAAAAAAAATGATTAAACAAAAATCCGGTAAAATCATTAATATTTCATCAGTGGTTGGTGTAATGGGTAATGCTGGTCAAGCGAATTACTGTGCATCAAAGGCAGGTGTTATTGGTTTTACTAAGGCATTAGCAAAAGAATTAGCGGGAAGAGGAATCACTGTCAACGCCATTGCACCAGGGTTTATTGATACTGATATGACATCCACCTTGTCAGGAGACGTTAAGGAACAATTATTGAACCAAATACCTTTAAAACGTTATGGTAAGCCAGAGGATATTGCTAACTTAATCTTGTTTTTAAGTAGTGATTTATCAGAATATATAACTGGTCAAGTGATTCATGTAGATGGCGGTATGGCAATGTAATAAATTAGTTTGTTGGTTAAATAAAAAATGCAAAATACAGGAGGAAGATATTATGTTATTTGAAAAAGTTGTTAAAATTATTGGTGAACAATTAGGTTTAGACGATGTTAGTAACGTAACTGCTACTACTTCATTAATGAGTGACTTAGAAGCTGATTCGTTAGACGCTGTAGAAATTATTATGGCAATTGAAGATGAATTTGGTGTTGAAATTCCAGATGAAGAGGCTGAAAACTTTAAAAACATTGGAGATATTGTAAAATACGTAGAATCTAAACAGTAATCAGCAGAGATAAAGTCCCGATATTATCGGGACTTTGCAATGAAGGAGGTCTATACAATGAATAGAAGAGTCGTAGTGACAGGAATAGGATGTATTACACCAATTGGTGTAGGAAAAGAAACCTTTTGGAATGGGTTACTTTCAGGTACTTCCGGAATAGATTATATAACTAGATTTGATACTACTGACTATCCAACAAAGATAGCTGGAGAAGTGAAGGATTTCCAACCAGAAAAATATATTGATAAAAAAGAAGTTAAAAAAATGGATCGTTTTACTCAGTTTGCTGTTGCTGCTGCCAATATTGCTATGGAGGACTCTGGGCTACAAATAGATGAATCTAATGCAGAGAAATTTGGTGTTATTTTAGGTTCAGGAGTTGGCGGCATTGAAACAATGGAACAACAGCAGGATAAACTAAGGGAAAAAGGTGCAAAACGTGTCAGTCCATTTTTTATTCCAATGATGATCTCTAATATTGGAGCTGGTTATGTTTCTATGACTTTAGGAGCTAAAGGACCTAATACCACCATCGTTACTGCCTGTGCCTCCTCCACCAATGCCATTGGTGAGGCTTTTAAGATAATTGAGAGGGGAGCATCGGATATTGTCGTTACTGGTGGTATGGAAGCTGGTATTACACCACTATCAATAGCTGGTTTTTGTTCAATGAAGGCTATGTCTACTAATAATGAAGAACCTCAAAAAGCCAGTAGACCTTTTGATTTGAATAGAGATGGTTTTGTAATGGGAGAAGGTGCTGGAATACTTATCCTTGAAGAACTAGACCATGCAATAAAAAGAAACGCTAAAATTTATGCTGAAATTGTAGGTTATGGTATGAGTGCTGATGCATATCATATTACAACACCGTCTCCAGAAGGTGAAGGGGCGGCACGAGCAATGATGGAAGCGTTAAAAGATGCGAATATTTCTCCAACAGATGTTGATTATATAAATGCCCATGGTACCAGTACACCCTATAATGATAAGTTTGAAACGATGGCAATTAAGAAGGTTTTTAAAGAACATGCTTATAATCTATCTGTTAGTTCCACCAAATCTATGACGGGACATTTACTGGGGGCGGCTGGTAGTATTGAGGCGATAGCATGTGTTATGGCAATCAATGATGATAAGGTACCACCTACTATTAACTTGGAAACACCAGACCCAGAATTAGACTTAGATTATGTACCAAATCATTATAAAGATAAAGTTGTTAATTATGCACTGTCCAATTCCCTTGGCTTTGGTGGTCATAATGCAACCATTGTATTCAAAAAGTACAAAGGGTAAAGGTTCATAAAAAATAATTATAGGGAATGATTTTTCCTATAATTATTTTTTTATAATAAAATATGTGCTGTTTAATGTGTAAATGTTATAAAACCATTGCACAAATTACAGATTTTTAATATATTAAATAGGAAATCATAATTACATATATCATTTATCATTAAGAAGAAGTGGGGGGAGTTCATTGCCTTTTTCAAAAAACAAAGAACAACAGTTATTAATATTTCAAGATAAGATTGGTTATAAATTTAATAATCCAGATTTAGTGATAGAAGCACTAACCCATAGTTCCTATGCTAATGAAACGAAACTAAAAAAACACCCTTATAACGAAAGACTGGAATTTCTAGGGGATTCTGTTTTGAGTTTGATTATTAGTGATTACATTTTTAATAAATATAACCATCTACCAGAGGGAGAATTGACTAAGGTTAGGGCAAATGTAGTTTGTGAAGCATCATTAGCCAGCGTTGCTAAGAATATTTGTATAGGGGATTTTATGATGTTAGGTAAGGGGGAAGAACTTTCGGGAGGAAGAAAGAGGGCTTCCATCTTAGCAGATGCCTTTGAAGCTTTAATTGGTGCAATTTATATCGATGGAGGCTTGACCTTGGTAAGAAAATTTGTTTTAGATAATTTATTAGATTCAATTGAGTTAGCCAGCAGTGGGGATCTATTCAAAGATTATAAAACTTATTTACAGGAACTTTTGCAAAGTAAAACCACAGAAAAAATCTCATACAGAGTTATTAATGAATTGGGTCCAGATCACGATAAAACCTTTGAGGTGGAGGTTTGTTTAGGTGGTCAAAAGTTGGGCGAAGGCAGGGGTAAGAGTAAGAAGGAAGCAGAACAAAATGCAGCACAAGAAGCTATAATTAAAGTAAGGAACTAGCATGGCAAAAAAAGTATACATTATTCCAATATTCATACCCCATCGTGGTTGCCCCCATGACTGTATTTTCTGCAATCAAAAGAGAATTGCAGGAACTGAAGAAGAACCAACAGGAGAAGAAGTTGAGGGGACTATTATTAATTATTTAAGTACCTTTCCTCAAGGAGATCAACTCCGAGAAATTGCTTTTTATGGAGGTAGTTTTACAGGTCTGCCGATAAATAAACAGCAAGAGTTATTGACTCCTGCATCTAAGTACGTTAAGACTGGGGAAGTTGATGGTATAAGGCTTTCCACCAGACCTGATTATATTAGTCAAGAAATAATAGATATATTAAAGGGTTACGGTGTTACTACTATTGAGCTAGGGGTACAATCCACCAATGAAGATGTTTTAACTTTAAGTAATAGGGGACATTGTAAAGATGATGTTGACAAAGCAGTAAGATTAATAAAAGATAATCAATTGAAATTAGGATTACAGATGATGGTGGGACTTCCAGGAGATAGCCCGAAGAGTATTTATCAAACGGTGGCTGATTTTATCCATTATAAACCGGACTTTGTTAGGGTATATCCAACTATTGTTATTAAAGATACAGGATTAGAAGAATTATTTCAGACAGGAGAATATAAACCATTTAGCCTTGAAGAGTGTGTTGTTTTATGTAAAGAAGTATTAACTTCATTTGAAGACAACAAAATACCAGTAATTAGGTTAGGGTTACAGTCTACTGAAGAAATAACCTATGGTAAGAGCATTGTGGCGGGTCCATATCATCCAGCTTTCCGAGAAATGGTGGAAACGGAAATTTTTCGTGGGTTAATAGAAAATCAATTTTCAAAGTTGGAAAATTCGCAACTACGTAACGTAACCATCTATTGTAATGAAAGGGAAGCCTCTAAGGTGGCGGGATTTAAACAATCTAATAAAAAATATTTTTTAGAAAAATATAGTTTAAATCATCTCAATATTAGAACTTCTTTGGAAATAGAAGAAGGACAAATAATATTACAGGTGGATAAATAGTACCATAGTTGGAGTTGTTACTGGTTTTACTAGAGTTCTGTAGTGCTTTGTGATAAAATAAATCAGTATATATTTCATAGTAGGTATGGGGTGATTTTGTTGTATTTAAAAAGATTAGACATTCAAGGATTTAAGTCTTTTGCTGATAAAATAGATATGCACTTTGAAGGTGGAATAACAGGTGTTGTGGGACCCAACGGAAGTGGAAAGAGTAATATTTCTGACTCTATTCGCTGGGTTTTAGGGGAACAAAGCCCTAAATCTCTGAGGGGAGCAAAAATGGAGGATGTTATTTTTGCTGGTACAGCCTCTAGAAAACCTGTGGGGATGGCGGAAGTATCCCTCACTTTAGACAATTCAGCAAAAATGCTACCAATAGATTATGGTGAAGTCACCATCACAAGAAGGGTTTATCGTTCTGGTGAAAGTGAATATTATTTAAATAAATCCTCCTGTAGATTAAAGGATATTAGAGAACTTCTAATGGACACCGGAATAGGAAAAGAAGGATATTCCATTATTGGACAAGGTAAAATAGATGAAATACTTAGTAGTAAGCCAGAGGAAAGAAGATTAATTTTTGAAGAAGCAGCAGGAATCGTTAAATACAAAAATAGAAGAGATGAAGCGGAAAAGAAATTAAACTCTACTAAAGATAATCTTTTGAGGGTGGCTGATATTTTACACGAGTTGGAAAGTCAAATAGAACCCCTTAGACGTCAAAGTAGCAAGGCTAAAAAGTTCAAAGAAATAAAGGAGAGTTTAATTAAGCTGGAGGTTAATCTTTTTATTAGAGAGATTGATAAAATTGATGGAGAATTAAAGATTATTTTAGATCAAATTGAATCCATCAAAAATTCTCTAGAAGAACAATCAAAAAATAAACAAGAACATCAAAATGAAATAGAAAAAGTAAAAGAACAATTGAACCTTTGCGAAGGGGATTTAGAAAAAGTTCAAAATCAATATTTTCAAGCAGAGAATACTATTAAAAGTAAAGAAGGACTCATTACCCTTAGTCAAGAGAAAATGACCCATAATGATGAAAATCTTGCTAGAATTCAACTGGAAATAAAAAATATGGAAGCCTTAGAAAGTACATCTTCAATGGAGTTGGAGAAAAAATTGAAGGAACTGGAAGGGATTTGTAAAGAGTTAGATAATTTAAAGGGTGTTTTAACAGCTAAAGTTGCTCAATATGAAAAACAAGCCCAGCTAAATTCGTCTAAAGAAGATAACCTAGAGAATTCTAAGTCATTGATTATAGATACATTAAATGAAATTTCAGATAAAAAGAGTGAGTTAAACAGTCTTATTACCCTTATAAAGACGATGGATAAACGGATGGAACAGGTACAGAGGGAAGTTAAAAATTACAATGAAAAGATGGAAAGTAACTCCATATTTTTTCAACAACTAGAGAAGGATCTCGAAGCAATTGAAAGCTTAATTCATGCTACAGAGGAAGAACATTCGAAACAATTAACTTCTAATGAAGAAATTGAAAAAAGTATTTCTATAATGACAAAGCAGTTAGAAGAGTCCAAGAATCAATTAAATCATAAAACCTCCAGAAAAAACCTTTTAGAAGAACTGGAAAGAGAACATGATGGTTTTAATAAAAGCGTTAAAAATATATTAACTGCTTGTGAAAGAAATCCTCAATTGGGTAAAGGGGTGTATGGAGTAGTAGCTGATTTGATTAAAGTACCAAAAGGCTATGAGATGGCTTTGGAAACAGCTCTAGGGGCATCCATCCAAAATATAATTAGTGAGACGGAAGAAGACGGTAAACGACTAATTGACCATATGAAAAAGAATAATATGGGAAGAATAACAATACTTCCAATAAAAGCCCTTCAACCAAGAAGTATAAATAAAGAAGAAAATGATATACTTCAACAATTTGATGGAGTAGAGGTGGCTTTTAATATTATTAAAACTGATAATAAATTTGCAAATGTGTTTTCTAATCTACTATCAAGAGTTCTAATTGTGCCTAATCTAGAAATTGGAATTCAAGTGGCTAGAAAATTGCAGTACCGTTTAAAAATAGTTACAATAGATGGTGATGTATTAAACATTGGTGGCTCCATGACGGGGGGGAGTGTTCCTAAAACGGGTTCAGGCATTTTAGGAAGGAAAAGAGAACTAGAAGAGTTAATTCAACAAATCAAAGAAGATCAAGATGAATTACAGTTACTTCGACAGTCATTAGAAAAATTACAGAATAGACGTAATGAGTTAAACGAAACAATTAAAAATTTAAATCAAAAACAGCAAGAAAATAAAATTAAAGAAGTAACTATTGGTAATAAACTAGAGCAAGCTGTAAATGAAAAACAACATTTAACGGATTCATTACTACAACTTACTACCGAGATTAAACAGTTGGAAGAAGTAAAAAAAGATTCGGAGGATAAATTACAAATACGTAATGTAGAGATAAATAAGTTAGAAGAAAAAATATCAAATACCCAACAAAGGGTATCGGATTCTCAGAAAGACTTACAGTTGGAAAGAAATGTTCTAGAATCTATTAACAATGAAATTACACAAGATAAGGTAAAAGTTGCAGCAACTGAGGGTCAAAAGAAATCTTTGTTGCAGGAAATAGAAGGATTACAAAGGGCAATTAAAAATAATGCAGAAACGTTATTGGTGAAGCAGAAAGAAATTCAAAATAATCAAGATAAAAACCATCAGTTACAGGTGGAATTTGATACTTATAAACAAGAATTGATACAATTAAAACAATTGGCAGAAGACTTAGAAACAAATCTAGAGTCTTTAAAGAATAAAAAGAATGAGATTCTTGCATGGGAGTTTGAAGTAAAGAAAGGAATTACTCATGTTGATGAAGTAATTGGTGGATTACAGGAGAGTAGCCATAAATTAGATTTAAGAAGAACTCGACTGGAAATGCAACAGCAAACCTTTTACAATAAATTATGGGAAGAGTATGAATTAACCTATAATTCCGCCCAAAATTATAAAGAGGAAATTGAAGATCTTGGTCAGGTTACAAAGGAGATTAAGAAATATAAAGATGAAATGAAATCTTTAGGTAGTATAAATTTGGACGCCATAGAAGAATATGAAAAGATTAAAGAACGCTACGAGTTTATGAAAAAACAGCAGGATGACTTAGTAGAGGCAAAGGATTCTTTATCTGAAGTTATAAAGGAAATGGAAAAAACTATGGAGAAGCAATTTATAGAACAGTTCCAAATTATTAAACAAAACTTCAATGAAGTCTTTAGTAAACTGTTTGGTGGGGGAAAGGCAGACTTAATATTGGAAGCCCAAGGAGATATATTAAATTGTGGAATTGACATCATTGCACAGCCACCAGGAAAGAAACTTCAAAATTTATCGCTTTTATCAGGGGGTGAGAGGGCCTTAACAGCCATTTCATTATTATTTGCCATCCTGTTGGTAAAACCAAGCCCCTTCTGTATATTGGATGAAATTGAAGCAGCATTGGATGATGCAAACGTAAGACGATTCGCTAACTTCTTAAAGGAACTTTCGGAAACAACGCAATTTATTGTTGTAACCCATCGTAAAGGAACAATGGAATTGGCAGATGTTTTATATGGAGTGACTATGGAGGAAGAAGGTGTTTCTAAACTAGTTTCAGTAAAATTAACGGATAAAGATGAAGTAATAGCCAGTTAGGAGGGGATTTATTTGTTCAAAAAATTATTTGATAAGTTAAAGGGAAATAAAAAAAATGAAGAAATAATAGAGTCGGAAGAAATAAAAGAATTAACTGAAGAACTTGTAAACATGGAGGATGATGAAGAGTTAGTAGAGATTATTGAAGAGGATCTAGAAGAGGCGTTTGAGGGTGAAGTTACCCCTGACGAACAAGAAGAAATCATAGAAGAAGTTGAGTTAGTAATACAAGAAGTAGAAGAAGTAGAAGAAATTCAAGAAATTCAAGAAATTCAAGAAATTCAAGAAATTCAAGAAATTCAAGAAGTAGATACGGAACAAACTGATGGGGACTATGTATTGGATGAAGAAGAGGAAGCCTTTGAAGACACTGTTGAGGAAGTTGTAGAAGAAACAACAGAAAAGTTTAGTTTGTTTAAACGTCTTAAAGAAGGTCTATCAAAAACCAAACAAGGGATTACAGGAAAGATAGAAAACTTAGTTAAGTCTTATCAAAAAATTGATGAGGAATTGTTTGAAGAATTGGAGGAAATCTTAATTACTGCTGATCTGGGGGTGGACACCACTATGGAAGTAATTGATGACCTTCGTGATCGAGTTAAAAAAGAAAAAATTACTGATCCTAGTAAAATTAAAGATTTACTAAAGGATAAGTTGGCATCTATATTAGATGATTTTTCAGAAGATGAAAAATTGAAGGTAGAACCTGGTCCGGCTATTATTTTAGTGGTTGGTGTAAATGGGGTGGGTAAAACAACTTCCATTGGTAAAATAGCCAACCGTTTAAAGAAACAAGGCAAAAAAGTAGTTTTAGCAGCTGGCGATACATTTAGAGCGGCAGCATCTGACCAATTAAAAATTTGGGGAGATCGAGTGGGGGTAGATGTTATTCAACATCAAGAAGGTTCAGACCCAGCAGCGGTAATCTATGATGGCATACAGGCAGCAAAGGCAAGAAAAACAGATGTCCTTATTTGTGATACAGCAGGTCGTTTGCATAATAAGAAGAACCTAATGAATGAATTAGGGAAGATATTCAAAATTGTTGATCGAGAATATGCAGAGGCTACTAAAGAGATATTACTGGTACTAGATGCTACAACAGGACAAAATGCCATTCAACAGGCAAAAACATTTAAAGAAGTAGCTGATATAACTGGTTTAGTTTTAACAAAATTAGATGGAACTGCTAAAGGCGGTGTTGTAATCGCAATTAGCCGAGAACTACAAATTCCTGTTAAACTTATTGGGGTTGGAGAAAAGATGGAAGACCTACAAGAGTTTGATTCTAAGAACTTTGTATCGGCTTTATTCGGTGAAGAATAATTTTTTAAAAAAGTATTTGACACATGAGTGATTTTAGTATAAAATACTATCTGTAAAGGAAAGTTACTTTACACACAATACAACACTGATAAATAATAGGAAGTGTTTGAAATGCTGGAAAAAACAATTGAAATATCACTACTGTTTGATTTTTATAGTCAGTTGTTGACAGAACGTCAACGGGATATGATTGACTTATACTATAACCAAGATTTTTCTCTAGGAGAAATAGCTGAAACTTTTCAAATATCAAGACAAGCTGTTTACGATACATTAAAGCGAACTGAAAAAATACTTTATGAGTATGAAGAAAAGTTAAAGTTGGTACAATTGTTTGCCAGTAAAAGCGACTCAATACAAAAAACATTAGAGAGCGTGTTGTCATTGGAGGAAGAAATTCAACAAGGTACTCCAAAAGAAGGATTAAAACAACACTTAGACAAAATTAAAAGCTTATTAACTGAATTGTTGAATTAATAGATTTCGAGGAGGTTTCGTATGGTCTTTGAGGGATTGGCAGAAAAACTCCAGAACACCTTATCAAAACTAAAAGGTAAAGGCAAAGTATCTGAAAAAGATGTTACAGAAGCAATGCGAGAAGTAAAATTAGCCCTTTTAGAAGCAGATGTTAACTTTAAAGTAGTTAAAGATTTTATTAATAAGGTGAAGGAAAGGGCAGTTGGTGTTGATGTACTGGAAAGCTTAACTCCAGGGCAACAAATAATTAAAATCGTTAATGAAGAATTAACTTCATTAATGGGAACGACTCAAAGTAAAGTTACTTTTGCTTCCAAACCTCCTACTATTATTATGTTGGTAGGTTTACAGGGGGCAGGTAAAACAACTACGTCGGGTAAATTAGCCAAACTGTTAAAGAAACAGGGTAAAAGACCATTATTGGTGGCAGGTGATATTTACCGTCCTGCTGCAATTAAACAGCTTCAAGTTGTAGGTGGTCAAGTGGATGTTCCTGTTTTTACATTGGGAGACAAGGAAAGTCCAGTAGATATAGCTAAAAAAGCACTAGAACATGCCCTTGATAATGGAAATGACGTAATGTTGGTGGATACAGCAGGTCGTCTGCATATTGATGAAGCATTAATGGGTGAGCTACAAGATATAAAGAGTACTATTAAACCCCATGAAATATTATTGGTGGTGGATGCCATGACAGGGCAAGATGCTGTCAATGTTGCTCAACACTTTAATGATCAATTAGGTATAGACGGTGTTATCTTAACAAAACTAGATGGAGATACCCGTGGTGGAGCAGCCTTATCAGTTAGGGCAGTGACGAATAAACCTATTAAATTTGCCGCTTTAGGTGAAAAACTAGATGATTTAGAACCTTTCCATCCCGACAGAATGGCATCAAGAATTCTGGGAATGGGAGACGTATTAAGTCTAATAGAAAAGGCTCAAGAAAACTTTGATGCTAAAAAGGCTAAAGAGTTAGAGAATAAGTTTAAAACACAAACCTTTACCTTTGAAGATTTTCTAGATCAACTACAACAAGTAAAAAACATGGGTCCTATTAGTCAGTTATTAGAAATGATTCCAGGTGCTGGTAAACAGTTGAAGGGATTAGAAGTGGATGAGAAGGAATTGTTACACATACAAGCCATTATCCAATCCATGACTAAAGAAGAAAGAATAAATCCTTCGGTATTAAATGCCAGTAGAAGGAAAAGAATTGCAAATGGAAGTGGTACCAGTGTTCAACAGGTAAATCGCTTAATTAAACAATTTGAGCAAACTAGAAAAATGATGAAGCAATTTACCGATATGGATAAAATGAAAAAGGGCGGAAAGTTCAAACTTCCTTTCTTTGGAAAATAAATTTTTAAATATTGAGACTTTAAAGGAGGTGAAAGAATGGCTGTTAAGATTAGATTAAAAAGAATGGGTGCTAAGAAAAGACCTTTTTACAGAATAGTAGTTGCTGATTCAAGAGCACCAAGAGATGGTAGATTCATCGAAGAAATAGGATACTATAATCCGGTTTCCGAGCCAAAGGAAATTAAGATAGATGATGAAAAAGCTACAAAGTGGCTTAATAATGGCGCACAACCTACTGATACAGTAAAATATCTACTTAAGAAAAATGGCATTATTGAATAATAGTGTAATTTAGGGGGTTTTACAAATGGGCGAACTGGTAAAAGTTATTGCCAAAGCTTTAGTGGATTTCCCAGATCAAGTTATTGTTAATGAGGTTGAAGGAAACCAATCTATTATTGTTGAACTAAAAGTAGCCCCAGAAGATATGGGTAAAGTAATAGGTAAGCAAGGTAGAATCGCTAAAGCCATTAGAACTGTTGTAAAAGCTGCTGCGACAAAAGATAACAAAAGAGTCATTGTAGAAATCATCTAGTAAGGATTAGGTATACCTAATCCTTCTTTCACTATTTAACTATAAAAAAGTCTAATAAAAGTAGGTGCAAAAGTAGATTATGAAAAAACTACGAGTTGGACAAATTGTAAATACACATGGTATTAAGGGAGGACTGAAGGTTATACCCTTAACCGATGATATAAAACGTTTTGAAGAACTAAAATGGGTATATATGGAGGGCTCTGAGGAGAAATTCCATATACAAAAAGTTCAGTATCAAACAAACAATGTAATAATTATCTTTAAAGATCTTAACGATATTAATTTAGTTGAAAAGTACAAGAAAAAATATCTATTTATTGATGAGACTCAAAAAAGAATACTTCCCGAAGATACGTACTATATAGTAGACATCGTTGGTCTTGATGTTTATACGGTAGATAATGTTTATTTAGGAAAAGTTAAGGATATACTACAAGCAGGTTCCAATGAAGTATATGTTATTGCCAATGAAGAGGGGAAGGAATACTTAATTCCATCAGTAAAGGAATTTATTCCTGTTATAGATATTGAAGCAGGTAAAATTATTGTAGATCCAATAGAAGGAATGATTGAATGATTATAAGGGTAATGACTCTTTTTCCCCAAATGTTTGATGCTACCTTGGGTTCAAGTATTTTACAACGGGGAAGGGATAAAGGGCTTTTAGATATAGCCTGTATTAATATTAGGGATTATTCTGAAAGTAGGCATAAAAAAGTTGATGACTATCCATATGGAGGTGGAGCTGGTATGGTAATGACTCCACAACCGATATTTGATTGTCATGCAGCTATAAAAGATGAACTTAAATGTGAAACTAAACCCCGAACCATCTATTTATCTCCGAAGGGGCAGACCTTTAATCAACAATTGGCTACAGAATTAGCTAATGAAAAAGAACTTATTTTTATCTGTGGACACTATGAAGGGGTAGACCAAAGGGTAGTTGATGAATTAGTTACTGATGAAATATCCATTGGAGACTATGTATTAACTGGTGGAGAGATTCCTGCTATGGTGATTATTGATGCAGTTTCTAGATTGATTCCAGGTGTGCTTTCACAAGAAGAGTCCTATCAAGAAGAATCTTTTTATTCAGGATTATTAGAATATCCCCACTATACACGACCCGCGGAGTATAAGGGTTTAAAAGTACCAGATGTACTGTTATCTGGAAATCATAAAAACATTGATGGATGGAGACGTAAAAAGTCTTTAAAAATTACAATGGAAAGAAGACCCGATCTTATGGAGACGGTGGAACTTTCTAAAACAGACATAAAATTAATAGCAGAAATAAAAAATGAAATCTAGTATATTCACCTATTGTCAATTTATAATGGGTATGATATAATAACAAAGGAATTACGGGCGGTCCTCTATGAACCACATATGAACGTCTAAGAAGGAAGGAGGGACAACTATGGATTTATTAAAAGCATTCACAAATGAACAAATAAAGAAAGAGCTACCAGCATTTAATACAGGTGATACAGTTAAAGTTCACGTTAAGATTAAAGAAGGTAACAGAGAAAGAGTACAGGTTTATGAAGGAATTGTAATCAAGAGACAAGGTGGAGGAGTTGCTGAAACTTTCACAGTAAGAAGAATTTCTTACGGTGTAGGAGTTGAAAGAACTTTCCCTGTAAACTCTCCTAAAATCGAGAAAATCGATGTAGTAAGAAGAGGTAAGGTAAGAAGAGCTAGAATCTACTATCTAAGAGATAGAATTGGTAAAGCTGCATTCAAGGTTAAAGAAAAAAGATAATATACTTATATAGTATCAATAAAGGGACTGCTAGCAGTCCCTTTATTTGTAACTTTTATTACATAAATTACATAATTTAGATGGATTATAGATTTTTATATAGATGAAAGTATTTAAAATCTAATTTGATAAAAAACATCATTGATGTTTAAAATAAAGTTATTGAGAAGTATTTAAGTAAGAGGAGATGACGCGATGAACATCAACTGGTATCCTGGGCATATGAAAAAAACGAGGGAATTGTTGAAGGATCAATTAAAGCTTATTGATGTGGCTTTTGAATTATTAGATGCTAGATTACCTTTTAGTAGTAAAAATCCTGACATTGATAATATTTTAGGTGGTAAGCCTAAAGTAATTATATTAAATAAAGTAGATTTAGCTGACGAACAAATGACAGCTAAATGGATTTCCTACTATAGGGAAAAGAATATTACTGCAATTCCTGTAAACACCATATCAGGGGCAGGTCTTAGACAAGTGATAGCTGAAGGTGAAAAAGCTATTAAGGATAAAATGGATGCATTAATAAAAAAAGGTAGATTACCTAGAGCTTCTAGAATTATGATGGTGGGAATACCTAATGTAGGTAAGTCTTCTATTATTAATAAACTAGCAGGAAAAAAGAGTGCACAAACAGGTGACCGACCTGGAGTAACAAAAGGAAAACAATGGATTCGACTAAGGGGAAATATGGAGCTACTAGATACGCCTGGTATTCTATGGCCAAAATTTGAAGATCAAGAAGTTGCTCTAAAACTGGCATTTACAGGTGCTATTCGGGATGAAATAATGGATGTTGAAACTTTAGCCTTAAAGTTGATAGAACATTTAATGAAACAACACATAGTCAATCTCAATGAACGATATAATCTATCAGGAGAAGCTGAAACAGCCATTGAAATAATGGATGAGATGGCAAAAAAGAGAGGTTGTATTATTAAAGGTGGAGAAATAGATTACACAAGAATTGCAAACATAGTTTTAGATGAATTCCGTTCGGGTAAAATTGGACGTATTACTTTAGAAAGTCCCTTAGATTTGATAGATGAGCTAGAGCAACAAGAATAAATGGATCTAAAGGGGGAATGAATACAATGAGTACATTGGAATTAGAAAAAGAGTTATGGGATTTTGGACATAATTTAATAGCTGGGTGCGATGAAGTGGGAAGAGGTTGTCTATTTGGTAGTGTTTTGGCAGCTACTGTTATTCTTCCTAAAGATCTGCTAATTGAAGGGGTTAAAGATTCAAAAAAACTTAGCCCCAAAAAGAGGGAAGAACTGTACGAAGTTATTAAGGAAAAAGCCATTGCTATAGGAGTAGGAACAATATCATCTAAAATTATTGATGAAATTAATATTAAAAATGCCACAAGGTTAGCTATGAAGAAGGCAATACTGAACTTAAAGGATAAAGATGGACAAACGGTAATACCAGACTTTGTATTGGTGGATGCAGAAGAAATTGATATTAAACTACCCCAAAAGGCAATTATTAAAGGTGATGACACATGTCATGGAATTGCAGCGGCATCTATAGTAGCAAAGGTTATTAGAGACCGTATGTGTTTAAAGTGGGCTGAAGAATATCCTCATTATGGAATAGAACAACATAAGGGTTATGGAACAAAACTCCATAAAGAAGCGCTTTTAGCTTATGGACCCAGTGAATTACATAGAAGGAGTTTTTTGAAAAAGATATTGGCAGTATAGTACCTTTAGTGATGATTTTGTAACATAATAAATGTACTAACAACGACTGTATAGGTGGAGATCAGCAGGATGAGTAAACAACTAGGTTTTTTAGGAGAAGGTTTTAGTTGTAAATGCTTATTGGATAAAGGATATATAATACTACAAAGAAATTATAAAACAAAATTTGGTGAAATAGATATAATTGCAAAAATTGCTGATATAGTGGTATTTATAGAAGTTAAAACAAGACAAACCGGTGGATATGGTTTACCAAGAGAGGCTGTTGATACAAGGAAACAGTTAAACTATTATAGATTAGCCCAACATTTTATTCAAAATAATAGAGAATATACAGATGTTAGTTATAGATTCGATGTTATAGAAGTATATGTTTGGGAAAAGAAGTATAAAATTAATCATCTTGAAAATGCTTTTTAATACTAAAGTTAAAAGGGACTATGCTTGCGCTAGTCCCTTTTGCATTAGATTTATTTTAATAACTCTTCAATAGGTTTAGATTGGTAGTTAGGATAGTCAATGACTTCTCCTTCCCATGTTCTTATTTTAACATAGTTTTTACCGTGGGAGATAATATATTGGGGTAATATAGGGGTTTTACCTTTACCCTTAGGAGCATTAACGATGTAAGTTGGAATAGCCATACCTGAAGTATAACCTCTTAAGTATTCCATAATTTCAATACCCTCATCAATAGAAGTTTTAAAATGTGTTGTACCAATAACTTTTTTAGCATGGAAAATATAATAAGGACGTACACGACATTTTAAAAGTTCCTGGTTCATTAGTCTCATCACATACTTATTGTTATTGACTCCATTTAATAAAACAGCCTGATTTCCCAGTGGAACGCCAATATTTGCAAGTTTATCGCAGGCTTCTTTAGACTCTTTTGTTACCTCCATAGGATGATTAAAATGGGTATTAATATAAATAGGACTATATTTTTTTAAAATATTTAGGAGGTTCTCAGTAATACGTTGAGGCATAGTTACTAATGTTCTAGTTCCTAAACGGATGTAATCAACAGTTGGAATAGCATGTAATTCTCCTAACAACCAATCTAACACATGGTCTGATAGGGTTAAAGCATCGCCTCCAGTAATTAATACATCTCTTATTTCAGGGTTATTTCTTATATATTCAATAGATTCTTGTAGCTCTTCTCTTGAAGTATGCTGATCTAATGTGCCTATATTTCTTCTTCTTTGACAATGTCTACAATACATTGCGCATTCATTGGTGACGTTAATAATTAATCGATCGGGGTATCGTCTAGTAATAGAGCCAGCTGGATTCGTAAACTCTTCTGCCATAGGGTCATTACTACCTACTTGTTTTTCAACTTCAATTTTAGTAGGTACAGACATTAATTTTATTGGACAATACTTATTTTCATCATCTATTAATGAGGCGTAATAAGGAGAAATAGACCATCTGAATTTTTTTTGAACTTGTTTTATAGCTTTAATTTCTTTTTCTTCCAAAGGGATTATTTGACTAAGTAAATCAACATCTGAAATCCTATTTTGTAACTGCCAATGCCAGTCATTCCAATCCTCTTCAGATCCTTTTAAAAGGTCTAATATTTTCTTCTTCTTTTCAATTTGCTTTTTTGTATTTTCTTCAGATAAACCCCTTGGAATACTATCTTTTATATTAAGATAATCTTCTATTCTGTTTTTTAATTCTTGAGCTCTATTAAGCGATATTTCACGACTATTGTTCTGTAAATGAACACATTCCATGTTATCTCCTCCTTTTTAATCTATTTGTTTAGCTAATTTATATAAAATTACAGTATGACAAAATAAACTATTAAAACGATATTCGTTATAATAGAGACATTCTAGTACATAAAAAAGGGTACAACAAAAAACAGAAAGTTTAATTTCTTTTTATAAAAAATTTAGTTTACATATCTTATAAGTAAGATAAAGGAAGTTTATAGCTGATTTATTTTTTGGAGTATATGAAAAAAATCAGTGAAAGAGAAAATAAAGTTTTCTATTCCTCATTGTAAAATAGAACTTTCTGAATGGGCTTTTCCAGTAAAATATAGAAAGGAATCTTTAGTAATAAAGTTTATCATACATTTATTTCAATGTCAAACTAGGACAAAAATATTATTTAAATTATGAATTAAAAGGAAATAAGTAATAAATATTCAATAATGTAACAAAACAATTACACTGAACAAAAAAATATTAATAATAATAAAGGAGAAATAGTGTATTACATAGAAATGTATTATTTTATAGATTTTATATATATGTTAGGGTGTGGAAAAATATGTTAGCTAAAATAAAAAGTTGTTGTATAAATGGGCTTCAAACAGCGGAAATAGAAGTTGAGGTAGACCTATCTAATGGTTTACCTATAACTAATATAGTTGGGTTGCCGGATCAAGAGATAAAAGAATCTAAAGAAAGGGTTAGGGCTGCCATTAAAAATTGTGGCTTAGACTTCCCTTTAAAAAGAATTACTATAAACTTAGCTCCTGCTGATACAAAAAAAGTAGGAACTCACTTTGATTTACCAATTGCCATAGGAATATTAATGGCATCAGGACAGATTAAAGTAAAGGAGTTTAATGATATGGTAATCTTTGGTGAATTGTCGTTAGATGGCAATGTTAATAAAATCAATGGTGCATTACCCATGCTATTAACTATGTATGAAAAAGGATATAAAAAAGTTATGTTACCACTACATAATATAGAAGAGGCTAAGTTGGTTAAAGATATGGAATGTATTGGTGTTAATACACTTAATGAAGTGGTGGCAATGCTAAATGGAGAAATTAAAATGGAGTCAATATTGGGTTCGATACAAACATTACAATCGGATTTAATTTTCCATGAAGATTTTACAGATATAAGTGGACAAGAAAACTTAAAAAGATCTATGGAGATTGCCGCCGCAGGAGGACACAATTTATTGATGGTGGGGCCTCCAGGGTCTGGAAAAACAATGGCAGCTAGGCGGTTACCTACTATTTTACCAAGCTTAACCTTTGAAGAAGCAATTGAAATAACGAAAATTTATAGTGTTGCAGGTTTGTTGGATTATAAGTCTGGGTTAGTAACTAAAAGACCTTTCCGTTCACCCCATCACACCACCTCCATGATGGCTTTAACAGGGGGTGGGAGAATACCTAAACCTGGAGAGGTAACATTAAGTCATTACGGTGTACTGTTTCTAGATGAATTGCCAGAATTCAGTAAAACTACATTAGAGGTTTTGCGTCAACCTATTGAAGATGGTTATATTAGTTTATCTAGAGTAAATGGCTCTTTTGTATATCCTTCTAAGTTTATGTTTGTAGCCTCAATGAATCCATGTCCTTGTGGATACTATGGAACAAATACTGACCATCAGTGTACATGTAGCCCCCAAGAAATACGCCGTTATATGAATAAAATATCAGGCCCGCTATTAGATCGAATCGATTTGATTGTTGAAACTTCAGCAGTTGCCTATGATGACTTAGTCAGTAAAAAGGAATCAGAAGGTTCCCATGAAATACGTCAACGGGTGGAAAAAGCAAGGTCGGTACAATTAACAAGGTATAAAGAAGCTAATATTTTATCAAATTCGGAACTTAATCCTTCGGATGTGAAGAAGTACTGCCAGTTGGAAAATGCCGCAAAAGATTTGATAAGTATTGCTTATGATAGAATGAAGCTTAGTGCAAGGGGCTATAATCGTATTCTTAAGGTGGCTCGTACAATTGCCGACTTAGAAATGTCTGAATCAATAAAAGAAATACATATTGCTGAGGCACTACAATATAGAAATATGACAATATTAAAATAGTAGGACTACTGAAGTTTTAATAACCGAAGTTAAATTAGGAAATTGCATAATTGATTTCGAATTTATATTAAGGCAAAAATAAACCTTCTCTGATTAGTGTTCAATGACTAATTGTACAAAATGTATAAGGAAATTAGTCGTTTCAAAATGGGCGAATCAGGCTTCATTTTGTGCAAAAATAGCATATAAATTCATTATTATGATATTAGGCAATTTCCTCAAATATTAATTCATATAATTAAAATAATATAGTTAGAAGGGTATTGCTAATTTAGGTAGAATATAGTAATCATAATGATCTTTACTCAGGAAATAAAAATGAGTAGAACGTATTATTAAATTACTAGTAAGTTAATATGGAGGAATCAAATAATGAATAGGATGAAAAAATGTGTAGGGTTGATGATAATTGCAATGCTTCTTATAGGATGTACAAAAGAAGTAATACAAAATCCAACTGTAGAATTTCCAGAAATATATAGGAATGAAAGAAATATAGATAATAAACATGGTGTATATTATCAAATTTTTGTAAGGGCATTTGCCGATTCTTCTGGAGATGGAATTGGAGATATAAAGGGTCTAATTGGAAAGCTAGATTATTTAAATGATGGTGACCCTTCTACGAAGGATGATTTAGGAGTGGAGGGGATTTGGTTAATGCCTATCACTGTTTCGCCTACATATCATAAGTATGATGTGGTGGATTATTTTAATATAGATCCAGAATATGGAACTTTGGAAGATTTTGAAGAATTACTTGAAGAAGCTCAAAAAAGGGGAATAAAAGTGATTATGGATTTGGTAATAAACCACACCAGCAGTCAACATCCGTGGTTTTTAGAATCAAAAAAATCCAAGGATAATCCTTTCCGTGATTACTATACATGGGCAGAAAAGGGTCATCAATACAATCTTAAAGGATTATCACTGTGGAATACTAGAGTTTGGCATCCATTAAATGACAGTCATTACTATGGTGTCTTCTGGGATCAGATGCCTGATCTAAATTTTGATAATCCAAAAGTTAGGGAAGAAATTAAATCTATAGCTAAATTTTGGTTAGATAAAGGGGTGGATGGTTTTCGTTTAGATGCTGTTACCCACATTTATGGAATACATGAAAATCTTAATGGAAGTCCTTTAAGTAAAAACAATCAGTTTTGGAGAGAGTTTGGAGCTTATTGTGAAGAAATCAATCCAGATGTATATTTAGTGGGGGAAGCATGGACCACATCCGATACAATTGCCACCTACTATTCAGGATTAGACACAAACTTTAACTTTTGGGTAGGAGAACATGGCATTTTCAGTATAGTAAATAGTGGATTAGATCTTTACGGCCCTCCTAATCGCTTTGTAAAAGAACTAGAAAAAATTTATCAACAAAATAGCGAGGTAGAACCACTTTTTCTTGATGCACCATTTTTAACTAATCATGATCAAAACCGTACCATGAGTAGACTAGATAATGATGTTGAAAAAGCCAAATTAGCGGCAAATATGTACTTAACTCTCCCAGGTAATCCGTTTATTTATTATGGAGAAGAAATTGGAATGCTAGGTACTGGAGAACATGAAAATATTAGAGAACCAATGGTATGGTTTGAGGAAAGTAGACTACCACAGTCTAATTGGAGACCTAATATAAACAATAAAGATACAGTTTCGGTGGAAGTCCAACAACAAGATGCAGACTCCTTGTTAAATCATTACAAAAAACTTATCAAAGTTAGAAAAGAAAATGTGGCTTTAACCAAAGGGGACTTTAAGGGTATTGAAGTGGATAGCAATAAGGTAATAGCCTATAGCAGAACCTTTGAAATGGAAGAAATGGTAATTTTGCACAATGTTAATCCTGAAGAACAAACAATTGTATTAGATCATGTAGAACTTAAAAACATGGACTTTATATTTGAAAGTACAGGTGATGGTAAAAACATAATTAATGGCAACGAAATTACTTTAGCTCCAAGAACAACTGTGATATTAAAAAAACCTGTAGTTAAATAGTTAATATTGAGTAATTAGTAACTATAAAGGAGCCTTATATGAAGAAAGTTTTTTTAATCATTATTTCGGTGGGTTGCCTTTTTATCGGGTGGGGTGGTTACCAGTATTATTCAATTTCACAAGTTGGAGAATACACAGAACCTCAAAAAGCAGATGTAATTATTGTACTAGGGGCTGCTGTATGGCCAATGGGTCCCAGCCCCGCCCTCCAAGCACGAATCCATCATAGTGCCACCATTCATAATGAAGGACTTTCCAATTTCTTTATTTTAACTGGGGGGATGGGTAAATATCCACCTACAGAGGCTGAGGCAATGAAGGAAAGCTTAATACAACTAGGAGTAGATGAAGACATTCTGTTTTTAGAGAGGAAAGCTACAAATACCCGTGAAAACATAGAGTTAAGTATGGAAATAATGAAACAAAACCAATGGGAAACAGCGATTATTGTTACTGATGCTTTTCATTTAAAAAGAGCATTATTAATTGCAAAGGAAAATGGATTACTAGCTTATGGGGCACCTGTTAAGAATAGTGTCCTTTACAGTAACAAAAGTCTAAAATTTAAGTATACATTAAGGGAAGTAGTAGCCATAGCGCAACACTATTTAAGATATTATATATAATGGTATATAAACAGGGGGATAAAAAAATGATTCTTCAAGATAACAATAAAACAGAAAATAAAATGAAAATTAGAATAGTAACTGAACTTAGGGATTGGACAATTTCCATAGTGACGGCGATAGTAGTAGCTTTATTAATAAACGTATTTGTGGTGGAATTGTATACGGTTCAACAAAGTTCTATGTGGCCTACCTTTCAAGAAGGGGATCAGATCTTGGCATGGAAGGTAAGTCGAATGTTAAAAATAACACCTGATTATGGAGATATTATTATTGTAGATGGTAATAATAGTCGATCAAGAAAAATTAAAGATGAATTTATTGATAGTGCCTTGATTAGTAAAATAACAAAGAGAAAAAATGAGAATATATGGATAAAAAGAGTTATTGGAAAATCTGGTGACCACTTAGAATTTATTGATAATAAAGTTTATAGAAATGGGATTATGTTGGAAGAAGATTATTTGGTAGAAGAAATGGTAGTACCTTTTGAGTCTGTAGTTGTTCCACAAAATCATATTTATGTAATGGGAGATAATCGAAATGGGAGTAAGGATAGTCGTCAAGTGGGTTCGATACCCTATGAAAATATTAGGGGGAATGTAAAGTTTCGGTTTTATCCATTTAACAAGGCTTCGACCTTCTAAGTGAATAATAAATAACAATTAAGAAATTTTGATAAAATACTACAAAATATTATATGTAATGTTGAAGTTTCACTATTTCCACGGAAATAAAATATTTTCCCACCATAAATCATTGTAGTGGAATGTAACAATTGATATAATTAAGCTTGGTTTTGTTCGTGTTATGTAGTCAATAATAAAACAATAATAAATTAAGTAAGGTGGGTTTATAACATGAAGGTTTATTTTCCAGAAGATTCATATCATACTCCAGATGAAGCTCCACGGTATTTTTTTGACAAAATTGCATTAGGCAGTAGGTACTATTTCCATTATAAATTTATTAGACAGGTTTTAGCGTCAAAAAAATTAGCCGATGCAGGAAAATTTGATAGGGCTCAATGGGCTTTAGCTTCTTATAATATATTTAAAATAATAGAAGGTTGTGGTGGTCGTTTTCACCTAACTGGATTAAATAATTTAATTGAGTGCCCTAAACCAGTGGTATTTGTAAGTAACCATATGAGTACGTTGGAAACGATGGTTTTTCCAAGTATTATAGCTCCTCGCATGAAGGCGAGTTTCGTAATTAAGGAAAGTTTATCAATGCATCCCTTAATAGGCTCCATTATGATTGCAAGAAAACCGATTGTGGTTAAGCGAGTTAATCCGAGAGAAGACCTACAGGCGGTCATGTCACAAGGGTTAGAAATGTTGGAAAAAGGTAGGTCTGTAATAATATTTCCTCAAAGCACAAGAACAACTAAGTTTATACCTGAAGAATTCAATACACTGGGTATTAAATTAGCTAAAAGAGGAAATGTGCCTGTACTACCCATTGCAATAAAAACAGATTTCTGGGAAAATGGGAAATACTTAAAAGATTTAGGAGCAATAAAACGCCAAGAACATATACATATGGCATTTGGTAAAGCAATGGAGATTACGGGTAATGGAAAAGAAGAACATAAATTGACAATAGATTTTATTGCTACACATTTACAAAAATGGGGAACTCATATAGGCTAACAAGAAAAAATGTCTAGATATATTTAATCTAGGCATTTTTTAAAAAATTAAAAAATTAAGAATAATTTAATAAGATATTTCCAAATATTAAATAATTAACAGTTTATAAATTGAATTACTTGTTATATAATGTGTTATGTCTAAGCTTTAGATATATTTTCTTTTTTTATTTAATTAAGGAAATTTGTTTCTCTATTATTTAATGTTTTTTATTTAATTCAATTATATATTTTATAGATTAATATAATTGTTGAGGTAATAAAAATAACTATTAAGGAGGCAATATTTTGACTTTGAAGGATAGAGACATTTTAGTTTGGCTTAGTCATATAGGGGGTATAAATTATAAAACAGTAAAACAGTTACTGGATTACTTTGGTGAAATTAAAGGAATTTGGGAGGCAGAAGAAAAGGAACTATTTATTGCCCTTAATAAAAATCGAATAATTGCCGATAAAATTACCCAAAATAGGAATAAATCATATTTAGAGAAAATGAATTTAAAGCTTCAGCAGGAAAATGTTAAGGTCATTACTATTTTAGACGATGAATATCCTGAGAAATTAAGGTGCATATATGATGCTCCTTTTGTAATATACATAAAAGGAAAAGCCGCATTTCACCTTCCTCTAATCTCTATCGTGGGGTCTAGAAAAGCTAGTCCTTATGGTAAATGGGCCGCATATCAATTTGCCAAAGAACTAAGTAAATGGGGAATTGGTGTAATCAGTGGTTTAGCATTGGGAGTCGATGCAGTCAGTCACAAGAGTGTTTTGGAGAATGACGGATACACTATTGGCGTATTAGGTTGTGGAGTTGACCAAGTCTATCCTGCATCCAATGCTTCTATAATGAAGGAAATGATAAATGTTGGTTGTATAATCAGTGAATATTCGTTAGGAACACCTCCATTAAAACATCATTTTCCTGCTAGAAATCGAATTATTAGCGGTTTATCTGATGGGGTAATCGTTATTGAGGCAGCTGAAAAAAGTGGTGCATTAATAACTGTTGACTTTGCTTTAGAGCAAGGAAAGGAAGTATATGCTTTACCAGGGAATATTAATCAGCTTCAAAGTAAAGGTACCAATAAGTTAATTAGAGATGGAGCCAAAATATTACTTAGTATTGATGATGTTTTAGAAGACTTGGAAAGTAAATATACAATTAGAACACAGTTTAAAAGAGAAACTAAGCAAGAGTTAAGTCAGTTAGAAGATAAAATCTATACTATAATAAAACAAGGGCAAATCCCTATTGACTTACTTGTTTATAAGTCAGGCTTAAAAATACAAGAGTTAAGTAGTATCTTAACTGTGTTGGAAATAAAAGGTTTCATTAGCCAATTGCCTGGTAAGACATTTACAGCGAACTAATATATTGTTATAATGAGGGGAATTGATTTTGTCTAATGTTTCCAAAAAACATAGATCGAATTGGAGGTGTGGTAATTGGCAAAATCATTAGTGATTGTAGAATCACCAGCTAAAGCTAAAACCATAAAGAAGTTTCTTGGTACAAACTATATTGTAAAGGCATCTATTGGACATATAATAGATTTACCTAAAAGTAAACTGGGGGTAGATATAGATAATAATTTTAACCCGGAATATATTACTATACGAGGTAAAGGTCCAGTATTAAAAGAAATTAGACAAGAAGCTAAGAAAGCTACTAAAGTTTTACTAGCAACGGACCCTGATAGAGAAGGAGAGGCAATTTCTTGGCATTTAGCCAATGCTTTAAATATTCCAGAGGAGACACCCTGTCGAATAGAATTTAATGAGATTACTAAAACTGCCATAAAGAACGCAATAAAAAAGCCAAGAGCTATCAATAAAAGTCTTGTAGATGCACAACAGGCTAGACGGGTTTTAGATCGACTTGTTGGTTATAAAATTAGTCCTTTACTTTGGAGAAATTTAAGAAAGGGACTTAGTGCAGGTAGAGTACAATCTGTTGCTACTAAGATTATTAAAGATAGGGAAGAAGAAATAAATAACTTTCAGCCTGTTGAATATTGGAGTTTAATGCTGGAGTTGAAAAATAAGAATAAAGAAGGTTTTGAGGCTAAGTTTCATAGTGATCAAGATGGAAATAAAGACTTAAATAAACAAGAAGAAGTAGATGCTATATTAAAAAAAATAGAAAATAAACAATTGGAAATTACTACAGTAAAAAAGAGTGAAAAGAAAAGAAATTCTTATTTACCTTTTATTACAAGTACATTACAGCAAGAGGCTTCTAATAAACTGGGTTTTTCAACGAAAAAGACAATGTCTATTGCACAACAACTATATGAAGGAATAGACTTAGAAAAGGAAGGCACAGTGGGGTTAATTACATATATGCGTACTGACTCTACAAGAATATCAGATGAAGCTAAAGAAAATGCTAAAAATCTAATTATAGAAAAATTCGGTTTAGAGTATTTATCTCAAGAAGTACCGAAGAAAAAAGAAAAGGATAATAAAAAAGAGATACAAGACGCCCATGAAGCTATACGCCCTACCTATGTAGAGTTAGACCCAGCTTCTATTAAATCTTCACTAACAAAAGATCAGTTTAATTTGTATAAAATGATTTGGGAAAGATTTGTTTCAAGTCAAATGGCACCAGCTGTGTTTGATACCCTATCTATTGAACTAGAAGTGGAAAATATCACTTTTAAGTCCACAGGTTCTCGGTTAAAATTCGATGGCTTCTTAAAGGTCTATAGTTATGCAAATACTTCAGAAGATGTAAACTTACCTATTTTAGAAGAAGGAGAAAAGGTTGATATAGTAAATACTTTACCTAAGCAACATTTTACTCAGCCTCCCCCAAGATATACAGAAGCTTCTCTAGTAAAAATAATGGAGGAGCTAGGAATTGGTAGACCCAGTACATATTCTCCCACCATCTCCACCATTCTATCTAGAGGTTATGTGGAAAAGGAAGGTAAGAATCTAAAACCAACAGAATTAGGTATAATTGTAACTGAAATATTAGTTAACTATTTTGGTGATGTGTTGGATGTTAATTTTACAGCAGACCTTGAAAAACAGCTGGATGAAGTTGAAGAGGGCGGTCAAGATTGGCATAAACTGATAAGTACCTTCTATGATTCGTTTGGTAAAATGCTAGAAGTAGCTGAAAATGATATGGAGGAAATTGACTTAGTCGAGGAAAGCGATGAAATCTGTAAAGCATGTGGAGCGAAAATGTTAATTAAACACGGAAGGTATGGGAAATTTTTAGCTTGTTCTAATTATCCAGAATGCACCCGTACAGAGCCGATAGTAAACAAATTGGGAATAAAATGCCCCGACTGTGATGATGGAGAAGTCATCGAAAGAAGGTCCAAAAAAGGAAGAGTATTCTATGGTTGTAGTGCTTTTCCACAATGTCGTTTTGTATCATGGAGTAGGCCTATAGACCGAAAATGTCCTCAGTGTCAACAAATCCTAGTACATAAAAAGAATAAGAAAAGCGAGAAAATTACTTGTATCAACAAAGATTGTAAGTTTGAAGAAATAATTGAAAATTAAAAAAATTACCATTTCTTAAGAAAATATCTATTGATTCCCTTTATCTATTATGATAATATTTCTTTTAGGTTACATTCTTATTTATGATGATAAGGGAATTAATATTTAATAAGTAGTTTATTTATAATTAAGTGTATAAAATAGGTTATTACAGAAATGATATAATTAATAAGTACAAATTTTACTACAATTAAGAAAGAAATACAGTAAATATTAAAGTACATAATTAATAATTATATTAAAAGACAAAATTTAAAGCTAAACGTTTTCACATTAATATTTCAACTTACCGTTAAATAGTTAAGCAGAAAAAAGGTTATTATATTCACCATACAAAGGAGGAAATAAAATGGCAAGTGCTTTGTTGGAAAAGACCAGAAGAATAAATAGAATCCTACAACAATCAGGGGATCATAGCATATCTTTTAATGAATTATGTAGAATTCTAAGTGAAATACTGGATGCAAACGTTTATGTAGCTAGTTCAAAGGGAAAAGTACTAGGTGTAAGCTTGACTGATTCATCGGATTGTCCAATTATTGTTGATGAAAAAACAGCTGAAAAAAGATTCCCAGAGGAATATAACGAACAATTATTAAGAATTATTGAAACTAAATCTAATATTACACAGGATGAATTGTTAAAAATCTTTAAATATGATGTAGAGAGTTATAATAAATTGGTAACTATTGTTCCTATTAATGGTAGTGGACAAAGAATTGGGACTTTGGTATTAGCAAGACATGAAAATGAATTTACTGATGAAGATTTAGTAATGGTAGAATATAGTGCAACTGTAGTAGGTTTAGAAATATTAAGAGCGAAGACAGAAGAAATAGAAGAAGAAGCAAGAAAGAAAGCTGTTGTTCAAATGGCAATAGGAACTCTATCCTATTCAGAATTAGAAGCTGTTGAACATATTTTCAATGAATTAAATGGTAATGAAGGCTTGTTAGTTGCTAGTAAAATTGCTGATCGTGTAGGAATAACAAGATCTGTAATTGTAAATGCATTAAGAAAATTTGAGAGTGCTGGTGTTATAGAGTCAAGATCTCTAGGAATGAAGGGGACTCACATTAAGATATTAAATGATAGGTTGTTAGAGGAATTAAGAAAACTAAAAAAGTAGAACTTTTTATAAAAAAGATGCATTCTAGAAAATGCATCTTTTTTTATGCAAAAAAATATTCAAAACAAGTACACGGTAGTAATGGAGAAACTTAACACAAAACTAAACCACAACCAGTTACAGAAACTATTTAAAAAAAAGTTATTTTATGGTATTTGAAAAATTTAACCCTTATGTAATGGTGTTTTATGATAAAATAAGCTATAATAAAAAGAACAAAAAGCGACATAAACATATATAATAATTGCAAATTAACAATTTTTATACTAATTGTATTTTATTGCATAATTACAGTACTTTGGGGGTTTTATATTGAAAAGTACATACTCAGAAGAGGATAATTACTCTAGTACCATAGTCCCTTTTGAATAAAGCACAAAAAAAAAAGAAGGATATTGTAAGAAAATATCAAATTATAGTCTATGGATATTATATATTACGAAAAGAGATACATTTTTAGGTATATAATATACATTTAAATTATATAAATTGAATTTATTACCAATATATAGTTTTACGCACAAGAATTTTTAGGGAGGTATATTTATGTATAATGAAATTAATCTATTAACTAAAGCCCTTAATGCATCTTGGAAACGAAACGAGGTCATTGCCAACAATATAGCCAATGTAAATACACCTAATTTCAAAAAGTCGGATGTACAGTTTGAAAATGTTTTGAAGGAGTATTTAGATGGGAAGAAAATTTCTGGAGTGACAACCCATCAAAATCATATACCAATTGGTATGAAATCAATAGATGAAGTTAGTCACAAGGTAGTTAAGAAGGAACATTTCAGTACTAGAAGAGATAAAAACAATGTAGACATAGATGTTGAAATGGCAGAAATGGCTAAAAATTCAATTACTTTTAATACACTATCTACTCAATTGAACAATCATTTTCAAAGATTAAAGATAGCAATTAATGAAGGGAAGAGATAGATTATGTCAATATTTAATTCAATTAATATCAGTGCTTCAGGTTTGACAGCTGAAAGGGTAAGACTAGATACTATTTCTAAAAATATTGCAAATGCCAACACAACGAGAACAAGTAATGGAAGCCCTTATCGTAGACAAGTTGTTGTTTTTAAAACAAAGGATGAACAAATATCTTTTTCAAAACACTTAAGCAATGCTAGGGGGCCTCAAGGTAAATTAAGTGGGGTTGAAGTAGTAGGAATAAAAAATGATCAATCAGCTTTTAAGAAGGTGTACGAACCTGGACATCCCGATGCAGATCAAGAAGGTTACGTAACAATGCCAAATGTAGATATTGTAACTGAAATGGCAAATATGATTTCAGCTTCTAGAGGATATGAGGCAAATGTAACAGCACTTAATACAACAAAATCTATGGCAATGAAGGCCCTAGAATTAGGCCGATAGTGGAGGTAGAAAATGATGATTAACTCTATATTGACGAACAAAGGAGTACATAGTGTTAAAGGCTTGGGTTTATTTGACACGCCTACACTAAAAACAGAAACATCTTTTAAAAATTATCTGATGGAGGCAATAAATAATACTAATAAATTAGAGAAGCAAAGCGAACTTTATTCTGTTAAACTTGCCTCTGGTAATTTAGAGAATATTCATGAAGCGATGATTGCAACACAAAAAGCAGATGTTTCATTACAGTTTATGGTGCAAGTTAGAAATAAAGTACTTGATGCTTATAGAGAAATTACAAGAATGCAGATATAATACCAGCAGGAAAGAGGTGAATTAATGGCAGAAGCATTCGGGAAAGTCAGTGGGCAGCTTAATGACTATTTTCAAGGACTACAGACGAGTCAGAAAATAAAAATAGCATTATCCACCGTCTTTATATTACTTACTTTAACCGGTCTAATACTATACTTTACTAAAACAGAATACGTAGTTTTATATAACAACCTTGATCCTAAGCAGTCGGGTGATGTTTTAAATGTCTTAGAATCTAATAGTATAAAGGCTAAGTTTGGTGACAGTAGTAGCACTATTTTAGTATCAAAACAAGATGCAAATCGAGCACAAGTAGTTGTTGCTACACAAGGATTACCAGCCGCTAGGTTTTCTTATGAAGATGCATTTTCTAATTCATTTATGATGACTAGTGAAGAAAGGTCGCAACGTTTTTTAATAGCACAACAAAATTATTTAGCTCAAACAATTGAAGAAATCCCTGGTGTGAAAAAAGCAGTGGTTCATTTAACTGTTCCAGAAAAAAGCGGTTTTGTTTTTAATAATAATGAAAGTGCTTCTAAAGCTGCGGTTTTTTTAGATATTGAGCCTTACTCAACCATTGATGCAAATAGTGTCAATGGAATAGCTGTGTTAATTGCTAATGCAGTGCAGGGGTTAGATACAGAAAATGTTACTGTTCATGGTAGTGATGGACGTGTGCTTAATACACAAAAGAAGGACGGGGAAGTTTTTGATTTAGGTGGTCAACTCAATCTAAATCAAGTTATTAAAAGGGACTTAGAAAAGAGCATTACTGACTTTCTTTCTACAGTATATGGGTATGGTAATGTTGTAGTTATGACCAATGTTCGATTAGATTTTGATAGTGAAGTTACTGAGATAAAAGAGTTTTCGCCACCAATAGATGGTGAAACTACAGGAATTATAAGAAGTTTACAAGAATTAGAAAGTAGTTCTGTTAATCAAAGTCGTGGCGGAGAGCCTGGTACTGATTCAAACAATGAAGATATTGTTCAATATGTTGAACCCAGCGAAAGTGAATCAAAATTTGAAGAGGCAAGCAGAACGATTAATTATGAAATAAATGAATTGCGTAAAAAAATAGTAAAGTCGCAAGGACAAGTAAAGGATGTAACTGTTGCTGTTTACATTAATAGTAAAGCAGTAAATAACGGAGAGTTATCCGATGAAGAAAGAAAAGAATTGCAAAACATTATCTCAGCAGCTGCGGGATTAGATACAAGAGTAGTTCAAGTAGGGGTACAAGAATTCAGCAATTCGTTAGAAGATCAGTGGAAGGCAGCTTTTGATACGGCACAAACTAACACGGGTGGTCTTTTAGGTTTACCTTTATGGGTTTGGGGAATATTAGCTACCTTCGTAATAGCTGTTTCAGTATTATCAGCATCAGTGCTTAGAAAACGTAAAAAAGTTGAATTGCCACCTGTTAGAGAAACAATAGTTCAAGAAGAACTTGAAGAACTTGAACTGGAACTTAGTGGTTCACAGGTTAAACAACAGATAGAAAAACTAGTAAATAAAAAACCAGATGCAGTAGCTCAATTACTCCGAAACTGGTTAAGCGAAGATTAGAGGTGATAGGATGGCTAGAAAATCCGTAAAAGGTGAATTGACAGGGAAGGAAAAGGCCGCGATTTTACTAATCAGCCTTGGGCCAGAATTTTCTGCGCAAATATTTAAACATTTGAATGAAGAAGAAATTGAAGAATTAACATTGGAAATAGCAAATATGCGTAAGGTTTCTCCTACAGAAAAGGAAAGGATACTTGAAGAATTTTATGAAGTCTGTATAGCTCAAGAGTATATTTCTGAAGGTGGTATTAACTATGCTAAAGATGTATTGGAAAAGGCGTTAGGTTCCCAAAAAGCTATGGATATAATTAATAAATTAACTGCTTCATTACAGGTAAAGCCCTTTGACTTTGCCCGTAAAGCAGATCCAAGTCAATTATTAAATTTTATCCAAAATGAACATCCACAAACCATAGCTTTAATATTATCCTATTTACCGTCAATCCAGTCAGCACAAATATTATCTGCCTTACCACAAGTAAAGCAGTCAGAAGTTGCTCAAAGAATAGCTGTTATGGACCGTACTTCACCAGAAATTATTAAAGAAGTAGAAATGGTGTTGGAACGAAAACTATCTTCTTTAGTGAGTCAAGACTATACTTCAGCAGGAGGTATCCAATCTATTGTGGATATTCTTAATGCAGTCGATCGTGGTACAGAAAAGAATATTATGGATACATTAGAAGTTCAAGACGCAGAGTTAGCGGAAGAAATTCGTAAGAGAATGTTTGTATTTGAAGACATCATTAGTCTTGATAGTACATCAATTCAAAGATTTATTAGAGAAATTGATAATAAAGAATTGGCTGTTGCATTAAAAGGAGCTACAGAAGAAGTTACAAATGTTATCTACTCCAACATGTCTAAGCGTATGGCAGAGATGATTAAGGAAGATATGGACTTCTTAGGACCAGTTAGATTAAGAGATGTAGAAGAAGCTCAACAGAAGATTGTAAATATCATCAGAAAATTAGAAGAAGCAGGTGAAATCATTATTGCCCGTGGTGGAGGAGATGAGATAATTGCCTAGACCTAGAGTATTTAAATCCTCCGAAATATTATTAGGAGAAAAAAAGGAAATAAGTTTAGCTGATCTTCATGACATCATACAAATGAAGCAGGAAGAGTTTGAAAAAGTTGAAGAAGCAACTGAAGAAGTTGACATGGAAGAACTTACTATGGGAATAGAAGCCATGATTAATGAGGCAGAGGAACGAAGTGGACAAATTATCAGCGATGCTGAAAAAGAAGCTCAAATGATTATCCAAGAAGCCTATAATGATAGTAAATCTATTTTCCAAAAAGCCAAAGAAGATGGATTTCAAGAAGGATTAATTGCTGGAAAAGAGGCTGGTTACCTTGAAATGGAAGACATTATACAAGAAGCAGCGGAAATAAAGCATCAAACTTTTTTAGATAAGAAAAAAATGGCAGGAGAATTGGAAAAAGATATTATTCAATTAGTTATATCTTCTGTTAAAAAGGTAATAGACCATGAAATAAAAGAAGATAATCAATTGTTGCTTAATTTAATAAGAGAAGGATTAAAGAAGTCAACCTTTACAGAATCCTTAATTATAAGAGTGAGTAAAGAAGATTATGATGTAGTAAATGCTTCAAAAAATAAGGTTTATATGATGACAGATGGAATAGAAAGCTTAGAAGTAAAGTGTGAACCATCATTACCTGCTGGTAGTATTCTAATAGATACATTATCAGGTACAATAGATTCTAGTATTGAGACTCAAATAAGAACAGTTGAAAAATTATTTAGTGAGCTTTTAGAAGCGAGTGTGGACAATGGATAATAACATAATTCATAAGTATAATGAATCTTTATTTAATGCAGATTTAATTAAATATACAGGTAAGGTTTCACAAGTGATAGGACTAACCATTGAATCTAAGGGCCCTGCTGTTAAAATAGGCGAAGTGTGTATTATTTACACTTTAAAGGGAGTTAAACCTGTAATGGCTGAAGTGGTGGGCTTTAAGGATAAGAGTGTTTTATTAATGCCCTTAGGGGAAATGGAGGGGATTGGTCCAGGTAGTAAAGTTGAAGCTACTGGAACCTCTATGGAGATCAAGGTGGGACATGCTTTATTGGGTAGAGTATTGGATGGATTAGGTAATCCGATTGATGGTAAAGGTCCTATTAGTGCAAATAAAACCTATCCTGTAATGGGAACACCACCTAATCCACTAACTAGAACTAAAATAAATGAACCTCTTTCAGTGGGGATAAGAACAATTGATGGACTTTTAACCTGTGGAAATGGGCAAAGAATCGGGATATTTGCTGGTAGTGGTGTTGGTAAAAGTACCATGCTAGGAATGATTGCTAGAAATACCCAAGCAGATGTTAATGTAATTGCTTTAATTGGAGAACGTGGTAGAGAAGTTGCAGAATTCATTGACAATGACTTGCAAGAAGATGGGCTAAAACGTTCAGTTGTAATTGTGGCAACGTCAGATCAACCACCTTTAGTGAGGATGAAAGGGGCATTACTGGCAACTTCCATTGCAGAGTATTTTAGAGATGAAGGTAAAAATGTAATGCTATTGATGGATTCATTAACTAGATTCTCTATGGCCCAAAGAGAAGTAGGCTTGGCTATTGGAGAGCCACCTGTAACTAAGGGATATACACCATCTGTTTTCGCCATTTTACCGAGGCTATTGGAAAGATCAGGGACATCTGATAAAGGGGCTATCACAGGGTTATATACCGTTTTGGTGGACGGAGATGACATGAATGAACCTATTGCAGATGCTGTTAGAGGGATTCTTGATGGACATATTGTTTTGTCAAGGAAAATGGCAAATAAAAATCATTATCCTGCCATAGATGTACTAGCCAGTATTAGTAGGGTAATGAATAACATCATTGATAATGAACATTTATCAATTGCCAGTAAGATTAAAGAGCTTTTATCAATATATAGGGAGTCAGAGGACTTAATAAATATAGGGGCTTATGTTAGAGGAACTAATCCGAAGGTTGATTATGCCATTAGTAAGATAGATATTATCAATGATTTCTTGAAACAGAGTACCCATGAGGAATCTTCTTATATAACAACATTAGAGAGATTAAAGACTTTATTGAATGATTAAAAAAGGGAGGTTGCAAAATGGCCACTAAATTTTCCTTTCGGTTTGAGTCGATATTAAAATTGAAAGAAAAAGAAGAAGAAAGCAAAAAAGCAAATCTCGGTATAGCTAGTAAATCACTAAGACAAGAGGAAGACCAATTAACAAATTTGATAAATCAAAAAACAACCATGACTGATGAAATTAGGTCAAAGTCAAACAGTAAATTACAAATAAAAGACTTACAGTTCTTTGCTTCTAAAATGCAATTTGTTGACCAATTAATTTCTAAACAAAAAGTTACAGTAGAAGTTTGCGAAAAAAAGGTTGATAATTGTAGAGTACAGCTAATGGAAGCTAAAAAACAGAATAAAGTGTTTAATATTTTAAAAGAAAAAGATTATGAAGAATATAATTATGCTCAACTAAAAGAAGAAGAAATGCTTTTAGATCAACTGGTTTCCTACAAGACAGCCAGCAAATAAGGAGGATATGATGGCCATTAGTGAAGAGATGAAGAAATCAGGAAAGATTAAACCAATCATTATTATTTTAATAGCTTTTTTAATGGTGCCTATCTTAACAGTAGCCATAGTATACTATGCTAATCAAGATTTTAGGTTTAAAGCTGATAAAGTGCTATCTTCCTTATTACCAGGTAATATAGGGTCGGGATTTGCAAAAAAACCATCAAAAGAAGAAGAACAACAACTAAAGGTGTATATTGCAAAACAATATATTACTTATGAAGAAGAAAGATTAGCAGATAAGCTTCAAATTATTAAAGCAGAAGACCAACAGCTTTATAATGATTTAATTATATTATTGAACAGAGAGAATAGCACTAAAATGTCTCGTGTAAGGGAAATTCTTCGTCGTGCTGAATTAAAGGATGATTCATTTCAAAGAATTTTAGCTGAACTGGAATTGGATAAAGAAAATGCTGCTGATGTTTTATTAAAGCATTACACTTCATTAAAAACCAGTGATGCTATTAAAGAAATTGAAAGAACATTTGCTTCTGGTGAGTTGACATTAGAAATGTTACCTTTAGTTTTCAGCAAGCTTTCAGTGGAACAAAGTGCAACACTTATTCAATATCTCGATGAAGACCTTCAACAAAAGATTACATTCAGATTGAAGCCTTCAAGAAAAATGGAGGTAGAAAAAAAAATTCAAGGTAATAAACAACGAAATCTACAACTTATAGAAATGGCAGAAGTTTATAAAGAAAGTTTACCAGAAGAATTAGTAGAAGAACTAGGAACTAACAATAAATTTAACAAAAGAGATCTGGCGCTAATTTATCAAAACCTTCCAGTGGATAAAGCAGGGAGGATATTGGCAAATGTAAAGGATCAAGAGTTTATAGTTGATCTTTACGAAGCCATTAATGAGTTGGAAAAACTTAACGATGACACTGTAGGGTTATCAAGTAATTTGGCAGCATCTACACTGGTTTTTCAAGAGTATCATACGAAATTAGAGGAATTAGCCATAGTATATCAACGAATGCCAATTAAAGAGCTTACAAATATTGTAGAGCAAATGCTTAGAGGGAATCAAGTATATCAAAAACACCAACTGGAAAATGGCGTAGAAGTAACTTTTACACAAGAACAATTAGTGGTGGATGTATTGAGAAAACTAAAACCTTCCCTTGTAGCAAATTTATTGAAAGAGTTGGATACCTCAAGATCGGTGGAGCTATCAAAAAAATTAATGATTAATTAAAGGGAAAATAAAATAACGAAAGGAGGTGAAAGAGAAGATGATAGATATGATACTTAATACAAAAGAGGTTACTGGACAACAACATCAAAAAATCAATAAAAAGTTAGAAGGTAATAAAAATTTTGGAGACGTTTTTATTGGGAAGATGAATGCTTTTAATGACACAAAGACAACAACACCTACTACAAACAATTCTTTAGAGATAAAAACGGAAGCCAAAAACCTAGCAACTATACAGCCAAAACAACAGGATGCTGTAAAAGAAAAAATCGTGGATGAAGACGTTACTGAAGAATGTAAAAAAGATAGTTTGCTGGCGGTGGAGTCATTATTACAACAATTACAGTTAATATTGATTCAATTGGATGAAGGTGAAGTTACAGAAGTTGAAGCTTTAAAGGAAATTGAAGTTTTGATGGAGGAACTGCAACCAGCAATATTGACTCAGTTACAAGGTGAATTGAAAGAGTCAATAGAATTCATTAAAACCCATATTTCAGAGATGGAAGAAGTTGTTTTTTCAGAAGCTATGCTATTTAATTTAGAAGAAATTAAGAGTAGTCTACCAGTAGCATTAGAAGAATTAAAAACAAAATTATCAGAAGTAGAAGAGGTTGTTATTGAAGATAAAACAGTTAAAGTCTTAAGTGGTACTGACACTAATATTAATAATTTTAACAAACTTAATCCAGCACAAAACCTAAACTTAAAGGAATCAGCAGTTGAAGTGCAGGTAGGTAATGAAGTGGAAGATTTTATGGTGTCAGAAATAGATCTAACTGCCGAAGTTAAGGTAAAAGAAATAAAAAAGGATACTTCGTTAGTTGAAGAAGTAGTAGTTGAAGAAATTCCAGAGGCAACCGTAGCTACTAATGAAATTCCTTTAGAGGGCTTCAAGCAAATACAACAAGTTATTACCCATATGGAGCAACAAGAATCAATTCAAGTTGATCCTAAGACGTTAATTCAACAAGTAGTTAGTAAAGTAGATCTACTAACGCAAAATGGAAAGAGTGAAATGAGAATACAGTTAATGCCTGAAAACTTGGGTAATCTGTTTATCAATATTTCCATGGATAAAGGTTCTATGACTGCAAAGGTTTATGCTGAAAATCAACAAATAAAAGAATTAATTGATTCTAACTTAAGTCAGTTAAAGATTTCGTTGGGGGAAAAAGGAATTAATGTTTCAAGTTTAGAGGTTTCTGTGGGTCATAACCAGCAGGACTTTAATGGAACTAAATCTTTTTTACAACAAAAGAATAAGCTTAAAGTCAAAAAAGTACAACAACCTAATTCAAATATGGGAATACAGCATATGTCTTATGTTGAAGAAGCAAGAAGTGGCAACCCCTATTTAGTTAATTCTAAATTTGATGGACTTGTATAAAGGAGGCGAGCTAAAAATGAGCAATGTTACAGAGGTATTATATAATAATAAAGAAATATATGACGGTAGTGGAAAAAACAAAAAATCTAATGAAGTTAACAAGGATATGTTCTTAAAACTACTGATTACTCAAATGCAGAATCAAGACCCTCTTAACCCAATGGAGGATAGAGAGTTTATAGCACAAATGGCTCAATTTACATCTTTAGAGCAAATGCAAAATCTTAATGATACTCTAAAGAATACGCAGCTTTCTGTAATGGATCACATTACTCAAATGAATAACAATATGGTTAAAAGTCAAAGCACAATTGCAGGCACGTTAGATTCTATTAATCTAACAATGAGGGCGATTGCAAATAAGTTTAATATAAACATAGTTAGTAACGAGAAAGCTGAAACTCCTAAAGAAACAGCCTCCAGCGAAACTGTTGTTAAAGAAAGTAACGAAGCATAAATGTTTTAAAGAAATAGGTGGTAGGAGGGATAACATTGTACAATGACATTAAAATTAAACCTAACTCCTTACAACAGCCTAAGATCAATCAACTAAAGCAAAATTATAAGGATAATTCTAATTTTAATCAAATACTTCAACAACAATTACAACAAAATAAAGAGCTAAAATTTTCAAAACATGCTATCGAGAGGCTAGAAAAGAGAAACATTACATTGACACCACAGGATATGACGAGACTTGATCAGGCCCTCAACATTGCTTCTAAAAAGGGAATTAAAGAAACGTTAATAATGATGGATAACAAAGTATTTGTTGCCAGTGTTTCAAATAAGACGGTGATTACTGCCGCTGTTGAAGAACAGTTAAAGGAAAATGTATTTACAAATATCGATGGTGCTGTAATTATTTAGGCCGGACCAACTATGGAGGCTTATCCATCTCTGATAGATGGAGGAGATGGAGCACCAAAAAAATGATAGGAGGTCAATAAAATATGATGAGATCAATGTTTTCTGCTGTTTCGGGTTTGAGAGCCCACCAAACTCGAATGGATGTTATCGGTAATAATATCGCTAATGTTAACACTGTAGGTTTTAAAGGTTCAAGAGTAACCTTCCAAGAAGTTTTCAGTCAAACCTTAAGGGGTGCTGGATCACCACAGGGAGGAAAAGGTGGAACTAATCCACAACAAGTAGGTCTTGGGATTAATGTTGCTTCAATGGATACTTTTCATATTAGAGGAGCTGTTGAAAGAACAGACTATAATACAGACTTAATGGTTAATGGTGATGGTTTCTTCATCGTTGCGGATGATCCTAATTTTCTAAATAGAAGTTATTCAAGAGCTGGTAACTTTGCTTTAGATCAAGCGGGGAATTTAGTAACAGCTGAAGGCTATAGAGTATTAGGATATATGGCTGATCAAAATGGTGTATTAAAGTCTTCTCTAGAAGGATTACAGATTTCTAAAGCTACTTCTTTCGATGCAAAGGTTACAGAAAAGGTTGGATTTGAAGGTAATTTAAACAGTGAAACTAAAGTGAGTTTAGCGGCAAATGTAATCGCAACAGATGATACTGATACTGACGCTGTTTACCTACAAAAAACTTTACCAAATGGTAAGATAGCATATGAAATTAATCCTGCTTTTGAGGATTCAATAGCTAGAGAGACGACTTTTGAAACATATGATAATCTTGGTGGAATACACCGTATTAAGCAAGTATTTGTAAAGATACAAGAAGATAATGGTAATAGTAGATTTCAGGTGGAAACTTTCTACTTACATAAAGATGGAAGTATGACACTGGCAACTAACCCAGCAGCAGGTGATGATGAATTTGGAAGTACATTAGCTAACCCCGCGATTATTGAATTTAACAGCAACGGCAGATTAGTTGCTGGAGGTCAAATGAACCTACAAATACCAGGTGGCTTAACTAATGGTGCAGGTATTGTTTCTTTTGAGATTAATCATAACAAAATAACTATGTTTGCCAACACATCTACTGCTTCAGCAACCAGTGTTGATGGGTTTAAGCAAGGAACATTAGATGACTTTACCATTGCTTCCACAGGTGAGGTTATGGGGGTATTTGATAATGGTCAAAGAAGAATTTTAGGGCAAATAGCATTGGCTAACTTTAAAAATCCAGCAGGTTTAGAAAAAACATCTTCTAATATGTACCGTACCACTTCAAACTCAGGACAAGCTATTGTTGGTGTTCCTGGTTCAGGTGGGTTTGGAAGTCTAAATCCTGGAGCTCTGGAAATGTCAAATGTTGACCTTTCAAGAGAATTTACTAGTATGATTACTACCCAAAGAGGATTCCAAGCAAATTCGAGAATTATTACCACCAGTGATGAAATGCTTCAAGAAGTAGTAAACATGAAACGATAATTTTAAAAAAAAGAAGTAATTAATTATTCCCTGGGTGTTGACACCCAGGGAAGTAAAGGAAGATCTTAATGATTAAGTTAAAAAGATTAAATAGGACTGATGTTATTATTAATGCAGAACTAATAGAACTTGTAGAGGAAACACCTGATACAATTATTACATTAACAAATGGGCATAAAATAATTGTTTTAAATTCTACTGAAGAAATTATTAATTTAGTTATTGAATACAAACAAAAAATCTATGCTGGTTTCTTTAAGAACCATAGAAATGAGGTGTAGTCTTGGATTTAGCAACGATAATAGGAATTGTAGTTGGTTTAGCATTTGTTATTATGGGGATCGTAGCCGATGGTGATATAGCTACCTATTTTAATTTAGCATCCATTTTAATCGTTATAGGAGGAACTATAGCAGCAACATTTGTAGCTTATCCTATGCAAAAAGTATTAGAAGCCATGAAGGTTGTTTCTAAGGCATTTTCTCATCAACAAGAGGAACCAGGTAATATTATTAGTAAGATTATTACCCTAGCTAATATTGCTAGAAAAGAGGGTTTACTAGCCCTTGAGGAAGCTTCTGAAAATGTTGATGATAAGTTCTTAAAGAAAGGTGTTATGTTAATTGTAGATGGAACTGACCCAGAGTTAGTACGAAATCTATTAGAAACTGAATTGGCTTTTGTAGAGGAACGTCATAAAAATGGTCAAGGGATTTTTGAAACAATGGGAGCATTAGCACCAGCCTTCGGTATGATAGGTACTTTAATAGGTTTAATTAATATGTTAAAACAGTTGGATGATCCTAGTACTATTGGACCAAGTATGGCAGTTGCTCTAATCACAACATTTTATGGATCACTATTGGCAAACTTATTATTCATACCAATTGCCAATAAACTTAAACTTAGAAGTAGAGAAGAAATTTTAAGAAAAGAAATAATGGTTGAGGGGTTATTATCTATACAAGCAGGTGAAAACCCAAGAATAATTGAAGAAAAATTAAAGGCGTTTTTACCACCTAAAGAAAGAGAAATGTTAGCTGCAAAACAGGAAGGCGTGGGTGCAAATGGCTAGAAGGAAGCGAGCAGAAGAGGAAGCTCCAAAAGGTTCACCACTGTGGATGACCACCTATGGAGATATGGTTACTTTACTTCTTTGTTTCTTTGTACTGTTGTTTTCTTTTTCTGAAATTGATGCCCAAAAATTTGAAGCTATTATTCAATCTTTTCAAGGTTCTTTAGGTGTTTTGTCATCTGGAAAGACTATAGAACCTTCGGAATACATTACAGAGGCTCTAAAAGACGATTTAACCACGAAGCAATTAGAAGAGTGGGAAGATTTTAGAAAGCTTCAAGAAATGTTAGAACAGTTTTTAACAGAGAGGGGCTTAGATACTGATGTTTTAGTATCTCTTGAAATGAAGGGACTTGTTCTTAGGTTTCAAGACAATGTTCTCTTTGACTCTGGAAGTGCTGTAATTAAAGAAATTCCAAAGGAAGTATTGATTTATCTTTCTGAATTTTTAGAGGAAGAAGAGTTTAAATCTAAAAATATTAGGATAGAGGGCCATACGGATACCGATCCGTTAAGGAGAAATTCAAGATATGAAACGAACTGGGAACTATCAGTGGCAAGGGCAGCTAATGTAGTACGTTTCATGATAGAAGAAATAGAACTAGAACCAAGACGTTTTTCAGCATCGGGTTACGGTGAATATCATCCAGTGAATAATAACGATACGTCAGAAAATAAAGCTAAAAATAGACGGGTTGATATTGTTATATTAAGATCTGAAGATGCAATTTCCCAACCCTAGATTATAGGAGGATGATTTATGGGAACAAAAAAAGTTGTACTGTATTCTCTTATCGGTTTTATTTTGTCTGGTGTGTTTTTTGGGACAATTCTATACTTTACATTTTTTAGGTCTTCAGAAATAGTTGTGAAAAATGTTAAGGTGTATGAGTATACTTTAGCGGATTTCACCACCAATATGAATAGTGTTAAGTCATATTTTAGAGGAACTATCGTTATAGAGACCAGTAACAAAAAGTTATTAGATAAGTTTGAAGAGAAAAATGCTGAGATAAGAGATGGTGTAATCCAAATACTAATTTCTAAAAAACCAGAAGACATCTTAGATGTAGGTGGACAACAAAAACTAAGAGATGAAATTAAGTCAGTAGTATCGAGGATAGTGAATTCTGATGAAATTACGAATGTTTATTTTATCGACTACATTATCCAGTAGGAGGTGAAGTAGTTGTCTGATATATTATCGCAAAATGAGATAGACGCCTTGTTAAAGGCCCTAAGTACTGGAGAAGTAGATGTAGAAGAAATAAAAGAGGACAAGCAAGAAAAGAAAGTAAGAAGTTATGACTTTAAGAGTCCTAAAAAATTAGCAAAAGATCAACTTAGAACATTACAAATAATCCATGAAAACTTCTCTAGAATATTAAATACCTTTCTATCTGGATATTTAAGAAGTTATATTCATACAGAGGTTTTAAATGTAGAGGAACTGTCTTATTACGAGTATAACAACTCAATAGTGAATCCTGCTGTACTAACAGTTTTTAATCCTTACCCACTAACAGGTCAAATTGTTTTAGAAATTTCACCATCAATTGCCTTCACTTTTATTGATAGAATTTTAGGTGGACAGGGAAGGTCCTTTGAAGAAAAAAGAACATTTACAGAAATTGAAACAACATTAGTTAAGAAACTTATGAAACAAATACTAGATTTAATGATAGATCCGTGGGAAAATGTCATTGAATTAGAACCGAAATTAGATAAAATTGAAACAAATTCTCAGTTTATACAAATCGTTTCACCTAATGAAACAGTGGCATTAATAACTTTGAGCTTAAAGATTGGTGATGTAGAAGGTATGATGAATGTCTGTATACCTCATATCGTAATAGAACCAATTCTTGAGAAGCTTAGCACTAAGTTTTGGTTTTCTAGTATTAGTAAATCAGTAACCGATAGTGATAAAATGATTCTTAAAAAGCGTGTCGAAAAAAGTCATGTAAACATTTCTGCATTGTTGGGAGGCACTCGCCTCACTGTAAAAGACTTTTTAGAGCTTCAAAAAGGTGATGTAATTATGTTGGACAATCTAGTTAAAGAAGAGATTGAAGTATTAGTTGGAGATAAACAAAAATATTATGGATTACCAGGAACATCTAAAAACAAACTAGCAATTAGAATTACAAGGATTGACAAGAAAGGAGATGAACTAGATGAGTGATATGCTATCCCAAGAAGAAATAGATGCATTGCTTAGTGGTGGTAATTCATCCAACACCAGTGCAAAAGAAGAAGTAGAAGATTTTGCAGATAATGAAAAAGATGCAATAGGTGAGATTGGAAACATTAGTATGGGAACTGCTGCAACGGCATTATCCACCCTTTTAGGTAATCGAGTAAATATTACAACACCTAAGGTTACATTTTTAGATATTCAGCAACTAACAAGTGAATATACACTACCTTTTGTGGCAGTGGATGTTAAATATAAAGAGGGTTTAGAGGGTTTAAATGTCTTAATTCTTAAAGAAGATGATGTTAAAATTATTACAGATTTAATGATGGGCGGAAGTGGTCAAATAAGTGAAGACCCTTTAACTGAATTACATTTAAGTGCCATTAGTGAAGCAATGAATCAGATGGTGGGATCTTCATCAACATCACTGTCAGAAATGTTTTCTAAGAAAATAGATATTTGTCCTCCAAGGGTATTTAGATTAGACCTAAACTCTGAGGATTTTACTTCGATATTTCCAGAACTATCTATGAACTTTATTAAAATATCTTTTAAAATGGAAATTGGTGATTTAATTGATAGTGAAATTATGCAACTTATTCCTATAGATTTTGCAAAGGAAATGGTGGATAAGCTTATGAATAGTTATGGGGTAGTACAGGAGCCTAGAACTACTAAAACTCCAGCGGCACCCACTTACGTAGAAACTAATTCACCACAAATACAAAAAGAAGAACCTAGACCAATGGCTCCCCCTGTTCAATATAGACAAGAGCCTATGGTGGCACAAAGACATCAGGAAGTAGTAGAACCTGTTAATGTACAACCTCTACAGTTTCAATCTTTTGATGAATCTAGTTCAAAAGGAGTACCAGTGAACATAGACTTAATTCAAGATGTTCCATTAAATATAACAGTGGAACTAGGAAGAACTGTTAAACGTATTAGTGAAGTATTAGAATTTGGACCTGGAACAATTATGGAGCTAGATAAACTAGTCGGTGAACCTTTGGATATATTAGTGAATGGACAATATGTAGCAAAGGGAGAAGTTGTTGTCATTGATGAAAATTATGGGGTTCGTATTACAGATATTGTAAGTCCTTCCAAAAGATTTACTAAATTATAGTAGTAATTAGGCTTTAAAACAAAAAAATGTTCAATAATTTTAATATACTATTAAAATTCATTGAATTAATGCATGTAGTAATTATATAATACTATATAAGGATGAGTTTTTGTCGTAAATTAGTTTTTCAATTACAATCAGAAAGAACAATTATCAAACACATATTAAGGAGGAGTTTCTGATGTCTAAAGGAATTTTAATAGTTGATGATGCAGCGTTTATGAGAATGATGATTAAAGATGTATTGTCGAAAAATGGATTTGAAGTTATCGGGGAAGCTGATAATGGAGCAAAAGCTGTAGAGAAATTTAAAGAACTTCAACCAGTTCTTACAATAATGGATATTACTATGCCAGAAGTTGATGGAATTCAAGCGGTAAAAGAAATAAAGAAAATTGATCCAAATGCTAAGGTAATTATGTGCTCTGCAATGGGTCAACAGGCAATGGTTATTGAAGCAATTCAAGCCGGAGCGAAAGACTTTATTGTTAAACCTTTTCAAGCAGACCGTGTAATTGAAGCTGTAAAGAAAGTTATTGGGTAGCCTGGTGAGGGCATGTTAGGGCAATTATACAATGTGTTTATGATGTTGGTGGCAGTAGGCGTTGTTATTATTCTTGCCTACTTTACAACCATCATTATTGCTCAAAAATCTAAGAGCTTGACGAAGAATACATCTATAAAGGTTCTTGAAAGGTCTAACATCGGTTTGCAAGTAAGTATTACAGTTGTGCAGATTAATGCTAAAGTATATATTCTTGCTAATCAAGGCAAAGAATTGGTGACTATTGATACAATTGATGCCGAGGAATGGTATAAGAGTAGACAACACAATTTAAATATACAATCAAAAGAGGGACAACAGATGCCTAAGTCTATGAAAGAGTTATTATCTCAATTCAAAAGGCTTAAATGAATCCTATCCTTAAAAAAGGTGATGATCATAACACAAATGAAAAAGACAAAAGATATTAAACCAAAAAAAAATTTTAATAAGGTAAACTTGTTATGTTTCTTAATTATACTTTTTTGCTTCGTTGGTGTATTGGATGTATATGGACAAACAATTCCCATACCAAGGATAGGGTTGAGTATAGAAGAGGCGGAAAGTCCTCAACAGGTGGCAACGTCAATACAAATATTATTTTTATTGACGATTTTGTCTATTGCACCATCTATCTTAATTATGATGACAGCGTTTACGAGAATTATAATTGTGTTATCATTTTTAAGAAATGCAATTGCAACACAACAAACACCACCAACTCAAGTTATTATTGGTTTGGCTTTGTTTCTTACATTTTTTATTATGGCTCCAATTGCCACAGAAATAAATGAAAAAGCTTTTCAACCCTATTTGGCTGAAGAAATTTCCAGTAGTGAAGCAATTACTAATGCAATGACTCCTTTGCGGGAGTTTATGTTTAGACAGACTAGGGAAAAGGATTTAGCACTTTTTATGGAAATCGCCAACAATGAAGCCCCAGAAAGTCTTGATGATATTCCATCGTTAACACTTATTCCAGCTTTCATTATTAGTGAGTTAAAAACTGCATTTCAATTGGGCTTTATCTTATTTTTACCGTTTATTGTAGTAGATATGGTTGTTGCCAGTACACTGATGGCTATGGGTATGATGATGTTGCCTCCTGCAATGATTTCACTACCTTTTAAATTACTTTTATTTATCATGATAGATGGTTGGAACATTATTATAAAGTCTTTAATTATAGGCTTTAAATAGAGGTGACTAAATGAATGAATCAATGGTAATTGAGTTAGGGCAACAAACTTTATATACAATTTTAATATTATCAGCACCTATGTTGGCGGTGGGATTACTGATTGGTTTAGCAGTAAGTATCTTCCAAGCCACCACCCAAATACAAGAGGCTACACTAGCTTTCATTCCAAAAATAATTGGCATATTTGCTTCAATTGTTATTTTTGGACCCTGGCTATTATCGGTAATAATAAATTTTACAGCTGGCTTATTTAATAATATGAGTAGCTTTATACAGTAAAGAGTGATAAACTATGGAACAATTAACCGAACTAATCCTAAATAACTTTAATTTATTTATTCTTATATTAATAAGAATAACAGGTATATTTGTAGCTGCACCTGTTTTTGCTAGAAGTAACTTTCCAGTGCTCTTAAAAATTGGACTGTCAGCAGCAATCTCTTTTATTTTATTACCAATTTTAGGAGAAGGATTTGCATTAGAAATTAATGGATTTCCTCAATTGGCGCTTTTTGTCACTACGGAATTTTTAATAGGAATTATTATTGGTTTTATTGCTTTTATGTACTTTTCTACGTTATATTTAGCAGGAACAATAATTGACACCCAAATGGGTTTTGGAATGGTAAATGTGTATGATCCACAAACTAATGCACAAGTACCCGTTATGGGGAACTTTTATAATAATATTATCTCTTTATTATTCATTGTAATGAATGGGCATCACCTCCTTATTCGTGTCCTAGTTAATAGTTATCAACTTTTACCTGTAGGATTCACCTTTACAATAGGAAGTGACTTGATAGGGCAATTACATTTTATATTAATGGAAGTCTTTGTTATGGCATTTAAATTTAGTGCACCCGTTTTAATTACTGTTCTTTTAGCAAATATATTATTAGGAATATTGGCTAGAACAATGCCCCAAATGAATGTTTTCGTTGTTGGGCTACCTTTAAAAATCTTAGTTGGTTTTGTAACTGTAATGATTACATTACAGTTTTTAATGCCATTTACAGAATTATTATTTGAGAAAATGTTCTCAGCAGTATATGATGTGCTAAAAATCCTATCTAAGGGATGATGAAATGGAATTTATTATTAATTTACAATTATTTTCTGAGGAAAAGACAGAAAAAGCCACACCTAAGAAAGTCACTGATTCGCGGGAGAAGGGGCAGGTTTTACAGAGTAAAGAAGTTAACTCGGCATTCATGTTGTTAGGTTCTTTTGCAGCCATGAGTATGTTTTCATCCTTTATGGCAAACTCCATACGGCAGCTGACTCTCTTTGTGTATCAAGATTATTTAAACTTAGATTATTTTTTTTCAATTAGAAACATCTATCGATTGATGGTTATATCAATGTACTATATCTTCATCGCTGTACTACCAATAGCGGGAGTATGTTTTTTAATTGGTTTAATCGCCAGCTACATGCAGGTTGGTTTCTTGTTTACAACCAAAACGTTAACAGTAAAATTCAGCAAACTAAACCCTATTGAAGGTTTTAAGCGGTTGTTTTCAATGAAAGCCCTTGTAGAACTTGCTAAATCATTTGTAAAAATAATATTTATAGGTTACGTGGTGATTAGTTACAGCGAGGGTCAAGTAGATTATATATTAAATACAATTGGTATGGATATAGAAACCATTATTGGAACCTTACAGTCAGTGACTATTGGAATTGGCTATAGGGCTGGGACGGTATTAGTCTTTCTAGCAATGTTAGATTATATGTATCAAAAATACGACTATAATAAAAATTTAAAAATGTCAAAACAAGAAATAAAAGAAGAATATAAACAGACAGAGGGTAATCCTCAAATTAAGTCTAAGATAAAGGAAAAGCAAAGACAAATTTCCATGAGGCGAATGATGCAGGATGTACCAAAGGCAGATGTCATAATTACCAACCCGACCCACTTTGCCATTGCAATACAGTATGATCCTCATAAATTTGAAGCGCCAAAGGTAGTGGCGAAGGGACAAGATTTAATAGCACAACAAATTAGAAAGATTGCTACTGAGAATCAAGTTCCTCTTGTGGAAAACAAGCCATTGGCAAGAACATTATATGATGCAGTGGAGGTTGGAGAACCAGTACCTCCAGATTTGTATCAAGCAGTGGCAGAAGTATTAGCATACGTTTATCAGATTAATAATAAGAACTAAGGGGGTTAGCTTATGAAATTTGGAGATATATTAGTCGCACTTGCAGTTATTGCCATCGTCATTATTATTATCATCCCTATCCCTTTAGGAGCATTGGATGTGTTATTAAGCTTTAATATAGCATTAGCACTACTCATTTTAGTCATTGCTATGTATACGGAGGAAGCTTTACAATTCTCCATATTTCCTTCTATACTATTATTAACTACCCTCCTCCGGTTGGCATTAAATATTACCACCACTAGATATATCCTATCTAGTGGTACAGCTGGGGGATTAATAGATACCTTTGGAAATTTTGCAATGCAAGGGAATGCCCTTGTTGGTTTTATTGTATTTTTAATTATTATTTTAGTACAATTCTTGGTAATAACAAAGGGATCCGAAAGGGTAGCAGAAGTTGCTGCCAGGTTTACATTAGATGCTATGCCTGGTAAGCAAATGGCAATTGATGCTGATTTAAATGCAGGATTAATTGATGATCGTGAAGCAAGAGAAAGAAGAAAGAAAACTCAAAGAGAAGCAGATTTCTATGGATCAATGGATGGAGCCAGTAAGTTTGTTAAGGGAGATGCTATTGCAGGTATTATTATTACAATTATAAATATTATTGCAGGTTTTATCATTGGCTGGGCAGGTGGCTTAGATATGGTGTCTTCAATACAAAAGTACACTTTGCTGACGGTGGGGGATGGATTAGCCAGCCAAATTCCAGCATTGTTAATCTCAACAGCTACAGGTATTATTGTAACAAGAGCTGCTTCGGAAGGAAATTTAGGAAATGATTTAATAAAGCAATTATTCAATCAACCTAAGGTTATGTTTATTATATCGGGTGTTTTATTTCTATTAGGGGTTACACCACTTCCATTCTTTCCTTTTATGACATTATCTTTGGGTTTCCTTTATCTTGGATTCCAATTAAAGAAGGAAATAAAGAAATCTGAACAAATGGATATTCCTGATGTGATTGAAGAAACAGCAGAGGAAAAGAGAAAACCTGAAAATGTACTACCACTTCTTAATGTAGATCCTATTGAACTGGAATTTGGATATGGGATAATTCCTTTAGCTGATTCAAGTCAAGGAGGAGATCTATTCGATCGATTAGTAATGATACGAAGACAATGTGCTTTGGAAATGGGTATTATTGTTCCTATGATTAGATTACGGGATAATATTCAGCTTGAACCAAATCAGTATATAATAAAAATAAAAGGGATAGAAATTAGTGCAGGTGAGATTGTATTTGATCATTATTTAGCAATGAATCCTGGAATGGCAGATGGAGAATTAGAGGGTATAGATACTATAGAGCCAGCTTTTGGTTTGCCTGCTAAATGGATAAATGAACAAGAGCGGGAGAAGGCAGAAGTATATGGATATACCGTAGTTGACCCGCCATCAATTATCTCCACCCATTTAACTGAAATTATTAAAAAACATGCCCATGAGTTGATGGGTAGACAAGAGGTTAAGAAGTTAATAGATAATGTAAAAGAAAATCATCCAGCTCTGGTGGATGAATTGATTCCAAATCAATTAGGATTGGGAGATATTCAAAAAGTTCTTAAAAACCTTCTAAAAGAAGGAATTTCCATTAGAAATATGGTTACTATTTTAGAAACCTTAGCGGATTACTCTAATATGACTAGAGATACGGATATGCTAACAGAATATGTAAGACAATCTTTGTCTAGAGTTATCACAAAACAATTTATTATGAATCAGCCAACAAAAGTGATTACTTTAGATCAAACCTTAGAGCAACGTATTATTGATTCGATACAACAAACAGAAAGAGGAAATTTTATTTCCATTGATCCGGATATAGTTCAGAGAATGTTAAATAATCTTTCTTATCAAGTGCAAAAATTAACTTCCTTAGGAGAACAACCTATTATTATCACTGCACCAATCGTTAGGCTGTATTTTAAAAGATTAACAGAACAATTAACCTCTGACTTAATTGTTCTATCATATAATGAAGTTGAGCCTACAGTTGAGATTGAATCAATAGGGATGGTGAATATTTAATATGAAGGTGAAAAAAATCTGTGCTTCTAATAATCATGAAGCAATGATAAAAGTGAGAGCAGAATTAGGTCCAGATGCCGTTATCCTACATCAAAGAAAAGTAAAACCAAAGGGACTGTTGGGATATTTCAAAAAGCCAATTATTGAAGTTGTTGCTGCAATAGAGGATAGTATAGTTAAAGTACCACAAACCCCTAAAGTAGCTCAACCCAAAGTAGAACCATTGACTAAGCCATCTAAGTCACCAGAGGAACTATTGAAGGTAATGATGGAAAATAGGGTGGAAAAAAAGCCTGAAATTAAAACCACGGATGTAGGACTAACTAAAGAAATAGCTGAGATAAAAAATATGCTTTCTACAGTAGTTAAGAAAGTTAACGTTAAGGATTTACCCAATGAAGTAAGGGCTACTAATAATAAAGAGTTAGAGAAATTATATCACCTTTTACAGAATCAGGAGATAGAAGAGGAAATTGTTAGTCGTATTATGACAGAATTAATGTCTAATGAAGGAAGCGTTAATAAAGATGAACTTAATGAACAATTAAAGCGTATAATTAATAGAGATGTTATTGGAAAAGAAGAAAATTTGAAATCTAAGGTTATTTTCTTCGTTGGTCCAACTGGAGTTGGAAAAACCACTACAATAGCAAAACTTGCAGCCCATTATTCTTTAAATGAAGGAAAAAAAGTTGGGTTCATCAGTGCTGACACCTACAGAATTGCTGCTGTAGAACAGCTAAAAACCTATAGTGATATACTAAACATTCCAATTGAAGTAATTTATGAAGCTGAAGAAATACATCAAGCGTTGGAACGGCTTAATCATAAAGACATTATAATGGTGGATACTGCTGGTAGAAGCCATAAGAATCTTCAGCAGGTTAAAGAGTTAGAGACTTTATTGGGTGAAATAGATGAAAAAGAAGTTTTTTTAGTAGTCAGCTGTACTTCTAAAAACAATGACATTAGAGAGATCATTGAAACCTATCAATTCTTAAAAAATTATAAGGTTATTTTGACTAAAATTGATGAGGCCACTACTTATGGCACCATCATCAACACAGCTTTACAAACTCAAAAACCGATTTCATATATGACAACTGGGCAAAGCGTTCCTGATGACATTGAAGTCATTAGTGTTGATAAAATACTAAGCCTTATCATTAAGGAGGCTTAAAGATGCAAGACCAAGCTGCTAGATTACGGGAAATTATTAATCAAAGAAGGTCTTTTAGCAACACTGTTAATGAAAAAAATAAAGCGTCAGCGATGCCGTCTTCTTCTACTAGAATTATTTGTGTAACAAGTGGAAAAGGTGGAGTGGGAAAAACAAATTTCACACTTAACTTAGCAATTGCTTTAAGTAAGTTGAATAATAGAGTGGTAATAATTGATGCTGATTTAGGTTTAGCCAACGTGGATGTAGTAATGGGAGTATTACCTAAATATACACTTTTAGATGTCATTAAGGGAAATAAAGAATTGGAAGATATTATGGTGACCGGTCCTAATGGAATAAAAATTATTTCTGGAGGATCGGGTGTTCTTGACTTAATAGATATGCCTCAAGATCAAATTACTCATCTAATTGATAAGTTTGAGAATATTAGTAATTATGCAGACATTATTTTAATTGATACAGGGGCTGGACTATCAAAATCTGTTTTATCTTTTGTTTTAGCGGCCCATGAAGTGATTGTGGTTTGTACACCTGAACCTACAGCCATTACTGACGCTTATGCAATGATTAAAACTATAGGAATAAAGGATAAAAGCAAAAAACTAAAGTTGCTAATTAATAGAGTTGAAAATGTTAATGAAGGTAAAATAACATTTGAAAAACTTAAGAATGCTTCCGATAAGTTTCTGAATATAAATATAGAGAAATTAGGTTATTTATTGGAGGATATTCATGTAAGTAGATCAGTAAAGTTACAGCAACCATTTATAATACAGTTTCCCAACAGCCCTGTTAGCAAAAACATCGAATTAATTGCAAGTAAACTAACTAATGACAAGGTGGAATTAGATAATAATAACACCACAACAAAAGGCTTCTTTAACAAAGTAATAAGTTTATTTAGATAGGAGTGAGGATAATGGGAATATTATCGGAACTAAGAGTTGGAGATAAGTTGGAAATACAAATAAGAGAAAATTATGGAGACAATCAGTACACTATTGTAAGTCAAGTAATGGACATAAAAGATGGTAGTGTGTTTATAATAAATCCTATTAAGCAAGGTACATCCTATCCCCTCCATGTCGGACAGAGACTAAAAATAATTTTTTATCGTGAAGAAAAAGGAATTTTCAGGTTTGTTGCAGAAGTTAAACATAAAGTGAATAATGATTTGACTATATATGAAATTATTCCAGTAGGAGAACCAGAAAAAATACAAAGAAGATATTTTTATCGATTAGATATAGTTAGAAAAGTCATTATGAAGCTATGGGATGAAGATGTTGCAATAGAAGGTGTTACGAAGGATATTAGTGGTGGTGGTATTAAAGTATCTTCTAGTACTGCCATTTCAGTAGGAAGTAAAGTAGAGTGTACTATTTTTCTAAAGGATAATGATTCAATTGAGGTTTCCGGTGAAGTAATTAGATGCTATAAAGACCCAGGTTTAAAGGAGTTTCAAATTGGAATTAGCTTTTTTGGAATTAAAGAAGGAGTTAGAAGTAAAATTATTGCTTTTATATTTGAAAATCAACGATTACTAAGAAAAAAGGGATTGATTTAAATGAGAAACGAGAAAGAATCAATTAAAGTTTTAATTGTTGATGATTCAGCTTTTATGAGAAAAATTTTATCAGATATGCTTAGTAGTGACCCTAATATTACTATAGTAGGTATTGCACGAAATGGGCAAGAAGCTATTCAAAAAATACAATTATTAAACCCAGATATTGTTACCATGGATGTAGAAATGCCTATTATGAATGGGTTAGATGCATTAAAAAAAATAATGGAAATAGCTCCATTGCCAGTAGTAATGTTGAGTAGTTTAACTTCAGAAGGTGCAAATGCAACAATTCTGGCATTAGAGTCGGGGGCTGTAGATTTCATACAAAAACCCACCAGCGTTTTTTCGATAAATGTAGATGCTGTGAGGAATGAACTTATTGAAAAGATTAAAGTAGGTGCTAGAATTAATTTTAAGAAACAATGTAATTCAACAATTAATAAAACAGTAGAAGTGCAACCTAATGTAGTTTATAAGAAGGAATTTAAGCCACAAAGAACATCCACCACAAGAAAGCCCATTGTTGCCATTGGTACTTCTACAGGAGGACCTAGAGCCCTACAAAGTGTTATTCCATTGATACCTGCTAATGTTGGTGCTTCATTCTTGATAGTACAACATATGCCCGCAGGATTTACTAAATCTTTAGCTACTCGATTAAATAGCATTTCACAGGTTACAGTAAAAGAGGCGGAGGATGGAGAAAAAATACTTCCTTCCACCGTCTATATAGCTCCAGGTGATTTTCATTTAAAAGTTAAAAATGATCGAAATGGAGACTTGTATATTCAGTTAACCAGTGAAGCACCTGTTTCAGGACATCGTCCATCTGTAGATGCTATGTATCAGTCTTTATCTAGTATTAAAGATAGGGACATTATTGGTGTCATCATGACGGGAATGGGAGCAGATGGAGCAAAAGGATTAAAACTTTTAAAGGATGAAAGAAAGGCTTTCGTGATTGCTCAGAGCGAGGAAACATGTGTAGTATATGGAATGCCTAAGAGTGCTGTGAAATTAGGTGTTGTAGATGAAATTATATCTTTAGAAAGTATAACTAAATCAATACTAAATAGGTTGGAGGTGCTGTAATATGGATATGAATCAGTATATGGATATTTTTATTGAAGAATCAAAAGAACATTTACAGAACATGAATCAAATTCTATTACAAATGGAAAATAATCCAGAAGATATGAATATGTTAAATGAAATTTTTAGAATAGCCCACACTATTAAGGGTATGTCCAGCACAATGGGTTTTCAAAGCATTGCTCATTTAACCCATGAAATGGAGAATGTACTAGATCTAATTAGAAGTGGTAATATGTTGGTTAATGAGAAGATTATTAATATTCTATTCAAATGTTTTGACGAACTAGAGAGTTATATTACTTCTATTGAAATAAGTGGGGTTGAGGGAGAGGATACATCAGCAGGGCTTGTTAAAGAATTAGCAGCTCTAAGAGATGGACAAGATGTGGTTGACACTGATTTACCTATTGTAAAAAGTAATAATGCAGTCATTAACACAAATATAGAAGTTAATGAATACGTACATAATGTTATTCATAAGGCTATTCAGCAAGAACTTAATCCTTTTCTTGTTAAAATTAATTTGAATAGTAAATGCATGTTAAAGTCTGCAAGAGCTTATATTATTATTAATACTTTAGAAAAATTAGCAGAGATCGTATATTCTAATCCAAGCATTGAAGATATTGAAGATGAAAAATTCGATTTAAGTTTTGAGTTAATATTAATTTCTAAAGCAGATGCCTCCATTTTGGAGAGAGAATTAAAGGGTATTTCTGAAATAGACTTATATGAAGTGATTAGTTTGCAAGAGAATTATTATGTTAACAATACTGATGTGCAAATGGAGATACCAGATCCAAGTTTAGAAAAAGAACAAATAGAAAGTACTCCAGCCAGCAAAGGTGAAGAAGCTAAAAACAAACGCAACAATAAAACTGGTAAAACGGTAAGAGTTGATATTGATCGTTTAGATAATTTGATGAATCTAGTCAGCGAGTTGATTATTATTAAAACTAGACTGGAGGATATTGATGGGACAGACCGTAAAGAAGGACAAAATATGCATGAGGCCATTGAATATCTAGAAAGAATTACCACTAGCCTTCATGATGCAGTAATGAAAGTTCGTATGGTACCGATTGAGAGGGTATTTAATCGTTTCCCTCGTATGGTGAGAGATCTTTCAAAAGAACTAGGAAAAGAAATTACATTATTTATGACTGGTGAAGAAACCGAAGTAGACCGTACAGTTATTGATGAAATAGGTGACCCATTAATTCATTTAATTAGAAACTCCATTGATCATGGAATAGAAGACCCCGAAACTAGGGAGAAATATAATAAACCTAAAAATGGCAGTGTTAAATTAATTGCTTATCCAGATGGCAATAGTGTTGTAATTGAAGTAGAAGATGACGGTGGTGGAATTAATATCGAAAGGGTAAAAGCTAAAGCTCTGGAAAGAGGAGTTATTACACTACAACAAAGTCAAATTATGGAAGATAAGGACATTGTTCAATTACTTTTCCATCCAGGTTTTAGTACTGCTGATAAAATATCTGATATTTCTGGTAGAGGTGTTGGTTTAGACGTAGTAAAGACAAAAATAGAGTCCCTCGGTGGGGTAGTGGAAGTTGATACAAAGCATGGCATGGGTAGCAAATTTACAATCCGTTTACCATTGACCCTTGCCATTATACAAGCACTACTGGTTAATGTGGGTAAGGAAAAGTATGCAATACCTCTTAATACCATTAAAGAAATTACAACCATTCAAGCTAATACTGTTAGAAAAGTACAAAATAATGAAGTTGTGTTATATAGAAATTCTACTTTACCTATATTAAAATTATCTACTTTACTAAATGTACCTACAACCACCGATGAAGATGAAGAGTATGTGGTGGTTATTGTTAAAAAAGCAGACAAGTCAGTTGGTATTGTAGTGGATCATCTAATTGGACAGCAGGAAATTGTAATTAAATCTTTAGGTAAATATTTAGCTAATATTAAAGCAATTGCAGGTGCAACAATATTAGGAAATGGTTCAGTGGCATTAATAGTCGATACAAATTCATTTTTTTAAGGGGTGAGAAAATTGAATAAATCTATGGGTAACAACAATCAATATGTAATATTTAGGATAGAAAAAGAAAATTATGGTATTCCAATTAATTATGTTGAGACAATAGAAAGAGTATCGGAGATTACTAGAATACCTAATTCACCTTATTATTTAACAGGCGTTATTAATTTAAGAGGTGAAGTTGTTCCAGTAATTGATCTTAGACAGCGTTTTCAATTAAGTAAAATTAATGTAACCGACGAATCAAGAATTATTATCTTATCAGTTGATGAGATGATTGTAGGTATTTTAGTTGATAGCTCATCAGAAGTATTAACAATTGAAAGTGAATCAATAGATCAAACTTCAAATTTAGTGAACACTTTTGAAGATGACTATATTAACGGAATAGGTAAGGTTAATGAACGAATGATTATTATAGTGGATATTTATAAAATTCTAGGTGTTGAGATAGAAAATAATTAAGGTGGTGCAAACCCATGAGCTTTTCATTAGATGATATGAATAATACGTACCTAGATGTTTTAAAAGAAATAGGTAACATCGGTTCGGGTAATGCAGCTTCTGCATTGGCAAAGATGCTTCAAAAAAGAATTGATATGGATGTGCCAAATGTAAGACTATTGTCTTTTGAAGATGTTGCAGCTGTCTTGGGTGGCGAAGAAATGGTGGTGGCTGGTATTTACTTTCAAGTGGAGGGGGATATAGATGGAAACATTATGTTTCTTCTAGATATTTCCTCCTCTAAGGTATTAACTAGTATGCTTATGGGACGTGAAGATTACTCTGGTGACTTAGATGAAATGGACCGCTCTGCCCTACAAGAAATAGGTAATATATTATCAGGTTCTTATATATCTTCTTTATCTGCTTTAACTGGATTAAAAATGAAACTATCTATTCCTTCTCTTTGTATTGATATGGCAGGTGCTATATTAAGTGTACCTGCTATTCAATTTTCTCAAACATTCGATAATGTACTTCTTATTGAAACAATATTAACAGAAGGAGATTATCAAGTTAAGGGTAATTTTTTCTTGATTCCAGATAGTGAATCATTTGAAAAATTATTGGAGAGTTTAGGAGTGTATAGGTAGATGCAAGGGATTATTAAAGTGGGAATGGCAGATTTAAAAGTAGTTAAAGAACCTGATATATTAACCACACTAGGTCTAGGGTCCTGTGTAGGAATAGCCTTATATGATAGAATTAGAAAAGTTGCTGGCTTAGCACATATCATGTTACCAGATAGTTGTCAAATTAAGAATAACACCAATAAAGCCAAATTTGCTGACACGGCAATTGAAATTTTAGTTAATGAAATGGTAAAGCAAGGAGCCAGTGAGTCAAGGATGACTGCTAAAATTACTGGTGGATCACAGATGTTTTCATTCGGCAATAGTGGTAGTGATCTAATGAAAATTGGATATCGCAACACCATTGCCACTAAAGAAACTTTAAATCGTCTAAAAATTCCAATTATTGCTGAGGATACTGGCGGTAACTATGGAAGAACGATAGAGTTCTATTCCTATACAGGAGAATTACTCATTAAAACAATAGGATATGGTGTTAAGACGATATAATTATTATACAATTTATAAAAGCCAGGAGGCCTTTATGGAACATTTAAATCTATGGCAAAAACTTAAACTGAATAAAGATTTTAGTGCTAAAGCAGCCCTTATAGAACATTATGTAGAATTAGTGAAAATAGTGGCAGGAAGATTATACAATACCTATGGTAGCAATGTAGAATATGATGATCTTATTAGCTATGGTATATTTGGATTAATAGATGCTATAGATAAGTTTGAATTAGAAAAAAGTGTGAAGTTTGAAACTTATGCGCAAATTCGTATTAGGGGTGCGATTATAGATCAATTACGGAACCTGGATTGGGTGCCAAGATCTATAAGACAAAAATCTAAAGCTGTTGATAGTGCTTACCATAAGCTTGAAAATAGTTTAGGAAGAAGTGCCACTGACGAAGAGGTTGCTAAAGAAATGGAGATGTCTTTACCAGAATTCCAGTCTGTATTACAGCAAATAAACAATTTACATGTGGTTTCGCTGGAAGAAAAGCTGATGGAGGGTAGTGTTAATAATCTCCACAGTGAAGAGGAAACTCTACCCGAAAGCATAATATGTACTCAAGAATCTTATGAAACACTTCAAACAAGTATTGAAAACCTACCTGACAGAGAAAAGCAAGTAATTATGTTGTATTACTATGAAGAATTGACCTATAAAGAAATTGGTAGCGTATTAAATATATCTGAATCAAGGGTTTCACAGCTCCATACAAAAGCTATTTCTAGATTAAAGTCAAAGCTTTCTGGGTAATGATTAGTTTATTGCAAAATAATGAAAGGGGGGGTTAGTATGTCTAATGCAACTTATGTTTTTGAAGGTGAAAACTATAATGACACATTGGTTAAAGGATTACTACAACTTAATTTAACAAAGGAAGAAGTAGATGTTGAACTCTTAGAAGATAAAAAAGGATTTATGTTTAAGAAGGGTTATGTCAAATTAAAAATAACACCAAAAGCAAAAGACCAACCATCAGAAGAAATAGATTTATATGAAGAAGAAGTAGAAGAATTTGTTATAGATAAGGATTTACTTCAAGAAATGGAAGGCGGAAAAAGTAGTTTTCAATTAGATTATCGTGAAGATGGCGTGTATTTAAGGATTTCAGAAAAGGAAACTGGTGATTTAACCCAAGAAATATTGGATTATATAAAAAGTAAACAAGTTAAAAATTATGAACTTGTACAGGTTTCACTGGCAACACAAGATAAGAGTAATGAGTATAAAATTGCACCCCCTCAGCCCGAAGTTTTAGTGGATAGCACACTAAAGGTTCAATTCTCAAAGGATAAGATGGAGGTTAGTATACTTATTACAAAACCCCAAGGGGGAAGCCTCTTTACTTTAGAAAGTTTGCGACAGGAGTTAAACAACCATAATATTATCTATGGAATAGATGAACAACAGCTTGGTAGGTTAGTTAAGGTTAAATGGACGGAGCATTTCGTGACAATTGCTAAAGGAAAGGCACCTATCAATGGGACAGATGGACGAATCATATATTATTTTAATACATCACAGGAGCATAAACCTGTTATATTAGAAGATGGAACAGTGGATTTTAAGCATTTGGATATTGTGAAAAATGTTAATAAAGGAGATTTGTTACTGGAGGTGATCCCCCCCAGTGAGGGAGTTCCAGGAATAAATGTTCTAGGAAAAGAAGTATCTGCAAAAAGAGGTAAGGAAAGCAAATTTAAAAAAGGAAAGAATACAACTGAAAGTGAAGATGGGCTAAAGTTGTATGCCGCTATTGATGGGCAAGTTCGTACAGATGATGGCAAAATTGCCGTCAGTGAAATTTATCAAATTCCTGGTAATGTAGACAACTCCACGGGTAATATTACTTTTAATGGCACTGTTATGGTAAACGGCAATGTTAAGTCGGGTTTTAAGATTGTTGCAGAGGGTAACATTGAAGTTAATGGTGTTGTAGAAGGTGCTACATTAATAGCTAAAGGAGATATTATTTTAAATAGAGGTATTCAAGGGAATAATTGTGCTGATTTACAATGTCAAGGCAATTTGGTAGCTAAGTATATTGAAAACGCGAAAATAAACTGTCAAGGGAATATTGCTGCTGATTTTATTCTTCACAGTGAAGTCGTTGCTAAAGGGAAAATTACACTTGCAGGTAAAAAATCTTTAGTAGTAGGGGGCGAAGTCAGAGCGGGGGATGAAATTAGAGCAAAAATTATAGGCTCACATATGGGAACGTTAACAAAAATAGAGGTTGGAGTAGACCCAGAAGAAAGAAATAAGTATGAAAAGATTAAGGGTGAGGTAATTGAACTTCAAAATAATTGTGATAACTTAAAGAAAACCATTGATTTATTGAGTAGGCAAGCACAGTCTGCACAATTACCTCAAAGTAAAGAAGAAATATTAATTAAGTCAGTAAAAACCCATGAATTCTTAAAAGAAAAACTTCAAGTGCTTATGGAAGAACTGCAACTTGTTGATGAAAAAATTCAAAATCTTGCTAATGGAAAAATTCATGTGGAAGATAAGATTTACCCAGGAGTTAAGGTTGTTATATCCAATGCAGTAAGGTTCTTTTATGATGAGGCATCAACGTGTACTCTTTTAAAGAAAGAGGGAGAAATCAGCATTGGACCTTTTGAAAAATAGGAGGCGTTTGAAATGTCCATTAAACCAATAGACTTTCACCTCACTTATGCCAATACCATTAATGAATCTAAGGCAAAACAAATCGATCACAATAGAGTGAAGGAATCTAACCAATTAGCTCAACACCATCAGCAGGTTGAAATAGATAAAAATCTTAAAAGAATTAATCAATCTGAAGAAGCTAAGGGTAAAATTATTAATAAACAGGATAAAAACCCTAATGATAGAACTGATGGTGAGGATTCAGATAACACCCATAAACAAGAGGCTAATGATAATAGCAAGGAAAAATTACCACCGAAGAATTTTGACAATAAAGGTTTAAAAATAGACATCATGATTTAAAGAGGTGTAATATGGACTTTAATATAGCGATTATTTTAATTGGTTGTGTTATAATAATAGTGACTTTAGTTTTACTGTTGAAGGAAGACAATAAAGTAGATGATGATTTAACTTCTCAAATTATGATGGGGATAAACAGTTATAATAAAGACCATCAACAAAACGACAATTATTCAGACATCCTCGATACTATTGAAATGTTAAGTAACGAAATCAGTGATATTAGAGAAGACATTCAAAAACTAACTAACTCTATTACGTCTAAAGATGACCATGAAGAAGTCGGTGTATCTAATAATGAAAATTGGGAGAATTTCTCCCAATCTCTGAATTATAATATGTTTATTAAAAAGAATGACGATATTATAAATCTTTTTAATAACGGAAAGTCCCCCGACGAAATAGCAAAAGCGTTAAATAAGAGTGTAAGAGAAGTGGAAATGGTTATCAAACTAATTAAATGAGGTGAAATTCTTGAAAAAGGTCTGTATCCGAAGTATAATCATTGGGATAGGGATGGGAATGATTATAACTGCTTCGTTTAATTTTCTTTGGAATGGTAAACAGATTAATAGTGAAGTGGATACTAAACAAGTGGTGATGGAAGCTGGTTTAGAAAAATCCATTGAAAACATGAAAAAAGACTTAGAGTTAAAAAAAGAAAGCCAAGATGATGGTATGCAACAGGAAAAAATGGTTGAAAATAATAAAGTACAGGAAGAAACAGAGAAGGCAAAGGAAGATGATATTACTCAGGAAGAGCCTTCCACAGTATGGATAACCATAAAAGCCGGAATGAATACCAATAATATTGCTAAACTACTTTATAAAGAAGGATTAATTAGTAATACTGCTGAATTTGTAGATTTGGCATATGCTAAAAACTATACTAGGAAATTTATTGCAGGTAAAAAGGCAGTACCAACCAACAGTAGTCTAGAGGAATTGTTGCAAATTCTTACTGAACGATAAAAAATATACTTTTAAAATTCTTTAAAATTTATGTTGCTTCACATCAAACAGTATGTTAAAATACAAAAGGTGAGAAAAAACACACATCTTAGGATTTATATGGAAGTGCCTATAAGGTTCCATATAAACATGAATAAGATGGCGGAAAAACTAAGGAGGTTGTAAAATGTCAGTTATTTCTATGAAACAATTGTTAGAAGCTGGTGTTCATTTTGGACATCAAACAAGAAGATGGAACCCTAAAATGGCAGAATTCATCTTTACAGAAAGAAACGGAATCTACATTATTGACTTACAAAAAACAGTTAAAAAGGTAGAGGAAGCTTACCAAGTAATGAAGGAAATTGCAGCTGAAGGAAAAACTATTCTTTTCGTTGGTACGAAGAAGCAAGCACAAGAAGCAATTGAAGAAGAAGCAAAAAGATGTGGTATGTTCTACGTAAATCAAAGATGGTTAGGTGGTATGTTAACAAATTATAAAACCATCAAAATCAGAATTGATCGTCTACGTCAATTAGAAAAAATGGAAGAAGATGGTACTTTTGATGTACTACCAAAGAAAGAAGTTATCCAACTTAGACATGAGATGGAAAAACTAGAGAAGTTCTTAGGTGGTATTAAAGATATGAAAGATGTTCCTGAGGCTATATTTGTAGTAGACCCAAGAAAAGAAAGAATTGCCATTAAAGAAGCTCATAAATTAGGTATACCAGTAATATCAATTGTAGATACTAATTGTGACCCAGAAGAGGCAGATTACGTAATCCCAGGTAATGATGATGCAATTAGAGCTGTAAAACTTCTTACTGCAACAATGGCAAACGCTGTTATTGAAGGTAAGCAAGGAGTTCAAACCGAAGAATAGACTTCAAACGAGGTAAGGGTATAAGGGATTTTCCCTTGCTCCCTTACCTTTAATAATATTTAATGAGGAGGCAAACAAATGAATATAACAGCAGGTATGGTAAAAGAATTAAGAGAAAAAACTGGTGCAGGAATGATGGATTGTAAAAAAGCTTTAACTGATTCTGAAGGTAATATGGATAAAGCTGTTGAAATTTTAAGAGAAAAAGGACTGGCAGCTGTAGCTAAAAAAGCAGGTAGAGTTGCTGCTGAAGGTCTTGTAGAATCATACATACATGGTGGTAGAATTGGAGTTTTAGTTGAAGTTAACTCTGAAACTGACTTCGTTGCTAAAAATCAAGAGTTTAGAGACTTCGTTAAAGATGTTGCTATGCAAATTGCAGCAGCTAATCCTTTATTTGTAAGTAAAGATGAAGTACCACAAGATGAAATTGAAAAAGAAAAAGAAATTTTAAGAAAACAAGCGTTAAATGAAGGTAAGCCAGAAAAGATTGTTGATAAAATGGTAGAAGGAAGAATCGAAAAATATTACAAAGAAGTATGTTTATTAGAGCAAACCTTCGTTAAAAATCCGGATGTTACAATTGGACAATTATTAACTGAAAAAGTTGCAAAAATTGGTGAAAACCTAAGTATTAGAAGATTTGTTAGATTTGAAGTTGGAGAAGGTATTGAGAAGAAAGAAGAAAACTTTGCTGAAGAAGTAGCTAAACAACTTGGTCAGCAGTAATGACAATTGGGGAGAACACAGTGTGTTCTCCTTTAAAATAGCCCAATGATAATAGTTTATTATGAATAGTCACTTAATAATTTTAAGTAGGTTAAACAATTAATTGTTATTTTATGAATTATAGTGGATATAATAGAAAAAAAAGGATTTTTAGTTTGGCTGTAGAATAAATAGAATGGAGGATTTGAACATGGTAAAACCTCTATATAAAAGAGTTTTATTAAAAATTAGCGGAGAATCATTAGCAGGCCCTCAAGGATTTGGACTGGACACAGAAACAATTAACGAAATTGCCAATGAGGTAAAAGGCTTAATTGATATGGGCGTTCAAGTGGCAGTTGTAGTAGGTGGAGGAAATTTCTGGAGAGGTAGAAGTGGCGAAGGTATGGATCGAACTACTGCCGATTATATGGGAATGATGGCAACTGTAATAAATGCTTTAGCATTTCAAGATGCTTTAGAAAACATAAATATATTAACTAGAGTACAAACGGCTATCGAGATGAGACAGATTGCAGAGCCATACATTAGAAGAAGAGCTGTTAGACATCTAGAAAAGAATCGTGTTGTTATTTTTGCCGCAGGTACAGGAAATCCATATTTTTCTACAGATACTACAGCAGCTTTAAGAGCAGCTGAAATTGAAGCAGAAGTCATACTATTGGCTAAAAAAGTTGATGGGGTATATGATGCAGATCCTAACCTTGTTCCAACAGCTAAAAAGTTTGATGAATTATCTTATATCGATGTTCTAAAGTTAGGCTTAAAGGTTATGGATTCTACAGCAACTTCCCTTTGTATGGATAATAAAATACCAATACAAGTTTTTGGAATTGATCAACCAGAAAATATTAAAAAAGTTGTTTTAGGAGAAAAAATAGGTACATATATAAATAGTTAATTTAAAGGAGGAAATTATATGTATTTGGACATTCATAAAGCAATAGAAGAAAAAATGCAGAAGACAATTAGTGTTTTTAAAGAAGACTTAGGTGGTATTCGAGCAGGAAGAGCTAACCCTTCTATGCTGGATAAATTAACTGTAGATTATTATGGAACAGTAACACCAGTTAAACAATTAGCTTCTGTTTCTGCACCTGAACCAAGATTACTATTAATTCAACCTTATGATCGTTCTGCAATGACAAGCATAGAAAAGGCTATTCAAATGTCAGACTTAGGTATGAATCCTTCTAATGATGGAAAAGTTATTAGATTAAATGTACCTCAATTAACTGAAGAGAGAAGAAAAGACTTAACTAAAGTTGTTAAAAAGACAGCTGAAGATGCAAAAATTGCTATTCGTAATGAACGAAGAGAAGGAAATGAATCCATTAAGAAGGCGCAAAAAGATGGGGAAATAACAGAAGATGAATTAAAGAGAGCACAAGATGAGATTCAAAAATTAACTGATAAGTATGTTCAGCAAATAGATGAACTAGTAGTAAAAAAAGAAAAAGAATTATTGGAGGTATAGTATTGATACATATTCCTGATTTAGTTGGTTATCCAATTAATGAGGCTGTTGAGCTTTTAAAGAATACTAATATAGAAGCAACTATTATAGAATCTTATGGTAAGAATATGGATCAAACTGAGGATGCTAGGGTGATTCGTCAGAGAAACATCACAGCCAATCAAGTAGAACTAATAATTTCATTTTTTTAAGCCCCCTTCTAGGGGGTTTAAAATGATTGAGGTGATGACTAAAGTTATGGACTTTAAGAAATTTTTTACAAAAGAAAAAGAAGTAAATGATGCTTTGAATACTGAAAGAATCCCCCTACATATTGCTATAATTATGGATGGTAATGGAAGGTGGGCTCAACAGAAACAGTTACCAAGAGCAATTGGTCATAAATCGGGGGTTGAAGCTTTAAGGGATGTTATTGAGACTTCCTCTTCGATAGGTGTTAAATATTTAACCCTTTATGCGTTTTCTACAGAAAATTGGAATAGACCAGTTGATGAGGTTTCTACTCTAATGAAACTATTAGTAGAGTATCTTAAAAAGGAAGCAAAAGAACTACACGCAAACAATGTAAAAATTAATACAATTGGAGACATCAGTCGGCTACCAGAAGTGGCACAAATGGAAATCCATAAGGCTAAAGAATTAACATCCAATAACAATGGTCTATGGGTTAATATTGCACTAAATTATGGTGGACGAGATGAGTTGCTTAGGGGTATTAAAAAAATGTGTAGTGAAATTTCAATGGGAAAATTAACAATAGGTGATATAGATGAAGATTTAATGGGTAATTATCTTGATACAGCTAATACACCTGATCCAGAATTACTTATTCGTACCAGTGGAGAGTATAGATTAAGCAATTTTTTATTATGGCAATTAGCCTATACTGAACTTTGGTTCACCAATAAATTTTGGCCAGATTTTAGAGGATCAGACTTAATTGAAGCGATAATTGATTATCAAAACCGTCATCGTAGATTCGGTAAGGTTTAGAGGGGGACTTCCATGTTAAAGCGTGTTGTAAGTGGAGTTTTAGGAATACCATTATTATTAGCAATTATTTATTATGGGGGAACAGCTTTATACCTTTCCGTTATGGTGGTGTCGCTTATTGGATTGTATGAATTTTATGAAGCAGTTAAACATAAAAGTATAAACCCTGTGTCTTCGTTGGGTTTTTTAGTAAGCATTTTAATGATAAGCTTCATCAATTATTCAACAAATCCAATATACATACTATTCATTCTTGTTTTTACCACGATAATACTTAGTCTCATACTATTGGTTAAGCCCAAATATAATATAACAGATGCTAGTGTAACCATCTATGGAATAATATATGTAACCATTTTCCTAGGTCATATTATTCTAACCAGTAAACAGGAAAATAATATAGCCATTTGGCTTATTTTCATTACTGCATGGGCAACAGACACATGTGCCTACTTTACGGGCTACTTTTTAGGTAAGAAGAAGTTATGCCCAACCATTAGCCCTAAGAAAACTGTTGAAGGGGCAATAGGGGGTACTTTAGGGGCAGTATTAATTAGTGGAATATTTGGATATGTATTTTTAAAGGATCATCTAGTGGCAGTGATTATAATGGGTTTTGTTGCTAGTGTTCTTTCTCAAACGGGAGATTTAACTGCCTCTATCATTAAACGATATGTGGGTATAAAAGATTATGGGAATTTGATACCAGGACATGGTGGTATACTAGATCGCTTTGATAGTATATTGTTTACAGCTCCAGTGGTATACTATTTCCTACTGTTTATGATTAATAATGTGAAATAAATAAGCATGGCTCCAAAAGCGATGCTTATTTTTTGAAAGTAAAGGAAAACTGCGAGGTGAAAAAATGAAAAAACGCATCAGTATACTAGGCTCAACTGGCTCCATAGGAAAACAAGCTTTAGAAGTCATTGAAGATCATTCAGATGTTTTCGAAGTGGTGGGTTTGGCGGCAATGAAAAGTATTGATGAGCTGGAGAAACAAATTATTCAGTTTCGTCCCAAAATTGTAGCAGTTTTTGATGAAAAAAAAGCCTTAGAATTAAAACAAAGGGTTAGTGGAAAAACTAAAGTAGTAGCGGGGATGGAAGGACTAATTGAGGTTGCCATTCATCAAGATGCTGATATGATTCTTAATGCTGTTGTAGGAAGCATTGGAGTTATACCAACATTAACTGCCATAAGACATAAGAAGAATATTGCCTTAGCCAACAAGGAAACATTGGTGGTGGCGGGGGAATTAATCATGGAAGAAGCTAAACTCAATGGAGTTAAGTTGATCCCCGTTGACAGTGAGCACTCGGCTATTTTTCAATGCTTACAGGGAGAAGAATCAAATCAATTATCTAAAATTATTTTAACAGCCTCTGGAGGTCCATTTAGAGAATGGAATAAGAAAGATTTGGTGGAGGTTAAATCAGTGGATGCCCTTAAACATCCGAATTGGACTATGGGAAAGAAAATTTCCATTGATTCTGCCACTTTGATGAATAAGGGACTTGAAGTTATCGAAGCCAAGTGGTTATTTGATATAGATGTGGAGAAAATAGAAGTAATAGTACATCCTCAAAGTATTATACACTCTATGATAGAATTAGAAGATGCCTCCGTAATTGCTCAGTTGGGAGTTCCAGACATGAAATTACCCATTCAATATGCGTTTACATATCCCAAACGTTTTAAGGGGAATTTACCAAAATTAAATCTTAAAGAAATTAGTCAATTATCTTTTTTTGATGCAGACCACAATAAATTTCCTTGCCTTTCTTTAGCTTATGAGGCATTAAAAATAGGTGGTACAATGCCATGTATTGTTAATGGGGCTAATGAAGTTTTGGTGGAGTATTACCTACAAGATAAAATAGGCTTTTATGATATACCAAAGTATATTGAATTGGCAATGACTAAGCATCAGGCTTTCCGATATAATAATATCGAAGAAATTTTAGAAGTTGATCAATGGGTTAGAAGTTGGATTGAAAGTCAATTAAGATAGGTGGTGTTTTTTTATGCAAACTGCATTTGCAGCAATTGTTGTATTCAGTCTTTTGGTTTTTTTCCATGAATTAGGTCACTTTAGTATTGCTAAAATGGTGGGAATAAAAGTCCATGAATTTGCAATTGGAATGGGTCCAAAACTTATTAATTTTACCAAGGGAGAAACAACCTATTCCCTTAGGGTATTACCTATTGGGGGATATGTAAAGATGGAAGGGGAAGATGAAGCTTCTGAAGACAAGCGAAGTTTTAGTAACAAACCTGTTTTAGCTCGAATGGGTGTTATCCTTGCAGGCCCCATAATGAATTTCATTTTAGGAATAGTATTATTTACAATATTATTCTATTCTGTTGGAAGTCCCTCCACCACTATACAAGAGGTGTTGGCAGGTTCACCAGCCGAAACTATTGGGTTACAAAAGGGAGATCAGGTAGTTGAAATTGATGGCGAGAATATTGATAGCTGGGGACAGTTGGAAAAAGCAATTGCTAAATCTGAAGGTAATGAAATCACAATTATTCTAAAGAGAAATGGTGATAATGTATTAAAGAATATTGAACCAATGGTGGATGAAGAAACCAATAGAGTAATGATTGGTATTGTTCCTAAGATGGAAAAGTCTTTATCTGGAGCTGTACGCAATAGTTTTAGAAACTTAATGATGATTGTAAGGGAAATTGGTGCTTTTTTAAGAAGATTAGTAACAAGAGAAGCTGTATCATCAGAAGTAGTGGGACCTGTTGGTATTATTAACTTAGTTGGGGAAGCCACAAGGGCAGGTTGGTTAAATCTTGTGTTTTTAGCAGCTTTAATTAGCATTAACTTAGGTATAATGAATCTACTGCCAATACCTGCTTTAGATGGAAGTCGTTTATTATTTCTATTGGTGGAATTGTTTAGAGGAAAACCAGTGGATCCTGAAAAAGAAGGTATGATTCATATGGTGGGTTTCACAATACTTATTGCCTTAATGGTTTTTGTAACTTATCAAGATATACTGAGGATTTTCAACTAGATAAGTATAATATGTATTATCCTATAGGATAATGAAACTAAGTAGACCAGAAATTTTGGTCTACTTTCCTTAGTTTGATAGGGATTTAGACTATAATATATTTTTACAATAGATATATTAGTTAATAAAGGATTTAATAAAATAACGTTGTTTACATAATATCTTTATGTAAACTGGAGGTGCAATATATGAGAAGAAAAACAAAAGCTATAAGATGCGGCAACATTTACGTTGGGGGAGATTATCCAATTTCTGTTCAATCCATGACCACCACCGATCCTCAACAGGTGGACTTAACTGTAAATCAAATTATTAAGTTGGAGGAAGTGGGTTGTGATATTGTAAGGGTGGCAGTACCTACAATGGAGTCTGCTTATGCAATTAAGGAAATTAAATCAAAAACAACAATTCCCATTGTGGCTGATATTCACTTTGATTATCGAATCGCACTAGAATCCATTAAACAAGGAATAGATGGCTTACGAATTAACCCAGGAAATATTGGTGATAAAAGTAGAGTTAAAGAAGTGGTTAAGGCGGCAAAAGAAAGACAGATTCCTATCCGCATTGGCGTTAATGCAGGTTCTTTGGAAAAACATCTTTTAGAAAAATATGGCCATCCCACTGCTGATGCTATGGTGGAGAGTGCCTTAGAACATGTGGCGATTTTAGAAGATTTGGACTTTACTGATACTGTAATCTCTTTAAAGGCAAGCGATGTTCAACTGACTGTAGAAGCTTATCAAAAGATTTCACAAGTATGTCATTACCCTCTACACTTAGGAATAACAGAAGCTGGAACGTTGTGGGCAGGGACGATAAAATCATCTATAGGGATAGGTGCATTATTATTACAAGGCATAGGTGATACCATTAGAGTTTCCTTAACTGGGGATCCAACAGAGGAAATTAAAGTAGGAAGGCAAATCCTAAAATCTCTGGGAATTATTCAAAATGAGGTAACTATTATTTCATGCCCCACTTGTGGACGTTGCCAAATAGATCTCATTCGTTTGGCTAATGAAGTGGAGGAGAAGGTGGGTAAATTGAAAAAACCTATTAAAATAGCCATCATGGGCTGTGCTGTTAATGGGCCTGGAGAGGCGAAAGAGGCAGATATTGGTATTGCTGGTGGAGTAGAAAATGCTTTGCTTTTTAAAAAGGGACAAATTATTAGTAAAATACCAGAAGGTGATATTGTTAAAGTGTTATTGGAAGAAATTGACAAAATGTAACTTGGAGGGTTTCTATGAAGGTATCTGCAATTATACCAGCCTTTAACGAAGAGAAGCGTATTGTAAATGTCATTAAACCACTATTGGAGTTATCTGAAATACAAAGTATAATAGTGATAGACGATGGTTCAATAGATAATACGGCAGAGGTGGTGGGACAATACCCCGTAAAACTGATAAAGTTGCCACAAAATAGTGGTAAAGCTGAAGCTGTTAAAATTGGACTATCCTATTGTCAAGATGAGATTATATTAATGTTGGATGCAGATTTAATTGGTCTAACGACAGATCACATCAAAAATTTAATTGAGCCTGTTATAATGGAAGATATTGAAATGACCATTGGAATCTTTGAAGGCGGAAGGTTTGTTACAGATATGGCCCAACGGGTAGCACCAAACTTATCTGGGCAAAGGGCTTTTAAGGCATACTTGATCAATGACATTATTAACTTAAATACTTCGGGTTACAGCATAGAAATAGCCCTATCTAAACTAATAAAAGAAAAGCATATTAAAACAAAAAAAGTTATTTTAAAAAATATTAGTCATGTTATTAAAGAAGAAAAATTAGGTATTTATAAAGGTGCTATATGGCGAATGAAAATGTATAAAGAGATTATTAAACATTGGCTAAACTAAAGGTGGGTTCATATGCAGTCTAATTTAAATTTATGTTTTAATGATTTTTTAGGAGAATTAGGTATTAAGGGTTATTCCCAATTTGAATCCTATCAACTAAAACAAGTAAAGTTTTTTAAGGAAAAAAGAAAATTAGAAATCAACTTAGAAACCGACAAAATTACCATATGGAAAGAACTAGACAGTATTTCAGAAAAACTTAAGGGTTTACTACAGGTAAATGACGTTTCTATGAAATTTATATATGGGTTTAATATAGATTCATTGCAAGAACTTATAGAAAAAAACTGGCAAAACATCCTTTATTTTATCCAACGGTCAGTACCTTCATCAAAAGTAATATTAGATAAGGTTACATGGAAGCTAGAAAAGGATACCTTAAAAATTAATATAACTGAGCCAATTATCTGTCAAAAAGCCGAGGAAAGAAACTTAAATAAGGTTATAGAAGAATATTTTATGACTCAATTTGGAATGAAATTGATTTGTTCAATTGATGGAGGACAACAAGAAGACTTTGATTTATCAGATTATGAGGTAGTTAAAGAACGGGAAAGTTCTCAGTATATTGATGAAATCATGAAAAATGTGCAGGTATCCTCTAGTACTGAGACTAAGGTTACAAAGAAACAACAATCCAATAAAGAGTCAAATGGAAATTCACCAGTGCTTTTAGGAAAACCCTTTAATGGAGAATTGATTCCCCTAAAAGAGTTAACTGGGGAACTGATAAAAATAGTTTGTGAAGGAGAGACAATAGCAGTTGAAACAAGAGAGCTAAACAGTGGTAAAAAATTATACACTGTTCAATTCACCGACTACACCAGTTCTATTGCCATAAAAATATTTGAGAGAAAAAACCAAACAGTGGATTTTGAAGAAGCAATTAAAAAGGGACAGTGGATAAAAGTTCGTGGAGATGTAGTCTACGATAAATATGCTAGAGAATATGTTATTATGGCTTCTGATATAATGCTAACTAACAAGACGAAAATAACAGATAATTATGAAACAAAACGTATTGAACTCCATCTACATACACAAATGTCTGCTATGGATGGACTAAGTAGTACGTCAAGTATTATTAAAAGAGCTGCTGAATGGGGTCATAAAGCCATTGCCATTACAGATCATGGGGTGGTGCAAGCATTTCCTGAAGCAATGGAAGCAGGCAAAAAAAATAAAATTAAGATTATCTACGGTATGGAAGGTTATTTAGTAAATGATGAAGCCAAGTTAGTTGAGGGAAATGATGAATATTCTTTAGATGATGAGTTTGTTGTTTTTGATATAGAAACCACAGGTCTTTCCAATAAGAATGATAAAATTACAGAAATAGGTGCAGTTAAAATAAAAGGTGGACAAGTAATTGATCAATTTTCCTCCTTAATAAATCCGCAAGTACCTATTCCTGCTAAAATAGTAGAACTAACAGGTATTATCGATGAGATGGTGAGAAATGCACCTACCATTGATGAAGTACTACCGGAATTTTTAAGTTTTGTAGGTAATATACCATTGGTTGCCCATAATGCCTCCTTTGATGTGGGGTTTATACGGGAAAATGCAAGTCAATTGAACTTAATGGTTAAAAACCCAGTGGTGGATACTTTAAAACTGGCAAGAATACTATTGCCTCATTTAAAAAAGCATAAACTAGATGTTATTGCCAAAGAACTAAATGTTTCTTTGGTATCCCATCATAGGGCGGTGGATGATGCCACTGCCACCGCAGAGATTTGGTCACAGTTTATTAAAATGATGAATGAAAAGGATATTTTCTCCTTTAAGGATATAAATCAGCAACTAGCTAAAAAAGCAGATTTTAAAAAACTAGATACCTATCACGTTATAATTTTAGTAAAGAACTATACTGGACTTAAAAATCTCTATCATCTTGTTTCTGACTCTCATCTAAACTATTTTTATAAAAAACCTAGACTGCCTAAAAGTTTATTAAGCCAATATCGTGAAGGCTTAATTGTTGGAACAGCCTGTGAAGCGGGGGAGCTTTATAAAGCTTTTTTAGAGAGTAAAAGTGACGGTGAAGTGGAGGCTGTGGCTGATTATTATGACTTTTTAGAAATACAGCCAGTAGAAAATAATCAATTTTTAGTGGATAAGGGTAAAGTAAAGGGTTTAGACGACATAAGAAAAATAAATAGTGCTATTGTGGAATTAGGAGAAAAACTTAATAAACCAGTGGTGGCAACAGGGGATGTTCACTTCCTTGATCGTAGAGATGAAATTTTTAGAAGAATTCTAATGGCAGGTCAAGGTTTCAGTGATGCCGATAACCAAGCTCCATTATATTTAAAGACAACGGAAGAAATGGTAAAAGAATTTAGCTATTTAGGAAAAGAAAAAGCAGAAGAAGTAGTTATTTATGCTCCTAATAGACTGAATGATTCAATAGAAGAAATGATTCCAATACCTGACGGAACTTTTCCTCCAGAAATTGAAGGTTCTGAAGATGAATTAAGAAGAATGTGTAATGAGAAGGCAGAGCGAATATACGGAACACCACTTCCTGAACTGGTTAAAGGAAGATTAGATAAAGAATTAAATTCCATTATTAGCAATGGTTATGCAGTTATGTATATTATTGCTCAAAAACTAGTAACTAAATCATTACAGGATGGATATTTGGTTGGTTCTAGAGGATCGGTAGGTTCTTCCTTTGCTGCCACCATGAGTGATATTACAGAAGTTAATCCCCTTGCACCCCATTATGTTTGTGGAAAATGCAAATATTCAGAGTTCATTACTGATGGTTCTTATGGTAGTGGAGCAGATTTACCTGACAAAAAGTGTCCACAATGTGATGAACCATTAATTAAAGATGGACATGATATTCCATTTGAGGTGTTTTTGGGTTTTGAGGGAGATAAAGAACCAGATATAGACTTAAACTTTGCAGGCGAATATCAAAGTGAAGCCCATAAATATACTGAAGAATTATTTGGTAAAGGGAAGGTATACAGAGCAGGTACAATTGGTACAATAGCTGATAAAACCGCCTATGGCTTTGTTAAGAAATATATAGAGGAAAAGGGAACACCCTACACTTCCTCTGAAATAAATCGATTAACTATGGGATGTACTGGTGTTAAGAGAACTTCTGGGCAACATCCAGGTGGTGTTATGATTGTACCAGCTAATAAACATATTTATGAGTTCTGTCCTATTCAGTATCCAGCCAATGATTCAACTTCAGGGGTGATCACCACCCATTTTGACTATCATTCCATCAGTGGACGTCTACTGAAGCTGGATATTTTAGGTCACGATGTTCCCACCATTATTAAAATGTTGGAGGACTTAACTGGAGTTAATGCACAATTAATTCCACTGGATGACCCTGATACCATAAGTATTTTTACAGGTACTAAAGTGTTGGGCATTAGTCCTAAGGACTTGGGGTGTGAAGTGGGAACGCTGGGAATACCAGAGTTTGGAACTAAATTTGTTAGACAAATGTTGATGGATACACAACCCACCACCTTTGCAGAATTGGTACGAATTAGTGGGCTATCCCACGGAACTGATGTATGGTTAAATAATGCACAGGAGTTAGTTAGAAATAATACGGCTGAATTAAAGGACGTAATTTCCACCCGAGATGACATTATGAACTACCTAATTTTAAAGGGATTACCAGCTAAGACTTCGTTTAAAATAATGGAAAATGTCCGTAAAGGTAAGGGGCTAACCCCTGAAAATGAAGAAGAAATGAGAAGTCATAATGTTCCACAATGGTATATTGACTCTTGTAATAAGATAAAGTACATGTTCCCAAAGGCCCATGCGGCTGCCTATGTTATGATGTCCTTTAGAATTGCTTTTTTTAAAGTGCATCACCCCAGAGCCTTTTATGCCACCTATTTTACCACTAAGGCAGAGGATTTTGATGCTGACTTAATTGTTAAAGGGAAAGAGGCAGTAATGGCAAAAATTAAAGAGTTGGAAGCACTAGGAAATAACATGACAGCAAAAGAAAAGAACTTCTTAACCGTATTAGAAGTGGCGCTGGAGATGTTTCTTAGGGACATTGAAATACTACCAGTGGATATATATGAGTCTGACTCCGATCGTTTTGCCATTGTTGATAATAAATTATTACCACCTTTAAAGTCACTTCAAGGGGTGGGACAAAATGCTGCTAAGAACATTGTTGAAGCAAGAAAAGAAGGAGAATTTATTTCCTTAGAAGATTTAAGGGTGCGTACAAAGGTAACTAAAACGGTAATAGAAACCCTTGTTATACATGGTTGTATTAGTGATTTACCAAAAACCAATCAACTTAGCCTATTTTAACTTGCAACCATTGGAATAATGTGTTATACTAGATTTAATAACATAGACTTTATATGGAGAGTGGGGATTTCCCACTCTTTCCTATTATGTCCCTATGTTAATCGTTCAAATCCCGCATAAATAAAGTATAAATGGCTGAAAATACATATATAATGGGAAATTTAAATAGAGGGAGGGTTTTAAGTTGGGACAAAATAGAGTTGAAATTTTAGTTGAAGAATTGGTTTTGCCAATTCTGGATAAAGAAAATTATGAACTGGTTGATGTAGAATTTAAAAAAGAAGGTCCCCATAGATATTTAAGGATATTTATTGATAAGACAGGTGGAATTACCCTTGATGATTGCCAAAATGTGAGCGAAGCATTAAGTGAAAGATTAGATGAATTGGATCCCATCGAAGAGAATTATTTTTTAGAGGTTTCTTCACCAGGATTAGATCGACCTTTAAAAAAGGAATCTGACTTTGAAAAATTCAAAGGTGAAATAGTTGAAGTTAAACTATATGAACCGCTTATGGGTCAAAAAGTGTTGGAGGGTGAACTACTGGGTTTAGTAGATAATAAGATACAGTTGGATATTAAAAATGCTGGCTTAATAGAGATACCTAGAGATAAAGTAGCAATGACAAGATTGGCGATTAAATTTTAGGGAGGGTTTTTTTAAGATGAATGTGGAGTTTATAGAAGCATTACAGCAGATCCAAAAAGATAAGGGTATCTCAAAAGAAGTTCTTGTCGATGCGATTGAAGCTGCATTGATTTCCAGTTACAAAAGAAATTTTGGGACTGCTCAAAATGTTAGGGTTGAGATTGATCGGGATTCAGGGGATGTACATGTGTATTCTCAAAAAAGAGTTGTTGAAGAGGTAGAGGATGACTTGCTGGAGATTGAATTGCAAGAAGCAAAGTCTATTGATCCTAACTTTAACTTGGAAGACATTGTAGAAAGAGAAGTGACTCCAAGAAATTTCGGAAGAATCGCTGCCCAAACAGCTAAACAAGTGGTGGTTCAAAGAATTAGAGAAGCTGAAAGAGGTATTGTATTTGATGAATTTGTAAATAGAGAGTCTGACATCATTACAGGTTCAGTGGCTAGAGTTGCAAAGGGAATAGTTTATGTAAATCTAGGTAAGATTGAAGCGGTTCTTGGACCTAATGAGCAAATGCCTAATGAGGAATACAAACATGCAGACAGAATTAAGACTTATATTGTAGAAGTTAAGAAAACTACAAAAGGTCCACAGATTACAGTTTCTAGAACTCACCCAGGTTTAATTAAAAGATTGTTTGAACTGGAAGTACCAGAAATCCATGATGGGGTAGTGGAGATTAAAAGTATTTCAAGAGAAGCTGGTTCTAGAACAAAAATTGCAGTGGAATCCACCGATGAAAATGTAGATCCAGTAGGAGCATGTGTGGGGCCTAAGGGGTCTAGGGTACAATCTATAGTAGATGAACTTAAGGGTGAAAAAATTGATATTATTAAATACAGTAAAGATCCAACTGAATTTATCACCAGTGCTTTAAGTCCTGCTAAAGTTCTTTCTACAGAAGTTAATTTACAAGAAAAAACCGCTAAGGTTGTTGTGCCAGATTATCAATTATCTTTGGCTATTGGTAAAGAAGGACAAAATGCTAGATTAGCTGCGAAACTGACAGGATGGAAAATTGATATAAAGAGTGAAAGTCAAGTAAAAGCAGAGTAGGAGGAACAATATGAAACCTAAAAAAATACCTCTTAGAAAATGCTTAGGATGTAATGAAATGAAAGCTAAAAAAGAATTAATTCGTGTAGTTAAAAATCAGGAGGGTGAAATTAAAGTTGACCTAACTGGAAAAGCCCACGGTAGGGGTGCTTACATATGCTTAGATAAAGAATGTTTCTTAAAAGCTAAAAAGACAAAAGCCCTTAATAGAGCTTTTCAGTGTAATGTAGATGATTCAGTTTATGAAAATCTTATTCAGGAGATTGATGTGAGTGAAAGATAAAATTAAGAACTTACTAGGCTTTGCCATGAAATCAGGTAAACTTGTCTCCGGGGAAGACAGTTGTAGAATTGAAATAAAAAAAAATGGTGTCTTTTTAATTATCGTAGCAGAAGATGCATCAGATAATACGAAGAAACTATTTACAGATAAAACCACTTACCGAAAAATACCTTTAAGGTTTTTTGAAAGCAAAGAGGGATTAGGACATATTATTGGAAAAATGTCTAGGGCAGTTATCGGAATAAAAGATAAAGGCTTTGCAGAAAAAATTATAGGGTATTTGGATGAGGATGGTAATATTTAAATTTTTAGGGGGTGATTAGCTTGTCAAAGTTAAGAGTGTATCAGTTGGCAAAGGAATTAAACATAAGTAGTAAGGAATTAATAGAAAAGCTAAAAGAGTTATCTGTAGAGGTAAGTAATCATATGAGTACCTTAGAGGACGAAGAAGCTAATTTAATAATAGAATTGTTTACTGAAGTTGAAACCACCAACGATTCAAATGTCGTAACGGCACCAGTAGACCTTGATGAGGACGATGAGGAAGAAGTTATTAAAAAAGTTCCTGTAAATATAACCACCAACACTAATGAAAAAACAAAAAAAGGTAAGAATAAAAATAATAATAAAAAAGGTAGGGAAATCAAACTGGAAGAGAATATGGAATATACACAAAACAATAATAATGTTAATACAATTGAAATTGATGAGAAAATTGTTGTAAAAGATTTAGCCGAGTTGCTAAATAAAAAAGTTAGTGAAATTATTAGTAGATTAATACAAGCTGGTGTTATGGCGGCTATGAATCAAGAAATTGATTATGACACTGCCGTTAAAATTGCCAACGAATTTGATGTAGAGGTTGTACAAAAATCTGCAACAGTTGAAGAAGAAGATGTGGACTTTATCATCCCTATAGATGATGAAAAAGATTTGAAACCAAGACCACCAGTAGTAACAGTTATGGGTCACGTTGATCATGGTAAAACTTCATTGTTAGATGCCATTAGAAAAACAAAAGTAACAGAACGAGAAGCTGGAGGAATAACTCAACATATTGGAGCTTCAGAAGTACGAGTAAATGGTAAAAAAGTTGTTTTTCTAGATACACCTGGTCACGAAGCTTTTACTGCCATGAGAGCAAGGGGAGCTAAGGTAACAGATATAGCTATTTTAGTAGTAGCTGCCGATGATGGAGTAATGCCTCAAACAATTGAAGCCATTAACCATGCTAAAGCAGCCCATGTACCAATTATTGTAGCTATTAACAAAATTGATAAGCCTGGTGCAAATTCTGATCGTGTAAAACAAGAACTTTCAGAACATGGAGTACTGATTGAAGAGTGGGGTGGAGATGTTATCTCTGTAGAGGTTTCAGCCTTACAGGGGCTTAATATTGAAGGTCTTTTAGAAATGATTTTGTTAGTATCTGAAATGGAAGAATTAAAAGCTAATCCTAATAGAGAAGCTGTTGGGACAGTTGTAGAAGCCCAATTAGATAAAGGTAGAGGTCCAGTAGCCACTGTATTAGTACAGAATGGAACTTTAAGAATTGGAGATTCTATTGTAATAGGTACTTCCCATGGTAGAGTTAGAGCTATGTTAAATGATACTGGTAAAAATGTAAAATTAGCAACGCCTTCAACAGCAGTGGAAATTACAGGACTTTCAGAAGTTCCTGAAGCTGGAGATCAGTTATTGGCTGTAAAAGATGATAAATTAGCAAGATCTATTGTAGAAAAACGTAACAATAGAATTAAAGAACAACAAATTAAAACATCTCAAAAAGTATCTTTAGATGCATTGTTTAGTCAAATGCAACAAGGAGAACTTAAAGAATTAAATATTATTGTTAAGGCAGACGTACAAGGTTCTGTTGAGGCTGTTAAACAGTCATTGGCTAAATTAACCAATGATAAAGTTGCCATTAGACCTATTCATGGTGGTGTAGGGGCAATTACTGAAACAGATGTTATGTTGGCATCGGCATCTAATGCAATTATCATAGGCTTTAATGTTAGACCAACCACCAGTGCCACTGTCTTAGCTAAAAAAGAAAATGTAGACCTTCGTAGTTATAGAATTATTTACAAGGCAATTGAAGATATTGAAGCTGCCATGAAGGGGATGTTAGACCCAGAATTTAAAGAGGTAGACTTAGGAAAGGCTCAAGTAAGATTGACCTTTAAAGTACCTGGTAGTGGATTAGTAGCAGGATGTTATGTAATTGAAGGTAAAATTGTCCGTAATGGTCAAATTAGACTAGTAAGAGACGGTATTGTTATCCATGAAGGAGCTATCAGTTCTTTAAGACGTTTTAAAGACGATGTAAAAGAAGTAGCTACTGGTTATGAATGTGGTATTGGAATCGATCATTTCAATGATGTTAAAGAGGGCGATATTATAGAAGCCTTCAAAATGGAAGAAATCCCTAGAGATTAAGAAAGGATGAGGTCATTGGCATATCCTAGAGTCAATCGTTTAAATGAAGAAATGAAAAAAGAAATTAGTGATATAATTCGTAATGATTTACGGGACCCACGCATAGCTCCTATGACTAGTATAATTGAGGTGGATGTCACCAAAGATTTAAGGTATGCAACGGTGTACATTAGCATATTAGGTTCTGAAAATGAAAAGACCGATACAATAGATGCATTAAAAAGCTCCAGTGGATACGTTAGAAGAGAAATTGGACGTAGAATTAAGGCAAGAATTACACCAGAAATTCTTTTTAAATTGGATAACTCCATTGAAAAAGGAATTGAAATGCATAAGACTATTGCAAAAGTTACAGAAACAATGCCAGTTGAGGATAAGGAAAATGAGTAATACATTACCTGTTATTCAATCTGATACCAGTATTGCTATTATAGCCCATGTTAACCCTGATGGAGATAGTTTAGGATCAATTTTAGCATTAGGTTTAGCCCTAAGAAAAAAGTCAAACAATGTAAATATATTTCTAAATGATGAACTTCCTGGTAGATTCAGTTTTCTACCGGAGGTTCATCTTCTTAAAAAGTATAATTCCAATGAATTTGATAAATTTGATTTATGCTTCATATTAGATTGTGGTGATGAAAGGCGATTTGGAGATATTGATCTTATTGAGAAAAGCCGTTTGGTAATTAATATTGATCATCATATTAGTAATAATAGTTATGGAGATATTAATATTGTTGAAACCGAGGCATCCTCCACTTGTGAAATTGTTTACAGTGTTATAACAAAACACTTAAGTATTGAAATTAATGATGCAATTGCCACTTGTTTATATACTGGAATGGTCACTGATACAGGTAACTTTAGATATGACAATACCAGCCCCCATACCCACCGAGTAGTGGCAGAACTATTGGAATTAGGAGTAGATATACAGGAGATTACTTTTCAACTTTATCAAAACAATTCTTTAAAGAGCACAAAGTTTTTGGGTTATATACTAAATCACTTGCAAGTCTTTTTTGATGGGAAAGTTACTCTTATTGAAGTTAATCAAGAACTACTAAATCAGTTTAATGTTAAATATGATGAAGTTGAGGGTATGATTAACTATGCTAGAGATATTGAAGGTGTTGAGGTGGCAGTAATTCTAAAAGAAACTGCTGACAACGAAGTAAAGCTTAGTTTTAGATCTAAAAAGGACTTCGATGTTAACCAATTGGCAAAAGAATTTGGCGGTGGTGGTCATCGAAAGGCTTCTGGAGCAACTGTAACTGGAAATATAAAAGAAGTAAAAAATCAGCTATTAGACAAATTACAAAAGATGATATAAGTTGGTGATAACTTGGATGGCATTATTAATATCTTAAAACCACCTGGTATGACTTCCCATGATGTGGTTTCATTAGTAAGAAAAAAAGCTAACATGAAAAAAGTGGGTCATACTGGCACATTAGACCCTAATGCAGCAGGGGTATTACCTATATGTTTAGGACAAGGTACTAAAATTTCTCAATTTCTATTGGATAGTCATAAAAAGTATCGGGCAGAGTTAACACTGGGGATTGAAACTGATACCCAAGATCGATACGGAACTATCATTAATCAAAAAGAAGTTACTGTTACATCTGAAGAAGTTATAAATGTTATCAATGGATTCGTAGGCACGTATGATCAAGTACCTCCTATGTATTCTGCCTTAAAAAGAGGCGGAAAAAAGTTATATGAACTGGCAAGGGAAGGGATCGAAGTAGAACGAAAACCTCGTAGGGTTCATATTTTTCAAATTGATATTCTTAAATTAGAAGGTAATAGAGTTCTTTTTGATGTTACCTGTTCAAAAGGTACCTATATAAGAACCCTTTGCAAAGATATTGGAGATCGTTTGGGTTGTGGGGGAATGATGTCCTTCTTGTTAAGAACAGCAACAGGAAATTTTCAACTAACTACAGCAATATCTATTGATGAATTAAAGGAACACGTTAATATTGAAGAAGTTCTTTTTCCAATAGATTACCCATTAGAACAAATACCTGCTGTTGTTTTAAAGACAACTGCTGAAAAGGCAGCCCTCAATGGAAATAGAGTCTATAATCGGGACTGGAAGAATCAATATACCCAATATACAGAAGGCTCTTTGGTGAAGGTATATTTAGAAGAATTGTTTATTGGGCTAGCCACTATTCAGAAAGAAAACGAATATTACTATCTAAAATTTTCTAGGCTTTTTGTTTAAAGGGGCGACAATATAATGAAAGTATTTAATGAAATACAGCAATTAGATTCTAACATTCCCAGAGGGGTTGCCTTGGGTAATTTCGATGGGCTTCATGTTGGACACCAAGAATTAATACGTACACTAGTAAATAAATCCAATCAATTAAACCTTCAAGCATGTGTATATACATTTAAAAATCACACCATTTCTTTACTCTCTAAACATGAAATGCCTCCACAAATCACCGATCAAAGGATGAAATTGGAGCTTTTTGAAAAGTATAAGATTGATACATTGATTTTAGATGACTTCAATGAAACAATAATGAATCTAACACCAGATGAATTTGTAAAGTATATTTTAGTAGATTTATTAAACTGTAAAGTAGCTGTAATTGGATTTGATTATCGTTTTGGATTGAAGGCTAAGGGCGATGCTGTAAAACTTGTGGAATTGGGAAAAAAATATGGCATATATGTTAGTGTAATAGACCCGGTTACTTTAGAGGGAGAAAAAGTGAGTAGCACCAGTGTTAGAAGGTATATTGCTGAAGGAAATATGGAAAAGGCTAATGAATTTTTAGGAAGAAACTTTGCTATTTATAGTAAAGTTGTACATGGGATGGGAAGAGGTAGAAACTTAGGCTATCCTACTGCCAATATCTATGTTGATCCACAGCAATTAATACCTAAGGAAGGGGTATATGCAACCTTAGTAAAAGTAGATGGAGGAACTTATATGGGAGCCACCTGTGTAGGTACGAATCCTACTTTTGCCGGTAGTGTTATTACAATTGAAACTTTTGTACTGGATTATGAGGGACCGTCATTATACGATGAATCCATTGAAGTTCAGTTTGTGAAAAAGCTGAGGGATAATATAAAATTTAATGAAATAGATGAATTGATACATCAAATAAATATAGATGTTGAAATTTCAAAAAAGTATTTACAACCTTATCTTGATATGTTAAAATAATTAGGTTGAAAAGAACCTATTCTCGGTAATTTGAATCACCGACGGTTACTTAGAGTAAGGGGATATAATATGAGGAGGTGAAACAAATGAATAAAGAGTTTAAAAAAGAAGTAATTGATACTTATAAGACTCATACTAGTGATACAGGTTCTCCAGAAGTGCAAATTGCACTATTAACTACGAGAATTAATGAGTTAAATGACCATTTAAAAACTCACAAGAAAGACTATCATTCAAGAAGAGGTCTTTTAAAGATGGTTGGTCAAAGAAGAAACATGTTAAACTATGTGAAGAACAAGGATATTAATCGTTATAGAGCAATCATTGAAAAATTAGGCTTAAGAAAATAATTAGGAGCGGGTATATCCCGCTCTATTATTTAATTTATCAGATGGTAAATATTGGATGGAAATAGATTTCCAAATAAGTATTTATAGCCATTGATAAAAAGGAATTTATAAATAAATAAAGGTAATAATATAAATTACATAGAATTATAAAATCTAAAAAGAAATGAAAGGAGGATTTATTCTATGGTGAAAACTTTTAAAATGGACTTAGCTGGTAGACCATTGGAGGTGGAAATCGGCAAAGTTGCTGAACAAGCCCATGGTGCTTGTTTAGTTAAATATGGTGAAACGGTGGTATTAGCAACAGCAACTGCTTCTAAAAATCCGAGGGAAGGTATTGACTTCTTTCCATTAAGCTGTGACTATGAAGAAAAATCCTATGCGGTAGGTAAAATACCAGGAGGGTTTATCAAAAGAGAAGGTAGACCTAGTGAAAAGGCAGTTTTAACTTCTAGATTAATGGATAGACCAATTAGACCCCTTTTCCCAAAGGGATACCACAATGATGTACAGGTGATTGCGTCGGTGCTTTCAGTTGATCAAAACTGTGCCCCTGATATTACTGCTATGATTGGGTCTTCTGTGGCATTATCAATTTCTCCTATACCATTCATGGGGCCAACTGGTTCTGTAAGTGTTGGTATGAAAAACGGTGAGTTTATCATTAACCCCACCAGTGAGCAAAGAGAAAATAGTGATCTTAATCTGGTTTTATCTGGTACAAAAGATGCAATTATGATGATAGAAGCAGGTGCTAATGAATTAACAGAAGAACAAATGTTAGATGCTATTATTTTTGGACATGATGAAATTAAGAAGATTGTAGCTTTTATTGAAGAAATAGTAGCAGAAGTTGGACAACCTAAGTCAGAAGTTGTGTTAAAGGTAGCTAATGAAGAATTGGTGGCAGAAGTTAAAGCATATGCTACAGAAAAAATGATTGATGCTATTAAAACCTTTGATAAAATTGAAAGACTTGAAAATATCGATAAAGTAAAAGAAGAGACCCTTGAGTATTTTTCAGAAAAATATGAAGATAATTTAAAGGATGTAAGTGAAGCATTAAGTAAGATTGTTAAAATAGAAATCCGTAATATGATTGTAAATGAAGGTGTAAGACCTGATGATCGTAAGTTGGATGAAATTAGAAAAATTACAACAGAAGTTGGTATATTGCCAAGAACTCATGGATCAGGATTATTTACTAGAGGACAAACTCAAGTACTTACAGTGGCAACTTTAGGTGCTTTAGGGGATGTTCAAATATTAGATGGTTTGGGTGAAGAGGAAGAAAAACGTTATATGCATCACTATAATTTCCCTCCATATAGTACTGGTGAAGCAAGATTCTTAAGAGGTCCAGGAAGAAGAGAAATTGGACATGGAGCTTTAGCTGAAAGAGCATTAGAACCAATGATTCCAAGTAAAGATGAATTCCCTTATGCAATTCGTTTAGTTTCTGAAGTATTAAGCTCTAATGGGTCAAGTTCTATGGGAAGTGTATGTGGTAGTACATTATCTTTATTAGATGCAGGTGTACCATTAAAGAAAATGGTGGCAGGTATTGCAATGGGTCTAGTTAAAGAAGCCGATAAAGTGGCTGTATTATCAGATATTCAAGGAATGGAAGACTTCTTAGGAGACATGGATTTTAAAGTAGCAGGTACAGATGATGGAATTACAGCCATTCAAATGGACATTAAGATTTCTGGTATTGATCGTCAAGTACTACAAACTGCTTTAGAACAAGCAAGACTTGGAAGACTTCATATCTTAGGAAAAATGAGAGAAACCATTACTGAACCAAAATCAGAACTTTCACCATATGCACCTAAAATTGTTAAGATGAAAATTAATCCTGATAAAATTAGAGATGTTATAGGTACTGGTGGTAAAGTTATTAATAAAATTATTGAAGAAACTGGTGTAAAAATTGATATAGAAAACGATGGTACAATTTTTATTGCTGCGCCTGACCAAGAATCTGGTAAGAAAGCAATTGAAACCATTGAAAACATTGTTCGTGAACCAGAAATTGGACAAGTTTATAAGGCTAAAGTTGTTAAAATTATGAATTTCGGTGCTTTTGTTGAAATTTTACCAGGTAAAGAAGGCTTAGTTCATATTTCTAACATTGCTCATGAACGTGTTAACAAAGTTGAAGACGTTCTTTCCGTTGGAGATGTAATAGATGTAAAACTAATGGAAATAGATCCGCAAGGTAAGATTAACCTATCTAGGAAAGCAGTTTTACCTAAACCAGAAGTTAAAGAAGAAACAACAAATTTAGAAAATCCAGAAAAAGCATAAACCCAAATTGGTTTATGTTTTTTTTATTGAGCTAATACTTAGATTTATCAAGTAAAAAAATCAGCACATTAATTTCAGTGCTGATTTTTTCATTTAAAAAATAACTAATTCTTTGGCCTTTTTATTGTTTTAAACCTACCACTCTGCTCACCAGACTCATAGGGAACGATCATATTTTCAGTATCATCCTCATTTTTTGTGTAAGAATATTTATCAGAAAAACAACCTGACTCTTTACTTATGCGAATGTATTTTCTATCCATACTAAAAACCTCCTCTTAATTGCAAGAATGCCAACCCTGTTGAATAATGTTAACTGTACTGCCAACACTAGGGTCGTTGATATTACTTTGAACTATTCCATCAAATACGTACTCATCCAACATGTTTTCACTTTCCACTAAACCACATGAAACAGAAAAATTACCTTCCCTGTCAACGTGATTTTCAGGAAAGAAGGGCTTCTCCAGTTGTAAATCTTGCTGATAAAGGGTAAACAAATTCCAGATGATATTTTCCATTTCATCAGTAGGATACATTACAGGTAGCTTTAAATCGATTTGCGCTTCTCGTCGTGTAATCATGTAATTATGAGAAAACAGCTTTTGAGTTAAGTTGTCTATAATATGATTGATACGTGTATCATCTAATGGATTAATATGCATTTGTAATAAATTTTTTGATATTGACCTAATTAAAGAATAAGTTCTTTGTATACTTCCAAGAGATAAAGGATGGATATGTTCTAATAGTTTAGTGAAAATTTTACTTAAAGCATCATCATCTTTTATTTTAACTACATCATCTACAATATTAAAGAAAGCGAAAACATCCTCTACATTTATGGGTATTCGTACAGCTGGATTATTAGGATCCTTTGGATTAAACATACTGGTGACATTAGGATCAACTGGGCTCAATTCCCCCATTTTGGTCATTAAAATTTCAGACGCTCCTAAAGAAATTAATGTACCTGCACTATAGGCTTTATAAGGTATGATCACAGAAAAATTATCTGTATACTCATAAATTAGTTCAACTAATCTTAAAGCCGTAAGAACATCACCACCCTTAGTGTACATGAATAGATCTATCTTTTTAGGATTTTTAATATTCTCTAAGTGTCTGTGGAAAACAGGAATAATATCTGGTGCTATTCTAGTACTTACATTTTGTCTATCACCTGCAATATAGCAAATAATATTTGATTGTCTTAACTCAGATAGCTTTTGGAATAATTGGTGTCTATTTTTATTCATAGGCATGATTCCTTTCCTCTATAAGGCTCTTACATAAACATCTAAAGTATTATTTGAAAACTAGGGTAGATTTATACTTAGATTTATTTAAGAATTATAGAATAGAAAACTAGATATTAATTAATAATAGTAAAGCTTAAAGAAAACAATAAAAATTACTAAGGAGGTTATTTAAGCATGACATCAAATCAACAATCAAATCAAATGAAATTTTTACCAGTCTCAAGAACTGTATCGGATATGGGATCTACAGTATTTTATAGTATTAACCCATCCACAAGTGTAAATGCATGGAACAATAACTTAATTAATACACAAAACACTAACAATAACATTAATATGACTGGTCAATTTCAAGGACAAGACCATATGATATTAAATAACTATACTCCAGTAGTTTCAGCACACCAACTAAATCAATTTCAAAGTGGAACTTTTGGTAACTTTGGACATAGTGGACTAAATAATTTAAACTACTCTAACTTAAACTATAATACTATGGTTTCTGCTAATCAATTAAACCAATTACAAACTGGAAACTTTGGATATCAACAACAAGGACAAACACAAAAAGTATATGTTAGAAGTTTAATTGTTCAACCTACAGTAGATATTTCTGAAACAACCAGTGATGTTTTAGTAACAGCTTGTGTAGGAAACTTAAATGTTAATGACCTTAACTTAAATGTAACAGATAACTCTGTAACAATTTCTGGTACAGCTTGGACTGGTAGCGAGCAAATCGTATTAAATAGAACAGTTGCCCTTACAACTAGTGTAAGAGCTGAAGCTGTTGATGCTAACTTCAATAGAGGAATTTTAGAAATTAGAATGCCTAAAGCAGAAAAAAGCATCAGAAGAAGAACTACAATTTCAACCGACACTGTTGAAGTAAAATAATAGTTAATAAGTAAGAATAGAATCCAGGGGCTTTGATGCCTTTTGGGTTCTATTTTTTGTGTGTTTATTTCTGTCTTATAAACTTTTTCAAAAAAAGCAATACACAAATAGAATAATAAATATAATTAGGAATAATATATTATGAAATCCTTATATCAAAAAAAGGGGGGAAATATATGATTATTGTTACAAATAAAAAGACCATTATATTAGTAATGGTGGTATTGTTGGCAATTATTTTAGCTATCACAGGGCTGATATTTAAACGCAGTGTAGAGACTGCACAGGTTATGACCTATGAACAAGTTGTAAAGCCCATTGATCAAGGCAATGAAAGCAGTAACTACATAGCTTTTACATGTAATGTGGATTGGGGCAATGAGGTGATTCCAGAAATATTGGAAGTTCTTAAGGAAAAAGAAGTTAAAATTACTTTTTTTGTAACTGGAAGATGGGCTAAATCTTTTCCTGAAGTATTTCAAAGTATTATTGATGAAGGTCACGAGATCGGAAGTCATGGTTATCAGCACTTAAATTATAGCACTCTATCCCATGAGAAGAATCTAGATGAAATTAAAAGGGCAGAAAATGTGATAATGGAGTATACTAAGATAAAACCCAAATACTTTGCACCACCTTCAGGGGCATATAATCAGCATACCCTTGTAGCTGCAAAAGAAATGGGTTACCAAACGATATTATGGTCTATTGACACTATTGATTGGCGCAAAGGCAGTACAAAAGATATTATTGTTAAGAGGGTGTTGGATAAAAAGCAACATAATGGTGGCATTGTTTTAATGCATCCTATGCCAGAAACTGCTAAAGCCCTTCCAGAACTCATTGATGCCTTAAGGGAAAAGGGGCTAGAAATTGGTAGAGTAAGTGATGTAATACAATAGAATAGTTGCATATATATTAAAACTCAATTATAATGTAAAAAGTAACGTTTATATATAATTAATTTTATAGTCTATAAAGATGGAACTTGGGAGGATAAAATGTATAATAAATATACTCTAGATAACGGATTAAGAATTATTACAGAACACATACCTTTTGTAAAGTCACTATCAATTGGAGTGTGGATTGAGACTGGTTCTAAAAATGAAAATCTAATTAACACTGGGGCATCTCACTTTATTGAACATATGTTGTTTAAGGGAACTGCCACAAGATCAGCAAAAGATATTGCAGATATTGTTGATGGTATAGGTGGGCAAATCAATGCTTTTACAGCTAAGGAATGTACTTGTTATTACTTAAAAGTATTAGATTCACATTATCAACTGGCGATTGATCTTTTAGCGGATATGTTATTCAATTCAAATTTTAATGATAGTGAAATAGATAAGGAAAGAAGTGTTATTTTAGAAGAAATAAGCATGTATGAAGACTCACCTGAAGATGTTGCCCATGATTTATTATCCCATACAATCTTTAAAGATCATTCACTGGGTTATCCCATTTTAGGAACAAGAGAAACCTTAATAAATATGGATAGAGAGAGTTTATTATCTTATATGAAGGAATATTATGTTCCTAAAAATGCAGTTATTTCTGTGGCAGGGAACTTTGATGAAGATCTATTGTTAAAAGAAATTAAAGATAAATTTGAAGGGTGGCAGGGAGATGAGCAACAATCTTCACAGGTTCATCCATTAAAGTATAATTATGAAATTGTAGAAAAAGTTAAAGATATTGAACAAACCCATTTATGTATCGGCTATAAGGGTATTGAAATGGGTAAAAGGGAATTATATCCACTATTGGTTATTAATAATATTCTAGGTGGCAGTATGAGTTCTAGACTATTTCAATCAATTCGAGAAGATAGAGGTTTAGCTTACTCCGTCTACTCTTACCCCACTATTTATAAAGATGGTGGACTGCTTACCATTTATGCAGGAATGAACCCAAGTCAGTTGGAGGAAGTTAGCTATTTAATTAATGAAGAAATAATTAAATTAGTAAATAACGGGCTAACCAGTGCTGAGTTAAATAAAGCTAAAGAACAATTAAAGGGTAATTATATTCTAGGTTTAGAAAGTACTAGTAGTAGAATGACTTCAATAGGTAAGTCTGAATTGTTATTAGGTAAAACCTATAGTCCGAAAGAAATTGTTCAAATGATTGATGATATAAATATGGATGAAATAGATAAAATAATTAAAACTATTTTTTCTTCTAACTCCTTTTCAGCATCAGTGGTTAGTAAACAAGAGCATAAAAAACAACTGGAGAAGACGTTACTAAAAAAGTAATTGTATTTTCCAAATAATAAGTTAATGACTAAATGGGGTGGCTATTTTGGTAATAGCTACCCTTTATTGTATTAGGTATTAAACAATTAAAAATTTTAGAAAAAAGATATGAAAAAATCAAGCTATTTAGGACATAATCCTATACTTGTCTAATATATATAGATACATAAAGGATATATAAAGAACAAAGGATAGGAGGAATGAATCTATGCGTTTTAGTTCAATGAGTGGTAAAGAAATAGTAAATTTATGTGATGGAAGTCGATTGGGGATTATTGGGGATTCTGATCTGTTGGTGGATGAGAAAACAGGAAAAATATTAGCATTATTAATACCAGATCAAAAAGGAGTGTTTAATTTTTTATCCAGTAACTCTATTTTAGAAATACCATGGAAGGCTATTAAAAAAATTGGTAACGATATGATTATAATAGAGTTGGAGGATGATGATAAACGTAAATACTCATTGTAATAATGACATAATAATATTATAGTAAACCGTATAAACCCAGTCTGCATTTTGTTGATTTTGTATAAAAAATAAAACCCCAATTCTTTGAGGGTTTTATTTTTTATGTTAATATTTACGGTTTTCATATAAGATACTAAACTTTTCACCACTTTAGAATATATGAATAGGAAAAGGTAAGAATATAAGTATACCAAATTTAATAGAGGTGAAAATATGAGAAATGATTTTATGGATAGACAATATCGAGAGTTATATCCATCTTTAGGAAGTTCAAAGTTACAACAAGAGTCAGAAGAAATTGGGAATAAAGAAAACTTAAGTCTTTCTACTATACAAACACTTGGTACTAATAATGTACCTAGAAAAGAGGAAAACACCCACATATTAACGATCATTGGTCACATAGAAGGACATATGGTTGCTCCTCCCCAAAATAAGTCAACAAAATATGAACATATCATACCACAATTAGTAGCTATTGAAGACAATCCTAATATTGAAGGTTTGTTGGTAATTCTAAATACTGTTGGTGGTGATGTGGAGGCAGGGTTAGCTATATCAGAGCTAATTTATAGTTTATCTAAGCCGAAAGTAACGTTGGTATTAGGGGGTGGTCATAGTATTGGAGTACCTTTAGCCACCGCTGGAGATTATTCTTTTATAGCTCCAACTGCCACTATGACCATACATCCTATAAGAATGAATGGGTTAGTGATTGGTGTACCACAAACCTTTAATTATTTTAAAAAAATGCAAGACAGAATTGTAGATTTTGTTCTAAGAAGTTCTTCAATTGAGAAAGATACTTTTTTACAATTAATGAATTCAACTGATGAACTTGCCAACGATATTGGAACAATTTTAATTGGAAAAGAAGCGGTGGACTTGGGTTTAATCAACGAAGTGGGGGGATTAGACAAAGCCATGAGTAAACTGAAGGAACTAATTAGACTTACAAAAAAGACAGAGGAAGAACATATCACAAGTACAAGTCTTCAATAATTTATAAAGTCAAACCATGTAAATGATTTGTAGTATTTAGAAATTTGGTGTACAATAACATTATATAATAAAGAATAGAGCGCAGAAAAAACTGCGCTTTACTTAATGCCAATTTTAGTTATAAGAAAGAGTTGGGGTGAAATAGGTGAGAAAAAACAGTAGACAAAAAAAGGATAGTACATCCATAAGTAAGCAATTTAACAATGAAATTAAAGGTATCTTTATTATTACTATTGGGTTACTTTCTTTGGTGGCAATGTATTCCTTAGGGGCAGGGAAAGTAGGAGAATTGATTAGAACAGCATTAATGGGATTATTCACCAGTGCTGCATACATATTACCCTATATAACAATCATAAGTGGAATTTTAATTTTTAGTAATACATCATTTTGGAAAGATCGAAGTAGTTTAATCTATTTTTCTATTGTTTTTTTATGTTTTTTACTTATTATAGCACTTAAAAACTTTGAAAGTATCGTAGACCTTACTTTTTTTGAATCGTTAAAACTCGGATTTGAATCTGGTCAAATTGGAGAGAGTGGCGGTATAGTAGGAAATTTCTTTACCTATTTATTAGTGAAATTATTTGGACAAACTGGTACTTATATTCTTATTACTGGTTTATTTATTATTTCTACAATGGTTTATACAAATGTTTCTTTATTAGCTATTATACTTTATTTTAAAAAAGTGTTTACTCGGATTTTTGTAGCAATTAAAGAGGCCATTGCAAATTTCATTTTTATTGAAAAGAAAGAGGGTACACCTTCAAAGAAAAAAGAGATTTCAAGTGAAGAATTAGAAATATTCCAAGATTCTGTAGCAGTAACAGTGGATACTTTAGCACAGCAGGATGAAAAGATTAAAATATTGGATTTTACTACTGAAAGCAGTGAAGAAGAGTCTGTTGTTTCAAAAGACGTTACTAAGAAAGAGGTTACAAAGACTGTTAAGAAGGAAGATGAATCTACTGAAATTAACATAACAGGCTTTAATAATGATCCAGATTTTCAATATAAAATACCAGATATTGAATTACTAAGTCAAATTGAAAGTTTACCCAATAAAGAAGATAAAAGAAAAATACTAAAGAAGGCTAAAATTTTAGAAGATACCTTGAAGAATTTTGGTGTTGAAGCTAAAGTCATTCAAGTTAGCAAAGGACCAGTTATTACCCGTTATGAACTACAACCAAGTGTAGGGGTTAAGGTAAGTAAAATTGTTAATTTAAGTGATGACATTGCCCTTAATATGGCGGCTCCTGCTATTCGTATTGAAGCCCCTATTCCAGGTAAAGCAGCTATTGGAATTGAAATACCAAATGAAGATGTTTCCACAGTTACCTTTAGGGAAGTAATCGATAGTACCCATTATCAGTCTGCCAATGCAAAAATTCCTTTTGCACTAGGGAAAGATATATCAGGTAATCCCATCATTACAGACATAAGTAAAATGCCCCATTTATTGGTGGCTGGGGCAACTGGTTCGGGAAAAAGTGTTTGTATTAATACATTAATTTTAAGTATATTATACAGTTCTACACCAGATGCTGTTAAACTATTAATGATTGATCCTAAAGTAGTGGAATTAAATCAATATAATGGGATTCCCCATTTGTTAATTCCCGTTGTAACTGATCCCAAGAAAGCAACAGGTGCTTTGAACTGGGCAGTACAGGAGATGACTAGAAGGTATCAGCTTTTTGCCGAGAATGGGGTAAAGGATATTGGTACATATAATGAAAAGTTCCAAGAATTAAAGTTGCCTTATATTGTTATTATCATTGATGAGTTGGCAGATCTTATGTTGGTGGCAGCCAATGATGTGGAAGATGCCATCTGCCGTTTAGCTCAAATGGCAAGGGCAGCAGGCTTACATTTAATTATCGCTACCCAAAGACCTTCTGTAGATGTTATTACAGGGGTTATTAAAGCCAACATTCCTTCGAGAATAGCATTTTCTGTAGCCTCCCAAACAGATTCACGAACCATTATTGATATGGGTGGTGCTGAAAAACTATTGGGTAAGGGAGATATGTTATTTTACCCAATAGGGGCTAATAAACCGGTTAGAGTACAGGGAGCTTTTATATCTGAAAAAGAAGTAGAGAGGGTAGTTACCTTTATTAAAAATCAAATCCAAAACCCAAGTTATGAAACCGATATTATTAGTAAGATTGATTCTGGAGAAAATTTAGATATGAATGGCACTGATGATCTCTTCAATAAGGCTGTTGAACTGGTGGTTGAAAGTCAACAGGCATCTATTTCTATGTTGCAGAGAAGACTAAGGGTAGGTTACAATAGAGCAGCTCGTTTAATTGACGAAATGGAGGCTAAGGGAATTATTGGTGCCCATGAAGGTAGTAAACCTCGACAAGTCTTGATAAGTCAGGCAGATTTAATGGAACATGCTGAAACAAACTAGAATACTGAAGGTGGAAAAGAATGTTAGGAAAAATAGAAATTGATGCAGCATTAAGTTTAAATAATAATTGTGTTTTTATTGATGTTAGATCTCCCCACGAGTATGAAATGGGAACCATACCCGGTGCTATTAATATCCCCTTGTTAGACAATGAGGAAAGGGTTGAAATTGGCAAGCTATACAAAACACAAGGGGTTGATGTAGCGAAAATTAGGGGATTGGAAATTGTTTCTCCTAAGTTACCATATATTTATCAACAACTACTTAAGTTGGAGAAAGAAAATAATCAAATAATTGTTTTTTGTGCTAGAGGAGGATTAAGAAGTACTGCCTATGTTAGTATTTTTAAAACTTTAGGGTTGGAACTTCTACAACTTCAAAGTGGATTTAAGGCTTATAGAAATTATTTATTAGATTACTTAAATAATATACATCAACATAATTGGTTTATAGTCCTTCATGGATTTACCGGGGTGGGTAAGACTGATATATTGAAAATGTTACAGGAAAAGAATGTTCCCATCATTGACTTAGAAGAGTTAGCGTGTAATAAGGGGTCTGTTTTTGGAGAAGCAATAGATCAAAGCAACAGGGACTCTTTAACACAAAAGAATTTTGAAAATTCCCTTCTACAACAATTAATAGTCAATAAAGGAAAATTTGTTATAGTGGAGAGCGAAAGTCAACGTTTAGGGCAAGTTTCAATCCCTAAAGAAATATATAATGCCATGAAAAATGGTAAACATATATTAATAGATACCTCTATAGAAGTACGGGTTAGTAGACTGGTAAATGATTATGTAAACGAGGCAGAAAAACATGATGAAATGCTAAGTAGAGGCGTAAGACTGTTGAAGAAACGTCTCGGAAATGAAAAAGTTGGTCGATATATACAATGGATTGAAGATAAGAAATATCAACAAATAGCAAAAGAGTTGATTAGAGATTATTATGATCCCTTATATCAACACTCCATTGAAAAATATAATTATGACTTAAAGGTAAATTATGATAAAATTGAAGAGGCGGTTAATCAAATCGCTATATTCTATAAAGTAATAGAAGGGAAGACTAATCAATGAATTTAACTGTTTACGTAGAATCGTTGGGTTGTTCAAAAAACCTTATCGATGCAGAAATAATGTTGGGTATTTTGAATAAATATGGATATAAACTGACTACTAATAAAAATAATGCTGATGCTATTATTGTAAATACATGTGGTTTTATTGAATCGGCTAAAGAAGAATCAATTAATAAAATTATTGAATTGGGTCAATTAAAACAACAGCGATTAAAAGTATTAATTGTGTCAGGATGTCTTGGTGAACGGTATCATCAAGAATTAATTGAAGAGTTGCCAGAAGTTGATGCAGTGGTGGGTACTGGTGGGTATGATGCCATTCTAGATGTAATCCATGAAACCTTAAAGGGAAATAGAGTTGTGCAAATTGGTAACATTGATAAAATGTTTAATGAGGACCTACCGAGGTATCAGACAACACCATCCTACAGTACTTACATTAAAATTTCTGATGGTTGTGATAATTTTTGTACCTATTGTATTATTCCCAAACTTCGAGGTAAGTATAGAAGTAGAAGGATAGAAAATATTGTTAAAGAAGCTAAAGAATTGGTGGCAAAAGGAGTAAAAGAAATTATTCTTATTGCCCAAGACACTGCCCGTTATGGAATAGACTTATATGATGAATATAGGTTACCACAATTACTTAAGGAACTTAATGAAATAGATGGGCTTGAATGGATTCGACTGCTATATGCTTATCCTGAAATGATTTCAGATGACTTAATTAACGCAATGGCTTCATTAGACAAAGTATGTCACTATTTAGATATGCCAATACAACACTGTAGCGATGAAGTACTTAAAAGGATGAACAGAAGAACTAGTAAAGAACAATTAGAGAATTTAATCAACAAGTTAAGAAAAAGCATACCAGATATGGTAATAAGAACTTCTTTAATCGTTGGGTTTCCAGGAGAAACAGAGGAAGATTTTCTAGAACTGAAGAATTTTGTTGAAGAAATAAAGTTTGATAAATTAGGAGTTTTTGAATATTCTATAGAAGAGGGGACTCCTGCTGCAAAATTACCTAATCAAGTGGAACAAAAAGTTAAAGAAGTAAGACGAAATGCTATTATGGAGCTTCAACAAGAAATTTCTCTTGTTAAAAACAATAATAAAATTGGAAATGTTGTCAAGGTGTTGGTGGAAGAAAATCTTGATGATAATGAATATATTGGTAGAACCCAAGGGGATGCCCCAGAGATTGATGGTTTAGTTTATGTTCAGTCAAAGGAAGCTTTAAAAGAAGGTGATCTGATCATGGTAAAGGTTACCGGAGCCTTAGAATATGATTTGATGGGGGAGAAGATAGATGAATTTGGCAAATAAGTTAACCTTACTTAGGATTATGCTGGTTCCTGTTTTTATGATTTTTCTTTTAAATAAAATTCCTTTTAGCATCGTTAATATTCAAGTACAGGAGATTATAGCAGTTGGGATTTTCATTTTTGCAGCCATTACAGATACCTTGGATGGATATATTGCTAGAAAGAAAAATCAAATAACCAACTTTGGAAAGTTTATGGACCCATTGGCAGATAAGCTTTTGGTTTCATCTGCTTTAATCTCATTAGTACAGATGGGAAGACTGTCTGCATGGGTGGTAATGATTATTATTGCAAGAGAATTTACCATTAGTATATTAAGGGCAGTTGCAGCATCAGAGGGAATTGTAATGGCAGCCAGTTGGTGGGGGAAAGCCAAAACAGTTACTCAAATTATTGCAATCATTGCAATTTTACTAAATAATTTTCCTTTTAAATATATCAACTTCCCCTTTGATATGGTTATGATGTATATAGCAGTTATTTTCACAATTATATCTGGTGTAGATTACATTCGAGTTAATCAAAAAATATTGGATAACTAATGAAAAATAAGGAGGGAGCCAATGAAGGCGTCAATCATTTGTGTTGGAACTGAACTTGTGACGGGAAAAACAATAGAGACAAATTCATATTTTCTCGCCGAAGAACTACGACAATATGGAATATATACCCATCAAAAACTAATAGTGGAGGATCAGTTAGAACAAATGGTCCCTCTGATGGATTTCGCTTTAAAGACTTCTGATTTTATATTGGTTACAGGTGGATTAGGGCCAACTTTAGATGACTTAACACGAGAGGCTGTTTCTCAATTGACGGGGTTAGCTTTGGAAATGAATGAAGATATTAAAGATAGAATTATTAAATTAGTGAGTACCCACCTTAAAGGATGTCCTGTTAATAATTATAAACAAGCTCTTATTCCTAAGGATTCTAAGATATTGCAAAATGATTGGGGTACTGCACCAGGGTTTATTACAGCTTATAATAATAAACAAATTATTGTATTGCCTGGGCCTCCTAGAGAAATGAAGCCTATGTTTTTACAACATGTTGTTCCAATAATTAAAGAACTTAGTTCTCTGGTATTCCTTAAGAAAAATATAGAAATCTTTGGAATTGGAGAATCAGCTTTGGAGGAGTCTTTGGGAGAACTGATGACTAGTCAGACAAATCCTACATTGGCAACTTATGCTTCCTTTGGAAGTGTTTCATTAGTTATTACTGCTGAGGGTACATCAGAGGAAGAATGTATTCGTATATTGACTCCAGTAGTACAACAGGTTAAAGAAAAGGTTGGAGAATACATTATTAGTGAAGATGGAGAAAAATTAGAAAATATTGTTCAGAAGCTTCTTTCTAACAATGAAATGACTTTATCAGTGGCTGAATCTTGTACTGGAGGACAATTGTCGGCTAGATTAACGGCTTTGTCGGGCATTTCATCAGTTTTTGAAAGGGGCTATATTACCTATAGTAATCAATCAAAGATACAGGCATTGGGTGTATTAGAAGAAACCATCCAACTTTATGGTGCAGTTAGTGAAGAAACTGCTATGGCAATGATAAAAGGATTAAAAGAAGAATCTAACTGCCATTGTTGTCTATCCATTACAGGAATAGCAGGACCTAATGGAGGTACTGATAGTAAGCCTGTAGGGCTTGTCTACATTGGTGTTAATGTTTTGGATGATTACAAGGTATATCAATTTAATTTTAACGGAAATAGAGATCGAATTCAGAACTTAGCTGTATTATCTGCATTAAACCTTTTAAGAAAATCTTTATTGATAATAAAATAAATTTTCTATTTGACCTACATGAAAATGTAGGTTATAATATTTTTAGGAACACTTGTTCGCAAGAGATGAAAGGTAGGTGGAACCAGATAACGATCTGGTGGGTAGAGATGATGGAAAAAAAGAAAGCTTTAGAAATGGCTCTTGGTCAAATAGAAAAGCAGTTTGGAAAAGGTTCTATTATGAAATTGGGGGAAGATTCTAAACTAAACTTAGAATGCATTTCAACAGGTTCTATAGATTTAGATATAGCATTAGGGATAGGTGGAGTACCTAGAGGAAGAATTGTAGAAATTTACGGACCTGAATCTTCTGGTAAAACAACAGTTACCCTACATATTATTGCTGAGGCTCAGCGCAATGGTGGGACTGCTGCCTTTATAGATGCAGAACATGCCCTAGATCCTGCCTACGCAAAAAAATTAGGCGTAAACATTGAAGATTTAATTGTTTCTCAACCAGATACAGGAGAGCAAGCATTGGAAATCGCAGAAGCCTTGGTGAGAAGTGGAGCTATAGATGTTATAGTTGTTGACTCTGTAGCGGCTTTAGTACCAAAGGCTGAAATTGAAGGCGAAATGGGAGATTCACATGTGGGTCTTCAAGCTAGATTGATGTCTCAAGCATTAAGAAAGCTAGCTGGGGCAGTTAGTAAATCCAATACAACAGCTATTTTTATTAACCAGTTAAGGGAAAAAGTTGGTGTAATGTTCGGAAATCCAGAAGTAACCACTGGTGGTAAGGCTCTTAAGTTTTATGCATCAATTCGTCTTGATGTTAGAAAGATTGATGTTATTAAACAAGGAAATGACATTATAGGAAACCGAACCAGGGTTAAAGTAGTTAAAAATAAGGTAGCACCTCCATTTAAACAGGCGGAGTTTGATATTATGTATGGAGAGGGAATATCTAAAACAGGAGATGTTTTAGATGTTGCAAGTAATTTAGACATTGTTAAAAAAGCAGGTGCTTGGTACAGCTATGGAGAACATCGCTTAGGTCAAGGTAGAGAAAATGCAAAACAATTCTTTAAAGAAAATCCTGATATATATTTAGATGTGGAAAATAAAATTAGACATCATTTTGGTCTAGAGACCGTTAAAGCAAAAGGTAATGCTACGGGAAATTCTGAAGTAGCAGTGGAATTAGAAGAATAGGATTTACAAAAAGGGCATCTATCAATGTATAGAATGTCCTTTTTGCTGTAAATATATTGATTAAAGGCGAAAATATATGGCTTATTTAATTTGATGACAATGGTCAAGTAATGTAGTTGAATTTAAAAATAATTAAGTCAGTCTATGTTTTAGCATTAAAATCAAATTTAAATGAACGATAAAAGGTTTAATTTTGTAAAATTGCGAATATTTATTGATGAAATATATTTTATTCTTTTTTATAAAAGTAATAATATTAGGTTAAGAGTGTAAAGTCTGCTAATTTGTGTAAGTTCAAGCAAAAGGATAGTATATCAGTCTATATCTAAATGAAAAATAGGTTTTTCAACTTAGTAGATGATGGTCTAATGTAACTTGACACAGTTTAAAAAAAGATATACAATTAAAATAATTCATGGTGTGTCTTAAATATTGTTGACCATTATAATGATTACTATAGTTACATACTTTTCTACCTTTTGTATGTAGTAGTAATTAGATTTTGTTGAAAACCTTAAAACTTAATAAGGGAGGTGTCCACGTATTAATATTGAAAACATAGTACTCATTTTAGCAGCGACTGTAGTAGGATGCCTTATCGGCTATTTTATTCGCAAAAATATTGCGGAGAAGAAAATTGGCGGCGCTGAAGAACTTGCAAAAAAGATAGTAGATGATGCTGAACGTGATGCAGAAACTACTAAAAAAGAAGTTTTGCTGGAAGCTAAAGAAGAAGTCCATAAGCTCCGTAATGAATTTGAACGAGAAAGCAGAGAAAGGCGTAATGAACTACAAAGAATAGAAAGACGATTAATTCAAAAAGAAGAAGTTTTAGATAAAAAGTCTGAAAGTTTAGAGTTAAAGGATGACAAGTTGAATAAAAAAATTAAAGATATTGAAGATAAGCAACAAGAAATTCAACATCTGTATGATAAAGAACTCCTTAAACTTGAAGAATTATCTGGTTTAACATCAGAAGAGGCTAAACAACTTCTTTTAAGTGACATTGAAAAAGAAGTTAAGTATGAATCCGCAATGTTAATTAAAGAAACTGAATCTAAAGCTAAAGAAGAGGCAGAAAAAAGGGCCAGAGAAATCATTACTTATTCTATACAAAAATGTGCTGCTGACCATGTTGCAGAAACAACAGTAACAGTTGTTTCACTGCCTAATGATGAAATGAAAGGTAGAATTATAGGTAGAGAGGGAAGAAATATTAGAACCTTAGAAACCTTAACAGGAATTGACTTAATTATTGATGATACACCTGAGGCAGTAATATTATCAGGATTTGATCCTATTCGTAGAGAAGTGGCTAGAATTGCTTTAGAAAAGCTTATTTTAGACGGAAGAATACATCCTGCAAGAATTGAAGAGATGGTTGAAAAAGCCAAAAGAGAAGTAGAAAATATTATTAAAGAAGAAGGAGAACAGGCTACCTTCGATGCTGGTGTTCATGGATTACATCCAGAAATTATTAGACTGCTTGGAAGATTAAAATATCGTACAAGTTATGGACAAAATGTATTAAAACACTCCGTTGAGGTATCACATTTAGCAGGAATTATGGCGGCTGAACTTGGCGCTGATGTTAAGATTGCTAAGAGAGCAGGTTTACTTCATGATTTAGGTAAAGCTGTTGACCATGAAGTTGAAGGAACCCATGTTGAAATTGGTATGGAACTACTTAGAAAGTATAAAGAATCTAAGGACGTTATTCATGCAATGTCTACTCATCATGGTGATTATGAGCCGCAAACCATTGAAGCTGTATTGGTGACTGCTGCTGATGCTATATCGGCTGCTAGACCAGGAGCTAGAAGAGAAACATTAGAGTCATATATTAAACGTTTAGAAAAACTTGAAGAAATTGCCAACGATTTCGATGGCGTTGAAAAATCTTTTGCAATACAAGCTGGTAGAGAAATACGAATATTAGTTAAACCAGAAGTGTTTAATGATGATGAAATAATAATTTTAGCAAGAGATATTACAAAGAGAATAGAAGCTGACTTGGAGTATCCAGGACAGATAAAGGTAAATGTAATTAGAGAAACAAGAGCAATTGAATATGCTAAATAATAAAAAAACTGCTAAAGCAGTTTTTTTATTATGCATTTTTTTAGCAATAAGTTTGACAGATTAAAGTTTTTTAGCTTAATAAAAAGCTCATAAAAGCTATAATAGATAAACATTTATTCAATAGAAATGTAAGAGATACAGTACTATTGGATAAATGCTTTTTTTTGCTCTCTAAACTTAAAATTAATGTAATTAAGCGTAACATTGTTAAAAAAAACTTAGTTGCAAAGCTGTGTTAAAAAGTCTAATATCGTCGTAAATAAAAAAATTTTATATAAAAATAAAATTATTTGTTTACATGTGTTGACATGTGATGTAAATTTGAATATACTTTATATAAAATATTCAGAATTTTAATAAAATATTAGTAAATTTAACAAAAATTTAAGTTTTTATTTATATTAATTTATATATTAACTTTTATTTACGAAAAAACAAACAAAAGGAGGATTTATTTATGGTAATTGTAATGAAACCAAGTGCAACAAAAGAGGCTATCGAAAAAATACAAAGAAAGATGGAAAGTTTAGGGTGTCAAGTATGTGTTACACAAGGCGATAACTATTGTTTATTAGGGTTAGTTGGAGATACAAGTAAAATTAATCCTAGTCAAATAGAGGCTAATGAAAATGTTGATAGATTATTAAAAGTTCAACATCCTTTTAAGAGAGCTAGTAGAGTGTTCCAACCCCATGATACTATAATAGATGTAGATGGTATTAAAATTGGTGGTGGAAATGTAGTAATAATGGCAGGACCTTGTGCTGTTGAAAGTGAAGAACAATTAATGACAATAGCTCGTGAAGTTAAAAAACATGGAGCGAAGTTTTTAAGAGGGGGAGCCTTCAAGCCAAGAACTTCACCTTATAGTTTTCAAGGTATGAAGGAAGAAGGATTAAAGCTTTTAAAGAAAGCTAAAGAAGAAACAGGAATGCCAATTGTAACTGAAGTTATGTGTCAAGAGACTTTTGATATTGTGGCAGAATATACTGATATTTTACAAATTGGTGCTAGAAATATGCAAAATTTTGCCTTATTAAAAAAGGCTGGTCAATGTAATATTCCAATCCTTTTAAAAAGAGGAATGTCAGCTACAATAGAAGAATTTTTAATGTCAGCTGAATACATAATGGCAGAAGGTAACGCAAATGTTATCCTTTGTGAAAGAGGAATTAGAACTTTTGAAACATATACAAGAAATACACTAGACATTAGTGCGATTCCAGCCATCAAAGAATTAAGTCATTTACCTATTATAGTTGATCCAAGTCATGCTGCTGGTAAATGGGCTATGGTGGAGCCTTTATCAAAGGCGGCAGTTGCAGTTGGTGCTGATGGTTTAATCATTGAAGTACACCATGAGCCAGATACAGCATTGTCTGACGGAGCACAATCTTTAAAACCGAAGAAGTTTGGTAAATTAATGACTACACTTAATCATATGGCAGCTGCTTTAGAAAAATAAATAAACTGGTGATATGGGGAAAATCAAAAGAAATCTCGTTAGAAATCTTAGACTTTCCCCCGCTGTCTACTGGCGAATATTCCCCAAATATATGATATTATTAAAAAGTGAAGAATCGTTTCAGTGGTTAAGGGATTTAACATTACTACTGGGAGACAATAATATTAATTTAAAGAAAATGAAATTCATGCTAGACAAGTAAAGTGAAGCTAATTCAAGAGGAATTGTATTGGTTAAAGATGAAAATAAAGCATTGGATATGTTAAAGAGGGGGAGCTTCTCCTTAATTTATCAGAGAGGAGTAGAAGTAAATGTTAAAAGTTAATCCAGTTAAAAAAGTACAAGGGGTCATTACAGTACCAGGAGATAAGTCAATTTCCCACAGAGGGGTTATGTTGGGGAGTATTAGTAAAGGTAAAAGTATAATAACTGGTTTTTTGTTGGGAGAAGATTGCCTAAGCACAATTAAGTGTTTTCGACAATTAGGAGTAGAGGTTAATCAACAGGGAAATAGAATTGAAGTTATTGGTAGAGGAACAAATGGATTAATGGAACCAAATGATGTATTAGATGCGGGTAATTCTGGAACAACCATGAGACTTATGTCAGGTATACTGGCGGGACAAGATTTTATGTCAGTTGTAACAGGAGATGGTTCTTTAAGAAAAAGACCTATGGCTAGAGTATCTGTTCCCTTAAGAGAAATGGGAGCTACAATAGACGGACGGGAAAATGGAAAATTAGCCCCATTAGTTATCCGTGGTGGCAATTTAAAAGGGATAGACTATAAACTACCTGTCTCCAGTGCACAAGTAAAATCAGCGGTATTATTGGCGGGTATTTATGCAGATGGTGTTACCAAAGTAACTGAAAAAGTTCAAACAAGAGACCATACAGAAAGAATGTTAAAATCCTTTGGAGGAAACATTAATTGCGAAGATGGTTATATAACTGTAAAGAGGTCTGAGTTAGAAGGACAAGAAGTAGAAGTACCAGGAGATATTTCTTCGGCAGCTTTCTTTATGGTGGCGGCGGCTGCAAGGGAAGGATCCCACTTAGTCATTAAAAATGTAGGGTTAAATCCAACAAGGACGGGTATTATTGATGTATTAATGAACATGGGGGCAGATATTACCCTAGATAATATTCGTAGCAGTGGTGGAGAAGAAATAGGGGACATTGTTATTAAAGGTAAAAAACTACAGGGTACAAATATAACTAAAGAAATTATTCCCCGATTAATTGATGAAATTCCTGTTATTGCAGTGGCAGCTTCTATGGCAGAAGGTACTACAAGAATTACAGGCGCTGAGGAACTAAAATTTAAAGAGTCCAATAGAATTACTGCAACAGTAGACGAATTAAAGAAGTTAGGTGTTAATATAAAAGAATTACCTGATGGTATGGAAATTGTAGGTCCAAATAAAATTGGTGGTGGAACGGTTGAAAGTTATGATGACCACCGAATTGCTATGGCAATGGCAATATGTGGTTTATTTGCAGAGGAACCAGTAGCTATTAATGATAGCCATTGTATTGCAATTTCTTTTCCTGAATTTGAGGATAAATTGAAAGCAATTACCGAATAAGGATGGTGGCATTATGAAGGTGGGGTATTTAGGACCAGAAGGTTCCTACAGCCATATTGCTGCTGAAGTCTTTTGGAATAAACAGGAGACAACTGTAACAAAGATAGCTATGAAATCCCTCTACGAGGTGATAGAGTCTATAGAAGAAAAAGTAATAGATGAAGGAATATTACCAATAGAGAATTCAACAGAGGGAGCAGTTACACAGGTAATGGATGCCTTAGTGAAAACAAAACTTTCTGTTATTCAAGGGGAGCTTATTCTTCCTATAAAATTTAATCTTCTAGCATCTAAAGATTTACAAGAAATTGAATATGTGTATTCTCACCCTCAAGCCATAGAACAATGTCGTAGCTATTTTAATAAGAATTATCCAAATCTAGTTTTATTACCTTGTGAAAGCACTTCTAGGGCGTGCCAATTAGTAGTGGAAGAAGGTAAAAAATATGCTGCAATAGCCAATGACCATGCTGAAAAGGTATATAATTTAGAAGTAATTGATAGAAATATTCAAGATAATTGTTTTAATCAAACTCGTTTTATAGTTATAGGTAGAAGACAAATGGATTTGACTGGAAGAGATAAAACATCTATAACTTTTTCCTTGCAGGATGAATTAGGTAGTTTGTTTGGCGTATTAAAAGAATTTGCTATAGAAGGAATTAGTTTGACAAGAATAGAATCTAGACCTGCTAAGGTGGAAATGGGAAAATACATTTTCTTTATAGATTTTACAGGACATCAATTTGAAGACAAAGTGAAAAAAACACTTAATAATATAAAAATGTTAACCAATAACTTAAAGATACTTGGTTCTTATCCTTTAAAATAGAGCTGATATAACGATTGGAGTGATATTGTGTTGAGAATTCTTACAGCAGGGGAATCCCATGGAAAAGGACTTATGGGGATTATTGAAGGACTACCATCTAATGTGACATTAGATCATCAAGAGATTAATCAAGACCTATTTAGAAGACAACAAGGATATGGTCGAGGAGATCGAATGAAGATTGAACGTGATCAAGTTGAAGTGATAACGGGTGTAAGGGGTGGAAAGACCTTAGGTAGCCCTGTTGCTTTCTTAATAAACAATAGAGATTACGAGAATTGGCAAGAACATATGGATCCTTTTGAAGTAAATAAAGAGGAGCGTCGAGTCATTAGTCCTAGACCGGGACATGCAGATTTAACAGGACAAAGAAAGTATAATTTCACAGACATTAGAAATGTATTGGAAAGAAGTAGTGCTAGAGAAACTGCTGTAAGAACAGCGGCAGGAAGCATAATTAAGCAATTTTTAAAGAATTTTAATATTGAAGTATATAGCCATGTGGTGGGAATAGGAAATGTTCAGTTAGAGTCTCCTATTCAAGATATAGAGTTAATTAAAAAGGCAGATAAGTCTCCAGTTCGATGTGTTCATCAACAAACGGAGGCTGAAATTATAAAAGCCATCGATGAAGCCAAAAAGGAAGGGGACTCATTGGGTGGTGTTTTTGAGATACATATCACTGGTGTTCCTTATGGTTTAGGTAGTTATGTTCAATGGGATCGTAAACTAGATGCTAAATTATCCTACGCCTTAATGAGTATTCAAGGGATCAAAGGGGTAGAAATTGGTTATGGATTTGAAAATGCATCTAAAGTTGGTTCTCAGGTACATGACGAAATATTTTATCAAGAGGATAAAGGGTATTATAGAAAAACCAACTGTGCAGGAGGTATAGAAGGTGGAATGTCCAACGGAGAAACCATCATTATAAGATGTGGAATGAAACCAATACCAACCCTGTACAAGCCATTGCAAACTGTTAACATAGAGAATAAAGAAACAGTTTTAGCAACCGTAGAGCGTAGTGACACCTGTGCAGTACCAGCAGCTTCCATTGTTGCTGAAATGGTGGCAATTGGGGTTATTGGTGAAGAATTTATGAGGAAGTTCGGTGGGGATTCCTTAGAGGAGATTACAAAACGATGGAAAGACTACATATAGATTTAGGTAAGGATAGTTATCCTATTGTGATAGAGGATGGATTGTTGAAAAACCTTAATGTTTACATGGAAGAAGCTGATAAGTGGGTTATAATTACTGATGATATTGTAGATGGTCTTTATGGACAAAGTCTTTATGAAAAATTAAAGGATCAGTTTAATATTATAAAGTATGTCATTCCTTCAGGTGAAGTAAACAAAAACATTTCAACAATAACAAATATATTAAGCTATATGCTGGAACATCAGCTAACTAGAAAGTCAAGAGTATTGGCTTTAGGCGGTGGTGTAGTTGGGGATATGGCAGGTTTTTGTGCTTCTATATATATGAGGGGAATTGATTTTATTCAAGTTCCCACCACGCTTTTAGCACAAGTGGATAGCAGTGTAGGCGGTAAGACAGGGGTCAATATGCCACAGGGTAAAAATTTAGTTGGTACTTTTTATCAACCTAAAACAGTCGTCATTGACACGGAGGTATTAAAAACATTACCAATTAGAGAATTAATCAGTGGAATCGGAGAAGTGTTAAAATATGGTGTTATCTATGATTATGAATTTTTTTGTTTTCTAAAAGATAATTTACAAAAACTACAAAGCTTAGATCAAGATGTTTTAACTTTTGTTATTAAAAAGTGCTGTGAAATAAAAGCAGAGATAGTTTCTTCTGATGAAAAAGAAAATGGATTAAGGAAAATTTTAAACTTTGGACATACCATTGGTCATGGGTTAGAGGCTGTAACTAATTATGAAAAATATACCCACGGTGAGGCTGTATTGATTGGTATGTATTTAGAGACTAAATTGGCATTTGAATTAGCCATGATAGAAGAAGATTACTTTGTAGAAATTGAAAGTCTTTTAAAGGCGTTTCAAACTCAATTAAACATGATCTCTGTGGATGGGTTAATAAACGCCATGAAGGGCGATAAAAAGAATCAAGAGGATAAAATATCATTTATTCTTCCTAACGGAAGGGGAACAGTGACGGAACTCTTGTTATCCCCAGAAGAAATTAAAGGACTCTTGAAGGTCAATTAGAAAGAGGTGGAATAATGGATACTATTGTTACAGGCAAAACTAAACTATATGCAGTCATCGGTGATCCTATTTCCCATAGTTTTTCTCCAGAAATACATAATAGAATTTTTAAGGAATTAGAGACAGATGGTATGTACATCTCCCTAAGGATTTCCCCTGATGAGCTTAAAAATGCCATACCTTTTTTAAGGGATAATTTTCAAGGTTTTAATGTTACTATCCCCCATAAAGAAGCTATTATGCCTTTATTAGATGAATTGGACGATAGGGCTAGAATATACGGAGCGGTTAATACTGTGAAGGTAGAAGGGGGCAAACTTAAAGGTTATAATACCGATGGTTTTGGTTTCATGAAGAGTCTTGAAGATTTACAGTTGAAAGTAAAGAATAAGAACAGTTTAATTTTAGGAGCTGGCGGGGCAGCTAGGGTAATTGCCTATGAACTAATTGTTAATGGTTCGAATGTCACTTTAGCTAATCGAAGTGAAGATAAAGCTCTAAAATTAAAGAAAGATTTAGAAGGTACGACTGGTGGTAATCTTAAAGTTGTAAAATTAGAAGATATTATGGGAGATTATGATTACATTATTAACACCACTCCTGTGGGAATGTCTGCTACATCGGATTTAATGCCTATAGGGGAGAATATATTAAAGAATGCAAAGGTTGTTTATGATTTAATATACAATCCAAGTCAAACAAAATTGTTAAAAACGGCAAATCAATATAACGCTACAGTTATTAACGGCTTTTCAATGCTGTTTTTTCAAGCTGTGAAGGCACAGGAAATTTGGTTTAATAATTCCATTAATAGAACAGTAACATCAACTGTACTGGCGGCTTTAACAGATGAAGAAAAATCTATATAATTCAAGGTGGTGAGGCTTTGGATCAGTTAAATAGTGCAAGGGATAAAATAGATACATGTGATCAATTGATTATTAACGCTTTTGAAGAACGGATGGAAGCTGTTGAAAAAGTAATAAAATATAAGCAAGAGCATGGTTTAGCCATCTATGATTCAAAGCGTGAAGTAGAGGTTCTTGAAAAAGTGTTGAAAAATGTAAAAAATCCTGAAAATATTGAAGCTGTTCAATACTTGTATCAAGAGATATTGATGATAAGTAGAAAAATGCAGTCAAAAATGTTATTTCCTTTTAATATTGTTTTAATTGGCTTTATGGGAACGGGTAAAACAACAGTAGGGAAGGTATTAGCAGAAAAACTAGAAATGGATTTTATTGATATAGATTCTTTAATTTCAGAACGATTGGGAAAAACCATTAGTCAGTTCTTCCATGAAAATGGTGAGGTAGCCTTTAGAGAAATAGAAAAGGCTGTGGTGGAAGAGGTAAGTAATCTTTCAAATACCATTATATCTTGTGGAGGAGGAGTAGTTCTACATGAGGAAAACATAACGAATTTGAGAAAAAATGGGAAAACTATCCTATTGATGGCTAATGAAGAAACTATTTATAATCGTATTAAGACTGATCAATCTAGACCTTTGTTAAAAAATGGTATGGGGATAGAGAAAATTAAAGAATTACTACAGTATCGTAGAGAACTTTACACTAAATCTGCTGATGTTATTGTTAATACAGAAGGTAAAAGTCCAGAGGCAGTATGTAATGAAATGATTAAAATAATTCTTAATAATTGAAATCTTAATTATTAGGGTCTAGCCCCCATGTTCAAATGAAATAATGAATTTAGTTACATTTTTTTATTATTTCTAAAAGAAATTTTTTAATGTTGCAGGTATTTAAAAAATTAAGTAGAATAATATACTTGTATCCAAATTCTAGTAGATTAGTTATCGAAAAGGGGGCATCATAAAATGGAAGTATTAAAAGTATCAGCAAAATCAAATCCAAACTCTGTTGCTGGAGCATTAGCCGGCGTTCTTAGAGAACGAGGTTCAGCTGAAATCCAAGCTATTGGAGCAGGCGCTCTAAATCAAGCAGTTAAAGCAGTGGCGATCGCACGAGGATTCGTAGCTCCAAGTGGATTAGACTTAATTTGTATCCCTGCTTTCACAGATATTCAAATTGATGGAGAAGAGAGAACTGCCATTAAATTGATTGTAGAGCCAAGATAATTAAATTATCCATATAGAAAAGTCTGCTAAGAATAGCAGGCTTTTTTCTGTAAAATATTAAGAGTGTAGCAAAAAAATGTAAGCCTTAATAGTAACGGGAGACTTGGGGATAATAAAGATAAATTAATATAAACAGACTAATAAAGTTGTTACAGAATAAAGGAGATTTAGATATGAAATATATTGATATGCATATCCACACAACAGCTTCTGATGGTGTATTGACCCCTAAAGAAGTTGTGGACTATGCCATTGCAAGAGAATTAAATGGGATCGCAATAACTGACCATGATACCGTTGATGGTATAGAAGAAGCCATAACTTATGGAAGTAGCAAAGAAGATTTCATAGTGATTCCAGGAATTGAGTTAAGTACAGACTATCTAGGAGAAGAGGTACATATTTTAGGATATATGATAGATTATAAAAACCAAGAGTTTTTAAAACTACTAGATATACTTAAAAATGAAAGAACCCACAGGGCAGAAAAAATTATTGAAAAACTAAATGACATAGGTTTGGAAATTACTTTTAAAGAAGTAAAGGATGTTGCCGGTGAAGGTAATATTGGTAGACCTCATATTGCAAAGGTAATGGTTAGTAAAGGATATATTGAAAGTGTTAAGCAAGCCTTTGATAAATACTTGAATAAAGGGTGTCCTGCCTTTGTACCAAGATATAAAATAACACCTTTTGAAGCAATTAATGAAATAAAAAAATATGGTGGCTTTTCTGTTGTTGCTCATCCTGGTTTAATCACCAATGAAACATTAAAGCGACTTATAAATGAAGGTATTGAGGGAATTGAAGTGTTTCATCCTGATAATAGTGTAGATAAGTATGATTATTATTTAAACTTAACAGAGAAACATAATTTATTTATTACGGGAGGTTCAGATTTTCACCATCCTCCTATGACGGATAACCATCATGGGGATATGGGTGCAATTCGAGTGCCCACAACCTATATTGAAAAAATGCTAGTTTAAAAAACTTATTATTATAAAGTAACTAATAGAAATAAGTTATATTATGAATTCGTTGTAGAAAAAGCCAGTAAAATTTGTTAAAATAAGAATGAATTTGAATTTTACATATTAAAAATACATTCAATATCTATGGAGGGAAAAAAATGAATATTAAACTCTCAGAAAAAAATCAAAAAATTGCAGCATCAGTAACATTGGCTATTGATTCTAGAGCAAAGCAAATGCAGTCAGAGGGAATTAATGTAATTAGTTTTGGTGTAGGTGAACCAGACTTTAATACTCCGGATAATATTATTAAAGCAGCTATTGAGGGCATGGAAAAAGGAATTACTAGGTATACGGCAGCTTCAGGTTTACCAAAGTTTAGAGAAGCAGTTTGTAAAAAGCTTAAGGAAGATAATGGATTAGACTATACACCAGACCAAATTGTTGTTTCTAACGGAGCAAAGCAATCTTTATTCAATTCATTACAGGCAGTATGTAACCCTGGGGATGAAGTAATAATTCCTGTACCTTACTGGGTAAGCTATGTAGAATTGGTAAAAATGGCGGATGCTGTTCCAGTTTATGTTGAATGTACAGAAGAAAATGAATTCAAATTATGTAAAGAGGATTTATTGGCGGTTATTACTCCAAAAACAAAAGCATTAATGCTAAATAGTCCATCAAACCCAACAGGTTCTTTATATACAAAAGTAGAATTAGAAGCCATTGCAGAGGTGGCAGTAGAACATAATATTATCATTATCTCAGATGAAATCTATGAAAAGCTTGCCTATGATGGAGCAGAGCATTTTAGTATTGCCAGTATAAATGAAAAAGTAAAGGATTTGACGATAATAATTAATGGAATGTCTAAGGCTTATGCCATGACTGGATGGCGAATTGGTTATACAGCTTCTAATTCTCAAATTGCTAAAATAATGGGTAACTACCAAAGTCATGCTACTTCCCACCCTAATACAATTGCTCAATATGCCAGTATTGAGGCGTTAACAGGGGATAATTCTTCTGTTGAAAAAATGAGGTTGGCATTTGATGAAAGAAGAAAGTATATGGTGGAAAGGATAAATAATATAGAAAATATATCTTGTATTACTCCAAAAGGTGCTTTCTATATTATGATGAATATTTCTAAGTTGATTGGTAAAGAAATTAAAGGTAAAAAGATAAATGGTTCAATGGAGTTATCAAATTTAATTCTTGAAGAGGGCAATGTTGCTGTTGTTCCAGGAATTGCATTTGGAGTGGATGAATTTGTTAGACTTTCCTATGCCAACTCTATGGAGAACATAAAAGAAGGTTTAGATCGTATTGAGGCGGTTTTAAAGGGTTAAAATAGTCCTATAATAGCAACAATAGCCTTCTATAAAAAGGAAATCAGTGTTATTGCCTGATTTTCTTTCGTTCTTTTTGATAACCTATAGATTGATTAGAATTATAACATGATACTTAAATTTACAGGACGAAAGGAGTTCATCAATTGAACAGACCAACCTATCAAAACCCTCTTATTGAAAGATATGCCAGTAAAGATATGACTTATTTATTTTCACCAGATAATAAATTTATTACTTGGCGAAAGTTATGGATTGCATTGGCTGAATCTGAAAAAGAAATGGGTCTTAACATAACAGACGAGCAAATAGAAGAGCTAAAGGTCAATCAGAATAATATTAACTATGATGTTGCCATCCAAAGGGAAAAAGAGACAAGACATGATGTTATGTCCCATGTATTTGCCTATGGTGAACAATGCCCTAAGGCAAAGGGAATTATTCATTTAGGTGCCACCAGTGCTTATGTTGGTGATAATACAGATGTAATTGTAATGAGGGATGCTTTAAAGTTAATAAAGGCTAAAATGGTTAACCTTTTTAATGTTTTATCTAATTTTTGTAATCAATATAAAGATGTGCCCACTTTAGGGTTTACACACTTTCAACCAGCTCAACTAACTACGGTAGGAAAAAGAGCAACTTTATGGTTACATGATTTATTAATGGACTTTGAAAACTTAGAGTATCAGTTGGATAGAATGAAGTTAAGAGGGGTTAAGGGAACTACAGGTACACAGGCTAGTTTTTATAACTTATTTAATAATGATGATGCAAAGGTGAAGGAATTAGAGGAAAGAGTTGCTTCAAAAATGGGTTTTGAAAAGACTTTTCCTGTAACAGGTCAGACTTACTCAAGAAAGTTGGACTTTGAAGTACTTTCTATATTAAGTGGAATAGCACAAAGTTTACATAAAATGACTAATGATTTGAGACTTCTTCAAAGTTTAAAAGAAATTGAAGAGCCCTTTGAGAAAAATCAAATTGGGTCATCTGCAATGGCATATAAAAGAAATCCCATGAGAAGTGAAAGAATTGCATCACTGGCAAGATATATTATTGCTGCTCCACAAAATGCCGCAATGACAGCTTCTACCCAGTGGTTTGAAAGAACGTTAGATGATTCAGCCAATAGAAGAATTATTCTTCCTGAAACCTTTATGGCAACCGATGCAATTTTAGATATTGCTATTAATGTTTGTGATGGTTTAGTGGTGTATGAAAAGATGATTCAACAACATATTGATAATGAACTACCTTTTATGGCAACTGAGAATATTCTAATGGAGGCAGTAAAACAAGGTGGAGATCGACAAGAACTTCATGAGAAAATTAGACTACATTCTATAGAGGCTGCTAAACAGGTGAAAATTGAAGGGAAACCTAATGATTTGATTGATCGCATTGTGGTGGATCCCGATTTTAATTTATCAGAAGACCAATTAAACCAGCTAATGGATGCAAGAAATTTTGTGGGAAGAGCACCACAACAGGTGGTTGACTTTTTACAAGATTATATCTATCCTATAATAGAAGCAAATATTGAGTTAATTGGAATGAAAGTAGATTTAAAGGTGTAATAAATTTATATAAGAGATTTTATGGAGGTGCTATATAATGGCAGTATTTACAACAATTGAAGAAATAGCAAAATACGAAGGACAAGAGGTAACCTTAAAGGGTTGGTTATTTAATAAGCGATCCAGTGGAAAAATACATTTTCTACAATTAAGAGATGGTTCTGGTTTTATTCAAGGAGTTGTGGTTAAAAATGAAGTAGAGGAAGATGTATTTGAGGTTTGTAAAAAGTTAACTCAAGAATCTTCTTTAGAAGTAGTGGGAATGGTACAAAAGGATGAAAGAGCTCCAAGAGGTTATGAAATTTTAGTTAAGTCTGTAACCCCAGTTACTATTGCTGAAGAAGGCTATCCAATTTCCCTTAAAGAACATGGTACAGACTTTTTAATGGAAAACAGACATTTGTGGATGCGTTCACCAAAACAAAATGCTATTTTAAGAATAAGAGATGAAATTAATTTAGCTATTAGAACCTTCTTCCACGAAAGAGGTTTTGTATTGGTGGAGCCACCAATTATAACACCTTCTGCCTGTGAAGGAACAACGGAACTTTTTGAGATAGATTACTTTGGAGAGAATGCTTATTTATCACAAACTGGTCAATTATATGCTGAAGCAGCGGCTATGGCTTTTGGTAAGGTGTACAGTTTTGGGCCAACTTTTAGAGCTGAAAAGTCTAAAACAAGAAAACATTTAAATGAGTTTTGGATGATTGAACCAGAAATGGCTTTTGTTGATTTTGAAGGAAACTTAGAAGTACAAGAACAAATGATAGAATATATAGTACAAAAAGTGTTGGAAAACAAAAAGGTAGAATTAAAAATGCTTCAAAGGGATACAACTTATCTTGAAAAGATAAAAGCTCCTTTCCCAAGAATTACATATACAGATGCAGTAAAAATGCTTCAAGAGGGCGGACATGAATTTGAATGGGGAGAAGATTTTGGTGCACCCCATGAAACTTACATAGCAGAAAAATTTGATAAACCAGTATTTATTACCCATTTCCCTAAAATGATGAAGGCTTTCTATATGCAACCTGACCCAACAAACCCAGATGTAATTTTAGGAGCTGACTTAATAGCACCAGAGGGCTACGGGGAAATTATTGGTGGATCTCAACGTATTCATGACCTTGATCTAATTTTAACTCGTATTCAAGAAGAAAAATTACCTCAAGAACTATATGAATGGTATCTCGATTTAAGAAGATATGGATCAGTTCCTCATTCTGGCTTCGGTTTAGGGTTAGAAAGAACAGTAGCTTGGATTTGTGGAGTAGATCATATTAGACAAACTATTCCTTTTGCTAGAACTTTGAATCGTGTTTATCCGTAGGGATAAGTCATTAATGAGTTTAAGCGTGCAAAAAAATAAGAATTTAAAACATATAGTAATGATGAAAGCAGCAGATGTATTGCTGCTTTTATTGTATGCTGAATTATGGGGTCGATAGGTTAGTGATAGATTATTAAAGAATGAAGATTAAGATAGAAAATTAATAATATAAGATTTGTAGTAAGAGATAATAGAATAGTAATAAGAAATTAAAGATAATAATAAGAGATTAAAGATAATAATAAGAGATTAAAGATTAATAATTAATAATAAGGATTAATACTGGAGGCGTTGTCTAATGTTGGTAAATGGTAAAGTTTTCACTTGGAAAGCAGGCTTAAATGTAACAGATTTACTGGAATTATTGGATTACTCTTATTCTGGAATAATTGTATCTATAGATGGTGGCATTGTTAACAAGGAAGATTATGGAGTTGTTTACTTACAGGAGTGGGATGTAGTGAAGGTGATTCATCCTATTTGTGGGGGGTAGGAGGGGTTTTATGTTTCCGTAGACGGGGCATGTGGAGTGCGTTGTGTTGATGTCAAGGGTAAAGAAATAGAAGGGCTGAAGAGGTCTATGAATAAAGTGTATCTAAACATTGGGATTAAATAGCGGTTGCTTTACCTGGTGCTGGAATGTCTGAAACCCTTGATTTTTATAGTTAGCGGGAACACATCAACTGCTCTAAAATGAAAAGGTTGAGTTGACAGGATAGATAACGAGGGGTTGAGGAGACGGGATAGATGGCATCGGTTTGAGTGGAAGAAATATTAAAAGATGGCTAATTATCATTCGGTTAGTATGGCAGCATGATAATTGGCCTGTCAGTAAATAAATCAGAATTTGAAGGTGAGATTTTTACGGTGGTTAATAAATATAGAAAGATTTAAAGTAATTAATAGTGGAGGAGAAAAAAGATGAATACACAGAAAAGAGACCTATGCTTTAGTACAATAGGAACAATAATACCAGCAATTATATTCGGTATATTAGGTATGGGTGGTAATAATGTTCCAATAAGTATATCGTTACAGAATTTAGTCGCTATGCTTATATTCGGGTTAATGGCATTAGTCTTTATACATAGGAGCGTAAGAATTAATGACGAAATTATTACAGTTATATCATTAATACTGTTATTACTGACACTATTTGGGGATGGTATGGATGGTGTGCACAGGTGGATAAAGATAGCGATAATAAATGTGAATGTTGCCATGATAGTTTTACCTATAACTTTAGTTACATCTTACAATTTGCTAATGAAAAAAAAGGTGAAGTATGCATTGATTATTATAGTAAGCATTGCAATACTTCTGTTCTTACAACCTGATGCATCTCAGCTAATGGGTTTTTCTATCCCTATAATAATTATTCTGTATGATAAGAAAATAAACATAAATAGTATTCTTAGATATGTTATTTCATTAATGCTTACTTGCTTAATGATTTTATCGTGGATATTTGTAGATAATTTAGCACCTGTTAGTTATGTTGAAGGAATTTTGGGGTTGTTAAACAATATGTCACTAATATTGTTGGTTATGGGAATTATTTCATTGATTTTAATACCACTTCCATTTATCGTGTTTCCACCAAAAGAATTTCGACGGTTATCTATATGCATTGGTTTATATTATAGCTTAATTATGATATCTACTATATTTGGAAATTTTCCTATACCTTTTATGGGATATGGAATATCACCAATAATTGGATATTGGATTGTATTTATATGGTATATAAATATGAAATGCTATTAATTATTGATTCCACAGTTTTATTAGCATAATCCAAAGGTATTTATCGGATCAACTATATTCTAGCTATATAGATTTGGAGGTGTGATATGGCAGAAAATACAAGAATTCATTTTATACCACCAAAACCTCCAAAGCGAGAAAAAAGAGTTGGTATTTACTGTAGAGTAAGTAGCAGTAGTACCGAGCAACTTAAAAGCCTTACTGCCCAAGTATCTGCCCTTACCAGATTAACTGCTGCCACACCGCAATGGCTCCTTGTTGATGTTTATATGGATATTGCTTCCGGTAAAGCCGGTTCTTCTCGTAGAGAGTTTGCAAGGCTGCTTGACGATTGCCAATCTCATAAATTAGAGATTATTCTCACTAAAAGTATTAGTAGATTTGGCAGGGATACGGTTGATACACTTGAAGCCTTAAATCAACTAAAGATATTAGGAGTTCGTGTGATTTTTGAACAAGAGGCTCTGGATACTGCCAATACAGATAGTGACCTTATGATTTCTATACTCGAATCTATAGCACAGGAAGAAAATGAATCTAGAAGCGATAATATTAGATGGGGCATCAAACAACGAGCTGCACAAGGTACATTAAAGCTGTATAATCGTAAATGTTATGGTTATAAAAATGATGTTGATGGTAGCCTCATTATTGATGAAGTAGAGGCTAAAAATGTTCAGCTAATATTTGAGCTATATCTTCAAGGCAAAAGTATTATAGGAATTGTTGCAGAATTAGAAAGACTAGAAATTAAATCCCCAACTGGCAGGGACAAGTGGAGTAAAAGAACTATAGATGTAATGTTAAGCAATGAAAAATATATTGGGACTGTTCGACTGCTGAATTCAGGAGAAAATGAGGTTCATTATATTGCTGAAAACAATAACCCAGCTATTATATCTGATGCAAAATATCAGGCAGTACAGATAGAGAAATCACGCCGTAGCAATGTGATGAAAGACAAAAACGGGAATCAGAGAAAAGGCACCAAGTACAGTTCAAAGAGCAAAGACACAAAATAGCCTAATCAGAAATAAAGGCTCGACAAGATAGCATTGATTGCAAACCCTCATAAACACTGAAGTATAGGGATGTTTTCTTGAAATGTGAAATAGCCTAAGTATCTCATGTGGAGTGTGTTGTAGGGTTATCGAAGGCTAAAATTAAGGTAGTGATTGCAAGGGGTGTAGGGGGTGTATAGTAGTTTTGGGGTTGTTGGGGTATGAGTTATATAATATTAAAGTCTGTTGAGGAGATATGATTTTAGTTATTATAATTTCGGCATACACATAAAAAAACGTATATCTAAAATACATGTTATTTTTTTATATTTTTACAAATAATTACAAATAATAGTTTTTGAAAAGTGATTGAATCTACTGTAGAGTAAAATTAGTAATTGTAATTAAGAAGTTCTTTTACAAACTGATTAATTGTTTTGATTAACTATAATTTAAAGGGGTGCTTTAGTGAATTTAGAAGAGATTAATTCTGAAGAATTTAAAAATATTATAGTAAACTTAATAAATGCAACAAGTCCAGCGGACTTATTAGTGGGGTCATTTAAGAATTTTATAAGCGATAATAGATTTAGAGCAATAATTTCATTAAATGATTACCATAAAGAAGTTGATCCTAATAAAATGAGTTTATTAGTTGGCAAATATAGTATGTATTTAACTTCATTTTTTTTAACATCAAAATTATATTTTTTAGATAGAGAAACATTAATTAAAATGCATAAAGGTGGAGAAGTAAAAATTGGAATAGATTTTTCAGTTATGTTTGATTCGAATTTTGCAAGTTATATTTATAATTTTGTTAATAATATAGAATTAAAAGATGTAACTAATGACTTTTATGTAATAGTTGACGAGATTATAAAAGATAAATGGAATTTTGATTATCTTTTTTATATCTATGAAAATTATAAAAATATTAGGCACTTAAAAAATATAGAAGAATCAAAAGCTTATCAGTGTATTATAGAAAATTTAACGGCTTTGGAATTATTTAAAAGTATTGATGAAAATGAATATATAAAAAGTGGTAAAGTAAAGTATTTAATTACTAAGGAGAAGGCGAGAGACAAAGCCAAAGAAATTTTAATTAGTACTTATTCTGATGAGATTTATAGGAAGTTCTTGGATATGTTATATCATACTAAACAAATGATTTTGTTAACGTTAATTGGAATGATTAGAATACGATTTGAGAATAAATCGAATTATCAAAATAAAATGATTCAGTATTTTAATTTTGTTAGTGAAAATATAGGCATAAACTTAGAGCGAGAAACTTTTGTAGCATATGAATATTTTAGAAATCCTAATAATGTAGGGTAATAAAGTAAAGATACCGCTTACCCACGTAAGGTAAACGACTCTTCTTTAGTCAGTCCACAACGGGAAGGGGTATCTGCTTGGGGATAAGTGGATTGCTGTTAACAAATATACATGAAAAATTTCAATTATTTTGTTGGGATATAAAGGGAAATGTTGGGTTGGTGTAGAAATAGAAATAATGGATTCAAAAATATATTTAAGCTATGTAAAGGAGAATAATGCATGGGTATAGCAAAATATAATCCACATGAAAGCCGTTGGGAATTAGTAGGGAAAGACTGGGAATGCCGTCATAATTCCTACATAGGAGAATGGAGATATGTACCTCCTAATGCAGTAACAAAGCACAATCCACATGAAAGCCACTGGGAATTAGTAGGGAAAGACTGGGAATGTTGTCACAATCCCCACACAGGAGAATGGAAATATGTTCCACCGAATGCAGAAACAAAATACAATCCACATGAAGGACGATGGGAATTAGTGGGTAAAGATTGGAAGTGTCAATATAATCCTCATACTGGAGAATGGAAGTATGCACCAGAAGATTGATTTATAGGGATTGTACATTAAGGGTAGGGACTTAGTCCTGCTTACTTGTTATTATTTTTTATATTACAATCTATCGTTAAAGAACCATTCTTAAACTCAGTAGTTTCAACATACTAAGAAAGATATACGGGTTTTTTAGGATAATATCATTATTAAAACTTTAGTGCTCATAAATTATTAATATTTATGGTGTATTTAGCTGAATTATATTAATCATACAGGAGACAGAAATGAATAGAGAATTTATTCTTGATAATTGGGATGGTAGTATAACAGAAGAAACTAAAATATATAGGATATGTAGCATTAGAACAATTAAAAAGAGTAGTACAGGAATATATCATATAATTTTAAGGGGAATAGACGGAAGAAATCTATTTTTAGATAACGAAGATCGAAGAGTATTTATAGAGAAACTTTTAACTGCCAAAACTAATGGAGGATTTAACTTGTATGGGTACTGTTTAATGGATAATCATGTTCATTTACTCATGAAAGAAAGTGAGGATATAGGGACTAGT